>CAZRLF010000025.1:0-25578 GCA_964601045.1 uncultured Bacteriovoracaceae bacterium
TCGACCGACCCGAACAACAGACGAACACCCCTAGATATCTGTATTCGTTCGGCTTTTCTGCGCGACCGTTTTCACGAAAACCGGAAAACCTGCGAAAAATGTACCTTACCGAAGGATTGAGCGCAAAACAAATTGCCGAAAGACTCGATGTTTCGAAAGCGTTTGTTTTAGAGCGTCTTCATAAAGAAGGAATCCGAAAATCCAAGGGGCGAATGACGAACCCCAAAAACTATCGATGCAACACGCCCCCTTACGGCTGGAAGGTGAAGGACGGAAAGCTCGTGCCCAACAAATCGGAACTAAAAATTTGCAGACGCGTTGTGGCCCTCGTCCGTCAAGCACGCTCCTACACTTCTATAGCCAAAGAACTTACAAATCTTGGCTATAAAAATCGTAAAGGAAAAGTTTACTGGGACCACTCGTCGGTCATCAATATTTTCAATCGTTGGAAAGAAAAACTGTAAAAGGAAGGAATTAAAAAATGAACTTAGGAACCCTCATCAATGTACTCTACGCCATCGCGATGGCCATCGCTGTCCCAACCGCAGGTTATCAGGCCTATAAATTTGTTCGTCACGAGGTCATCAATCAGTCGCAGAAGGGCCTGCCATCGCTCGGAAAGTTTTCAAGGCAACTTACTGCTCCCAGATCCAAATAGGGAACATCAGTCATCGTAGTAGCAGACGACCAAGGAAACGGGCAATTAGTCTCTGAAGGCGGCTTCTCTCATCCACCGCCACAACAAGAGTGTGCAGCTCCCTGAAGCGCATTCCTTCTGATTTCGCGACCCTCTCGGTATATAAAGTAACTCATGATAAGTGCGGCAACGGAATCTGTCCACCACAGCGAAGGCATGAGAAAGAAGAGAGCACTACCAAGTAGCAAGATAATCGAGAGCTTAATACAGGCTAATGAACATGCTGCATCACCTAAAACCGTCGGGCTTTTCAATGCATCACCAAGCTGCCTCTTTCTAAGCCAAAGAAAAAACATGAAACTCAAACTGACAATAGAAATCATCGTTCCGGGTAAGGTTGTAGTTGGATGCTTCGATTCCGCAAGTTGTAACACAGCGAAAATCGCCGTCGAAATAGCCAAAAGCACAAAGAGGTTTCCAATTATGGATGTAGCTGCCATCTCGCGCTTCTCTGAAATCCTAGGTCCCTGAAGTTCCTCTTTTTTGAATCGCCATAGAACTACAAGAGCCGAGAAAACTTCGATAAAGCTATCTACGCCGAATCCGAATAGCGAGATAGATACATCTTCCACCCCAAAAATGACCGAAACAATTCCCTCCACCAAGTTATATATGATGGTGAACCAGGACAACCAAATAACAGACTGGATGGCGGCAATTCTCTGAGCTTGATTTGTTAATTCCACTGCTTTATTCGTTCATTTTTTCGCTTTACTCTGCTTTTTGGCATCATCCATCATTTTCATGCACTCATTCTTGTCCATTGACACTTGACACTTCTCCATCATTTGGTGGTCACACATTTTTCCATCTTTATGAGCTGCCATGCACTGATGCATCATTCCCATCATTTGATTCATGTCCATCTTTTCCATCATCCCATTATTCATCATATTTCCGCCCATCATACTGCTATCCTTCTTCATTACGTTTGAGTTCTCGGTTTTTTTCGTTTTGGGGGTGCTTTGTTCCGGATGATGCTTCGAATGTTCTGCGGAATCAACAGCACTAGAATCCTGGGCTTGCGTTGTTGAACAAGCAGCACCAAATACTAGGCCTCCGAAAAAGATTGCGGTACCGAATGCTTTAAATGTTTTAGTTTTCATAATTTCCTCCTGTTGTTTTTTGTAATAAATTCCAAACACAATAGTAAATCATACCCTGCTCATTGCCCCATGATCATGAGCGCCAGCAATCCTCTTCCAAAAGAGATGCTCATAGACGCTCGACCAATACATCCCAAAGCCCAACGCGAAGAGAAACTCCTCAATGGGCATACCGACGACGATCAACCCAGAGAGATTCTCAAAATTCCAATAACGAGAGATGTATCTTGGAGAAAGAAGTTCTAGTCCGAGTAAAAATACAAAATAATAAAAGATAAAAATCACACCCCCAATTAAAGACTTCCTAAATAAATCGGGGCGGCACCAAATCGTAGCAATGCCGCCTGAAATCATTGCGATGATGCCGGGATAAATTGCATTCCATTTAAAAACGCTAAGAGCCAGAAAAATCAGAAATGGAGAAACAAGAACCAATTGATGGTAGCGGTGGCGAACTGAAACTTTTTCCACAGGGGGAAGATCAACTGATCTCTGCCCTGTAAGCAGATTATAAAAAACGACAGCTATTCCTCCAATTCCAAAGCAAAAAATAAGACTCTCAATGTCGAACCCAGTTCGCTGAGCCAGATCAAAAAGAGTTGGTGGATTCCAATACTCCGGAACAAAAAGTGGTTCTGTTAGGCCAAACGGGGCGGTAAGAAGACTTGTCCAGAGCATTCTGGATCGAAATCGAGGAAAGGCAATGAACACAATCAACCATGGGATCAAAAAAAGTAAAGACCAGATAAGCCAAACATATTGATCGTTCACCGCACAACTCCATCAAGATGTTCGCGACAGCAATTGGGCACCCACTCCTGAATCGTTTTGGCGGCGCTCTGCACTTTGTCGATAAAATCATTTGTACTTTCAATCAAAAAGTAATTCGGATGTTGTTTCCAAATCTTGTGAATTTTTTCATCGATCCTTGCAGCCTCGCTTGGTGACTCTACTCTCACTGGGTTTTGGTGATTGTATCCCTTCTCCAAACTTGGCGACCTCAACTGAATCACGGCTTTATATTTTGAGAGTTCCTTTTCAGGCGAAGTATTAAGAGTCGAGAAATACTCGGATTCTGATCCAGGCCAATAAGCAAGGCCATCCAAAGTTCCACGATCACAAAGGCCCATCGACCACTTCTTCTCTTGAAGAACAAGCTTTTCCATTTCCTCTTGGACACGAAAGATGGCTCGCTGAGCCGCCATTTTTCCGGACGTTGAGTCCAAGCGCCAAAAACCACCGCCAAAAAGTATGGAAGCTGCCTCGGGCAATATCGCAACGTGTTCGCAAAGCACCTTTCGTATGAGTTCTAAGACTGCTGTTTTTCCAGCCCCCGGTCCGCCCGTAAGAACAACCAAGCTCGTGTCATGAACTGACATTTTGCAGGGACATGGGCGTTCACAATTTGTCGGAAGGTTTTCCATGTTATTCGAGCCTCACAACTTGATCTTGGGAGGGAACAAGGCAATTCCATCCGAGAGATTCTTCTAATCGACGCCTGAACTCATCAGCTGCGGATGACTCTCCATGCGTGATGAACACCTTCTTTGGGCTCACCTTTGATTCTGAAAACCACTGAATCAGTTCACCGTAGTCTGCGTGAGCAGACATATTATGAAGCACTCTGACCTCGGCGTTGACGGGAATATAAGCGCCGTGAATTTTAATTTCTTTGGCTCCGCGCTCAAGCGCTTCTCCTCTTGTACCCGCCGCCTGAAATCCAGTGAGCAAAATCATATTTTCTGGAAATGGAGCAAAGGCCTTTAAATGATGAAGAATCCGGCCCCCCGTAAGCATTCCACTTGCGGAAATAATGAGCATAGGTCCTTTTCTCTCGTTAAGAGCCTTAGACTCTTCTACGCTTTGGATATATTTCACAGCATCGCAGGTGACTTTACAGTCCTCAGGAGACAATCGATGGAGTCGATTGTACTCGCAGAACACTTCGCTCACATTGGTCGCCATCGGACTATTGAGATACATTGGAAAATCCGGAATTCGTCCCGAGGCTTTAAGTGTCGCCAGATCGTACATCAAAGCTTGCGCTCGGCCCACAGCAAATGCAGGCACGAGAATTACACCCTTTCTTTGAAACCCTTCATTAATGGCCTGTGCTAGAGAATCCAACGTACTCTCGCGCTTATGAAGACGATTGCCGTATGTAGATTCAGTGACTAAATAATCCAAAGCTGGAAGTTTTTCTGGTGGATAAAAAATTCGATCATTCATTCGTCCGACGTCGCCTGTAAAGACAATGGTTTTATCGTCTAATTTAATGACGGCGGAGGCCGCTCCCAAAATGTGGCCAGCATAGTGAAACTCGAAGCTATAGGTTTTTCCTATTGTCCTAGCTTCCTTAAAGGGAACTGTTTCAAATTGCTTAATTGAATTTTCTGCATCCTGAAGAGTAAAAAGTGGGAGTGCCGGAGTGTGCTTTGTTTTCTTATGACGATTCAAAAATTCAGCTTCTTCTTCCATAAGATGCCCACAGTCGGGAAGGAGAATCTTGCAGAGATCTCTTGTTGCAGGAGTGCAATAAACTGCTCCTCGAAACCCCTCTTTGATCAAACGAGGAAGGTAACCAGAATGGTCGATATGAGCATGGGTGAGCAGAACCGCGTCTATTTCTGATGGTGCGATAGGAAAGCGATCCCAGTTCTTTAACCTCAATGTTTTGAGCCCCTGAAAGAGCCCACAGTCGATGAGGATCTTTTTGCCCTCAAATGAAAGAAGGTATTTTGACCCAGTGACCGTTCCAGCCGCTCCTAAGAATTTGAGTTCAAACATGAATACTTCCCAACCTAAACTATGGTCTTAAACATTGCTTTCAGCTCTACCTGAGCCAAAGAGTTTCCCAAATTTTGGAATAAACCTTGGCGTCTCTTGGGCATATTTCCTGTAAACATCCCCAAATTCATTTTCGACAACCTTTTCTTCACGAAGAGAAAGTCGCACATAAGTCCAAACAAGAATTGGAAACATGGCCAGAGTTACGAGTGTCGGCCACTGAAATAAAAATCCGAGCATCACCAAAATGAAAGCGACGTACTGAGGATGCCTGACGTATTGGTAAGGACCTGTCACTGCAAGTTTTCCCGCCTTTTGCGCCCGATAGAGAATGCGCCAGGACGACGAGAGAAGCAAAAATCCCACCACGATCAAAACATTGCTTATAATATGAAGAACGTCAAAATGAGGATTTCCCTTTAACCCTAAAAGGGTGTGGAGCAGATGTCCGCTGTCGTGGGTTAGAAAGTCTATTCCTGGAAACTTTTTCGCGAGCCACCCCGAAAATAAGTAAATCGTTAGAGGAAATCCATACATCTCGGCAAACAATGCGACAATAAATGCGGAAAAACTTCCAAGCGTTCTCCAATCCGTCTTCGTCTGCGGTTTGAAAAAGCTAAATGCAAAGAAAATAAAAATAATGGAATTGATGATGACTAAACCCCAAAGACCATAGGCTGGTGTATTTTCGTGTTCCATTACTTATCTCCTTCGTCCTCGGTGTGATCGCGATGCCCATCGCCATGATCGTGATGCTTTCCATGCATGAAAAAGTGCATCAGTGGGCAAGCTGCGAGTAACAGATACGGGAGAACGGCGATTACGTGGGCCGTGTGTTCTGTAAGAAGATAGAAAGCCATGACCCCAATGGCGCCCCATGTACCGATTCGATACCAATCTAGCCTCCCCTTTGGCGCATGCTCGTGGTGTCGACTTGTCGTTTCATTCATAAAAATAGCCTCCTCAATCTCCCGGTTTCTTTCAGCCCGCATTACTCACTTGTGACAAAGTTACCCCGACTTGATGACAAATTTTCCCAATCTCTTCTCCAAACCGTATTTATTGCGTCTCATTCTATTCTATTCAAGAAGCGTGCAACTATGACCTAGGTCATATTCTTGCATCTCAAAGGATATCTATACTGGTACCAGTATAGATATCTAAGAATGAGGCGAATGAGCGATGCAGCGCACAAGACTATCAAAATCCGAAAAAGCTGTGAACCAATCAGACTCAATTTCTCGCATCAAGAGGATTATTGGGCAGCTAAAAGGAATTGAAAAAATGCTCACTGAAGAGCGCTCTGCTCGTGACGTGCTACAACAAACGCGGGCCGTGATTTCGGCTGTAAAAGCCATTGAAGTCGAGGTTATTAAGAATCAGCTTTCAAAAGGCATTCGAGAGTTTTCAAAGACGAGATCAGAAACTATAGTTGAAAAAAAACTTAGGGACCTTCTTAAGCTCCTCAAAAACTAGAAAGGCATGTTTAGGATGAAAAAACATGATCAACACGAACACCGTCATACTCATACAGGGGGGAGCATGCACTTCACGCCAATTTCTCAGAAAATCGTAAAAGATCCCGTTTGTGGAATGAATGTCGATCCCCAAAAAGCAAAAGGCCAATCTCGCTATAACGAAGAGTCGTTTTATTTTTGTAGCCTGAAGTGCAAAGAGAAGTTCGATCAAAATCCTAAAAGCTACCTAACTCCCAAGCTGGAAAAAACAGTGGCCTCGAAAGACGACGCCCATAGTACCGAGGAATACACCTGTCCGATGCATCCAGAGGTGCGACAAATGGGTCCTGGCAATTGCCCAATTTGTGGCATGGCTCTCGAACCTGTGTTGGCAAGCAATGAAGGAGCTTCCGACAATGCCGAATACAAGATGATGCTTAGGCGCTTTTGGGTAAGTGCCGCGCTAAGCGTCCCGCTCCTTTTTATTACTATGGGTGGGCGTCATTTTTTTCACTCAAGAGAAATCTTAGATCTCCTTAAATGGGCTGAGCTTGTCCTCGCCACACCCGTCATTCTCTGGGGAGCTTGGCCATTCTTTGAGCGATTTTGGCAGTCTCTTAAACTTCGAAGTCTGAATATGTTCACACTGATTGGGCTCGGGGTCGGTGTTGCTTTTCTCTACAGCGTCGTCGCTGTCTTCTTCCCGAATATTTTCCCAGAATCCTTCCGAGACTCCATGACAGGAGAAGTCGGTCTTTATTTTGAGGCAGCAAGTGTCATCGTTACCTTGGTCCTTTTAGGTCAAGTCTTAGAACTTAAAGCTCGTGGACAAACGAGTGCCGCAATCAAAGCACTCCTCGGTCTTGCTCCCAAGACCGCAAGGCGCATCCGAAAAGATGGAGCTGAAGAAGATGTAAAACTTAATGAAATTCTTGTTGGAGATGAGCTGCGCGTAAGGCCAGGGGAGAAGATTCCCGTCGATGGCATTGTTGTCTCAGGACGTTCCTCAATCGATGAATCTATGGTAACGGGAGAATCAATCCCCGTAGAAAAAGAAGTGGGCTCAAAAGTTGTTGGAGCCACCATCAATGGCACAGGTGCGCTAGTTATCCGCGCCGATAAGGTCGGAAAAGACACACTACTTTCTCAAATTGTTCACATGGTGGCAGAAGCTCAAAGATCGCGTGCTCCCATACAAAAACTTGTCGATACAGTTTCCGCTTATTTTGTTCCGGCTGTAGTTATTATTTCGGTCCTAACAGCCCTCGTTTGGGGTTTTCTAGGCCCGGAACCGAGACTCGCCCACGCCATTGTAAATGCTGTTGCGGTGCTCATTATTGCCTGCCCATGTGCCTTGGGGCTTGCCACTCCCATGTCGATTATGGTCGCAACAGGCCGAGGTGCTACGATGGGAGTTCTTTTTCGAAACGCGGAAGCCATTGAACTCATGAGAAAAGTAAACACGCTTCTCGTAGACAAAACGGGAACTCTTACCGTCGGAAAACCAAAACTTGTCACCGTCGAAGCTCAGGGAAATATCTCTCAAGATGAAATGCTCTCACTTGTCGCTAGTGTTGAGCAAGCCAGTGAACACCCATTAGCTTCGGCGATTGTAGCGGGTGCTAAAGAGAGAAATATTCCTTTTCACTCCGTTTCAGACTTCAACTCCGTCACAGGCAAAGGAGCGACGGCAAAGGTTAAAAATCGCCTCGTCGTTGTTGGGAATCTATCCCTTATGAAGGATCAGAAAATCGATTTGAAAGGGGCCGAAGAAAAAGCCAATCACTATCGAGGTGATGGTCAGACCGTTATGTATGTGGCAATTGATGGAATGATTTCAGGCCTTATTGGAGTCATGGACCCAATCAAAGAAACTACCGTAAGCGCTATCAAAAATCTTCAATCTCAAGGCGTTCATGTTGTGATGCTCACGGGTGACAATGAAAAAACGGCTCAAGCAGTAGCCCGCAAGGTCGGTGTGGATCAGTTTTTTGCGGATGTACTTCCCCAGAAAAAGGCCGAAGTCGTTAAGCAAATGCAACACGATGGAAAATTCGTGGCCATGGCAGGCGATGGGATCAACGATGCTCCGGCTCTAGCCCAAGCTCAAGTCGGAATTGCCATGGGTACAGGAACAGATGTGGCTATGAATAGTGCAGGAGTTACCCTTGTAAAGGGAGACCTTACGGGAATCGTTCGCGCACGGGCTTTAAGCGAAGGCACTCTGAGAAATATCAAACAGAATCTCTTTTTTGCCTTCATTTATAATGCCCTTGGAGTACCTGTAGCAGCCGGAATTCTTTATCCATTTTTTGGATTACTTTTAAGTCCCATAATTGCAGCGGCGGCCATGAGTTTAAGCTCAGTATCCGTGATTGCGAATGCTCTCAGACTTCGACGATCGTCCTTGTAGCTAAAGATTAATTCCCACCGCCTTCAACAAATGAAGGTAGCCAAAATAGGTTCCCACCGTGGCAAAACAGGCAGCCGATAAAGCCCACGGGAAAGTAAGTCCTCCTCTTAGCAATAGCGGTAGAGCAACAAACAAGACAGTTGAAGGCGGCATGATTTTTAGAATATTCCACGAAAGTTTTTGAATTTCTGCGCTTTGAGCGCCTTCAACGTTCATCCAAATAAATGCCATAACCGAGATCAATGGAATAGACGCGAGAATTGCTGCGATCCCTGAATATTTTTTTCCCAAACTTGAAATTACTGCAATAAGCAAACCTGAAAGTACTGTTTTAAAAATGAACCAAGCCATAGGCTGTCGTCACCTCGTTGAAAAACGCAGGACTCGACCGAGTTCCAACATAGCTACACCGCCAATAACGGAACCGACAATCCAAGCAACCGCAAAAGTGAGTAAAATCTCTCGATCCGCCATCAAAAACGCTCCAAGTGAGAGCAGGGAAAGAGAGGAAATCTGAAGCCAGCGATGTGATTTTAAAACTCGAATTTCTTCTGGTCGCAAAGCAAGTCCCGAGACAAAAAGAGAGGTCCCCACAAAAAAAGCCCCACAGAGAGCGGTGCAACCATAAGTGCCAAAAGCCAGGAAATATTTCATCAGACCCAAGCCTTCTCCAAAAATTCTAAGTCCAAACTGGGGACAAAGACTTAAGGTGAAAAGCCCAACAAAAAAATGAACGAAGGAAAGCTTCGAAAAAATAAGCCATGGATTCGGATTAAGATCTCGATGGACCATCGAAAAAATCTCTTCCTCTAGACTTGCCGGGGGAGGACTAGGCTCCACCTCTATAAACTCCCTAAACTCACGGTTTGTTTCTTCTAAAAACTTTGACTTCATGACAAACGATCCGATTTTTTAACATGCTGTTTTAGTTTTCGAAGTGCTCGACTCACAAGCTGTCTCACGCTCTCTTGAGATCGGCCGAGTTTTTTTGCAATTTCGTCGTAAGACATTTCATCAATAAACTTAAACTCCACGACCGATCTTTGATCTTGGGACAGGCTTGCCATCACAGCTTCCGGGAGGAGAGTTGGATTGGTAGGGATAGGATCAATAGTTGAAAGTTGATCGACCGGAGCCGATTCCAAGCTTTCGCTGAAGTAGCGTTTGTTTTTCACACCCGTTGTCTTCCAAAAATCCAAAAGTACTGTCTTTGTCATAACGAATACCCATTGATCGAATCGAAAGTTAAGGTCGAATTGGTGGCGGGTGCGGTGAAGTTTTGTGAAAACCAGTTGGAAAACATCGTCCACCCAATCTTTTTCTGAAAGCCTGAGTTTAATATATCCGTAAATCCGACTGCGATACCTACTGTAAAGTTCCTCAAAAGCCGCTTCATTTCCATTTTGATAAAGACCCATAAGCTCTTCATCTGTTCGGTCTTTATGTCCTCTTGAATCGTATTCATCACTCATACACCGTAATTTACGATGCCTTTTCTCCACAGTGAAGCATTTCGCTTCCAAAATACGGATTTGTGATCTCGCCTTTCTTTTGAACCCATTTAGCTCCTGCCATGGGGCAGTAAACCACTTCAAATTGAGACGCCTTATGAGAACTCACCCATTTTACAAAGGGGTCGGATAGATCCTTAAACTCTTTCCTCGCCTCTTTAAGAGAAGATGCTTTGATAAATTTTTGAATCGAAGTCTTAAGGCCTTCCACCTCCTTTCCCTTTGTGTTGGCAATTTGTGCTTGTAGATCTTTGGCCTTGTTCTTGGCCACATCGAGATTGTCGGAAGCTAGAGATTCTTGAAGCGACGCGTAAGCAGGGAGCAAATTCTCTATCGAGAACGAACTCGCTTCCGTTTCAAAACTTACAAGAAAGAGAAGTGGAAAGAGAATGAGAGTGCTAAATGTACTGATTTTCATATATCGGCTCCTTCATAAGTTAATACGAATCCTAAGCGGTTTTTGTGACAGCGTTCTTTTTAAGTTCGATTGACTTCCAAATTGCGAATATTGCAGGATAAACAACAAGTTCCATTAAAAATGAGCTTAAGACTCCGCCAAGCATGGGGGCTGCGATCCGTTTCATCACATCGGCGCCTGCATTGGCCGTACTCGACCACATGATCGGAAGGAGGGCCATGATGAGCGTGGCAACGGTCATTACCTTCGGTCGCACTCGCTTTACCGCACCATGATGAATGGCTTCCTTAATATCTGAAAAATTTCTGATTCGGCCCTCTTTTTTGGCCTTCTCAAAAGCGATGTCCAGATAGAGGAGCATAAAAATCCCTGTTTCCGCATCGACCCCAAGAAGCGCAATGAGGCCCACCCAAACGGCGATACTCATATTGTAGTCGAGAAGTGAGAGAAACCAGACCGCTCCAATCGCGGAAAAAGGGACAGCGAGCAAAATAATCGAAGTTTTTATCCACGACCGTGTATTGGCAAAGAGAAGGAGAATGATAATAAATAGCGTGATGGGCACGATGACCTTAAGCTTCTCTTTCACTCGAATCATGTTTTCGTATTGACCGCTCCACGCTAGGGCAACACCTCCTGGAAGTTTAAGTTTCTGCTCAACGATTGTTTTGGCATCGGCCACATAACTTCCCACATCGCGATCAGCGATATCGATATAGACATAGCTTGAGAGAAGTCCATTTTCATTTCGGATCATGGCTGGCCCTTGCGCCATGGCAATGTCCGCCACTTGCCCCATCGGAATCTGCGCACCTGCCGGCGTTGGGATGAGTACGCGCTTAAGCGAGTCGATATTAGATCTAAAATCAGGCGAGTATCTTACGTTGACACTATAGCGCTCTCTTCCCTCAACAGTTTTTGTAATAGGATCGCCTCCCACAGACGCCATCAAGGCTTCTTGGGCCTGATCAATACTGATCCCGTAGCGTGCAAGTTTTTCTCGATTGAATTTGAAATCTAAAAAATATCCTCCCGCGATTCTCTCCGCAAATACACTCCGCGTGCCTTTCACTTCCGGAAGAATTTTTTCAAGCTCGACACCAATGGCCTCGACCTGTTTAAGATCTGCGCCTAAGACTTTAATACCGACGGGTGTTCGAATCCCCGTGGTGAGCATATCGATTCGATTCCGAATAGGCATCGTCCAGGCATTAGTGGTTCCTGGGAACTTTGTTTTGGCATCCATCTCGGCGACAAGTTCTTCAAAACTCATGAACCTCGGCCAAATTAGTGTAAAAGGCCACTGCAAAAATCTTGGTAAAAATGAATACCATCTCTCCATTTCGCGCCACTCATGCTGAGGCTTTAAAATGACCGTGGTTTCCATCATCGAAAAAGGGGCTGGGTCTGTCGGGCTATCCGCACGACCTGCCTTTCCGAAAACTCTTTCTACTTCTGGAAAAGATTTGAGAATTTGATCTTGCCTCTGCAGAAGGTCTTGAGCGGAGGCCACGGAAATCCCAGGCATCGTAGTCGGCATATAAAGGATCGTGCCCTCGTTCAGTGGTGGCATGAATTCCGATCCTAGTTTCATAAAAGCAGGAATCGTGGCGACCATGAGAACCAGTGCGATTCCAATGACTTTCCATCTCTTCTCGACAGCCCAGTCCACGACAGGGCCATAAAATCTAAAGAAAAAGCGACTGATCGGATGCTCTTCTTCAGAATAAGTTTTCCCAACAAGAACTGCATTTCTTAATTTTGAAAGCCAAAGTGGTTTAAAATGGCGAATGGAAAAACTCGTCAGAGCTACTCTCAGTGCAGGATCAAGTGTGATGCTGAGTACTGCGGCGACAATCATGGAAAGATTTTTCGTGTACGCTAGTGGCTTAAAGAGTTTTCCCTCTTGGGCTTCGAGAGCAAAGATCGGAATAAACGAAACGGCGATCACAAGCAGAGAGTAAAAACTGGCGGGTCCAACTTCTTTGATGGCTTGAATAACCACCTCCTTAATATCTTCCTTTTTCCCACCCTTTTCCCATTCTTCGATATGCTTATGTGCATTTTCAACGACGACAATTGCAGCGTCCACCATGGCTCCAATAGCAATTGCGATTCCGCCGAGGCTCATGATGTTCGATGAAATTCCCATGAGGTGCATGGGAACGAAAGAAATGAGGACTGCAAGAGGTAACGTCGCAATCGGAATCATGGCACTCGGGATATGGAGTAGAAAAATGAGGATGATCAGGCTTACGATAATCATTTCCAAAATGAGCTCGTGGCTAAGTGTTTCAACCGCCCGATGTATCAGATCGGATCTATCGTAGGTGACCACAAGCTTAAGGCCTTCTGGAAATGAGCTTTTTGTTTCTTCGATTTTATTTTTTACAGCATCGATCACACGGGTTGCATTTTCTCCATAACGCATGACCACGATGCCACCTACGGCATCTCCTTTACCGTCAAGATCCGCAATTCCTCTTCGGATGTCCGGGCCAACGCTAACTTTCGCGACATTTTTAACGTAAATCGGAGTCCCGCCTTCATATCCAACGACGATGTTTCCGATGTCGTGGATATTTTTAATGTATCCACGGCCACGGATCATGTACTCAGCACCAGAAATTTCTAGAAGTCTTGCCCCCACATCGTTATTGCCAGACTTAATCGCCTCGACCACTTTTGCGAGCGGGATTTTATAAGCGAGAAGCGCGTTTGGATTTACCTTCACTTGGTATTGTTTTTGAAATCCTCCAATGGCGGGGACTTCGGCCACTCCTGGAACTGTTTGTAAGACGTAGCGAAGAAACCAGTCCTGATACGAGCGCAAATCGGCAAGCGACCTCTTTCCTGTTTCATCCACGAGTGCATACTGAAAAATCCATCCCACTCCCGTTGCATCGGGGCCTAGCTCAGTATTCACCCCCTCGGGTAGTTGGGGTGTGATTTTAGAGAGATATTCAAGCGTTCGCGAGCGCGCCCAGTAGGGATCTGTTCCGTCCTCAAAAATCACATAGACGTAGGAAAAACCAAAATCAGAAAAGCCACGAATATCTTTCACTTTAGGCGCACCCAGCATGGCACTGATGATGGGATAGGTAACCTGATCTTCAATGATGTCGGGAGAGCGATCCCACTTTGAGTAGATAATAACCTGGGTTTCAGACAGATCCGGAATCGCATCCACCGGAATGGCTTTCATCGAATACCATCCGGCGACAACAGCAACGGTCGTGAGCAAGAAAACGAAGTATCGATTGCGCGCAGAAAAATCGATTATTTTCTCAAGCATGTCTAGTTACCTACCTTCGACATGCAGTGCTTCATCTGCTCATGCCAGACTTGTCCTTTGGGGCATTCGGGAGTTTTGGGCGTAGAGTCACCATCAGTTGCTTTTCCGTGGTCTTGATTGCCAGCCTGCGAACTAAGAACTCCTTTTAAGCGTGACTCAGAATCGATCAGGAAATTCGCGCTGGTTACGATTCGCTCGCCGGGCTCAAGACCAGAGGCAATCGAAACCTCATCGCCCGCGTAGTTTTTGATCACGACCGTTTTTGGCTCAAAATGTCCATCTTCCTTCGCGACAAAAACCCAAGCCTCTTTTCCCGAATCCAAAATAGCATCAAATGGAACGACTATTTGCTCTCCGAGCGGTGAAAGAATAGTGACATCAACAAAGGCCTCGGGGCGAAGAACGGCTTTGGAGTTGGGAACCAGCACCCTGACTTTTGCAGTTCGAGTTGCGGAATTAATAACTCGATCCACTGAAGCAACCTTTCCAAGTAGTTCCTTTCCCTCTAGAGATCCTCCCGTAATTTTCACCTCCTGGCCGGGCTCTACAGAGGGGAGATCCATTTCAAATACTTCCGCATAGATCCACACGTTTTCTCCTGGAGAAGTGATCAGGAGATTCGCTCCCGTGCTTTCTCCTCCCGCTCTGCGAAGTTTTGTAATTTGATTATCCGAGAGCCCTAGAATTTTCAGTCTTAGTTTTGCGGACTCCACCATTCTTTGAGCCGAATGTTTTACATCTTCTATCGGAGCATCTTTCACGCGCTCCAATTGCTTTACCGCTTCTATAAACTCGCTCTGAGCCGTATAAAGTTCGGGATCAAACGCCACCCGCCCTGCGGACTCAATGGATTTATAAAGAGGTTTTTTTTCAACCGTTCCATATTTTACACCAATCATTTGAATGCGATTATTTTCGAGCGCAAAGGTGGCATGCCCCTCGGGTACATGTGTAAGAGACTGATCCGAGGTCGAACTTAAGCTACCTGCCTTCACCAAATCCATTCCACAGATGGGACATTTTCCAGGGCCATCCTTTTTAATCTGTGGATGCATAGGACAAGTCCACACTTCCTTCATTTGATCGTGCTGATGGGAAGCAGCTGATTCGTTTTTCTCTGTTGATTCCTTTCGAGTACAACCAACGACGAGGAGCATTAAAACTGTCAGTAATGTCGCTAATTTCATTAGATGCCTCCGCTCAAATTTTCCTCATCCATCGGTAAGGTACTGACCGAAGCGCCCGCGATTCGCTCTAAAGAAGTCAGCGCCTCAACAAATCGAGACAAGTTTTTATAATAGTCGATTCTTACCGAATAGAGAGATCTCTCTGCATCAAGAAGCTCTTGAAAACCAACTTTCCCAGCACTGTAAGCAGATCTCGAAGAATTCAGAGCGCTCGTCGACTGAGGAATTAATGCGGTTTCATAAATCTGAAGGAGTTTTGAGAGAGTTTCTGCTTTATGACTCAGACTTTTCGTTTCCGACTCCACCTGTCTTTTTGTCATTTCCACGCGCTTTTCTGCTTCAAGCGCCTTCTTTGAGGCAGCGGCGGTTTCGCTGTTTTGTTTTGTAAAAAACCAAAGAGGCACTGACATTTCGATACCAACAACGTAGGCATTGGAAGGAGCATTATTTCCAAACGGCTTTCGATAGCTCAGCATGAAGTCCGGGAGATAGTTCATTTTCGCAAGTGTTCTTCCTGTCTCGGCCTCTTCAAGCCACGCTTTTTGGGAGGAAAGCATTTTCGAATTCGCGATGGCCTTTTCTTCAATGCTGTCTAAAGACTCAATCAGTTTTGGAGAATTAAGTTCTTCTTTAGGTAGTGTGATTGAGAAGTCTCGATCGCGGTTTAATAGTGCACGAAGAGAAGCTTCAAGCTCAACGACCTCTTGCTTTTGAAGCAAAATTTCATTTTCGATTTTGGTTTGTTCGACATGGGCCTTCATTTCGTCCTGCTGCGGGCTGGCCCCAGTCGCACGTCTAGCTTCTGCAATTCTTGCGATCTCTCTTAAAGTCTCTTTTTGTGCTTCAAGAAGTGCGGCAATTTGAGTCGCAGCATAGTAGCCATAGTATTGAGTCAGCGCTTTTTGACGAAGCTCAAGTTTTTTATTGAGATATTCTTCATTCAATGCCGAGGCTTTTGATTTCTGCATGGAACCCATTGAAAAATATTTGGTAGGAAACATCACTTCTTGTGAAATACCAAAAGAGTCCATGGCCCCCATCTGTTGTTGATCGCTTGTCATATTTGTCTCCCGCATGAAACCAAGGCGGGGGTTCGAAAGAGAGTATTTGGAAGAAACGGCCGCTTTTTCGGATTCTGCCTTTAGCCTTTCAGCCGAGAGTTCTGGGTTCTGGGAATAAACTTCCTTTAAAAGGCTGGATGGTGTGAGGTCCTCGCCTAAGGCCTGAAAACTTAGAGTCATTAGAAGCAAGGTTAAGATTACTTTCATGGATTTTTTTTCCCGCCTTCTCATACTCAGAGCCCCTCTTTCATGCTGACTAATACGAAACTAAAAACCTCGTTGTGACAGGCCCAGCTACTTTTTCTCTAAAATATCTTTCGACTCATGCACCCAGTCGAGAATCGTTTTCTTTTCATTTTCTTTAAGACCCGAACCCCAATGGAGCGCCCTATATCGAAAAGGAGGCATCGAATTTTCTTCTACGGCCTCTTTGATTGCATCCAAATCTTCGCTGGGTGTTCCATGCCCCTTAAAAGGAAAGTCATCTGAAAAATCGAGATGCTTTTTGGCCTCCTTGATGTCGCTATCAATGAGCTGTTTTGCACCGGGAAGCGGGTAGTACCAAGGAAGCACCGTGTTTTGACTGTGGCACGTAAAACATTTGTTTTGGAAAATGACCTTCACCTTATCCTTATAAAGTTCATTGGTTTTGACGAGCTTTTCCTGCCGGTGCTTCTCCTCGAGTTCGCTTTCGGAGACATCATGCGTTTCGTGATGTTGCTGATGAGCCTGAGCTGCTACTGGCAAAAAAATCACGACTCCCCAAAAAAGAACTAAGGTTTTGATGGGCTATTCCTCCATTTGAATTCAGCTGGCTATACGTCCTATGAGAGAATACGAAACCCTACCGAGTTCTGTGACAGTAATTCGTAAATATTTCAGGGTTTCAAAGGTTTAGGCGGTTTTGAGTTGATAAATGGAACTCAATATTATAATGCAGTGCAATATGTTTGGAGGGGAGTCACCTCGTGCAAAGAAGTCTAAGTAAAGTTCTTTTGGGTCTATCTATACTTTTCATCGCTGGCCCATCGTGGGCTAAAGAAAAGGTCTACGACCTTACCGTCCGATCACAAGATGTCACAAAAGCTGGGTTCACCTTACGAGAAGGCCTCACGATCAACGATCAGGTGCCCGCACCCACACTTGAGTTTGAGCTTGGTGACACGGCCGTCATCAACGTGAAAAACGAAACCAATGAAGTGACTTCGCTTCATTGGCACGGAGTTCTCGTACCATGGGATATGGATGGGCCAATGTTTTCAAACAATAAACCCATCGAGCCTGGCACGACTTTTACCTTTCGATTTCCAATCAAACACTCAGGGACCTATTGGTATCACTCACATACAATGCTCCAGGAACAACGCGGTCTTTATGGGGCCATCGTCATCAAAAAGCCTCATGAAGATCATCACAGTCCCTATGTTTTAGATCGAACGCTCGTTTTAAGCGACTGGACCAGCGAGAACCCCAAAGACATTCTCGCCAATCTCAAAAAGGATGGCGATTACTATGGTTTCAAAAAAGGATTTCTTCCTTCGTGGTATGGAGCTATTCGACATGGTGCGGTTTGGGATTACATCAAAAGCCAGTGGACTCGCATGGGGCCGATGGATCTCGGAGACGTTGCCTATGATGCGTTTTTGATTAACGGTGAACAGGAAAGCGCTCTCCATAACCACTTCAACACAGGAGACAAAATTCGTCTTAGAATAATCAATGCTGGAGCCTCCTCTTATTTCTACGTGAACATTGGGAACCTAAGAAATTTTCAGGTCATTTCAAAAGATGGGATGGAAGTCGAACCCGTCACCGTTAACGAACTCCTTATGGGAATGGGAGAAACTTACGATATCGTTTTTACCATTCCCGATGACGGCATGAAGTCTTATGAAGTTCGCGCAACCGCTCAGGATGTTACAGGCTTTGCTTCATTCTTTCTCGGACATGGAACGGAAGAAGAAGTCCCGGATAAAATCAAACCTAATCCCTATCGAATGGACCACGGTGAACATGGCGGCCATGGGGGGGATAGTGGAGATGATCCAAATGATGGTCACGATGGCGATCATGGAGGTGGAGATCATGGGGGCCACGACGGTCATGGTGTAGATCATTCTTTGATGAACATGAACCCGGATAGCACGTCTGTTACAGGAGACCATGATGGGGGCGATCACGGGGATCATCCGGATCACCCGCCTGGTGACGATAATCCTGGCGATATGCCAATGAGCCAACGCCTGAATTACAATATGCTCAAGGCCAAGCACTCGACGGCATTTCCTGCCGTATTACCTCGCTACCATGTAACACTGAATCTCGATGGCGATATGGAGCGCTATACATGGTACATCAATGGCAAGCCTTTCAGCGAAGAAAAATATATCGAAGTCAACCAGGGTGATGTCGTTCAGTTTACTATGGTGAATAAAACCATGATGCATCACCCGATGCATCTTCACGGCCATTTTTTTAGACTCATCAACGGTCAAGGAGATTTAGCGCCGCTAGCTCACACCGTTGATGTTGGCCCGATGAAAACACAAACCATAGAATTCTACGCTAACGAGCCCGGCATCTGGTTCTTTCACTGTCACAACCTTTATCATATGAAAATGGGTATGGCCCGACTCATCAAGTATAAGGGGTTCGAGCGACCTCAAGATCTCGTCGATTCCGAGAAAAAACATTCCCCGATGATGATTCACGACAACTCTCCATTTGTGGGCGGGCGAGTTGGACTCTGGACCAATCACGCCGAAACCAATGTTCGCATCAATGCTGGTCGCTACGAAGTTGAGATGAATTTAGAGTTAGAAGACTATGACCCAAAGACCTTCGAAGCCGAAGCCTATTTTAAACGTTTTTTAACGCGTTACTTTGCTGTCATGACGGGCGTCGAGTACACGGATGAAGAACTCTCCGCCATTTTTGGAGTCCAGTGGACCCTTCCCATGCAAATTGAAATGACGGGTTATATGAACACACGGGGACAGGCTGTGATTAAGCTCAAAAAAGAGTTTCCACTCACCGGGCGAATTTACTTCATTCCAGAGGGACAGGTTCGCTTTGAACGCTCTTTTGCGCGAGCGGACTGGGAAGTCAGCACAAAGCTCATGTATCGTATTTCAAAGCGCTGGGAAATTGGCCCATACTATAGATTTGATGGTAAAGAGCGCAGTCATTCCATCGGCTTTGGGCTTCAATGGAATTTTTAAACCCATTTCCTGTTTTTGCGATTGTTTAACTCGTAACAATTGCCTGGCCACACACAAGGTGCCACGGAAGTGGAAACGCAGGCGCAACAACTTTGAATTCTCGCGCACTCAAAAACATTTCGCAAATCCTCGTAATCAAATCCCATTCAGAAGACATCAGGTCAGCCATTTTTATCCTCTTTCTTTGGGCTATGCGATACGTGTCAAAACAGATAATGCATTCGGCCTTCAAGTACATTCCCTATTAGGGGAAATGCAATTAATGAACGCAGCGCCTTTCTTCTATAATAAGATGCTCAAACGAAAACTTCTGGCTTACCAGTTCTCTATAAAATGTTGTTCCCTTTGGCGCATGAGATGTAACAACCATTTCGCAGGCATGGGCATTGGGTGCGATTCTCCAAATATGGAGATCACTGACTTCAGCTCCCTCCGTTTCAATCAGACTTTTGATTTTTTCACGATTGATAGTTTTTGCATGTCCATCGAGTAGCTCCCATGCGGTTTCCCTACAGAGCAAATAGGCCCACCGTAAAATTACAATCGCTCCAACTATACCCATCAAGGGGTCCAGCCATATGGCATTATAAAACTTGCCAAATACTAGAGCCAGGATCGCAAACACTGAAGTCAGTGCATCGGCCAATATATGCACATAAGCACTTTTTAAATTATGATCATGGGTGTGATTCGCATGATCCCCTTCGTGATGATGGCGGTGGTGTTTTTCCGTAAGAAGGAGAGCGCAAACAATATTGACCACCAAACCTACGACAGCAATGAAAATAGCTTCATTAAACCGAATTGGCACAGGTGAAAAGAGCCTTTCCGCGGAACTAAATCCCATAAGTACGGCAATCAGCGCCAATGCAATTGCACTCGTGTATCCTCCTAGTGGAATAAATTTGCCCGCACCGAAGGAAAATTTTTGATTGAGCTTCCCAGACTTAGCTAGTTTATAAGCGAAGAGACTTATCGTTAAAGCGCCAGCATGTGAGGCCATGTGCCAGCCATCTGCAAGTAGAGCCATTGAGGAAGTCATATACCCGGCGACAACCTCAACCACCATCATCACAGCGGTCAAAACAACGACAAAGAAGGTGCGCCTTTCGTTATGCGCTATGGTTTCATCATCTAGTAAGTAATTGTGATCATGTTTGTGATCTTGGTGACTCATCATGATTTCCTCTTTTTAGAATTGTATAATATAGGGGGGTATATTATACAAGAAAAATGGCTCATACAATTAAAAACAAGAACAAGCTTCTTGCCCGGATAAAACGAATCAAGGGACAGGTTGGAGCAATTGAGGCGGCGCTCGAAAACGAGGAAGACTGCGTTGAGCTTCTTCAGACGGTCGCTTCCTGTCGAGGTGCGCTTAACGGATTAATGGGAGAATTGATTGAGGGCCATGTCAATGATCACGTGCTTGATCCCAAACGGAAACCCAGTACAGAACAACTTCGGGCAGCAGACAAGCTTTTGCATGTTGTAAAGGCATACTTTAAGTGAAAAGTAGGACTGGAAGCCGTGCTTTGACTATGCCGCGTAGTATTTGGGCACTTGGCTTTGTTAGCCTCTTTATGGATACATCCTCCGAAATTGTACACGGGTTACTTCCAGTATTTCTGGTTTCCGTTCTTGGAGCCAGTGTTACGTCGGTCGGTATTTTAGAAGGTCTTGCTCAAGGCGCAGTATTAATATTTAAAGTAATCTCTGGCCCGATCAGTGATTCGCTTCGTTTCCGAAAACCCTTAGTTGTAATGGGCTATGCAATGGGTGCTCTTAGTAAGCCGCTCTTTGCTTTGGCTGGGACAGTGCCAATTGTCTATGGAGCAAGGCTTTTAGATCGTATCGGAAAAGGAATTAGGGGAGCCCCACGTGATGCGCTAGTTGCCGATCTTGCGCCCCGAAAACTTCGGGGGCGAGCATTTGGGCTTAGACAGTCTTTGGATACCGTGGGCGCTTTTCTTGGTCCTTTGGTGGCAATTCTACTAATGCACTTAACCCAAGATGATTATCGCCTTGTCTTTTGGATTGCGACCATTCCCGGTGTTCTGTCTGTGGGAATCCTTTTGTTTGGGGTCAAAGAAGAAGAAAAGGATCATAAGCAAGTCCCTAAGCGACGTATTCATATTAAGGACATAAAACAGTTTCAAATTTCCTTTTGGTTTGTTGCTGGAGTTGGGGCTCTTTTTCAGCTTGCTCGATTCAGCGAGGCATTTCTGATTTTACGAGCGAAGGACCTTGGGCTCGCTCTGCACCTTGCTCCTCTTGTACTTATAGTTATGAATATCGTTTATGCATTATCGGCCTACCCGATTGGTCATCTTTCTGATCGTGTACGAAGGGAATGGCTTTTGTTAATCGGAATTGCCGTTCTTTGTATTTCCGATCTTATTCTAGGAATGGCTAGAGGGTTGCTGGTCACTTTTCTGGGCGTCGCACTTTGGGGGCTTCATTTGGGGTTTACACAAGGAACTCTCGGCACTTGTGGCAGATTCCTGTTCACCCGATCGAAGGGGAACTGCTTATGGACTTTTTAATCTCTTCAGTGCGGTAGCCTTACTTTTAGCAAGTACGGTAGCTGGATCTCTTTGGGATCTGATTGGACCACAGGTAACTTTTCTTGTTGGAGGATTTTTTTCGCTTATTAGTCTCATCGCGTTTGTTTTTACATATAAGATGTGGACAAAAAATAAAGAATAATTTTTCATTGTGCCGACGCCCTAGATTCAAAACACGCCATCACCTGATTCACATCCTTCGGAATAATTCTCTCAATCCAGTACATGCCTTCAGGGTAAAGTGTCTGAAAGTGATCTCGCTCATAAGCCGTGTTGAGAACGATGCGCCTAAATCCATAAGTGTCAAAGAGTTCTCTGGCGGCGACTTCACCCTTTTTCTCATCTCCAAGTCGCGAGTCCATGACGACGATCTGGTCTTTATTCAGCACGGAAACACGGGCTTTCAATTCTGAGAAGCTGCGGCAAAAGAGGAGATTGAGTCCCTTCTCACGAGCCATTTTTCTTAAGTGAACAACATGAAGGTCATCATCATCGACGACGACCCCCGAATAGAGGGTCGATAAATGATCCATGTCAGTCGAGATATCGATTCGATCAAGCAAGATCTTTGGAAGAAGTTTTATTTCTTTTCGATCACATTCATCGAGGAGTCGGGAGTTGCTGTAGTTATGAGTTAGCAATAAAGCCCGCGTCTTCAAGTCGAAGCCCTCGATGAGATCGAGGCCCGTCAGCTTTGCATCCCCAAGGTCATAATCCATGAGGATGAGATCGCAATCCGAAAACTTCAGTTTCTTTGCCGCAGACTTGAAGCTCTCAAAATCATGATAAATAGAAATCTCAAATTGGCCATTTTGATTTCTGATCGTGTTTTCCACTCGCTTGGCGAACTCATAATCGTTTTCGACTATGAACACTCGGTTTACCCCAGCGAGGCAGATCTTCTCGACAAACGACGGCCTTGGTGGCTGCTCCAAAAATTTGAGATTAATTGTTGTCCCGACTCCTAACTTGGAATCAATGGACAGAGTGCCGTTTTCATTTTGTACAATTTCAACGGCTTTGGTGAGACCTTTGCCGCGACCCACACCGCCCTTAGTGGAGAAGCCAGAAGCCATCACCTCCTTCAGAAGATTCTCTGGAATTCCGCACCCTGTATCTTGGATGGAAAGAACGGCAAGCTCTCCTTCGCGTTTTACCGAAAGAGTGATCGTTCCAGAATCTTCAATAGCCTCGACAGCGTTGTTCACCAGATTTGAAACCGCTGTTCCGAGTTCAATCGGGTCTACCTTGACAAAGAGTCCGTGATCGCTTCTGTCAAAATCAAATCGGATATCGAGCTGTTTCAGGTGGCTATACTCAATGGCTTTTAGTTCCACCAAATTCGCAATCAGGGAGTCTAGCTGTAAAACGAAACTTCGATCGCCTTCATCTAAGCTCTCAGCCCCCACTTTTTGAAGCTGCTGCATTTTGATGGAGATATCGCTTGCTGCTTTCTGAAGAATAAGAAGATCTTCTTCTCCAAGCTTCGATCTCAAGTTTTGAATCGAGCGAAGAAGAATGCTGGTATAGGATTTAAGATCGTGTGCCACTTGGGCGGCCAATTTTCCGCGTTCTTCTTCGACAGATTTATTGAGAAGAGCAGTCTGTTGTTTTACTAAGCGCTTTTGAAGTGAATCAAACTTTTCCCGAATGTCTCTCGTTTCAATAAGCCTTTCAGACTCCAGGTTCCGTTCACTCAAGGTCTGATCAAACGTCTCGATATAATCCCGGAGATTTTCAATTGGTCTTCGAATCGTGGTCATCACCATCTTGAGCCTGAAATAGAGAACTAGGAACAGAAGGATCGAAATCACGAGAGTGGTAAAAAACGTATACTCGACCACTTGCTCTCGAATGGTATTTGGAAAAGCGACTTTTACTTTGAAAAGCTCGGGCCGATTGGGAAAGACCGTATACGATGATTCTTGGATCACATAGGGTGATAAAAAGATATCCAGGTAGCCCGTCTCTTTAAGCTTTTGAAAATCCACTTCTTCAAGCTCTGAAAAGATCAGAGGGCGGATCGATTCTCCTTCAATCGCAATTGCCAAGATGTCGGAGGTCTCAACAGTTTTTGAAAGAAGCCCGCGAATCTCAATCTCATCACCCATTTGAATTTTGGGTTTAATGACGGCAACCAACTGTTGAGTCAGAAGTGAAAGATTCCTATGCTCACTCTGAGAAAATGCAATCGTAAGAATGGCCATCACAAGCGGAATGATCAAGACCAGAGAGTAAGCAAAGATGCGCCACGATGAGGTACGAAACAATTCTCGCAGCGTTGTTGCTTTTGCCGTCGTCATTTTGTCACCTTCAAAGCAGCTAAAGGACGCTCCAGGACGACTGTGATCACAGAAAAAATAAGACAGAGAAGAGCGACCGAAATAAATGCCTCTTGAACTGAGGGAGCGCCGTTTCTGGAAACACTGATGTAAACACTGTAGCAACCCACCCAGAGGAAGCCCGGAATATTCTGAAAGCTAAGAGCAGTGGCATAGTCTTGCTTTTTGATTTCTCCCATTAGCTGATTCATAGAAACGTTCTGGACTGCGGAAGTCGCCGTATGAAAGAAAGTTCCAAAAAGAAAAGTGTAGACAATCTGAATAGGTATTGAAGCACCTGGATAAATTCCCAGGAAGCCCAAGCTCATCACGAGCGTGAGTCCGTAAAAGATAAGAAGGTATTGCTTCGGACTTACGCGCTCAATTAAAAAAGGCAACAGGTGCCCCTTCACAACCCATCCAAAGGCGGAATAGCCAAGCATGAATGCTGCCATGAAAGCCCACTGTAGGTAGGGGGCAGCCCCACTTTGTTCACGACCTAATGACAATGGAAGATACCCTGCCATAATGACCGTCATCATCCAAAACGACAGATTATAAATAGTCGCAAGTTTCGCGCGTGGAGCAAGAAACGTAGCCTTAAAAATATCCTTAAAAGGAGACACATGGAGCGCCCGTTCTCCGTCACCGAGCTGAAGAAAGTCGCGCCACAAAGTCACAATGCAAGCCGCATAAAGTAGTATCCCGATCAAGAAAGTATGGGGAAGCCACTGAAATTTTCCAAATACCCATGCGAGAGCAAAGGCAGCGACGACCGCAATCGTAGTAAAATATTTTCCGTAGTTTTGACTCGTTGTTAAACTAGTTGCGGCGATCTTCTCATGATCGTCGTTTTGACAGCGGCCCTTCAAGGCATCCTGGTAGAAGGCCTCAATCGATCCCGAACTCAGAGGTTTTGCAATGCCAATAAGAACACCATGAATAATAAAAAGCACCCTGGCCATACCGTCACTTAGAAGAAGAGCGGTGTAGACACAGGATAGGCCTAGCATAATAAGAAGAAGGCTAAGGATGATGGAAGGAATGCGTCCAACGCGATCAGCAAAATAACCACAGGGCACTTCCAGAAGCCCGTTAAGAGAAAATTCAATCACGGTGACGAGAGCGACGGTATCGGCGGGAACACCAAAAGAAAGGGCCAGCACTCCTACGATAACTCGAAATAAAACGGAGTTAAATTGTACAGCAGATGCGTAGAGTGCCCGAAATACACCAAGACGAATCAAAATATCGTGAATTGATATTTCCTGTTTCATCGAGCCCCCGCTTTTCGGGGTTGAACTTTAATTTCCAGTTCCTTAACTTCACCTCGAACTGTTTCAATGATCTCTGTAATATGCTCATCAAATCGAAGAAGATCTCGATCCAGAATGGTTTGATAGTCTTTTTCAAACGTCGGCTGAAATCTCTTGAGAATACGCTCAGCTCCAGCACGGTAGCGGTTGTCTCCGTCCTGCTTTAAAATGCGAAGCGCCAATCCAAGCATGCAGGCCTGAGCAAAAGCACCGTGATAAAT
>CAZRLF010000025.1:25678-37019 GCA_964601045.1 uncultured Bacteriovoracaceae bacterium
AATCAACTGAAAATACTCGGGCCAGACGGCTTCAATAAGGTTTTCTGCTTCCCGGTAAATCTTATTCTTTTCAAGGAATATGTCAGACTTCGGATTTCTAAAAATATCGTTTCCAACCACGGCATTCTTCCGCTCGTGATCCAAACGAAAAAGAAGATCCCAACCCTCCCGTTCGCTGGCGCTCTCTGCCGAAAAGTAACACAAAGATACAATTGGCAGACTTAACGCCTCCACACTTTTTCGGGACAGGTCCGAGCGGGAGGAGAGAATCGCACGGACTCCCTCTTCCCGCAGATAGGCGATGTATGATTGGACCATTTCAAAATCAAACATGCCGAAGCTCCTTAGTAACTAGCGCGAGCTTCGCCGATGAGTTTGTTTTTGAGGATAGCAAGGTTGAATTGCTTGCGTCCTTCTTTCTTGTTCGTTTTCATGGCTTTCGCCTCCTTTCAATTGTTTACTTTTTTCTTTCGCACCACACTCGCAACACGTACATCGTGATACGAAAAATCCCAAAATTTTACGCTGATATTCTCTGCGTTTTGCACAGTAAGTCCTTTTCGAAACCAGGTCGTAAATACCGGATAGAAAAGTGGAATAGCTGGAATCTCTTTTGCAAATACATCCTCCATGGCGTGAAGGGTCTTAAGCTGATCCTCTTTGGCGGTCTGGCCCTCATAGGTTAACAGCAGTCGATTAAGAGCGGGACTGTGGTAACCAGAAAACTCCCGCATCTCTTCTCCGACATAGCCGTCAAAAGATGTAGATGGATCGAAGTTAATGGGAGAATCCCCCTTCATAATCATATCGAATCGCCCGTCGCGGAATCCTCGAAGCACTTCATCAAAGGAAACAAATTCGACTTTTAGCTTAAGTCCAATTCCTTTGAAGCGATCAACGAGATACTCTTCAACAGCTTTATTACCTCGGAATTTCTCTCTGGCTCCGAGAATGACTATTCTCTGGGTGGCTAAGGTGTGCTTTTCAATCAATTGCTTCGCACTAGCCACATCCTGAGAGTGCGTCTTTGAGCGGTGCCCAAAGTATCCACGCGGAATCATGCCGCCTGCTGGAATATCATCGCCGGGTGCGTACTCGTGAAAGCGTTCTTGCTCAATCACACTTGCGACCGCGAGACGATTTTCCACCTTTTTAAAAACAGGTCTCTTAAAACTAAACACAAGCGCATATGTGCCTGCGATTTTCTGGCTAAACGAAAGCCCATCCGGCAAATCTTTTCTTGGAATGGAAGATTCAATGTCGGAGATCGTATCAAGTTCGCCTTTGAGAAACATTCTAAGTGCCGTGTCGGAATCAGCCTTCTGATAAATAATCTTTTTGAAAATCGCTCGATCATCGAATTTCTCGGCAACAATCTGGTCTCTATCGACTTGTGCAATTTTATAGGGACCCGTCCCAAAATAATTTCCGCCGACTCTCTTAACGATGCAGCCCTTGGCACTCGCTAATTTTTTCATCAACAGAGGATAGTTCTTGTTTCGAATGCGGAGCACAAAGCGAGTCCTGTCAATCGTATGAAAGCCATCGCACGAAGGCTTTTGAAGGCAACCCTCTAAGGATTTGAACTGAGATAGAATCTCATTTTTGTTTCGATAGGCTTCAAGAAGAGAATTGAGAACATCTTGAGTCAAAACTGGGGACCCATCATGGAAACGTTTGTTTTGATCAATTTCAAATTCGATTTCGCTCTTGTCATGTCGGATGGTCCACTTGGATGCTACCTCGGGAAAGGGAGATAAGCTTTGATCGACACCTACAAGATGTTCAAAAACATTATCGACGACTTTATTTGCATTTACTTCGTTTCCACGTTCGCGATCCAAATCAGGAATCGCCGTGATCGGAACCCGGAGTGTGAGGTCGTGATCTGGCGACGAACGTTCCTTTGTGCAGCCAAGTAATAATCCAACAATCAATGTGTAAAGGAAGAGGAAATGCATATTACTTTCCCCCTTCCTTGATGCAGATTTTTAGCTGCTCCCACTTTTGAAGCAACTGATCGCTGCGCTTAGCGGCAAGATCAATGACCGTTTCACAGTAAGCCTGATCCTGCTTTAGGTTCTGTCGAACTTGCTCAACGGTAGAAAGAATTGCATGAAGATCGGATTGAAAATCATGCAGCAAATCTTGCTGGGTTTTAGTCGTATTTTTCATCCTTCGGCCTCCTTCAGCTCATCGAGGAGGCTCACCACTTTCTTTTGAGAATAGCCAAGATGCCGCATCAGTGGACGAACAGGACGTGTTTTTCCAATTTTTCGACGAAAGTAATCCGCAACTTCTTTTTCTAGTTCTGAGAGAAATTTTTTTAAGCCCACTTCCTCAACGTATTTGATTTGTCTCTCTGTAAGGAGGTGGCACGAGTGTTTACCTGGATAGGAGTTGGTGACAATTTTCGAAGGAAGGTCTTCGATAGAAAATACGGGCTTTTTCGTATTGGCTTTTGATTTCCAAAAGTCAAAGAACTCTCTCTCGTTTCCCGGCCAGTCATAGTCAATAAGGGCTCGTCTTGCGTCCGCGCGAATAGCCATCCCGCGACCATCACCAAAATTCTTCTGAACATGATTAAGCAGAAGCTCAATGTCTCGTCGTCGATCTTTGAGTGGTTTAAACTGAACCGTTACTCCCGAGATGCGATTGTAAAAATCTTCGCGGAACTGTTTTGCGGCAATTTTCTCATGCAGATCCTCACAAGTCGCTGTTATCAACTTGAAGTCAGAATTAAGGCGTTCATTAGAACCAACCGGAGAAAAGTGACCGTTTGCGAGTGGAACCAGAAGCGTGTGCTGCATTCGAATGCCAACTGTTCCGATCTCATCAATAAACAGAGTTCCCTGATGAGCCTGAGCAATTTTTCCAAGTCGCTTCTTATGGGCTCCGGTAAAGGCCCCATCGACATGTCCGAGTAGCTCCGATTGGAGCAAGGTATCCGATAGGCTGTTGGCATTGATCTCAACGAACCGATCTTTGTGTCCGTACCATCCTTCGTGCAAGATTTCAGCAAGGACACTTTTTCCAACTCCCGATGGACCCGTGATCAAAATGGGAAGCTTTCGGATTCCCATGCTCTCTGCAAGAATGTCGAATTGCTGAAGGTGCCCAGGGTCCTCAGAGATCATCCGATCTGCGATTAGCTTTCGAACTCTGCTCTTTTGAGAGGAGCCGCGATAGTTAGAAAGAATGTCTTCCACGGCGGAGGGGCGAAAGGGCTTCGTGAGATAGTCATCACATTTTTTGTCATAACCCTCTTCGACATAGGCTTCTTCGCGGTGACCTGAAAGAATGACGCTATAAATTCCTTTCCGCTTCAGGTGAGGAATGATCTCAAAGCCTGCCCGTCGCTCATCAAGATCCAGATCGACAAAGGATAAATCAAACTGACCATTCGAAATCTTGTCGAGCGCTTGAGCCTTTGAAGCCGCATGATGAATCTCATGACCGTGAGTTGCAAGCTGCTTTGCAAGGTTGAGGCGATGAAGCTCATCATCTTCGATTACTAAAATTTTTAACAACGACGGTTTCATGAAACTTCGAAACTCCAAATTCAGTGTCCGAGGAGATAGCACAGATTTTGTTTAATCCAAAAGAAATTTGTATCACTCCGCGTATCACTAGTAATACGAAATCAAGACTTTAGAGCAGCCGGTTAATTTTCCAAATTTGCCCATAAGATACGGAAAATATTTCTGTTTTTCTAAATCGGCCCCTTCAATTTTTGCCCTTTTTCAAGCTGGCACAAAAACTGCGATAGACCTCTTCGTCTTAGAAATTTTACACAAAAGCAGAAGGAGTAATGAGCCATGGAAATTCAAAACGAACAGGATCAAAAGCAAAACCAAATCAAAAAAGCGGCAGACGTTTTCAAACGATGTCCTCACTGCGAGAAGACAAATCTCTTTCGATTCGATGGAGAGGTCTTCTGCAACTCGTGCAGTTGGAACAGCGTTCTTCTGAGCGCGGAGTGCTTTTTTGGTGTGTCGTCGCTCAGAAGAATGGCGCGGCCATCGTAGAGACACACACTTCCCCTCAATAAGTAAGGCCAGAATACAGACAATACAAACACGGTCTCGTGACCAGTGGAGGACAAACAGTGAAAAATAATGACACTTTTAAGAATTCGAAAACGAAGAGTACAGACAAACCCTGGCGAGATGATTCCGGGAAACTTCGTAGTGATGAAATTATTCGAGTGATGGCGTCTCAGTGGCCACCGTCGACCTGGGAAGCATTTCTCGCTGATACGGAGCTTGGCGAAAATATGGAAAAGGATGCCGAGAATGAAGTCCCAATTGGTGATCCCACAGGGGATGAGCGATTCTCGACCGATAATTCGCTCAAGACTCTCTTATCTGATCTCAATATTCGGCATTTCCCACAAATTGCGCAGGTTTTAAGAGCAATTATTTCCAAGTTGTCCCCTGCGCAGAGAGCAGTTGTTCGACTGTACTTCTGGGAGGGCCTGACACAGGTTCAAGTCGGTGAGAAGGTCGGCATTACCCAGCAAACGGTATCCACTCACCTTGATCGAGCCATTGTGAAAATAAGATCTCAACTCCTCGAAGCAATCAAAAATGATGTGGCCTCTAAGAGTGTGGCAAAAAGCCCTGAATGTCGTAGTGGGGAAGACAAAAGACAAATCACTTCGATCGGTTAGAGCATGGAGCTGTCTGTATTGTCTGTATTTTTCCCCTACTTAGTGAAGGCACATGTTTTTTGAACCAAACAAATTAAACCCAAAAAGGAGATTCATGACCCCCACACAAAAACTGAAAAAGCGAATTCAAGACTGGATGAGAAAGTTGAAACTCAAACGCGAAAAAAACCCCGAGGCTGTTCCCAATAGGGAATACCGAGACCCGCGGGAGTACCGCGAGGAAATGATCGCTAAGTACTCCTACCTGTTTCCGAGGGGCTTTTAGTTTTGAGAGTCTATTTGCCTTGGGTGGAAGAAATCGTGACGGAGCCGAAGAAAATTGAAGCGCTCATGGAAGAAAAGGCTCTGGAGGATTGGTATGCGGATGCTTCGGATAAGCGAAAGAGGAAAAAAGTAGATGATGCAACTTTCTCCTTTCTTTCGAACGAAAAGAGAAGAGTTCGAAAGTTCATCTCAAAGCTCTCGGAGCTCGAACAAATTGTTGTGTACTTGCGCTACTGGGAGAATCTGATGGCGTGTGAAATCGCCAAGGTCGTAGGTCTATCCGAGAAAAAAATTCTCTCGCTCTTAGAAGCGTCCGTGAAAAAGCTTCGTGAATTCTACATTTTGGAATTGGGCCAGGTTGGTGCGTCCACCTGCGCGTGAAGGTTAAATAAAAAATTTCAAATCAAAGGAAAAACTAATGGAAACTTTTGAACAACGTAATGACCGTGGACATGATCTCTTTTGGATGAACCCCGTCACTGGAAAGCGCCTGAATGCGGGCAAAGCTTTCTATGACGAAAAATTTGGTGAATATCGTCTCAAGATCGATGAGGCCTGTGAGGATAAGCAATATTATTTGAAACCCATTGGGCTTATCAACGATGAGCTTCGCTATCGTTTAGAGCTGGTCATCAAAAAGAATGGAAAGTTTCATCACCGCGAGGAAAAGGGTGATGGCTACAGCAATGATGCCACCGATGGAGAAGTTCATATCGACTTTGGCTCCAGCATGAAGGTGCTCGTCTTAAGCTTTAATCCAAAATCGAAAAGAAAGGAGGCAGCATAAATCATGACGAACAGAACTTACAATTGGTTTTTTATGGTCGGCTATTTGGGCCTTCTCTCTCTCATTCTTATGAGTGAGCCCGCTTTTGCCTTTGGCTTTGAAAGCAAGATGCAAAATCTAACAGGTCAACTCATTAACACCGTGCTTCCGCTACTCTCAATCCTTGGTCTTGTCTATGCCGCGATTCTCGCGCTTTCCGGAGATGCCGCAGCGAAAGCCAAGATCATCACAGTAATCGCCGTCTCGGTGGTTGGGTTCTTAGCTCCCGCCATCATTCAGTGGTTGCAGCGAGCCACAGGAAATTAAATGATCGAGCTTCGTAGTTCGTCGATACATCGCAACTTGGATTCAAAAATCAAGGTCGTGGGCATGGAGGTCCACGACTTGATTCTTGTCTTGATCTTTGCGGCCACGATGAATCTTCTCTTTGGCAGAACGAGTCTTTCGTTTCTCTTTGTCATTGTTCTGCCGGGGATCGTGGGACTTACGCTTTATTTTATCAAACGAAATAAGCCCGAAGGATTCTTGGCCGACTATGTTCGCTACCATCTCTCTCCGGGATGGTTTTCTGCCGGGGATGAGTCCAAAGATATTGAAAATAGACCACGAACCATTCATGCACCAAAGGATCTTAAAATATGAAATTTTCATCGAGAGCTTTGGCGGATCGAATACCGCTCTGGCATTTTGAAGGAGACCGAGCAGTATTTTCAGACGGCTCCCTCGGAGCAGGATTTAAGCTTAAAGGCTTTGATGCAAGTGTCTCAGGCGTTGAAAGCTTCAATCAGTTTGCGTTTGGACTTGAGAATCTAATCACAACAGCACGGGAAGGACTCACTCTTCAGATCTACTATCAAGTCGGACATGATGTTTCAGGTCTGCTTACAAGACACGAGGAACTTACAGGGGGAGATTCGGGTCCTTATCAAGAAATTGCTCGCTCTCGTTTTGAGGATTTAAAGCATCGCGCTAGTCTTGGAAAATTCTTTCAAGCTAACATCTATCTATTCGTCCGCTCAGAAGGACAGAAATTTCAAAAGAAGAAATTTTGGGAGGCGGAGAAGAAATTTACCCAACTCACCGAAAAACAGTTTTCAGAACATAAGGAGCGCTTTGAGAGAGATCTGAAACAAATTGAATCCTCTCTTTTGCAATCTGGCCTTGAGCCAGTAGCGTTGAGCGCAAGAAAATGGCTTCGACTCCTTTTTGATGCGATCAATCCTGGCCGGTCCCCAAAAATAGGCTACCCGCAGTTTCAGCTCGATGAAGGAATTTTTCTGGAACCTATTTCTCAGCAAGTGGCTCTTTCAGATGTCATTGTGAGCGATGAAAGTGTGGCAATCAATGAGGAGCACTTAAAGTGTGTCATACTGAAAACGCTTCCTGAAGCCAGATCCATGATTGGCATGATCAGGCCGCTTCTTGAACTTCCGTTTTCGTTTTCGATCACGCAAACCATTAAGATTTCGGATCAAAAAAGGGAAGTAGACAAACTTCATGTGCAAAGACGAGTGACTCACTCCTTTGCGAGCGGCTCTGGAAAGATGAGTGACCTAGAGTCGGAATCGAAGCTGGGGCACATTGAGGAACTCATCCGAGAGCTTTTGGAGGGTTCTGAAAAGATTGTGGCTTCAAGCGTGAGTGTCCTCGTTGAATCCAAAGACAAAGCTGAACTTCAAGAAAAGGCGGATGCGGTGCTTAAAGCCTTTCGCTCCGTCAATCAAAGCGAGGGGATTTCAGAGACTCTCGGAACTTTTGACGGTGTGATGGCATCACTTCCTGGAATGAGTCTTTCGTTTCGGGATAAAAAAATGAAGTCAAGTAACGCAACCCACCTCATGCCCCTCTATACATCATGGAGTGGGAACGCGAGGCCGATATGCCTTCTTCCCAATCGGGACGGTGAACTTGTAAGTCTCGATCCCTTTGCGGGAAGCCTTCCGAACTGGAATGGTCTTATCTTTGGAGGAAGTGGCGCGGGCAAGAGCTTTACGATTTTACACTTGATGCTGATGTTTGCGGGTCAAACTCCCAGGCCAAAGATCGTCTGGATTGATAATGGAGCCTCTTCTCAAAAACTTTTGGAGGTGATGAATGGCGAGTTTGTGGATCTTCATATTAAATCATCGATTCGCATTAATCCGTTTGATCTGGAACCTGGCACCGAAGCGCCAACGCCATCCAAGATCAAACTCATCTTGGCCGTATTGGAAAGCATTTTAAAAGAAGGTCCAAGCGCTGGGCTTCCAAAAAGAAATAAAGCACTTCTGGAAGAAGCGATTTTTAGGCTTTATGTCGAAAAAAATGGTGCGATCCCGATTCTTTCGGATTTAAGGGCTCTCTTAAAGAGTCATTCCAATGTTGAGATGAACGCCTATGCGGACACTCTTTTTTCCTGGACCGGGGAGACCGCCTACGGACGAATGTTGGATGGAAAAACGAACATCTCTCTCGATAAAGACCTTATTACCGTCGAAACCAAGGGGCTTGATGATTATCCCGATCTTCAAAACGTTTTTCTTTTGCTCTTTACCGACTATATCAAATCAGAAGCTGCGCGCGATAAACGTCGGCCCTATCTCCTGATTCTCGATGAAGCATGGAAGCTCTTTCAAACTCCCAGTGGTCTTCAGTTTGCCATTGAAGCGTATCGAACATTTCGAAAGTTTTATGGCGGCATTTGGTGTATCAGCCAAAACTATAAGGACTACCTCTTTAATCAGGAGATTCGAAACGCGATCTTTCCAAACACAACCAGTATTTTTGTGCTGAAGCAAAGGTCCATCGACTGGAAGGATTTTCAGGAAACCTTGCAGCTTAATGAAGCGGAAGTCGAAGCGATCAAGAGCTTGGAAGTAAAAAAAGGAGAATTCTCCGAAATTTTCTTCATGCAAGATGCGGGAAGATCCATTCTTCGGATCATCCCCGATCCGCTTGGTTACTATATTTGCACGAGTGACCCTGTCGATAAAACTGTGATTGAGGAGGAAGAGAAAAAGAACCCTCAACTCTCAAAAATTGAAGTCCTTAAAACTCTTGCTAATCAAAGAAAGGAAAAACTTTATCAATAAGAAAATTGGGATTGTATTTTTAACTCTCACGTTTCTGTGTGTGACACCGAAGCAGGCGCATGCAGATCTTTGGGGAGGAGATGTGGTCGTGTTGACGAAGATTCTCTATGAAAATATTCGTCGCTATCAGCAACTTCAATCCATGATTTCGCACGCCAAGGAGCAGCGAGACCTCTGGCGACTTCTCAATTCTGGGATTGATAATTTAAGTATGCTCATCGCCGTTTTTCCGATTCAGGATCAAAAAATTCTGGAGGAGCTTCAAACCTTTAAGCAAGCCATGCGAAAGGTGGAAATGCTCTATGGACCCGTGCCACCGAGCTTAGAGGCTCCACTTCAGCTCCTGCATGACCAAACAGTTGCAGAGAGTATTAAGCTTACGAATGACTCTAAACTCTACGCGAGCAAACAGGAACAAAATGCCGTGAGAATTATCTCAGAAACCCGGGGGGCAAGCCCGAAAGGGGCGGCTCGTATTGCTGCTCAAACAAACGCTGAGATTCTTCATACCTTGAATCAACTTTTGAAACTGAACGGTCAGATGCTGAAACTTCAGAGCGAGCAGCTTGCGGTTAGAAATAAAGAAGAGAAAGACTCCGTTCGCCACTTTAAGCGTATTCAGGCGGATGTCGGTCATTCCGCGGCAACCTATGAAGCCAACCTCAACTTTCCGAAATTTTAATGTACGACTGGCTTCCCCAGGTGTGTCGCGAGATTCGCGCCGAGATGATCCAAATCTATTGGATATTGATCATTCCTCTTTTGATTTTCTGTGCCCTTACCATTTTGGCCAAGGGGGGCGAAGAAGAAGGTGCGGCGGCGAAACTTCTTAAGCGGACGTTTCTCTCTGTGATCCTTCTTCTTGTTTTTGATGATTGCATGAATCTTATCGGTGATATCGCCGATGGTGTTTCAGAAAAAATTAACGGGCTTGCTCAGCTGAAAGCTGTCTTAGAAGAGACAGGAAAAGTCATTGAAAGCCAAAAAACAGGATGGCTTGAGTTTCGACAGTGGATGATATTTTTCATCAACTTCTTTGCCTACTGTGTCGCGTACCTTGGATTTTTCTTAGCGGAAGCGGTGATTCATTTCGTGTGGGCGATTCTCTATATCGCCTCCCCCTTAATGATTCTCATGTACGTTTCAGAAAAAACAGCTTTCGTGACCGGAAACCTTTTCAAAGGCCTCATCAATGTGGCCACTTGGAAAGTGCTTTGGAGCATTCTCGCCGTTCTACTTCTGAAACTGATGACTACTCCGCAAGTGGGCGGCATGGATAATTTTCTATCGTCGGCGATTGTAAATCTCTGCGTCGGAATCAGTATGCTCTTTGTTCCCTTTGCGACAAAATCTCTCATCGGAGACGGTATGTCGAGTATGGCCAGTATGGCTGCCGGATTTTCCACCGGACTTATCGCGAAGCTCACCTACGGTAAGGTCATCGAGATGGGTAAAAGAGCGGTAAAAGCCCCGTTCGCTTCAGTTGGAGTAAAGAAAACTAGTGGTCGAGCGAATCACTTCAAAAAACACTAACTAACACATTAATTGGAGAAATTGCTATTCATAGTCAAAACCGGACGGAAAACCAATGGAAGGAAATCAATCGAACCCTCAACTTTTATAAACTGCTCGCCCTTTTTTCAGGAGGCGCTGCGGTTCTTTGTCTCATCATCATGATGGCGGGAGCGTTTTCAAATCCCCTTGTCGTGATGAAAAACGATACCGAGCATTGCTTTGTTCACGGCGAGAAGAAAGCTGTCGAGATCAGCGATCAAGACGTGATCCAGTTTATTCGAAACTGGGTGGTCACGCGCTACGAGTGGAAAGCTCTTCAGGAGGACCAGCTCATCCGAAGTTTGGAGCCCTTTACAAGCGAAGGCCTTCTTCAGAAAGTTCGGGAACAGTTTAAAAATGGTCCCGAGAAGGAGTTCAAAGAAAAGAAGGTCTCTCAATATGTCTCAAAGTTTATCGATGTGAGCCTTGCTGACAACAAAGTGGTCGCAAGCTTTGATCGAATTTTACGCATCAATGAAGTGCCACTCATCGATCCCGCTCAAATGACGTTCACTTTGGTGCAAGGATCAAAGACCAAGGTGAACCCGCAAGGGATTTATGTGAATGGCATCACTGAACACAAATCGAACTGATGGCTTACTTTATCTTGGTGTGGTTAAGCGCACTCCTGCTCTTCGCGGCAGACGCGTGGGCCGGAGTGCGGACGGTAGAAGCAAGCGAGCAGTCGATGACGCCCATTTACTTAAGTCTTGGGCGCTCGACGGTTCTACGATTTCCCGAGAAACCTCGAAAAGTGGTTCTAGGAAATAAAAACTATTTCAATATCGAATTCATTGAAAATGATGTGGCCATTCAGCCGCTTGGCATGGTTCCCACCAATCTTTTCGTTTACGGCGAAGTTCGAAGCTATGGCTTTAGCCTTCACTCGGGAGGACATGATGATCTTGTCCATGTTCGCTGGGTTCCTCCCAGAGAACTAAAAACTCAATTTCTCTCTAAAGAAGTTCAGACAAGAAAAATTGGAAAACAAGT
>CAZRLF010000026.1:0-34648 GCA_964601045.1 uncultured Bacteriovoracaceae bacterium
TTATAGTGAGATTCCATTTTTGAAAGTCTACACATTCAGCCTAAAGTGGTATATGAAAAGTAGAGTTGAGTGCCTTAAATAAGTACTGGGAATAAAGATTAAAGTGAGCCAATACCAATTTAAAAATGACCTTAATCAACTCAGGTCATGGATTAATGCTCAAAACAATCAATCATTTGATCCCTATGATTTAGTCGAGCGGCAGCCTTTTCGAGTTTTGTTTCAGAATTACGACAATCGCCTCTATAAAACTTTTTTAAGAGCATCTCAGTTTTTTGTTTTTTGCTTTCCGGTTTTAAGTCGCAAGGTTTTGAGGGTGAAAAAGGTGGCTACGGCGGGGGCACTTTATCATCACATTATGGCCGATCTTATTCGATATCGTAAAAATACAAATGAAGTGTCGTTGTCTTCGATACGATCGCGTCTTCAGCTAGTTTTAAATTTAAGAGAAGATCGGTGGAATGCTTGGGGGCTTCCATTTGCCCTGTCTCGTCCTGATAAAAAAGTGTGGCCAGCATTCTCGCCCTATACTCATACGACCCTTCGAGTGATTGATTTGTTTTTAAACTATGAAGAGATCACCCAAGATTTTTCTTATCGCGAAGAGTGGACTAAATGTCTTCGCTTTTTATTTGAAGGGGTGAGCTGGAGACTATCTGATCAAGAAGCGTATTGTTCGTATTTATCGGGTGAGAATCTTTGGGTGTTTAACGTTTTGGCTGATATGGCTTATCAGTTGGTAAGATTAGATGAGCAGAACCTTGTGCCGTCAGAATTTTCGGCCCGATCAAAAGCAATTAATTTAATTCGAAGTCTTTTGAATGCTCGAGACTCTGAAGGCCGATGGCCATATTCAATTCAGTTTAGTGATGAACCCCAAGATTTAAGAAAAAATATTATTGATAGTCATCATACAGCGATGATTTTACGAGATTTAGGCGCGTTAGCGAAGAGATCATTCATTGTTCAAGAATTTAAAGACATAAAAGATGTTTTAGAAATTTCGACGGCTCGATACATTGACGACTTTTTTTGTTTTGAGAATGGCCGCCCACTTTGTTTTTTAAATGATTCATCTATTATCGATATTGGCTGCTGGCCCGAAAGCGTAAGAGCGTATGTTTATGTGAAGGAACACATCTCTACTGATCTACAGAAAAAGTGGATGCTTTCTTTAGAGCGATCTTACGAGTGGCTGCGAAAGTATATGCGAGATAATAAAGATGGTGCTTTTTATTATCAGTATCGAGATTATTTTGGCCGATATAAGTTGAAATCTCTTCGATGGGGAAACGCTCTTATTCTTGAAGCAATGGAATTTTGGCGTGAAGTCTAAAATCAGTTTTCTCCATGCCAATCGTCTGAGTCGCTCGATTTCGATTACAGTTTTTACACGTGTTCTTAGTATGTTTGGATTCTTTATTGAGTACCGACTTTACGCTCATTTTTTTGGACTATGGGGATTTAGTGCTTATTCCTCAATTCGCAGATTCAATGACACATTTTCTCCTCTAGTCACTTTGTGTTGGGGGCGGTCTGTTATGCGCTTTGTCTCGGCCGGAGAGTATTCTAAAAAATCTTTAGTCTACTTGCTCTTAAGTGGCGTTTTTATTCTTTCTTTAGGGAGTGTAACAGCGCTTAGTTTAATGGAACACCTACCTGAAACCTTTTTTACCGATCTTAAATTTAATATTCTCCAAAATCTTAAATGGCCGGTGGGTTTTCTTCTGTTCGCATCGGGAACCTACAGTATAGTCTATTCCTTTTATTGGAGTTTATTTAAGTCGCAGTCTGCCAATACGTTCTCGGTTCTAGCTATCAATATTGCACCACTCATTGCTATTATGGTTGGAGGCTTTTTTTCATTTCATTTTTCAATTTATCTTTCTGCTTTTCTGACTGTTTTGCTCTCTGTCGTGGCGGTTGTGTTTACAATGAGAGGTCTAAAATCCGTTCAAAAAGTAAAAGAAGATCTCAGTGAATCAATCAGTAAGTTTTTTATTTTTGGCGTAAGTCGAACACCTGGAGTTTTTTTAAATGGAGTCGTCGGGTTGTTTCCGGTATTTGATCTTGCCAGAAATTTTGGTTTTAAAGAGGTCGGATATTTTAATGCATTAGTGGCTTTGAGTCAGATCTCAACTTTGGTTACTGAAGCTGTGGGGCTGGTTATGTTTCCTAAATTTTCGAAGAATATTAGTGAATCACCAGTCCTTAACCGGTCGTATATTTCGGATTTATTTGGTCTTTCTCTATTTGTCGGACCCTTAGGAATGATCTGCTTTTATGCATGGGCTCCAGATCTTGCAGAGTTCTGGCTTTCGTCGTCCATCTTAGAGGGGCGATTTGCATCAGGTCTTATGTGTATTGCGGTGCCGGCTGCGATCTTATATTCAATCTTTCGAAACATTGTGGATGCACAGTCTCTTCATCCGTGGAATTTGTTCATTAGTGCTATGGGGCTTAATATTTATTTTGTTACTCAGGGGTTTTTTCAATCTGGCGCGGCCTCTATTGGGTTTGCGTGGGCAGCCTCTCGATTGTTTCAGGGGTTAGGAATGTTGGTGGTTTCTTACCGCATCAGCAAGTTTAAAATTATAGGAGTAGAAGTTTTAGTGGCAGTGATGTTTACCGCCATTGGATTTCTGATTCCGCCGCTTTTTATTCCACTTCTCGCTCTCTGTTGGTTGGGGGCCTTAAATTATCTTGTTAAGCCTGTATGGCTAAAGATTTCAATTTAGATTTTTTTTAAATGGTTTAGAAATTCAACGGTAATTATCTTAACGCCCTCATTGTTTAAATGATTAAAATCAGAAAAGTGTCTATCGAAAAAAATCTTTTTGCGTGTGTTGAGAATATTGAAATCTACGTATTCAACTGAGTGCTCAAGCGAAAGAGCAGACATTATATCTGAGAACTCGGAATAATTTGAAACTTCGCTCATAACTGTGGGCGGAAGTGGTGCCGTTACTAGAATAACTCGAATACCTTTGGTGCGCGCTAGCTCAATTGTTTTCTTAAGATATGACAGGCGATAATCGTTTAATGCGATCTTTTTATTCCTGAGCGGATTGGCTTTTAGTTTTTCTGGCTGAGCAATTCCATCTTTGGAGACGAAACCTAGGGCTTCGTACTTATAACCATCTGTTTGCGGAGTAATTCCAAAATAGATTCTGGGGTCTTTGAGAATGTCTCGAAACTGAAAGGCTTTGCTTAAAGATTTGAGCGAGTCAGGAAACGGCATCGAATCTGTAAAAACACCCCATTTGTTTTTGCTAGATTTCATATAGTAAAAAACCTCGGCCGCTGAATCAAAATCGCGATCTTCACCAGTGAGCGTCTCCCAGTATGTTTCGATGACAAGAGTTTTAATGGGATGCTCTAATCGGAGAGCTTCTTTCAAAAGAAAAAACGAAGTTGTTGGGTTTTGACCGCTACTTCCAAGATTAAAAGCTTGAAGATGAAGTGAGCTTTCAAACTCGCGCGGATCAAAAGATCGATACGAATGAGATGAGCCCAGAAAAAGTAGATCAATGTTTTTTTTAGAATAAAAATCACTCATTCGGGCTTTTGAGAATACTGTAATCTTAGCGCGTCTAATACACCACTCACTGAATGAACCCAAGATTGAATCGATAATAAAAAATCCAAGAACAAATAGGCAGATATATGTTGTGCGCTTTCTGTTCATACTAGAATTGAAAATAAATAAATTGTCCGCCACTCAGGACGCCAAAAATTATGATAATAAAAACTCCAATATAACTTAGAGTAAGGCGAGCAAGTGGCCGTTGTAGAAACGAGTTTAGCTTAAGTTGGCTTTTTTCTTGGATATATTCCACTACCCATAGGACTATAATCAGGAGACACGCAAAACTAAAATCTCGAAAACTAAAAATTCCCAAAACTTCATCGATGGAATTTGCTGATAGGGAGAGGTTCTTTAGAATATAAACTGCGTCGCTCATAGAGTTGGCCCTAAAGAATATCCACGCAAGTGTTACGAGATTAAAAGTTATAAAGATCTCAAATATTTTCGCTTTTGATCCCAACCTTTTGCTAAAAATATTTTCAGACTTTTGAGACAGGATATTCCCAATTCCGTGAATAAGACCCCAAATAGCGAAAGTCCAGTTTGCACCATGCCATAGACCGCTAATTAAAAAGACAATCAGTACATTCAGATTTCTGCGGAGATTTCCGCATCGATTTCCACCAAGAGGAATATACAAATAATCTCTAAACCATGTTGATAGCGATAGATGCCATCTTCGCCAAAAATCGTGAATGGAAGTAGCAAGATATGGGCGTCTAAAGTTAATCATTAGTTCGATATTGAAAATACGGCCAAGTCCAATGGCTATATCTGTATAGCCCGAAAAATCACAGTAAATCTGAAATGCAAAGAAATACGATGCAAAAACCATTGAAAGCCCTGAGTGTGAATGCGGATTATTAAAAACAGAATCTACGTATCGAGAGAGATGATCAGCAATCACAACCTTCTTAATTAGTCCCCAAAGACAGAGCTCTAATCCGTTAAGTGTTCTTTCATAGTCAAAACGTGGAACTGCCTTAAACTGGGGCAGCAAATCTGCCGCCCTGGCGATGGGACCTGCAACTAATTGAGGAAAAAACAAAGCGTACAGAGAGAGTGTAGCGAGGTTTTTCTCGGCAGGAATCTTATGTCGATAGACATCGATCGTATAACTCAGAATATGAAAGGTATAAAAAGAAATACCTACGGGCAGCAAGAGATGGAGCTCTGGCCAATCAATAGAATAACCGAGCCATCCGGCCAGGCTGCTAACGGAACCCAAGAAGAAATTAAAATATTTAAAAAAGAAGAGCATCGAAATGCTGACACTTACGCTAATCCAAAGATAGATCTGGCGTTTGATTTGAGAATTCGATTTTTCAATGAAAATGCCAGCAAAATAATTAATGAGAATGCAAATTGCGATGAGTCCTAAATACTTAAAGCTCCAGAACGAGTAAAAAATAATGCTTGCCAGCAGCATCAATAGCCATCGCCATTTTGTGTGAAAGCTAAAAAACGCGAACGAAACAATCACAAGAAAAATCAGAAACTGAAGCGAGTTGAAAAGCATGAGTAGTTTTATCCTGAGGTAACTTTGCTTTCTTCAGCGAATTCTGAAAGTTTTTTTAATAAATGAGGTTTATCATCGAGTTGAAGATGTTTTTTGTCTCGAGCCATTATTTCTCTCACCATTTTCTGAGCCATGATTTTCGGCTTAAAGAAGCCGCCCGCGATTTGGGAGGGGACTTTATTGGGGTTAACAACCCATTCTGGCGGATAGCTTCCTTCAGCTAATTTTAGATAATTTTTAGCAACCGTTTCGGGAGACCAATTCGTTTTTACAAATTTCTGAGCCTTTAAACCCAATTCTCTTCGATCTTGAGGATTGCGAATTAAAAACTCGATTCCAGATTCAAACTCTTCTTCGTGGCAATAAAATGTCGGCGGGCGCTCATTTTCTTTTAATAGTTCGTCCCATAATTCTTTTGAATTGCCAGCAAGAATTGTAGGCTTTCCAAAATAGCCAGCCTCACAGGCTAAGCCAGGCATAGCAAAATCAACAAAGAGTTGGTCGACGACCAGGTCACATTCTTTAATGGCGCTGACGACGAGAGAGTTTGAGACGCCCGAAATCTCATGATAATCAATTTTTAGGCCCTTAGCTTTGAGAGATTGAATAATTTTTCTAATTTGCAGAGTTCCTTTGAAGGCCATATCTGATGGTGCGTGTAAAATTTTACATGCTAAATCAGTTCCGTTTCTCTTTTTTAAGTCTTTATCTGTTTTGAGAGAATCTTCTAAGTGTTCAAATGGGCCACAGGGGATTCCGACAAGTAATCGATTCACATAAGGACGTTCATGAAAATAGCCTTGAGGGGGAGAGTTTACAATGACGTCGGCATATTTTTCGACCCACATTAGCTTCTTTTTTGTTTTCTGAGTTAGCTTTATACATGATTTAATGTTTTTTGAATTTACTTCTTGATAACGACCATCGAGGTAAGGCGGCCGACTATCACTTCCGTGAAACTGGAAAATGATTTTTTTACCGAAGAATTTTAATACTGGATATCCCAAGCCAAAGAAGAACTGAGAAAAGGATCCAAATATAAAAACATCATGGTTTTTGACTGCCCATACAAAGAGAGGCAGTTTAAAAATAATCGTCAATACACGTATAGGACCTCTAACAAAATATTGAAGCCATAGGGGTAAGACACGGGCTTTGGCGTCTAAAGAGTATATAATCTGAAAAACTCTAATAATAAAATGTTCGGACCACTGACCGGAATAAAAGCCATTATAGTGAATAAGACCCAGGGTGGCGGGTACTCCGATTTTGTCGAAGCCATACTTTAAAGCTTTATAGCGTCCGGCAATTTCGATGAGTCCTATAAAAATTTTCATTGAACCTCTTCATACCAAATCCGCAAACATTCTACTGCCCAAAGATGCATTGACCAATCTCTTCTACCGGCTTGATGTTGGCTAAGCATTGTTGAGAGGGATGAAGAATTGAGCCAGGGGAGTTTTTTAGATTCTTCAATCCATTCAGGTCCACGATTTTTCATATATTGAGACATGGGTAGAGCGAAGCCTTGCTTTGGGCGATTATAGATGTTCGCAGGTAGAAAGCTCTGTACTGACTCTTTAAAAATATACTTTCCGGTTCGGTCTTTTATTTTTAGATCCGGTGGAATTTGCAAAGCAAGCTCAGCAAGGCTCTTATCAAGAAGGGGTACTCTTCCTTCAAGACTCATGGCCGAGGTCGCGTAATCTGTTTTAGTGAGCATCTCATCACTGAGAGTGGTCATGATATCGGCATTTAAAAGCGCGTCTATTGGAGAGCTCGCGGATGACAAATTATAACTCTGCATATGTGCAGGTGAAAGATTTGTTTTAAAATGAGAGTGAAAATTTTTATGAAGCGCCTTTTGTTTTTGCGGATGAGTATAAACCGTATGGCTTTCAAAGATGCGCTCGGAATCATTAAGAGGTAAAAAATGAGCAAATGTTTTAAGTTTGTTGGTCATTCGGCGCGGGGAACTCAATTCAGGAAGCGCTATGTTTATCGCTTTTGCCAGCGGGCCAGCTAGTGGACCAAAGATTCTGTGAAGTCTTCGAATGAGTTCTATGTTTTTATATCTTGAGGTATAGCCTCCAAAAATTTCATCGCCGCCATCGCCAGAGATAAGAACTTTCACATGATCTTTTGCTAATTTACAGATTTCAAGCAAAGCGGTTGCTGACGAAATAGCATACGGCTCGCCAGCTTCTCGAATAATTGTACGAGCATTACTGAGTAGATCGGGGTGTGAAGCGATTTCGTAATGTTGTGTAGAAAAATGTTTACTAATTATTCTCTGATACACTTCTTCGTTCGCCGAAGGCTCGTCGGCAAATGTAACTGAAAACGTTTTAAGTGGGTGTGAGCTGACCTGGGCGGCTAAGGCAACAAGTGCGCTTGAATCTAGTCCTCCACTCAAAGCTAAGCCCACGGGCACATCTGCATGGAGATGTCGCTTTATCGATGCCCTAAGCAAATCTAAAATCTGATGTTGAAGGTCTTCTTGAGACGCCTTTTTTAGATCAGAATTTACTTGAGGTGCTTGCCAATACTTCCATGACCGAGTTTTGCCTGAAGCAGAAATAGTCATTGCATATGCAGGCATGAGTTTATGTATTGATTTATAAATTGTTAAAGGCGCAGGAATTTGCAAATAGCCTAAATATGCCCAGATAGCGGCGTCATTAATCTCGTGCGTTAAGTGAGGAATTTCAAGAAGTGAAGAGATTTCAGACGCAAAATAAAAACCCTTCTGATCCTGCGCCCAGATGAGCGGTTTGATTCCGAAGCGATCTCTCGCAATAAAAAGCTCATGCTTGTTTTCGTCCCAGATTGCAAATGCAAACATTCCATCTAGATGCTGAAGGCAATCTGTGCCCCAAGTTTCGTAGGCTCTCAATACAACCTCTGAGTCAGTTTTGCTTTTAAAAACAACCCCTCTTTTTTCTAGAAGGCCCCGAATTTCTTTAAAATTATAAATTTCACCATTGAAAACTAGGCCGATTTTTTTATTTTCACTGAGCATCGGTTGGTGACCAGCATTTGAAAGATCAATGATGCTTAGTCTTCGGAATGCTAGTGCGATCCGGCCCCAAGAAAATAATCCAGCATCATCGGGGCCTCTTCGACTGAGAGAATCTCTCATTGCCTCCATCATCGTGAGGTTCACGGTCTCATCGCGATCAAAATAAAAGCAGCCCGCTATTCCGCACATGTATTGTCGGGCCCAATCTTTGTTAGAGATTCAAACAGAGTCACATAGTGATGAATACTTTTCTCAACGTCATGATTCTCTTCAACGAAACGCCTTGCACTTCTTCCCAACTCGATTCGCATCTCAGATTTTTTGCAAAGTTCGAGAAGATTTTTAGCGATAGCTTGAGGGCTTCTTTCCGTAAGCAATAAATGTTTACCGGGAATTCCAAAATCTTGAGAAAACCCGACAAATTCAGTTGTCAGAACAGGAAGTGAAGAAGCCATGGCCTCAGGCAAAACATTGGGAAGTCCCTCAAGACGCGATAGAAAAACAAAAATATCCGCAGCCTTAAAGTAAAGATCAATTTGAGAAGATGCATCTCGCCACAGGCATTTTTTTGCCTTTGCAAATTCTTGATCAAAAGTTTCAAAAAAACGATTGAGTCGACTGAGTTCTCGTTGTTGTTGACCGACTAACAGGAGCGTACCTTCTCCGCCCAATTTTAAATATTCACTCCAGCCTGCAAGTAGGTCCAGAACTCCCTTTCTAGGGTCGATAAGACCGATATTAAGGAAAATAAGTTCATCGGTAGGAAGCGAGAGCTCCTTTCGAATAGATATTTTCTCGGCCATATCTGCGCTTGCTTTAAACTGAGTTAAAGAAACACCATTTGAAATAATCGAAATTTTTTGGCGATTGATCTTGAGCCGGAGAATATCCTCAGCAAGGCGTTCGGTGCTACAAATTATAGTATCGAATGAATTGAAATAAAATTTTTGAATTTTATCTGAAATAAGGATTCTCATTTTAGATCGTTTTGAATCTTTTGGAGTCGCCATGGTGCTAACAAAAATTGTTTTGATGCCAAAGAATTTTAAGATTCGAATAAGCGGGGCGTGATATGGCGTGGCCAGCAAAAATAAAACAATATCAGGTTTAAAAGAAGCAGCCCGCAAAATTGCGCGAATTAAAAATCGATTCAGACTTTCTTCCCGATTTTTTTGAGGCCGACCCAATCGAGTAATGGGGATGCCCTCATAGGTTTCGCTTTCTAGAGTTTGAGGGCGCCATGCGGTAATAAACTCGACACTAACATTCTGTTTCTGGAACTTTTTTGAATACTTGAAAAATCGAAGTGCTGGTCCAGCCCAGATCGGAAAGAATAAATACTGAATAATCCAGAGTTTCAGTGGTTCTCTCCTCACCCAGAAAACCTATCAGAATTTAGTCCTTGGGACATCTTTATTGCTGACAGTCTAAGCAATAAAGGCCCAATATAAAGGCGTGCTGGGCTCGTATTTTAGGGATTATTCGCCACTTAAAATTCCGCCTAAATTAGGCCCAATAGATGCTCTTGGTCTGCCACTTTTTTCGCTCGAAAAACTTAATTTAGGAAGAGGTGATGTTTATCATCCCACGGTTATTGTTCAGTTTGGTTTAGCTCATTACGAACTTTATTTAAGAGGACAAAAAGACTCATTAGATCAGGTCAGGCGGTGCTGTCAGTGGTTTGAAGAGAATCTGGTTTGGGATTCGCGAAGAAGATTTATCGGATGGCCTATTCCTTTCGCCATTAAGTTTCCTCGTGTGCCATCTGGGTGGTGGTCGGGGCTCACTCAGGGGCAAATTATTTCTCTTTTATTAAGACTGAACGCTCTTGAGCCTTCAGAGAGGAGAGAAAAAATAATACATTTGGCTGTAGGAGCTTTTCTTGCGCCCATCTCAGATGAAGGCCTTATTAGCGTACTTGATTCTGAAAAATATTTTATTGAAGAGGCGGCCCATCAACCCGGTATTCAGATCTTAAATGGATGCCTTGCTGGTCTTTACGGTCTTTACGAGTATCTCCAAATTTTTACCCATCCCGAGGTGAAGGAGGTTTTTGAAAAAACTCTAAATGGAGTTGAGGAGAATCTTTCGGCTTTTGATTGTGGTTGGTGGTCTCTCTATTCGCTGGGGCTTAAATTTCATTGGGCCGATAAATACTATCATCGAGTCCATATTGAACAGCTTCAAACTTTGGGTGAGTTGTGGAATCGCCCAGCATTTATTGAGCGAGCGCGGCTTTGGAAGCAGTATGATCTTTCATCATTTAATCACTTTCGCCTATGGATATCTCAAAATTGGGGGCGTGCTGTAAGTGGGAGTACTCGATTTTTAAACAGAGAAAATTTTATGTTTCGTAAGCCAGTTCGTGATAAAGCGCTTCAAGTTTAGGCATTAAAACATCGGGATGAAATTTCTTCATTGAGTCTCGAGCATGACTGCTAAGGGCATAACGAAGTTCCGGGGTCGACAAAATTTTTCGAACGTATTCTTCCATTGCGTCGACATCACCCATTTCAACGAGATATCCATTTTTCTCGTGATCGATAAGTTCTTCAACAGCCGTTCGAGAAATTCCAATCGAAGGTGTGCCAGACGCCAAAGCTTCAGCAACGACTCGTCCAAAAGATTCCGTATACGAGCAGCAAACAAAAACGTTCATTGAGCCAAAAAATCGAGCTGCATGGGGAATAATTCCGGTAACGATCAGTCGATCATTAAGCTTAGCAGTATTAATTAAATTTCTTATTTCTCTATTATACTCGTCTTGAGCCCCCCAGCCTCCCAGAATAATAAACCGATAATCATCTCCCAAATCTTTCAACCTGCCTGCAAGAGCAATAAAGTCTTCCATTCTCTTGTTGGGAGTAATCCAGCCGCAAGTACCGATAATTTTTGTTTTTGGATCTAAGCTGAGAAGTTCTCTGAGGTCATTCGCATTCTCAGGCGTTTCAACAAAATTATAAATTGTGCGGATCTGATCTTTCGGCATTCCAAGCTCTAGGAGTCCGCGGGCTGTTCGTTGAGAATTGCAAACTACAATTGTTCCGAGGCTAGAGAGGCATCTTACAATTTTTTTCTTGGAGAAATCGTATTGATAATAGTCGTTATCGATAAGCTCTCTCAAATGAAAAACATGAGGGATTCTAAGAATTTTTGCAGCGATTGCTCCATCAATACAATTAATTGTATTCGTATGAATGATTTCAATGTTGTGGCGGTGCGCGATGAGTGTGAGCCTGATAATTGAATAAGTATGCCAAAGTACGCTTAAAAAAAATCTCATCCATGAAATCGGAAACTTTCCTTGAGGCAAGTATCGAACCCAGGAGCGTGTATATCGTAATTGAGGAGGGTGGGTGAGCTTAAGATCTTTGAATCGATCGTTTAAAAAGCCCGATTCTGCAAAAAAAAGAATAGATTCATCTCGGCTTCGAGCCGCAACAATTTGATAAAGGCTTTCGCCCGCTCCACCGGAGGGGCGATCTCCTAGATATAAAACCTTCATCGTTTACCACTCACGGCACATCATAGAAAGGCGCCAGCCTTCTCTGCAAGCGTGTTTAATACCAGCTTTGAGGTTTATGGACCTAGCCCCAATTTGCGGCTATGCTTTCGTTTAAATTATGGAGGGTGTTTGATACTTTCGGCTCATCAACCTGCTTATCTGCCTTGGCTTGGGTATTTTCATAAGATTATATCGGCCGATGTTTTCGTTTTTTTAGATGCGGTTCAGTTTGAGAAGAACGGTTTTATCAACCGAAACAAAATTAAGACCCAGAATGGCCCGCTCTGGCTGACTATTCCTGTTCTCTCTAAAGGGCATCTTGATTCGACGATGCTCGAGATGCAAATGAGTTCAGGGGAGGACTGGAAGTCAAAGCATCTTAAATCAATCGAATATGCTTATAAAAAGGCGCCACACTTTGACGAATTATTTTTGAAGATTCAAAAGTTGTTTGATGAGTCTCCATCTGAACTCCTTTCAGATTTTTGTTTTTTTCAACTTCAGTTTTGGATGAAAGAGCTAAATATTACGACGCCTATTGTGAAATTGAGTGAGCTTAAAATTAAAGAGAAGAAATCAGATCTCATACTTGAGGTTTGTAAAAAACTTAAGGCAGATATTTATTTATCGGGCGTTCAGGGAGCCAATTATTTAGATGAAGCCTCGTTTGAAAAAGAATTGATTCAGGTCTTTTACCAGGAGTTTAAACATCCGGTTTATCCGCAATTGCATGGTGATTTTATTCCTCAGCTTTCGATTGTTGATTTTTTGATGAATACTAAAGGTGCAGACGAGTTTTTCAATTTAAAACAAAAGTTTGAAAATTTTAATAAGCGAGTGGCAGAGAGATGAATATTTTGATTTTAAGTCAATACTATCCGCCAGAAACGGGCGCCCCTCAAAATCGGCTCCACGATTTTTCAAAGCGCATGAACTTCGCTGGGAACACCGTTGAAGTCTTAACTGCTATTCCTAATTATCCGCACTCAAAAATATACACTGGTTACGAGAACAAAATATCACATTCTGAGGTAATCGATGGAATTTTAGTTCATCGACTTTGGCTTTTTATTCCGAAGAGTCGATCGATTCTAATGCGACTTTTAAATTATCTCTCGTTCGCTTTTCACTGCATTTTTCGCGGATGGAGACAATTAAAGAATAAGCCAGATATTATTTTTATGGAGTCACCCCCATTGTTTTTGGGATTGGCAGGAGTTTTTTTAGCAAAAATTTTTGGAGCGAATCTAGTTACTAATATTTCGGATCTTTGGCCAAAAAGCTTGGTCGATGCTGGCTACGTAAAGCGAGGTGTTGCCGTCCGACTTTGTGAATGGCTTGAGCTTAAAATTTATCGGTTATCAGCAGGAATTACGGGCCAGACCGAGGGCATTTTAGATTTTATAAGAACACTTGTACCTCAAAAACCTATGCACCTTTATCCGAACGGGATGGATTTGGAGTCCATGAAAGCAATCTCTATAGTAGAGTGTGGCGAGATCAGAAAAAAGTATGGCTGGGCAGAGACAGATATCGTTGTCGGTTATACGGGAGTGCTCGGCTACTCTCAGGCGTTAGATCAGATAGTCGAGGCCACACATGATCTACCCAGCGTTTCATCTGTAAAATTTGCTCTCTTTGGCGAAGGTCCTGAAAAGCAGCGACTTGAAGAGTACATAAAAAATCATCCTGATCTTAAAGTACAGATCTGTGGGCATACAACACGGGATGAAATCTTGAAAATTCAGCAAGCCATCGATATTGCGATTGTTCCACTTTCTAAGGCTGATATTTTTAAAGGCGCTCGACCTTCAAAGATGTTTGAGTATATGGCGGCGTCGAAACCGATCATTTACTGCGGAAGTGGAGAAGGTGCAGAAATTTTGAGGTCGCCTGAAGGTGTGGCGGGGGTCGTTGTCGAGGCAGAAGCTCCAAAAGCTCTCTCGAAAGCAGTTTTGGAGTTAGCTGGTAGTCAATGTATTCGAGAAGAGATGGGGTTGATCGGACGAAAAATAGTGGTTGAGCGATTTAGTCGTTCGAAGATTGCTACAGATCTTATGCTATTTATGCAAAATTTGCCTAAAGTAAATCGCATCTCTTTAAGACGAAGAGTTTTTGATATTTTTTTAAGTAGCTTGGGACTTTTTATTTTAAGTCCTTTGTTTGTTTTAGTTTCTATTCTAATCAAGTTCGAATCGCGTGGTCCGATATTTTATCGGCAGAAAAGAGTTGGGCTTTATGGTAAAGAATTTAATTTAATTAAGTTCAGATCAATGAGAGTTAATTCGGACCAATCCGGTTTAATTACGCAGGGCTTAAGCGATTCTCGTATTACCCGCTTAGGACTTATTTTACGTAAATATAGAATCGATGAATTTCCCCAATTATTTAACGTTTTGTTCGGTGATATGAGTTTTGTGGGGCCCCGACCTGAGGTAAAGTATTTTGTAGAGAAGTATAATAAGGACCAGCTGCGAATTTTAAACGTCAAACCTGGTATTACCGATTATGCGGGCTTAGATTTCTTAGACCTCGAAGAGAAAATACTAGAAGCTCATCCTCACAATATGGATGAAATTTATATTCGAGAGATTCTTCCAAAAAAGATCGAAATTAATAAAAAGCATTTGGAGCCGGCGAGTTTAAAAAGCGATTTAGGGTTTATGGTAAAGACAATCGTAAAAACATTCGATTGGACGAGAACTTGAGCAGAATAAGGTGTTTATAAAATGGGATTAAAGTTTCTAGTATTAGCTGCTCATGCCGACGATGAAACTCTTGGCTGTGGTGGCTGGATTCAGCAATTAAGCGCAAAAGGGCATGATATTTCGGTAGTCTTGATGTCCGATGGTGAAATTGCCTTGAGGGGATATGGCATTAATAATCGAGAGAGTTTTTTAAAGGCCCTTTCTATTTTAGGAATTTCAAAAAATTATATCTTGGGTTTACCTGATCAAAAATTTGATACGCTCAGTATTGGCGAAATAGCAAATAGGGTTCTCGAATTAAAAATTAACCCGGATATTGTCATTTCTCATTCTCCAAAAGACTTAAATGCTGATCATCGAATTGCAAGTGAAGTTGCAAAAATTGTGGCACGACCAAAAGCAAAGCCTGTTTCAGTTTTCGAGATGGAAATACCCGCTGGTAATGCTTGGAATTCTGAAGCTTTTGCCCCCCAATTTTATGTGGATATTTCAAAAAACTTCTCTCTTAAAATAGAAGCTTTTAAAGCCTATCAAAATGAGATTCATGAATTCCCACATCCTTATTCACTTCGTGCACTTGAAGTAATGGCGCAGTTTAGGGGAATGGAATCCGGGCATCATTTTGCAGAAGCTTATCGAATTGTCAGACTGATGGAGAATCACTCCCAGATTTAAATGTATGATTCGTGAGTTTTGGACAGCCTTTAGAAGATCGGTCAAGAGTTTGAAAGCTCGAGGTATAAAGAGCACTTGGGTCATTGCGCGCGATGAATTTTCGAGTTTAGTTTCTGATCGTATTAGTGGGCTTGAGACGTCGGGATTGGTTCGAGTGAGGGATTTAAAGACCTCATCTGAAAATAAATTTCATGCTTCTCAGTATCAACCGAGTCGCAATCGGCCTCTTTTAAAACTTCTTTCTCAACTTGAATTATCAAAAGATAAAGTTTTTGTGGATGTTGGATCGGGTAAGGGCCGAGTCTTACTTTTGGCGGCCTCCTCTGGTTTTAAGAAAGTTCGAGGAATTGAATTCTGCGAAGGCCTGTGTAGTCAGGCAAGAAAAAACATTCAGAAGTATTTATCGCAGCAAACGAAGGATCCGCCTCAAATTGAAATCGTTCATTGTGATGCTTCTAAATATGAATTCAGAGGGGATGAGTCAATTTTTTATATGTTTAACCCCTTTGATGCCGTGGTGATGAGAGGTTTTATGAAAAATCTCTCTGAAGAGCTTTTCAAAAAGCCCCGAGAAATTCATCTCATTTATCAAGTGCCTCTTGAAGATTCTTTGATTCGCGAATCGGGAGTTTTTGCGGAATCTAAGCAGTATTCGATTTTAGGTAGCCATTTTATTGTATATTCCAATCGTAGTCTTGGTTCGCTCAAAACAGATATTTCTGCTAGCCTCTCTCTATGAGTCAGCTAGAGAGTTGGCAAAGGTCGAGGCGTCCTCAACCCAAAAGTCCGGGTATTTTTCAACGCTTGATTTTTAGAATTCTTCATACTGTTTGGGTGAAATTTAGAAATTGGTATTTATTCTTAGATACTGAAATACAAATTCGCGGTCTGAAGTTCGCGGCTTCTCGACCCGCCGTCAACGGGCCGATTACGTTAATTAATCCGCAGAATATTGAGTTTGGTAAGGCCGTGAATATTAATTCTAGATTTTATGCTCAAGGTACTGGAGGAATCAAAGTTGGTAATCACGTTCATTTTGGACAAAATGTCCGCATTTTAACGGTGAATCACAATTACAATCAGCCGGAGTGCTTGCCTTACGATAAAGTTTGGAATGCAAAACCTGTGGTTATCGAAGACTGTGCATGGATTGGTGATGATGTACGGATTATTCCCGGTGTAAGAATTGGCGAAGGGGCCATCGTTGCAATGGGATCTGTGGTAACAAAAGATGTTGCGCCTTTAGCAATTGTGGGAGGATCTCCCGCAGTTGAAATCAAAAGACGTGATGAACAGTCTTATTGGAAGCTTCGTAAAGAAGGAAAATATCTCAATTGGCCTAAACTTGAGCCTGCGTTAAATCTTAAAGAATCGTCTTTTGAGAATTACTCATCAAATTCTATAGACTAACCTGAAGAGGTTCTTGAGGAATTTCAACAGGTGTTGGAGCCGAAGTAGAAAATGTTAATGCTGATTTTGGAAGAGGCTTTTTTGAGAGCTCATCCAATTTTTTAAAAGCTTCAGCGAGAAGATGTCGATCTCCTATATTTTCATAGCTTAAACTGACGCCTTTTTCGTTTACGATATTCATTCCCTCTTCGACTAAATCTCCGCGGTGCTCCGTGTTCTTCCAGGATTTTCCATTTCGAATTCGTTGAAGTAAATCAAAAGCATCTAAATCAAATCGGCGTCTTAAGAAGGGCTGAACCTTATCAAGAATTTTCGCAACAGTCGGGTATGTTTCGCGAATAGAATTAATTTTAAGTTGGTCGTGACCCCATTGAATAATTTCAAATAATTCTTTATCTGAGAGTTTTGAAATATTAATCACTCGTTCAGAGATGTCTTTATCTGAAAGCTCAAGCAACCAACCCTCTTCGTCGTCTAAAAGACCCATCTCTCTTACTTTTTTATAGAGATAAGTTCCTGGATAGGGGCAGGGAATAGAAATTCCTGCATTGAATCTTTTCAGCAAACTTGATGCGCGAACATTCTCTTTCATCGATTCCCAGCCGTCTGTCTCATAGCCAAAAAGCATCATATTTGAGCCCAATTCTATTCCTACTTTTTGCACGGCTTGGATAGCGTTTATAATTTGCTCAGCAGTTTGACCTTTATCCATCGATTTAAGAGTCGGATTATAAAATGATTCGATACCGACCGAAACTCGATAAAAGCCAGCCTTCTTCATTAAGACTAAGTCTTCTTCGTACGTACAATTCGCGCGCAATCCATTTCCGGTAGCCATTACCCATTTGTGACCTTGCTCAATAATTTTATTACAAAAATCGGTTACCCATTTGCGATTAACGTTGAAGAGTTCATCACCAAATACAAAATGCTTCGTATTATATTTTTGCTCAAGAAACTTCATATGTTCGATGACATAGTCTACTTCGCTAAAAACGACTTTGCGTCCGAAGTTGCGGTAGCAAAAATTACAACCGAACGGGCAACCACGTTTCGAAAATAAATAGACTGGTCGTAAAGCCGCTTCTCGATCAAGGCCGCGCTCTTTTATCATTTGTTTTAAAAGAGGACTTTCGTGATATTTAAGCTTGTTATTGCTGATATACCGATCCATATCGACCAGATGGTAAGCTGGGTAGGGCAGTTGCTCTAATAATCTTCCGCGATCCAAGGTTTTAATAATTTTTCCATCGGCATCTTTATAAACGATTCCGCCAATATCAGAAATGGGCTGTCTTTTTACGAGTCGTTGTACCAGGTCGACTATAATGGGTTCACCTTCGCCAATGCATGCAATATCAACCCCTGTATTTTTGAGAACAGTTTCTGGCGTTGCCGAGCATGCACTACCGCCGCCGATGATTGGAATATGCGGGAACTCTTCCTTAATGAGAAGAGAGAGCATCTTCATATAATAGTAAATGGTTGTCATTCCTCCGATGCCAATGACATCGAATTGACGTTTGCGAATTTCGCTCATGACTTCAGCTATTGGAAGTCGCAGCAGATTAAGATCCAAAATTTCAACCTGAATGCCGGCCTGTTCTAAAACAACGGCCAAATACAAATACCCAAGAGGAGGGATGCGCGCAGACTTTGTGAGTCGAACGGGAGGATAAATTAAAAGAACTTTGATTTGGCGCTCAGTCATAACCACCTCCACCTTGCCCATATGAACATAGGTCGAAACATATTCTCATGCATACCCTGGGATATCAAGTATATCGCTTGAATCTAGCCCAGATTTTAAGCGCGCGATCTCTTTCTGATTCAGACAAAAAGAGGGCGAGAAATATTACTGCAAGGTAAATACCACAGAGAAAACATTTGTAGGCGAGGCGGGCCCAAAGTGGAAAATTTTGGACCAACGTTTGACTTGCAATAAGAAGTGCCGCAATCAAGACAAAGCTAAAAATAAGCGTCCACGCTTGTTTCACCGGAAATCTCTTCTGCGCAAAATAAAAAATCATAACGGCCATAACGAGCCACCCGATTATCGATGTCATTGCAGCACCATAACTGCCCCATACTGGGGTGAGGGTGAGTCCTAAGGCAGTCACAGTTATGAGGCCAACGAAGCTTATGAGTGGAAGTTGATTGGTGCTGTCCGACATCTCAAATCCGGTGCCCACCATCCAGTAGGTTCCTTGAGCAAGGGGGATAAACCCTACCAGAGGAATGAGGGGAGAAGCCGCATGAAACTCGGATGTTGTCATCAAAACGAGAACATCGGGGCCAAAAAGTGAACAGGCCAACCAAAAAAAACAGGTGAGCGCAAAATAATAAATTGTAATCGAGCGAAAAATTTCTGCCGCTTGCTTTTCTTGAGCATGGATCTGAAATTTTAGAGGAACCCAAGCTTGCTGAATTGCATTACAGAGCATTCCCAAAGGTGCCGAGATTCTCGTCGCTAGACTATAAAGTCCGGCCTCGGTTAAGCCAATCATATGGGCTACGAAGTACTGTGATAAAATGCTAAGCCCCACGGCTTGCAAATGGTGGGGAATAAAGGGAATTCCATATTTTGCCATCGGCTTCCATGCAGCCCAGTCAAACTCAAGTCTCCAGGATTTTCTCGTCAAATAAAGTGATAAAATGAAACAAATTATTTCAGCAATAAGAGTTCCAATGACAACGCCTTTAACTCCGATTTGCAGCACTACTACGAAATAAATATTAAACAAGATTGCGATTGTGATTCGCGTCAGGTTGAGAATTGAGACGAGACCAACTTTTCGATTTGCCCTTAAGGTGACACTTGGGGCGTCTGTAAAAACTGAAAGCCCGGCCGAAATAATTGTTATCTGAACAAGATCTAAATATTCAGAAGAGGAAAAAAGAGCGAAAGTAATTGGCGATGAAAAAAGAAGGCAAACAATAATAAGTAAAGTGCCAGAGAGAAGTACACTTACGAGCCCCGTGCTTAGAACTCTTTCTTTGGCTTTTGAGTCGGTCTCTAGATTGTATCGGCGAAAAATAGCATTTGTGATTCCAAGGCGAGCGATGGGTACGAAAACTTGAGTGAGCAGAGAAAGCATTGCTGTCACGCCGTAGTCCGAAGGGGAGAGATAGCGAGTGTAGACAGGAAGAAGCAGTAGGCCAATCACCTGCGAAAGTGCATTACTCATTCCGTAGGTGAGGGTATCTTTGCTTAAATTTTTCAGATTTCTCAGCATCGTACTAGACGTCCAATATGCTGATCTACGCTATCAAGTATTCTCTTGCTCACAAGCCCATCTCGAGGGCCAAACTGTCCCGCAATAAAATTCTCAATTTTGTTTGGACAGGGCAGCTTCACATGCGGAAACTGATGAAGCAAACTTCGAAGCTGCTCTTTGGTTGTACAATGAAGAGTAAGTCCTTCTTCGATAAATACTGTTCCAGCGGTTTCATTTCTGTAGTCGAGCGTAAGAATAGTTTTATTCATAGCAAGACCTTCAATGGCCGTTGTCGATCCGCCGGTAATTATAATTCGCGAAAGTGAAATTAAGTCATGAATGGCAGAATTATTCTTAGAGTCATGATGAATAACTTTTACTCTTGATCTGGGATGTTTGATTTTCATTTCCGCATAAATCTTAGGTAAATCTTTTCGGTGAAGCTTGCAGACGAACTCTAAATTTTTAAATTGAGCACTTAGTTCATAGAGAGAATCAACTATTTCATAGTGATGAGCATACGAAATTTGATGGCCGGGCCCCGATGTCGCAATAAGAACAATATCGCGACCTGAGTCGAGATTATAAGTCTTTCTGAGTGCGCGGGTATCTCGCGGTTTAGATACACAGGTTTCCCAATAGGGGGCACCTACTACTGCTAATTGCGAAGGGTTTAACCCTCGATCGGATAAATAATCAAAAGACTGTGAGCCATAGACAAAAAATTTATCAACGATATGCCGGTTTGAAAGTTCATTAAAAACATTACCGTGTTGAATCGAAGCAGAGGGGATATTATATTTTTTCGCAATTAAAACAGCAGCTCGGCCTTCCGGTGAAAGATCGTTACCTACAAAAACAAATTTAGGCTTTAAATCTTGAATAACAGCAGCAGCAATCTGAATATTTATAAAACCCATTTGAAGTAGGTCTTGAAGCTTATTTTTAAATATAATTTCAAATTTTCCGCCTTCTGTTAGTAGGGGGGGCTGCCAGCTTTTTATAATATGAGTCATCTTCTCAATCGTAGATTTACTATCAGAAGCATTTAAATTTATTATTGAACTTGCATCAAAATATCTAATGCCCCGACTTTTAAGTGCAGCCTTTGCTCTTAATGTGGTTGCTAAAACCGCATAGTTCTTTTTTTCAGCTTGTGTCTTTTTAATAACAGGCAAAAGTTGGTCGATATGAGTTTCTTCTCTTGGCCAGAAAAGAATATCTATATTTCTAGAAGGTAGAGTCGATGAGAATCTAAGTAGAATATTCTTCCATTTGTCTTTTATAAAATTGAGATCAAATGGTGATAGCAGACTTTCTCTTTGATCTCCGCCGGCTCGATTGGCATTTAAAAAGCTAAGAAAAATAGGATTAATCATAGTAGCCGGTAAAAAAACATCATGGATAAAGAGTTGATCACTTTGGGTTGTCTCTTGAAGTGAAGCTAGCAGCTTATCGAGGATTATAGCTAAATTACTCGAAGAGAGCTCCGTGCTCTGCATAGAGAAAAAGACTAGCATATATAGAGGCCGCGATTCTACTCGTTCTCGAGCCAGTGTTTGGCAATATGATTAGATTTAATATATAGTCTGTGAATCGGTTTTAGGGGCATGAAGAGAGTTGTTTTACTTACAGGTAGCGAACTGCGGCATACATATATGCGTATGTACCTCGCCTGCTCAAAAGCTTACAGAATTGAAAAGTCTTACTGCGAGGGTTTAGAAAAAAGTCTGCAAAGCCTTGTTGGTCAAGGGGCTGAGTTTCAGCTTCAAAGAGATCATTTGCTAGAGCGTTCTTTATCCGAGGAAAGGTTTTTTCTCGAGTTCGCTAAAAACACAACTGATCAGTCCAATCCCTGTTTTCTGCCGAAGGGGAGAATTAATGATATAGAATCGATTGAGGAAATAAAAAGCTTAAGTCCAGATCTTCTCATTGCGTATGGCTGCTCGCTTATAAAGGGAGATCTGCTTCGAGCTTTTCAGGGGCGCTTCATTAATGTTCATTTGGGGTTGTCTCCTTACTATCGAGGTAGTGGCACGAATTTTTGGCCCTTTGTTAATGAGGAACCGGAATTTGTGGGCGCTACTTTTATGCATATGGATGAAGGGGTGGATACAGGCAGAGTTATTCATCAGATTCGTGCAAGGATTCTGCCTGGTGATAGTGTTCATGATATTGGCAATCGTCTCATTTTGGATACGGCAAAAATATATCGCTGCCTTATCGAAAGTTTTGATCAACTTAAAGACATTGAACAGACGAAGCCTCATCGGACTGAGAAATATTACCGGAAAAAAGATTTCACAGTCGAATCTGTGCAAATACTTCGACAAAAAATGAATGCTGGTTTGGTGGAGGCCTATTTAAAGAATAAAGAAGAGCGGGAGAGGGGGGCGCCTATCCTGCAAAATCCAGTTCTGATAAAAAATGATCAGGAGATAAGTCGGTGAAGGCTTTGATGTATCATTATGTTCGAGAGCCGGATGCCGAAATGCCCAATCTTAGGTTCCTGCACATCGATAATTTTAGAAAACAATTAGATTATATTGAAAGGGAATTTTCGTTTGTTGCACGTGACGGCTTTGATGCCATCTTCAAGAATGGTCGTAATATTTTGCCGTCTGGAGTTCTTCTCACGTTTGATGACGGGCTTAAAGATCATTTTCGATACGTTTTACCAGAATTATTAAAAAGAAAATTATGGGGGTTTTTCTTTGTTCCCACTGGGCATTATAAAACAGGAAAATTATTGGGAGTGCATCGCATTCATTATTTGCTGAGTCGGCTAGCTGCCGAGACCTTGCTTAAAGATTTAGAGGAAATTTTAAAACCTGAGATGTTTTTGCATGCAGAGGAGCAAAAATTTAAGAGCATTACTTATTTAAGACAGCAAAATTCTGATTCGGTAACTTTGGTTAAGAAGCTTTTAAATTATTATATTCGCTATGAATGTAGAGATCATGTTTTAGATCAATTAATGTCTAAGTATTGCTTTGACGAGAGTGAGCTACATTCTAAATTTTATTTATCAAAAAATGAAATTCGAGAATTACAGGCGGCAGGGATGATTGTCGGAAGTCATACCGAAACTCATCGACTGATGTCAAAAATTTCTGTTGAGGAACAGGAAGCAGAAATCACTAAGTCTTTTCAGTTCTTGAATGAAGTGACCGGAAATCTTGGCTCTAGATCGTTTTGTTATCCTTATGGAGGGTATCATTCGTTTACTGCCGAGACTGAGAATATTCTTTGTAAGCAGAATGTCGTGTACAGTTTTAATGTAGATCCAAGAGATATTTCGTTAGAGGATTTTAGAAATCGTCCTCATGCATTACCTCGATACGATTGTAATCAATTTCTTTTCGGCCAAGCCTCTTAAACTGGGTGAATAAAGGCCGATATTTTTTTTGCGATAAAAATTTCGGTTGCAGCCATTGAATCAAAGCTAGCTCCTCCGATATGAGGGGAAATAATTAGATGGGGGTGCAATTCTGCATATTCTCTTAGATTTGCAAAGAGAGGGCGAGAATACTCTGTTTCATCTGATAAAACATCAAGCGCAGCACCAGCAAGATGTCCAGACTTAAGAGCATTAACACAGGCTGTTTCATCTAGAATTTGTCCGCGAGAGGTGTTGATAAGAAATGATTTTGGAGGCAGCTGTGCAATTTCTTTTGCTCCAATAAAATTTTTGTTTTTCTCATCGAGAGGAATATGGAGGGTCAAAATTTGTGAGGTCGAAAGAAAATCTGAAAGTGAATCAATCTTTTTAACACCATTGACCCAATCTGGGCGATAGGGGTCATAGGCCTGAACTCTCATTGAGAATGCTTGGGCATAGCGAGCTATTTTCTCTCCTATCCGTCCAAGTCCACAAATGCCAATCGTTTTATTGGCGAGATCGCGACCCTTAAATTCATCTCTATTCCACTGACCATTTAGAGTCGACTTAAGAGCGGCGGGAATCTGACGTGTAAGACAGAGGAGTAATCCCCAGGTTAATTCTGCAGTTGCAGGAATAGATCTTAAGAACTCGGTTTCTGATTTTAGACTTAAGATTTTAATTCCCCGTGACGCACAAAAATTTAAATCAATATGATCAAGGCCGGTAGTTGCCGTGGCAATAAATTTTACCTTTGGAGCCGAAGAAAGAAGTTCTTTATCCCATTTGAACTTAAGTCGCGAAATAATTCCGTCGGTATCAGAGAGAAGTGGGGCTAGTTGGAGTCTGTCTTGAGGATTCGCTTCTGAATAACTGCAAATATTTTTTAAGATTTCTCGAGCATCTATTGAATAATCTTGAGGCTCACAGTTGAGAATCTTCATTTTGAAAATCCTGGCCTGCTTAAAATGAAATTCGCAAATTCGAGATCAATTTCATCATCAATATTAATGCTTTTCTCTCTAGGCATAATATAGGGAAGTGGATGATCTGAGATGATCTTATCGCGCTGAAGCAGCGATTTACTAAAAATATAAATGGCTCCATTGCGATGATAGACTGGAGGTAGATCTTGCCTTAACCTTGCCGGGGCCTCCTTTTCAAGAGGAGAAAGCAAACCGTTTTCAATTCGATACATTCGGGCAGGGTGACAGTCTGAAACTTGATAGACACTAACGAGGCTTTCACAGTCTTTATTTTTAAAAATCCGAATCGATTCATCAACATCAGCTGCAGTGCGAAGAGGGGCCGTGGGTTGTAAAATCATTCCGGCGTCAAAGGTTTGATTGCTTTTCTCGAGCACAGAAAACACATGTTTGATGACATCCAACATGGGGGTTTTGTCTTCCGCAATCTCTGGCGGTCTTAAAATAACTTCCGCTTCGAATTTTTTTGAAATATCTGCAATTTCTATGTCTTCTGTTGAGACAATAAAATTAGTGAGTAACTTTGATTCGCGCGCAGCTTTAATTGAGTAAGAGATGAGGGGTAATCCTCCAACAGAACGAATATTCTTTCGTTTTACTCCTTTTGAGCCGCCTCGGGCGGGTATGATGGCTAGAATTTTCATCTCATTAGTAAGTTAAGTGCTTCTCGATTTTATGAGGAATAGTCGCGCAGAGATGTGCGATCTTCTCTCCCGCGTCTCCTGTTCCATAAATTGGATCCGATTTGTGTTTTCCATGTCGAGTCTGGATTTGAATTGCTTCAATAATTTGATTTCGATCGTATCCTACGTCGATCACATTTGCTCCGCGTTCACGCAAAGCTTGCCGAGATCCTATATTAACGGCAGGAATTCCAAGATAGGCACATTCTCTAATGGCCACGCTTGAATTGCCCACGATCGCCGTTGCATGAAAGGCTAATCTCAAAAAATCTTCCCCATCCATGTTTTTAAAGAAGTGAATATTGGGGCAATCATTATTCTCTCGAAAGATGCGTATTTCTTTTGAGGTTCCATCAGATCCTGCATCAACATTTGGCCAAAACCATAAAGTTGGAATTTTCAGATCCTTAATTGCATGAAGAGTCTCTCTTATATGCTGTCGAGCTAACTCGTATTCAGTCGTTACGGGATGCTGAAGAACGATGACAAAGCCGCTCTTAATATTGACCCATTTTCCAACACCGCCATATTTTTCAAAAGGATCAAAATTGAGTTCGGTTTTATTTTTTACTCGCAGAGCGAGATCAACGGAGGGGCAGCCAGTGACAAAGACGCTTTTTGTTTCTTCTCCAAGTTTAATTACTCGCTCGCGAGATTTTTCGGAGGCGACAAAATGGTAGTCGGCTAATTTTGTCACGGCATGTCTAACTTTTTCATCGATGGAACCCGTCACTTCTCCGCCTTGAATATGAATCAGCGGGATATTCATATAACTCGCAGCAATTGCGGTAGCGATGGTTTCATATCTATCTGCTACAGTTACAACAAAGTCGGGCTGAAGATTGTGAAAGACGGTCGATAGCTCAACGAGCCCTAAGCCAGTAGTCTTAGCGGAGGTTGCGAGATTTTCTCCTTCAATGAGCATATAAACCTTGGCGGCAATTTTAAACCCATCGCGTTCAATATAATTTTCGACTTTGCCGTAGCGATCGAGAAGGGCTGAGCCGGCGGCAACGATTTGAAGCTCGAGTTCCGGATTCTTTTGAATGGCTTCAAGTGCGGTTCGAATTCGTGAATAACTTGGGCGAGCTGTAATGACGACGCAAATTTTTCGTTTTGCCATTTAAGCCTCCAGGTGACTTTCTAAAATCTGGTCATCGACTTTAAGAGACTGGTTTAAAATTTTTCCGATTATATTTTCTAATTTGTCAGGTGAAAGTCCGGTTCCGGGCTTTTTAAGGGCCAGATGATCGGCAGTAATTCTCGTGCCAGCAGCGAGATCCTTTTTTGCGACAATACTTTTTTGAAAGACGGCTTTCATTGCACAAAGTTCCTCGGCCATCAGATCTTTGTTCACGGGGTGTGCACGCAGTTTTTCGATATGTCTTATCCCCTCGGTGAGAAGGGTGAGTTCCTCAGGAGTAAGAGATGACGTCACATCAGGTCCAAACATATTTTTGCTTAGGGTAAGATGAACTTCGATAAGATCGGCCCCTGCTTGAGCTGCGGCAAGTCCAGTATAGAATTTTGCAGAATGATCTGAAAGTCCTACCGGAACACTAAATTTTTCTTTTAACTCAGAGATGATATTGAGACCTATTTTTTCAGGAGGAGTCGGGTAAATTGATGTGCACTGAAAGAGAGCAAAAGGAATATTATAGGACTCAATCGCATTGACGGCATCTGAGATTTCTTTCCATGAGCTCATTCCCGTTGAAAGCAGTATTGGTTTTTTTGTTTTAGCAATGGCAGCGAAGAGGGGCTTATTTGTGACTTCACCTGAGCCAATTTTCCAGGCGGGCATTCCAATTCTATCGAGAAGTTCAACGGCTTCTACCGAAAAAGGCGAGCTCAAAAAGATAAGTCCAAGTGAGTTTGCGTGCTCTTTAAGCTCTTTCCACTGAGGTTCGGTAAATTCCATTCGCTTCCAATAGGCATATCGAGATTCGTCTTGCCTACTAAATTTAACCCGCCAAGGTTCTTGGAGAGTGCTTTCTGCGGCAGCTATATGCGTCTGAAACTTAATCGCGTTCACTTTTGCTTTTGCAGCGGTTTCAATAAATGAATGGGCAAGACCCAAGCTTCCATCGTGAGCCTGAGCAACCTCCGCAATAATAAAACAGGGCGATTTATCTCCGACTTCGCATTTTTCGATTTTAAATGATTTCGTCTTAAGATCGCTCATTCGATTTTCTATAGTAGCGGACGAGCTAGTTCGGTTCTACGAATTTTAAGCTTCACAGCGAGAAATCCTGGCTCAAGCAGGGCTGCTTAATTAGTATGTCCAGGAATGAAGAAAATCTGCACTATTGTGGGTGCCCGACCGCAGTTTATTAAGCTGGCACCGCTCTCTAGAGCGCTCAGAAGACGGTTTAGTGAGGTTTTGATACATACTGGGCAGCATTATGATTCGGGAATGAGTGATGTCTTCTTTTTAGAGCTTGAGATTCCAAAGCCTGATTATCACCTGGGAGTTGGTGGCGGACTGCAAGGGGAACAAACGGGTAAAATGCTGGCTGAGATTGAAAGGGTTTTAGTCGGAGAATCTCCTGATATCGTTGCAGTTATTGGCGACACAAATTCTACCCTAGCCGGGGCTTTGGCGGCTTCTAAATTGCATATTCCAGTGGCACACATTGAGGCTGGGCTCAGAAGTTTTAATCGAAAAATGCCTGAAGAAATTAATCGAGTTATGACCGATCATTTGTCGCGTTGGCTTTTTGCGACCTCTGATATTGCGATAAATCATTTGAAGCGAGAGGGCATTACCCAAGGCATTTATGATGTTGGCGATATTATGTTCGACTCTATTTTATTCGCTAAAACCAAAGTGGAAGCTGAGGATAAATTATTAAATGAGCTCAGTTTGAAGCATCGCGAATATTATTTTTGCACTCTGCACCGCGCAGAGAACACAGATGATAAGAATATTCTCTCAAGATTATTAAGAGGTCTTTCGGAACTTAATCTGCCCATTATCTTTCCACTTCATCCGAGAACGAAAAAGCGAATTGCGGAATTTAATTTGGAACTGCCAAAAAGCATTCGAGCAATTGAACCAGTGGGGTATTTAGATTCAGTTTCTTTGATGATGAAGGCGGCTGCTGTTCTCACCGATTCAGGAGGAATTCAGAAAGAAGCCTATTATCTAGAAGTCCCGTGTATTACTCTGAGGGAAGAGACTGAATGGGTTGAAACTGCCGATGTGGGCTGGAACGCGATTGTTGGATCTGATCCTCAAAAGCTTTTGAATGCAATTTCTCAACTTAGCTCTGTGCGTACAAGAAAACACCCACCTCTATACGGGTCTGGCAACACGGCCGAGAAAATTTCAGAAATTTTAGCACTAGAATAGATTTAGGTGACGGCAAACTATTTAGTATTGGGATCAAAATTGTCACTTGCCCGCAAACAAACGGTAAGCGATTTTGAATCTACAGTTCTGTCATTAAATTTCACTTCAAGCGAAAGCGAAAACTCTGTCTCTTGATCCGGATTTCGATTTCGTTCGCCCGGACATTCTGTCGGTTGAGGTTTAGCGGTGCGTTTATAAATTACTGCAATCTTATTTCCAAATGAATCTTCATATTCAATCATGCCGTCGTCAAACAGAACCTGCATGGGATTTAGTTGTCCTGGATCGATTTGATATTCATTAAGTTGCGCGATTTTTGAGCGTATTTCCGATAAATTATAAGTGATAGCATCGTATCTAAGCGGGGTGGCGTTAAATTTGGTTTTATATCTCCTGTTTTCGAAATCAAAATCAAGATTGCCTTCAAATTTTTTAATCAGGCCTTTTCGTGCAAGACTCTCGCGTTCCTTATATTTATTATCCGAACAATAATCCTTTACTTTTAAAAGCTCGGGAGAAATTTCAATTTTGGAGGAGTACTGGGCTTGAGCGGTATTGTTCTCTGCGTTTACTAAGATTTCTCGCTGATGATTTATAAAGTAAATGCCTTGATCGATTTTTACTTCTGATTTCTCCTTAAAATTTTGCTGGCATTGAAGCGCCTCTGTTTTGATGAGTAAACCAGTGCAGCCTGCTGTGCTTGCGTTGTGTCCAGAGCTCGATTCAGAAAAGTTAACTTCTTTTTGATAGCCGGTTTTCCAGTCACGATCATTCTCATCATGAAAAGAGGCGGATATTTTCAAATTAGATTTTCTATACTCTCCATTAAAAATCGTCTGAATATTAAAAGAACCGGTGGATGGAATGAAATCCCCATCTCTATCTTCGTTTGTTCCATTAAATTCTAAAGTGATTTTCGTAGTTGAGCTATCATACTTTTTAAAAGAAGCGGTTCCCTCCGGTGCATCCACCCACTCAGAGGGAGATAGGCGATGATTTAAATCAGAATCAAATCTTAAGAGGTCTTTTCTCTCATAGAATTCTAAGTCGCAAATGGGTTGATACGGCAGTGTTCTCAAATATATCCTAGTGATCGCTGAATGCAGTGAAGAAGGAATAGAATATTCTCGAGTAAAAAGCTTAGCGAGATCTTCTGTGAGTGGAACTTCAGGCAAGTTTTTTTGTGTGAGATCTTGGATTGCTGGAGTGCCCCCTCCGCCACAACTTTGAACGGTAAAACCTAAAATTAGAGTAAATAATAAAATAACAAATTTCATTGAGTCGCCTTTCGATCATTAAGTTTTTCGTCGGCAGTTCTAAAAAGTTCTTCATAACCTTTGGACTGAACTCCCCAGTCTTCAAGTTTTCCAGTGATGTCTTTTGTGGGATCTGGATAATCTCCGGTGCTACCAGTAGGTTCAAATCGATCAGAGCTGTGTGGGTGTGATCGCAAGGTTGGCGCGGCAGTGGAAGCTATAATGGGAATTGCAACTTCTACTGAACTTTCATTTTGAATGGGGGCATACCAAACAGCATTTATAGAGTCCTTATCATCTTTCATTTTTCGAAGAACGATAGATACGATATCTCGTCTCTGAACTCTTAAAACTGTTTTGATTTTCTCTTCATGACTAAATGGCCAAGCTCCTTGGTCACTGTGAACTGTGGGTCTTCCATCATTTTTTAATGCTTTTGGCTTAATTGAGTTGATACTATGAATAAAAATTGAACCAGGTCTTCCACCGGGTAGGTTATCAAACTTATTCTTTGGCACAGATTTGAAATTGGGAATTTTAGAATCTCTACCTTTTAGGGCATCACGATAAATCACACTTGAGATTTGAGCTGAGAATCGATTCTGAATAATCCAAAAATCCAAAGTCGATCCTAGACTTGGAGCTCTATTCGCATCATCAAACTTTTCGATGGCCTCTTTAAGACTTAATTCCCAAGCTCTCCTCCAATTTTTTAAATTATCTCTATTAGCAAATACAGCTGCTCGCTGAGCCTTTGTGATTCCGGGATGAGCTAATAATTTGGCTAAATCATCAGCTCTGCCTTTGAGTGCTTTTGTGACGACTGAGCTTTCTAACATTTCCTTCTCAGCACCGGTTGGATTTGCGTGCATCATGGTCTCGCGTCTTTCTTCCCAGGCTTGAATGATATTATCGATGTCATTTTTGTTTATTGGGTTGTTCAGTTCTGGCCATCGAGGTTTTCTAAACTCTTCGGGCATCTCTCTCATTTCATCTATGAACTCAAGTCTAATTTGTCTTTCAAGTGCTGCTCTCTCGTCTTCAGGCAAAGCAATTTTGCTCGTAATTGCTCCAGCATCACCCCCACTCACATCAAAGAACGCGTCTTTAAGATCTGTTTCAACTGCAACAAGATAAATGCTTCCCCCAGGTCGACCGGGATAATCCTCAATTACCGAGGGAGTTGTGCGAATCGTTCCTCGAATTTTTACAAGTCCAGATACGATGTAGATATCTCGACCATCTGTCTCAATGGTTTCATTTTCACCTAAATAAAAACATTGAGTGCGAATTAGAATGGGAGCACGAGGAGGAATATTTGAGGGGATTGAAGCGGGGGTGGAGTTTCTCGACCCGCTGGGGGGTATAGGGGGGGTGAGCTTTTTAAGAAACGCAATTGCCGTGGGATCTGAGAAAGTAATTTTCTTATCTTTAACCAATGAATTTTTAAGCGAAACTGAAGTCGTCATCTCTGACTCAAAGGATTTGTAATTAAAAATGTTTCCTTCGAGAGTAATTGCAAGTCTACCGGAACTTTGCTCGGCAGAACTTTTTTGGGGGGCGGTTAGATTGGTAGGGTGGATTTCTTCTAATCCAATCGATCTAAGTAGGCCTGGCTTTCTTAAATCTTCATCTGAAAGCGGGGTATCGCTTCCGCATTTCTGAAGTTCTTGTCTAAAAGTTAGCGCTTCTAGTTCCGCTTTCTGCTTTTCGTCGGCTGCTTTAATAATTCCGCTCATTTTAGGGCCGACTTTCAGTTCAATTTCGTCTTGGCCACAGGAGACTAGAGAAAATAAACAGATACCTAGAGGAACAAATGGTTTGAGATTTTTAAATTCTATATTCATTTCAGTTTTGTCGTTCGCAGACTTTTTTTGTTTAGATAAATTAACTTTGTTTACTAGCGGATTTATTTTCTTATTCCTAGGGTAAGCATAGAGAGAAAAAGCCTTTTAAATTCGATTGTTAGCTAGCCCCGCTCGTTTTTAGGTCTTTTCTCTCGAGAGCAAAGACGAAGTGGTCCACCCATTTGCCATAGAGATTTTCAGCTTTAGCTTTTGTGCCCACAAGTCTTGCCCCCAAGCTTAAAGCGACTGACTGACTTTTTTTATTTTCTGTTGCGGTTTTAATCATAATTTTGTCGAGACCAATTTCAGAAAATCCCCAGTTGGCCAAAAAGCGACAGGTCTTAAGAATAATCCCTTGGCCTAAGAATTCCTTTCCTATCCAGTAGCCAAAGCTAGCTGTTCTTTCGTCTACGCAAAATTCTTTAAGAGAAATGACACCAGCAATTTTATCGTCGCAAAAAATTCCCAGAATAATTTCGAGCCGCTTATTGGAAGCAGACTTGGCGTAATTAAAAAAATCTTGAACATCAGAGAGGCTTTTTGTTTTATCAAGCCAACCCAGCCATTCCCTAAGGTGGTTGCGGTTGCGATCAATAAGTTGAAACGATTCTTCAGAATCAGTGACCGAAAGCGGCCTTAAGCAAAGTTTTGCATCTACTTTTTGTTCCGGTCCAAACATTTCGTAAAAACTTTTTGTCATAAAATAAACTAGACCTTCTTCATTTGAAACCAATTGCTTTCTTCAGAAGAAGCAGTTTGGTTCGATTTAATTATTCTTGCCAGAATCAGACTTCCTAATATCAAAGCCAATCCTGAAATTGCAAATAACGTGAACAAACATGAGATTTTAAATGAAGGATCCTTTAATTTTAGTGAGATTATACTGAGCGAGACCAACATTCCCAGACGAGAAATCAAAGTAAATCCACTATTTAACGATGCGCGAGAGGTTGATGGAATAATCGCATTGAATGAGGCATAAATCCAACTTTTCATTAGTCCGTAAAGAGGCTGCAAAAGAAGGAAAGGTATGAGAGCTACTTCAAACGATGGAACGAGCCCGACTAAGAGGTAAATCGAGAAGAATAAAATCGATAATCCAATTAGATTCGATACTCCGAACGATTTTTGTTTTGATACAAAATATGAAATAAAAAATGACAGGGCACAGTAAGAAGAGAAAATCGTGCTTAGGTATTGTGGAGTGAGATCGGGTTTCAGCTCTAGGAAGAAGGGTTGCCAGTAGTGAAGTAGCGGTTGAATCAGAAATTGCAACAACACCATCATTAGAATAAGTGGGCGAGCTTTTTTACAGCTAAGGCCGTACGTCCAGAGAAATTGTAGGTGTCTGCACGATGCTTTCCACCATGCATGAAGATTCCAAATGGAGGCTTTGGTTGCTTGTGTATCTCGGCACATAAATAGAAGTGAGAAAAGGGTGGCGATAACTGTGATACTTCCAATGTATGCAGCTTTGTAACTTAAGCTCACCAAGAGCGAACCTAAGAGACCCGCAGCGATAACCGCGAACTGGGAAGTCGAGTGCAATTGATGAAAGTATTTCTGTAGAGCCCCAGGCTTCTTCTCAATTTTAAGAGAATCAATAGCAAAAGCTTCGGATGCCCCGGACCAAAAGCAAATCCCCAAAGCTGCGAGAGATTCAGCGATAAAGAAGTGCAAAAGCCCGCTTCCTTTAAGATAAAGAACAAGTCCGCCTATCGTGCAAAGACAAGAAAGCATCAGACTTTTCTTTCTACCCAAATAGTCGCCCAATATTCCGGTGGGCAACTCTCCTAGAATAAAAACCCAGCTTTGAATAATCTTAAGATAAGCGATCTCGGAAGGACTCAGCCCTCTCGACATCAGAAAGACAACTGATAATCCCCCGACGATTAACCGCCCGCCTTCAAACAGCCCCTCAATTGTTAAAAAGTAGCGAGACGAGCTCATGCGACTCTTTCTTGAGTATGAGGTTCCGTCTGAAACCAAATTTCATAACTGGTCGAATCAATAAGAATACGTTTATGGGATGTTTCAGTTTTTAATCCGAGTAAATATCTCAGGCATTCATTCACTGCGATACTGCTAACGATTGCATTCAGTGGGCCATAAGACGGTGCTTGAAACGGTAGACCAAAACTTTCGCTCGAAGAAATAGAGCTTTCTGCCTCAGCCAAAGCAAAACTCTTATTTTCTCGCGTAATAATGGGGCCAACAACTCCACAAATTTCAATATAGCCAGCCGTTATGAATGGAATATTCAGTTGAGTGCAGATTGAAAGTGCTGTTTCAAATGTTTCGGCTCCATCCGCTGAGAGAATAGCAAAATCAACACCTCTCATTGCACGCACCAGTTCCTCTCTATTCTTTAAACTGAGGGTCTTTTTTACTTCTTTAATTAATGTTTCTGAGTTTCGAACTAATAGACGTCTTTTTGCGGCACGAACCTTAAGATCTCCGATATCCGATTCTTCAAAGAGCACAGCGCGTGTAAGATTCGTTTTTTCGACTCGATCGGCATCTATCAAGGTGATTTGACCTATGCCAGCGGCATTAAGTAGCTGCGCACATTGAGATCCAATTCCCCCAACTCCAATGAGTGCGACGGATTTTTTTCTAAATACATCAGAAAAAGAGTATCTGCTTCTGCTTTTCTCTAAACTTGCCAACTCGAAATAGAGTTCGTGTCGATGGTATCGATCTTGAGAATCGAGAGCTCGAATCAAGACTTTGTGATTGATTAAATCGTTAAATGCTCCTTCAGATTGATTTTCAAATCCCGCCTCATTCAGAGATTCAATCACTCGTTCTTCTGACATCATTCCTTTCGCGCTCCTTAAAAACTTTTCAAGTTTGTCGGCGTCCGCATCGGAGACAGAAAAAGAATGGGGCGGAAGTTCGCCAATGAGCAAATGGCGGTCTTCGTTTCGTCTAAAAGTGAGAGAAGGGTTGAGTTGATAAAATTTTCTTGTTTTCATTTTTGATCTCCAAAACTGCCCCCAGACCCTGGGGTTTTTGAGAAAGGGCTTAAGGCATGGGTCTGAGGGAGTTCTGTATTATGGACTAATTATGCTTTCGTTTAGCGTTCACTTGACGGTTCGTTAATTTTTTAAATTTGATTGTCATATTTTGGTTCCTTTCTTTTCGGGCAGAAAGGAATGCGAGATCTGTGCCACCGGCGTACGACTTGTTTAATCAGGGAGATGGAAATTGGATTCGGCGAATTTTATGAAAAATTCGGACGGGGCGAATTTGTTACTTTGTACGAACCTATTTCTATTAGCCGAATTCGGGGATTGGGCGAAATCACAATAGTACTCATCAATCGGCGAACTCTCTGATCGAGATTTGAACTCAAGGTGTACGTATGAAAATCGAGTGGCTCAAAATAATACGGACGCATTTTGAAAACGCGCTCATCACCCACAATATTTCTGGTGAGGATCAAAATTTCGTCGGGATTTTCCGTGGTTTTATAACCTCGAACAACAGT
>CAZRLF010000027.1:0-20236 GCA_964601045.1 uncultured Bacteriovoracaceae bacterium
TGAGGTAGAGGAGGGTATTTATCATGCAAGGCACTTAGCAGAGCGTCAGTAGGTCTGCAAGGTAACGCCTCCCAAATGGGCTGTTTTTCAGACAGAAATTGTTTCTTCTCTTTAAAATTAGCCAAAGAGGTCACTTTGATCCGGCCAGCCCAGCGTTTACACAAAGTCTCGCTGTAATTAACAAATGATGAATTTAACAAAAGTAGAAGCAAGGCGTAAGAAAATACGAGGCACGGACGGGGGCGAAGATGAAAAAGTTGCGCACCGACGACCCGCAATTTTTGCACTAAGGCCAAATTAACAGTCGATAGCGCGTCGAAGTCATGTGGCATATCTTTTGCACATTAAAGATCTAAATGGTAAGCCCGAACCATAAGTTGAGAATATTCGCCTTAGGCGTTACTTTAATCGACTTTTTACTGCAATCGACCTATGCTCAAACATCCAATAGCCTTCCAAAAGAGAACGACCATGCTCAATTCAGAAAAGAAAGAGCTGCGGAATTGGAGCCAATTCAAAAATTCCTAAAGGAGCCTAGAATTCTAGAAAGCCTCCAAGCCCCTATGCTGAAGAAGGTTCGCGATTATGAGGCTTGGGTTAATCGAAATAATCCTGTCTACCATTATTTTAAGGGTAAAGAGCAAAGGGAGGATGAGGTTAAAAAATTATTTGTTCATTACCCATTTCAAATGAAATCCGCTCAGGAGTTCGCTGATTCATCTGAACTTGATTCACTAACGATAAAAAAAGAAGAGCCTTATCTTATCCGCAAACAAAAGGATCTTCCGATTTACTATATTGGATTTTCTGACGATTACGTTCAAGGGCTTGCCTTTGATCGACTTTCTGTCTTTGCAGAAGTCGAAATTGGGAAGATTGTCTCGGAAGCTGAATTATTCGGAATTTTCGATCCGCTTGATGAAGCTGGGGGGGGCGGACATGATTATCGTCTATCAGACATCTCGCGCTTTTTTAACTCTGCTGAAAAAGCCGGAATGGCACTTAACCCAGTAGAGAGAAGGTTGCAAGACGAGTTAATAAGCGCAGGTCTGATTAAAAGAGATGCAGAAGCTTTCGTTGCAACTAAAAATGTCGCGCTCATCAGTACGGTACCGGTATCGTCAAGGCTAGATTCGATGGATGATTTGGGAAGGATGCTATCAAAAGATACACTTCAATCTATGCATCATTCTTGTAATGCCCATGAGTTCAATCATGGCATTTATTTTACAGACAGAAGATACCGGGAAGCCGCCAATAGATTATGGGAGAGTCTTTCGACCCAGGAGAAAAAAACCGTGCGAGACTTGCTAAGCTTTACGGCCCTTTATGATTTTGATCGCGATGAAGATCTTCTTATTCGTGAGTTCATTGCTTTTTTCAGAGATCCTGAGGAACTCGTACGTTCCTATATCCATCCATTGGGGGAAGAGGTAAAAATGGCTAAAGAAGGAGATCATATTTTTAACCTTCAACCTTACTTCAATGGAAAAACAAAATTGACACCGGCGGCTCTGCAACAGATCAAAGACTTGGGCAAAAAAGTCAAATCTATCGATTCTCAAAGTTCTGTGTATTCACCCGCTGTAGAGACGGAGAGCAAGGGCATTGATCCCATCGTTCTTCATCTACTCCCACTTGTGGATCCGATTTTTCACAACGGAAGCCCCAATACGAATCTACGATTTTGCAATTAGCAGTGCGTTACTTTAGCCTTCATTCGGTCCAAAAACTAGTTGATTGCTCTATGCCGGCAAATCGTGTAACCGATCGCGCATAGAAAGAAGGTTAAACGATGTCTTCTCTGCTTGCATTGAGTCTCATGCTTTTCGCCACGGGTGCATTAGAGGGGCGCAGGGGTACGGTACACTGTCTTAGCGCTTTACAAACACTCTATCAGGCTACATTTGAAAACTCTCCTGACGCTCCAAAAGATTTGTTAGTGAGATCGCTGAGAACGGGGCAGATTACTTTAAAAGATTTAAAATTTTTAATCCCACCATCCGACATATTTTATCCATTTCAGTTTGAGAGACCAGAAAGTGTGGCCTTTAGTGCTGACTTCAATCGAGCATGGAATCAAAGCCGACAGTTGGGTCGAGAACATTTTATTGCCGACGCTAAAAAATTTACTGAACAACTTAGATCAATTATTGAAAAACTCACTAAGGATCCACTGATGTCGATCATGTTTTCGATTGAAAATCAGTATCGAGTCGGGCCCATCGTCCCGTTTATATGGCAGCTGTCATTTTTGCTGAGAGACGGCAATGTCACGATCGATGAAATTTTAGAACTTAGTATTGAAGCAGGCAAAGTAAATATTCCGCGAGGCTGGCTTAAGCGGGAGTCGCTCTCTGGCCTCCCTCAAAAGATACATAACCTATCAAAACAAGTGGCTGCTAATTTGGGATGGATGAGTCCTTTGCAGAGATTTAAAGACATTTTGCTTAGCCATGAAGGACGGACGGCGGTCGAAAGCGTTATTTATATTTCACAACCGTCGAATGTAAAAAAGCTTGTAGAATTGATAGATTTTGCAAAGCCCACGGTTGATTTGCCCGAAGACCTTAAAAAGCATATTAAATCGGTACAAGTATCGCGCGTGGTTCCTTTTACACACAATGAACTGAGAGCGAGTCTCGTGAGGTCAGATTATGATGATTTCATTCGAATTGATTATCCTTCGGGTCTTGTGACTCACGAAAGTCGTCAAATTTTTGCCCCGACTCCGTTTAAACCGTTCGCCCTTAAAAATATTGATCATGGGATTATTGGGGCAGGTGTTTCGGTGGATCCTCAGGGAGAAGCTGAGCTTGTGACGGTTGAACCCAGTAAGATCGTGTGGACAAAACTTTCGAGTGGCAAGGAGGCACACATTTATAACCTTCCTTTGAGCGACAGATTTTATTCTGTAAGCTCGTTTAAAAACTCTTCGGGATCCACTTGTATGGGGATCACCAGAACCACAGATGATGCCACGTATTTTGAAATTTGGGATCTCACAAAAAAAATCCGAGTGGCCAGGGTTGTGACAGAAGCGTTTGAGGGGTTGCATTGGGTAAGCTCTCATCTTCATAAACATAGATTTTTAGTTTCAGATAATTTGAATACAGATCAGGCGATTGAATTGATTGAGTGGAACAGTGAAAGCGGATCGATAGAGGTTGTATTTCAGAAAAAGTTTTCAGGTAAACAGATTGTTCATATATTAGGATTAACCGAAATACCAAATAAGACTCTTGCTGTTGTTTTTAGGCATACGGATTTATTTAATCCCGATAGTCAAAGCTATTCACTTGAATGGATGGACCCAAATAATTTTCGACGTGACCCTAAGAGGAAGACGGGATTTTCTTGGAGTAATAAGAGCCAGACGAGAGCCATTGGTCCGCTTGTTGTGACTCGACCTGAGTACATAGGTCTGCCCGAGACAGATGGGCTCTATTTAGGGGTGCCGCTGATGGATAGTCATGGAGAGATCCCTATGCAGATGAGCTTCTTTTCATTGGCTGACGGAAGAAAGAGAGATCTCGTATTGCAATCGGAGGATCGCTCGATCGCAGTTCCACACTTTCTTGAGTTTCAGGAGCATAGTGCTGGCGAGCCTATTTTGTTTGCAACGGGTGATATGCCGTATTCTGCTTGGGCTCTCGCTGAAAATGTAATTCAAATAACAAATAATCAGACTGCTAAACCGACTGCGTATATTGAAGCTTCGGCGGTGTTTGTCTCCGGCAAGTCCTTTATGCATAGATTGAAGAAGCTTCCCCAGTCGATGCGTTCTCGCATACCCGTACTTTCGAGACGCTATTTTGTAGATAAACAGTCTTCGTCGTCTCCTACACATATTCCTATTGAGATCCGAAAGCAGGCAGCAGGCTTTGTTGGAGAGTATCAAGTGATCATGTCAGAAGACGATCGTCATGCTGAAGACTCGCCCGAGAGTAACCTACTTTTTAATTTAAAGCTTTCTGTAAAGATCAATCGCCGGGGTTTAGATGTTTCTTATTCAGTAGATGACTTTGCTTTTGGAAGCGGTGGCAACACTCTAGCAGAAGGCCATTTTTCTGCCTTAAGATTAATGAACGATAGATATCGATTTGCACCTGAGTGGCACCATTTTGAATGGAATTCAAAATTGCTTGAGCGACTCGATCCGAAGTCATTGAATTGGTTGACGTCTCGACCACTGGACTACGACCATCTCAAAGATGCTATCGACAGGGGGCTTCTCGAATACGGTGAGCTACTTGGATTTGAAATCTATGGTGGATACACCAACATCGATACTCATCAGTAGAATCTACCGCGGTGGTTCAGCAGGCTACTCTTTAGAACTATCGATGTCACAAGAGGTGCGACTCCGGTCATTTCTTTTCAGCTAAAAATTGGACTCCGCCCAATTTGTGTCGAATCGGTCTCAAAAATAGAGTGGCATAGAAATTGCATGACCCTGAAGGTCATATGACAACATTTGTAAAAAACTCAATTTGTAGATGCTTTATGCTCAGTCTGATTTTTGTTGCCTTGCAAGGTCGCTCCTCTCTAAAAGCAGAACCTACTGCTTTGGGGCTTGCTTGTGGAGCAGTTCTTGGGACGATTGGAGCGACGATTTGGTTCTCTGACAGTCGATCATCATTAAGTCATTGGCGTAGTTCCTCAAATCGAGACCTTCAACTCATTCTTGAAAGGATGAACCTTAAAACGTCAGAAGCAAGACTAACGGCTACTCGCTTGCTCCGTCAGGGCGCGTCCTATAGCGGATGGGCCGTTAAACAGGCTCGAGCGTACGATGATTCACTGCCGTGGTTTAGAAGAAAACCTCAAAGAAATTTTCTTATTGAAACTCCCTCGAAAATCTATGTGATATTTACTGGAACCCTAGACGAAGCCCAAAAACAGCCCGGCAAAATTCTCTTAGTGACCGGAAAAATGGGAAGATCTGTTACCCGATATTTTTGAGCCAGACAGCCCACCCGGTGAAAGAAGTGAGTCCCCTGATCAACATGATGTTCTTATTATTGAGTTAAGTCCCCTCTGGCACTTGGCAAGGTTTCGTATGTTTAATCAGTTTACCGTTTTTGAATGTTAAGTCGACTCTTTGGGCTAGCCTCGAGGAATAAAAGCCTTGGGCATTCCATTTCGATTTATACAATGAAAATAAGCGTCTCTCGATAGTCCATGTAATAACACAAACTCAAGCCCGAGGCCCGCCAGAGCGTCTCCTGTCGGACGTTTGCGGATCCACCTGACATTTCCGCTGCCCTTAAAAACACTCTGGTCCCTGAATTGAATTTCGAAGTGAATAAATGAGTCAACACCTGGCATTTCTTGATTAAGTGCTAAAAACATTCCGCCTTGTCCAAATCGAATAAATTTCTGTTTGATAGCTTCTTCTAAATTTAGAGAAGGCATTTGAACCGAAAGAGGGGGCCCCCATTCAGGATGGGACGGTTGAAGTAGCCACCTTTCGGCCAGAGGCTTTAGCGAATCATGTATTTGCTGAACTACACTAGTACGATCAAATGGCTTGCTCACCATTGCTTCTGCTCCATGATCGTAGGCATCCATCGCCGTCACATCTGAAAATGCAGTCATCAGAGCTAACCTAGGAGTTTGGCTATTTCTCTCTTTAATCTTAATCAATAATTCAAGCCCATCCCCATCTGGCATCCGAACATCAGACAGCACGATATCGACGGGCTCTTTCAAAATAATTTCGTAGGCCATTGCTCCCCCCGATGCTTCCAGAACTTCAAACCCTTTTCTCTTAAAGAGAGAACAAATGGATTGACGGAGCTCTATCTCGTCATCAACTACAAGGATTACCTGTTTTTTATTTGTTTCCTGCAATGTAGTTCTCCGTCTTTGAGGATTGCGGACCATGTTTTGTTAAATAAATCGAAAAAACAGTTTGGCCATTTCTTCGTTCAAAGCTGAGCTTGCCTCCGTGAGTTTCGACAATCCCTTTTGAAATACTTAAACCCAAACCTGTTCCTTTTCCTACCTCTTTGGTTGTAAAAAACGGCTCAAAAATTTTCGACTCGGTGTCAATTCTTGGGCCGAGCCCGGAATCCGCGACTTCTAAAATTACAAAATCTTGTTCTTCTTTTACGACGAGTGAAACTGATTTAACCGAGGCATTTTCGACGGCATCGTACGCATTATTGAACAAGTTGAGTAAAACCTGTGCAATCTGAGTAGAACGACACACAATTAAACACTCCTCCGAAATTTCTGCTATATGCAAATCAATAGCGTGATTTTTAAATCTTTGTGCACAGAGATCCAAGGTTTCTGACACGATGTCCTTTAAAGGGTATTCTTCAAAAGGTTCATCATCCCCGACGTCCCGAGAGAAACTCCTTAATCCTTTTATAATTTTAGAAATTCGCCATGCTGTGGATTCTATTTTTTCAGCATTTAATAAAATGTCTGATTTACTAAAATTGTCTTCCTCGAGCATTTCTTTTAATTCGCACGCGCGACTGTGGATGATTGCCAAAGGATTGTTAATTTCATGAGCGATTCCTGCTGCCATTTCTCCTAATGCAGAAATTTTAGAAGTCGCGACGATCTTTGCACGTTGCTGAACGATAATCTGCTCTGTGATGACTTGCTCTGTAACATCAGAGGCAATGCCCGAAACTCGAATGATTTTATTGTTTTGATCTCGAATTGGAAATGCTCTGTCCCAAACCCATCGAATACTTCCATCATCCCTTAATACTCGATATCGAATATTGTAGCTCTCTGCAGAAATTGAAGAAAAAACAGTCTCAACATTTTTGCGATCTTCTGGGTGAACTTTTTCAATCCATAAACTCGGGTTGCGATAGAGTTCTTCGACAGAGACTCCCCATATTTTTTCAACAGCTGGACTGATGTAGTAAATGTCTCGTCCATCGGCCGAACACATCCAGAAGACCTCTTCGATGTTTTCAGCCAACTCCTTAAACTTGGCAGATGTGTTTTTGAGCTCCTCAAAGGTTTTTGCCAATTGAGACGTTCTTTCTTTTACAAGATTTTCAAGATCTCTATTCAGCGTGAGAACTTCATTTGCTGAACGCGCTCTCTCGATGACTTGTCCGAGTTGACGCCCAATATGCTTGGCAATTTCTAATAGAATCGAATCAACTGAGGTGATTTGATCAGAATAAAACTCAAAAACTGCAACTATTTCATCCTTCACAAAAATTGGAAATCCAAATCCTGCTCGAACGCCAATATCTTTTGCTACGCGATTTCTGGGGAAATTAGAATCAAGACTCACGTCGCTAATCCATTCAGGGTTTCTCGATTGCAAGATTCTGCCTGGTAAGCCCTTACCAAAATCAAGCACAGTCGAATCAGTAATATTTCGGAAGAGCAAATAAGCAGACTCGTTTCTGACATACCATATGTTCGAAGGCAAAAGGCGCTGAGGATTCTTCGAATCAACCACATACACATGCCCAATGGGCCATTCCATGAATTCACAAAAGGCAGATAAGGCGAGACGAGCAGCTTCGTTAAACTCTTTCGACTGATTCGCAGCCATCGTAATAGATTGCAAAAGTTCTACGATCTTTTTCTCTTTTCTAAGGAGAGCCATCGATTCCTCAAGGCTCATTGCTCTCAGCTGAACTTCGCGCGATAATGGGCGAACTGCTAAAATCCAGCACAGCACAATAAATAAAAACATTCCCAATAATGAAATCCAGCCAAGACCATGGAGAAAATGTTCAACTTTTTCGTCTTCTGCCTGAAAAGTCTCTGTTGCGTAGTTTAGACTTTCACGCAATGCTTCAGTAATAGAAAATAAGTTATTCAATGCGCTTTCATTTATAGGGGGCCGAACTTGAAGCATCAGCGCTACTCCCTTTGAAAACTCATCAAGCTCCATCTGAAATTTTCTATCTTCAAAATAAACACTTTTTAATTTTTTTCCGAGGTAAGGTCGATTCGTTAGATCAGTTAAAATCTTTTTATGACTTTCTTGAAAAAGTTTGAACGACTGTTCAAGTTGCTTTCTAGCAGTTTCAAATTCTTTAGGCGAAGCACCTCGATTGACGAGCCTAGATGAAAAATATAAAATTCTCTGAGACAACATTCGTTGTCGTCCACTCAAATTAATTAACTCACCGTTGTTTCCTTGAATTTGAAACGCAAACTGAAAAATGAAATAAATGGCTAATGTAAAAAGACCGAGAGCTCCCAATGAGAATAAGAAATAGAATCTGACTCTGTGCTGAAGGGCTTTCATTTTTGGTAGACCCCGTTCTGCATCATTTTTCGGTCACCCCTTGACGCAACTTTTAGATAATCTTGCACAAATCAAAGCTTAACAAATGTAAATGACGGTAAGATTACGAAAATTAGGCCTTCGGGGTATGGTTGAAATATGCCCAAATAGAGTAGGATAGGACAGTTTAGGGGGAGTAATGTCGATTAAAGTCTTACTGGCAGAGGACGATCCTGAGATGAGAGAAGTCATCGAAGGTGGCCTTCAAAAAGCGGGAATGTCTGTCGAAGCATACGATAATATTGATGATATCCACACGAGTCTGATGACTCAGTCATACGATGTACTCGTCCTAGATCGAATGCTCAAAGCAAAAGACTCCCTCAAAAGTCTTAAAGAACTGAGAGAAATGGGAGCTGCGTTTCAGAAGATTCTTATTTTAAGTGGACATTCTGGAGTAAAAGACAAAATCGAGGGTTTAGATTTAGGAGCTGACGAATACTTATCTAAGCCTTTCGATATGCGGGAACTCATAGCAAGAATTCGAATGCTCGTGCGCCGAGCAGAAGATGGACTGTCCGCAAAGCGAGACAGTTTAATCGAAATTCTAGATATCAGACTTAACTTAGACACTAAGCAAATGAGCCGAATGGGTGAATCATTGGACCTTACGGCGAAAGAATTTAAAATCATTTATCTTTTAGCACTCCATCATCAGAAAATTTTTTCTCGTACTGAACTACTTGAAAGAATTTGGGATGCTCAAGAAGTAGGATCAAATGTGGTTGAAGCAGCGATGGCCAGATTACGTGCCAAAGTAAATATTCCTGGGCTGCCTAAAATTATTCATTGCAAGCGTGGGGTGGGATATTGGCTAGGTTTAACGCCATAAGTACACCGTCATTTCGGCGTCACTTTACACAGTTAGACTTAACTCATAGGCAAGGTGTTCATGGATAGAAGGTTAGCAAAAATATTCGGGTTGTTTTCGCAGCTTTGGCTAATCTTAAATTTCAGTGCTTTAGCTGGCAGCGTAAAAAGCGAGCCCATCACTCCACTGCCTTTGGAAGTTAATGTTCCAGACGGCGTAGTCAAACTTGGCAGAAGGTTATTCTTTGAAAAGAAACTTTCAAGGGATAATTCGGTTTCGTGCTCTAGTTGTCATCGAATGAATCATGGCGGAGCAGATGATAGAGCAATGTCAATAGGTGTCCATAATTCTGTAGGAGACATCAATGCCCCTACTGTTTTTAATAGTGCAAATAATTTTGTTCAGTTTTGGGATGGACGCGCTGCAGATCTAGAGGCACAGATTGACGGTCCCACCCATCACCCCAAAGAAATGGGATCGAACTGGAATGAGATAGTTAAAAAACTTAATGATGATGAGTCATATCGTTCAGACTTTAAAACTGTTTTTCAATCAGAGCCAAAGCCAGAATTAATCCGCCAAGCTATTGCGGCTTTCGAAAAATCCCTCAGTACTCCTCATTCTCGGTTTGATCAGTATTTAATGGGAGAAGATGATGCCATCACTCCTAAAGAAAAAGAGGGATATAAACTTTTTAAGAACTTTGGGTGTATATCTTGCCATCAGGGAAGGAACATTGGCGGAAACCTTTTTCAAAAAATGGGGGTGATGGGCGATTATTTCAAAGATAGAGGGAATGAAAATCAACACGATTGGGGAAGATTCAATGTCACCAGGCGAGAAGAAGATAAATACTTCTTTAAAGTTCCAAGCTTAAGAAACGTCGAATTAACGGCCCCTTACTTTCATGACGGAAGCGCAAAAACCTTATCTCAAGCGGTTATTGTCATGGGCAAATATCAGTTAGGCCGAACAATTTCTCCTAGAGAAGCTAGTTTAATCGTAGAATTTTTAAAAACCCTTTCTGGACAACTACCAGACTCACTTGAAGGGCTAAAACAGTGAAGCCAAAATTTCAGAAATGGTGGCCGTACATTCTTTTTCTCGTTGTGAGTTCTGGAATTGGTGGGCTCTATTGGGGTTTTCAAAAATCAACATTGGCTGGATTGATTTTAGTGCGAGAAGATCTCCATAAACTTGAAAGCCTTAATTACAAAATCAATCAAGAATCTATTCGTGTACGTTTAAAGAATCTCTCAGATTATGATCAGATCTCCGATCTATCTCGGTTGGCCCAGAATCTCATCGAAAAATTACTTAAACACTCAAAAAACTCGGAAGTATCTCACATTGAAGTAAGCAAATATTTATTAGAAGCAATCAAATCATATGATCGTAAACTTCAAGCTATTGAAGCTTTTAAAGCACATAACTCCATTGTGAGAAACTCAATTGCTTATCTTCCCACCGTGTCGGAAGAAGTCCGCCAAAGTCTTCCTAAAAATAAATCTTACTACGTACAAGTTTCCGATAGAGTCACCGAAGTTCTTAACGCAATTCTTTTAGAAACTTTAAGAATCGATCGAACTAATTCGCAGGGTGATCAAATCTACGCAACGGTCGAGGCTCTGAAACTTGAGACTCAAAGTCTTCCGGTGACTCTCAAAAGCAAAATGGAACTCTTCTTACGACATGCCGAATCTTTTTTAAACAATCTACCCCGTCTCAAATTACTCTCTGAGGCTATCATCGATGAAGAAGTAACGAAAAAGTTAGATGAGGCCTCCCACCAATATGACAACCTGATTCTTCAAAAACAAAAGCAGGGTAGCATTTTGTTCGGGGCTCTCGTTCTTCTTTCTATTGTGATGCTCTGTTATATTCTCCTTAATCTCTACCGACTTTCGAAATCTGCAGCCTCGCTAAAGCTTGCCAATGATTCGTTGGAGCTAAAAGTCCAAGAGAGAACTGCGGAATTACAATCATCTCATCAAACAATTTTGGCGCAACAACAGGCACTCGTCAGTAAAACAAAAATGTCGACACTTGGAGAAATGGCTGGCGGTATTGCACACGAAATCAACAATCCATTGACCATTATTTATATGCGTGCGGTTGAACTTAAGGATTTAGCTGCCGAAGAGGATCTTTCAAGGGAAATAGTTCAATCACTTGCAGAAAAAATTGAAATGACTTCTATGAGAATCTCTAAAATTGTTAAAGGTTTAAAAAGTTTTGCTCGTGAAAGTGAGCAAGAGCCATTAAAAGAATCATCAGTCGATTCTCTTGTTGAAGAAACCTTAGGACTTTGCCAAGAAAGGTTTCGTAGTCATGGAATTGAATTGAATGTGGCAAAAGATCATTCGACAAAAACGGTCTATTGTCGAGCCACGCAAATTTCTCAGGTCTTGCTCAATCTCCTTAATAACGCCCATGATGCAGTTGAAAAAGCGAAAACAAAAAAAGTCACACTCCATATCCACGAAAAAGATAATTTTCTTGCACTTGAGGTGGCCGATACCGGTGAAGGTGTGCCTAAAGAGATTCAGGATAAAATTTTTCAACCGTTTTTCACCACAAAGGAAGTGGGCCGTGGCACAGGACTTGGACTCAGCATTTCAAAGGGAATTGTCGATGCGCATGGTGGGCAATTAGCCCTTCAGTCTTCAAATGAAGGGGCTGTCTTTTCTGTCTTGCTGCCCTTAAAGATCGCATAAGTATTTGTTTGAACTAAATACTTTTTGAGGGAGTCATGTCCCGGTTCTTCGTCATCTTCCCGTCACATGACGCGGGTAAACTAAATTTATGGAAAACAAGAATACGAACATGGAAGCCAGCATACTCGTTGTCGACGATGAATCCCAGATCACTGAAATGATCAGTAAGAGGCTTAAACGCATGGGATATGAAAAGGTTGACATCGCTTCAAACGGTTTAGAAGCCTACAATTGCTGCGTCGAAAAACTTAGAACCGGCCGACCCTATGATGTTATTATCTCTGATTGGAATATGCCCAAACTTACAGGAAGAGATTTTCTTGAAAAAATTAGAGGAAATTATATCTTAAAAAACACCCCGTTTCTTATGGTGACTGCATTTGACGAAGTCGACCATGTCAAAGATGCTATAGCACTAAAGGTAAATGAATACTTAGTGAAACCATTTCAACCAGAAGAGTTCGATCGTAAAGTGGGGAGTCTTCTCCAAAAATCAAAGAGTAAATAGTTTAAAATGAAGCTTACTATCGGTGTTTTGATTTGGATTTTTATTACTTTTATGGGCTTTGCTCAATTGTTGATCTATTCCAATACACCTGCAAAGAAAGACACAGATATTGTCATCTCTCCTTGGCCGGCAACATCAAAAATAAAGAGAATCGAGCATACACCAACGCTTCTTCTTTTTCTTCATCCAGAGTGTCCTTGTAGCCAAGCTACGGTTGAAGAACTTCAAAGAATAATGCTTCGATTAGAGGGAATTCAAGCCTCGGTTATTACAATTTTTTACAAACCCAAATCAAAGCCTACAAGTTGGGTGCAAAATTCTCTTTGGAAAAAAGTAGAAGCGAATTCTCGGATCCGAACATTTATTGATGAAGACGCAGAAGAAACGACGATTTTTGATGCTGAAGTGTCGGGGGAGACTCTTTTATTTAATGAATCTGGAAATCTTGTATTTAGAGGAGGGATTACTCCCTCACGGGGTCATCAAGGAGATAATCCAGGTGAAGATTTTATTATTCGATGGTTTAGAGGAGCGCGCGATCTAGCTTTCACTCAAACGAGTATCTTCGGTTGCAGGATTCGAGATCAAAAAATCATCCTTGTAGAAAAGCAGAAAATTCGAGGAAGCGAATATGCAGAATCAACTCAGTAGTCCAAGATCAGAGAAAGTTTTCAATGAATACTACAGCAGTATTGTATGCCGTACTGATAGAATGTTCGCTGCGCTATTTCTTCTTCAATGGGTTTTAGGAATTATTTTTGCGGCGTATATCTCTCCCATGACTTGGATTGGAGATCGAAATCAAATACATATTCATCTCTATTCGGCGATTTTTCTGGGCGGAGCAGTTGCGGCGCTTCCCATTTTTTTAATTCTTCGTCACCCTGGCCGAGTTATCAACCGCATGGTTGTCGCCATTGCACAAATGATGTTTTCGATACTCTTCATTCATTTGACCGGAGGAAGAATTGAAACACATTTTCATATTTTTGGATCTCTGGCGTTTCTTGCTTTCTATAGAGATTGGCGCCCACTCGTTTTAGCTACAGCCATTACGGCGGTTGACCATCTTGCTCGAGGAGCATTTTGGCCTGAATCAGTTTATGGCGTGCTTTCAGCCAGTCCGATGAGGGCACTTGAACACGCTGGGTGGGTTATATTTGAAGATGTATTTTTATTTATTTCGATTGGCATGGGATTAAATGAAGTTAGAACGATTGCAGAAAAGCAAACTAAACTAGAGGCAGTTATTAGTCATATTGAAGGTCAGATTAAAGATAGAACAAGTGAACTAGAAACATCTCATAGGGTTATCCTCGAACAACAACAAGCCCTGGTTAATGCCGCTAAGCTATCTACTTTAGGCGAAATGGCGGGAGGAGTTGCTCATGAAATCAATAATCCCGTTGCCATCATTCATTTGCGAGCCACCGAGCTAAAAGATCTTGCCGATGACGAAACTCTAACAAAAGAGAACGTAAAGAATCTTGCTGAAAAAATTGAAATGACCGCAATGAGAATTTCTAAAATCATTAAAGGTTTAAAAAGTTTTGCTCGCGATAATACTCAAGAACCGTTCAAAAATGCTTCGCTGGAATTTATTTTGGAAGAAACACTCGATCTCACTCAAGAAAGATTTCGCAGTCATGGAGTCGAAATTATTGTAAAAAGAGACGCAACTTTGAAAGAAATTAACTGTCGATCTACACAGATATCTCAGGTGCTCTTAAATTTACTCAATAATGCTCACGATGCTTTAGAAGGAAAAACCTCGAAACAAGTGATAGTTCAACTGAGAGATCAGAGTAACGGAATTAGTATCGATGTTACGGATAACGGCCCTGGAATTCCCGAGGATATCAGAGAGAAAATATTTCAGCCTTTTTTTACGACCAAAGAAGTTGGAAAAGGAACTGGTCTTGGCCTCAGCATCTCAAAAGGAATTATTGAAAGTCATGGAGGCACCATATCGGTAAAATCATCAGATCAAGGAACGACATTCTCCATTTACCTTCCGATCAATCCAGCAGAAGCCAATGCCATTTTTTTAAGAAATGAACTCTGACGAGGCGTTTTGCGACTTTCTCAGTAAGGATGGTCGGCTTTGTGGCGCCCGCAAATGGGCTGTTTTCGACAATTTTTGTCCTGAGACGGGCCGTTTCTCCCGACAGAAATTGTTCCTTTTTGATAAATTAGCCAAAGAATTCAGCTATTTTGGGTGGTGTTGTTGGCCTTGGTTTTGCAGTGCATCATAGGTCATGGTGGGGAATATTTCACAGCGCGGGGCGCAGTTGTTTCTTGCATTTGTTGTTCTTCTTTTAGTTTCAGAAACAGTTCGTGCTCAAACAGCATATGCTCATCAAACAAAGTTGAGTGAAGTAGCTCTCTTTCATCGCTGCTATGCTCATCTTACCCGACTTCGCCCTCCAAAAAATCATCCGATTCTTGCGCAAGTTGCCGCCGGAACAAAAACTGCCATTAATGGATGTCTTGAAGTTCTTGACCGAGCAAAGTTTTCAGATGCTGGCGAGTTACCAGTTAAAGACAAAGAAGCCGTGGCCGTGCTTACAACTCTCTATCATTTTCATCGGTCATGGTTTGCTGTGAATGATTTTATCGGAACACCCCAGACTTATACTGATGGTGAGTTTAAACATAATGATGCAACTGAAGGAGCACTCGCTCTAACCCTTGCTCTCTTTGATCATAACGCACGAAATTATTCTGATGTCATTACAACCATGCCCTCGGTGCGAGCTACAAGATCACTTGGCCCCTTTGTTAGGGCTAATCCACCTGCCGCACTAGAAGCGAGTAAGCCCCACGTTGGCTTGCAGCGAGGAGACCTCTGGGGAATTAAACAATGGTCTTCGGATGAGAATAATGTTTGGTACGGTCAAAAAGGGACGCCATTTGTTACGTTTCCTGTTCCCTACCGCTCTTATACCTTTGAATCCAAACGAAGCTATGGCGGCGGAGCTATCGGCTTTCAAAGCTATTTCTGGATGAATTCTGGTTTTCCAAGCAATGGAGATAGCGATAATGCAAATGAAGCCAGATCAAGTGTTTCAAATGCCTCGATTCGAATGCATCGTCGTTGGGCCAAAAATGTACTTCATGATTTTTTATGTCGAGACATTCCTGTTCTTCGAACTTCAGATGTAAATACGATGGTTGAAGAATATTTGACAGCCTTTAAAGACGTGAATCCAAAGATTCCCTTTAGACAGTCGACATCTTGCATGTCTTGTCACGCAACGATTGACCCTATGGCGGCAACAGTTCGAAATCTTATCTTTTTGCAAGCCGCAAAAATTGTGACGGTAGACGGTAAAGGTAAGTATGACTACCTTGATTGGAATGAAGATGGTCAGACTCTCGAATCAGCTGGTGACAAACATTCGGCAACGAATTTTGTAAACGTCTCAGTAGCCGCTGAAACTAAGCCATATCATTTACTTCATCGAACCTCTGACTTTTTTCGAAGACCTCCAAACGGATACTTAAGATATAGAAGTTATGATGGGACCTATGTTGAAGAGCCTATTGTCGGCACTGTGAATAATACTGATGGTGTCACCAAACTTGGTCAGATTCTCGCTCAGAAGAAAGATTATTATGTTTGCGCTGCTTCTCGGTACTTTGAATACTTTACGGGAATAAAACCTATTCTTTACGATCCAGGTGATCCTAGAAATCCTGCACTTTCTGATGCAGATAAGTATTACAAAAATATGGTTATCAATCTTGGTACTCGTTTGCAGAGTCATCAACGTTTAAGAACTTTGATTCAAGAAATTCTGAGCTCTGAAATTTATCAAAAAAATGGAATGAGGGATTTAGAGCCATGAAAAAGCACAAACGAAAACTGCAAAAATCGATCTCAAGACGCCAATGCCTCTCTATGATGGGTTGGGCTGGAATGTTTTACGCCATCTCCGATCCTCTTAAGGTGTTAACAGGTAGCATCGTAGACGGGCTCATTTCAAAGGCTCAAGCTCAAATGGCAGGGCTTCCTCCACGAAATTTTGTTTGTGTTTTGTTTCCCGGCGGACCGACTCGTTGGGTGTGGGATAGCATTCTTCGTCCTAAAGGTGATGCCAGTCCCTTTGTGGCTAATAGATCAGTGAACACAAAACTTACAGAAGATACTTATACCGGAAATGCTGCCAACTGCGTGTATGCAGTTGAGCCGGTCACGCTCTCAACCGGTGAAGTGATTTATATGCCTCCGATTTGGAATCAGAATATTCCTGTTGTTGGGGGTGGTTGGGTTCCCATGCGATCAATGCTTGATAACTCAATGATTATTCGCGGTGTAAATATGCAAGTTGATGCCGGGCATGATGTTGGTCCTGCTCGAGTTCCTCGCCCTAATCCTAATGGTCCAAGTCTTTCGGGAATGGTTGCAGATGCGAGTAGTACCCCCATTCCTGCCGTTGCGACATCGTATGCTTCTTGGTCTCACAATTATGGAGATCCAAAACTTGGGGGCTATAAAAGTTCCAATGGCACGGGAATCACTTTAGTTCGTGGAACAGCTGATGGACTCAATAAAATTTTAAGCCCATTTCAAAATACAGATTCTGCGGTCTTAGCGCATCTGTCAAAATTAAATTCAGCCAGTGTTAATAACGCAATGAAAGCTGCAATTGATGAACTTGCGGCATTTGCAAAAAGTGGAAAGCCAGGTTCGGATGCTCTTTTTAAAGCACGAAGTAAAGCTGAAGAACTCTTCAAGAGAGTTTTTGGAGATCTCAAAGCCGAGTACAATGCCCTCAGTGCAAAATACGCTGAGCTTGAATCGCGATGCGCAAAAGATCCAATGGCTAGAATTCTTCCTGCTACGGGTAGTGGCTCTTACAATATAAATAATGGTGGAGGGACGGGTCTTTCTGGCCAATTTGCAGTAGCTGAGTTTTTAATTCGAAATGGATTAAGTTCAACTATCACCATTGCGGGATCAAATAGTGCAGGTGTAGCTGGGCTGTCGAACTCTAACGATGAACATCGTGAACAAGATCGTCAGAAAAGTTTAATTTGTCATAGCTTTCAGTTTAGAGCTACGGCTGCCATGATCAATGAGCTTAAGCGCGCACTCGGACCGAGTCTTTGGGAGCAGACTGTTGTTGAAGTCAGTGCTGAATACGATCGATCACCTCGCAATGATATCGACGGAAGTGATCATGCTCCTGGCTCAAACATCATGACAATTATGTCAGGCGCAATTACAAAACCTGTTTTTATTGGAAATATTTTAGTCAATTCGGGAACAGGTGATTATCTCGGAACATGGGGACAAGGTGCACCTGTTCAAACTGATTTCGGCAGTGGGGTGCGGATTACAAATGAACATGTTGCTTCAACTGTAGCGACACTTCTTAATGTTGAATCACCTATGCGAGCACCATCATTGATTGAAATTGGAAGCGGTGGAGTGCAAAGCCTCGCAGAGGAGATGAAGAATGTTTAAGTCATTTATCATCTCAAAAATTCTAGTTGCCTTAGCCGTCACCCTCTTTTTTGCCGGCTGTAAGGGCACGGTGGATTTTGGCGAGGATGATAATGGTGGAGACGATTTCGAATCGACCGAACTTAATCGCACGGCACAAAATGTATTGAATGTTTATTGTCAGGGCTGTCACCTCAATGGATCTTCGCCTGGAGCGACGGCATGGAAAGATCTTAGAACGAATGAAGACTGGCAAAAAGTTGGTCTTGTTGTCGCTGGATCTCCGCAAACATCGGCTCTTCTCAGCCGAGTAAAGTTTGGACCAGGGGGAACAAGAATTAATATGCCAATGAGTGCAGATTTATTTAATTCGTTCACTCAAGAAGACTACAATACTCTTGCTGACTGGATTAAAAATATGCCGCCAGCCGATCTGACCCCCCCTGTTGCTTCTCCTGGAAAATCTCATTTGGATTTACCTTTTGGAACAACATCTGCTGAACTCTTAGTATCCACTAACGAAAGATCTGAGTGTCGATTCTCAAATCAAGCGAGTTCTGCCATATCCGGGGTCTACTCAACGATGACAGAAAATCTAAGCCCGAGTAGCGACGGAAAGTCTCATATTGCAAACGTAACAGGCCTTACTTCAAATACTGCTTACAACTATTATATTCGTTGTGTTGACGGTTCTAAAAACGAAAGCATTCAAGATCTTGTTATTAGCTTTCGTGTTCTCGCTCAACCTGTGGGTAACGCGCCTCAGCTATCAAATCTAATGCCTTCGTCAAATTTACCTGCAGGTACGACAACTACTACTTTAAGTCTTACTACAAATAAGACTGCAATATGTCGTTATTCGACAACGGCTGGAAGAACTTTTGCTCAAATGACAAACAATTTTACGGCGAGTGGAAATAATCATTCTGCAAGTGTTTCGGGCTTAGTGAATGGCCAATCTTATAATTATTATGTGCGCTGCCAAGATACAGCATCTAATGCAAACACAACTGACGCTATCATTAGCTTTCAAGTGATGACACCACTTACGGCACGTCAAGTGATGTCAAATTTTTGTGTGAGCTGTCATGCGCCCTTTGAGACTTTTACAGACGCAGATTTTCAATCGCAGGGTTTAGTTGTTGCGGGTAATCCCACAAATTCCGCTTTGATTCGTCGGCTAAGGCATAGTGGAATCAATACGGCCAATATGCCTTCGCCCGTCGATGGAAGTTTGTGGAATGCATTTACGCTCACTAACTTTCAAACCATTTCAACATGGGTTCAAACCATGTCTCCCATTCAAACCGATATAGTTGCAGCGGTTCGATCGGGAGGATCTCCTGTGGGCGCGCTTAGTCCTGGAACGACAACCGCTCAGTTGCGAGTTCTCACAAACGAAGCAGCCACCTGTCGATATGCAACGGCCGTTGGTACAGCCTATGCCAATATGACGGGGACTATGTCAGCTGACACAAATAAGGTGACACATACTGCCAATTTATCTGGTCTTACAAATGGTCAAACTTATTATTATTATGTTCGATGTATCGATCTCGCCAATAATATTAACACAAATGACTATGCTGTGACCTTCTCGGTCAGCGCAGTGGTTGATAGTCTTGCCCCGATTGTCTCTAATCCTCAGCCATCATCTGCTCTTGCAGTCGGAACCAGTGTAGCAACGCTTTCGGTCACAACGAACGAACAGGCCGTGTGTCGATATTCGTCTACAGCCAATACATCGTTTGATAGCATGACGAAATCAATGACTCCTTCGACAACAGGCACGACTCATCAAGCAGATGAGACGGTTATGAGCGGAACAACTTATCGTTTTTACGTTCGCTGCCGAGATACTGCAAATAACAAAAATACAGCTGATACAAGAATTGATTTTAGTGTCAATGCCGCTACGGGAAATCTCTTGGTTTCAAGTACAGAAAGTATTCGGATCAGCGATAGAGTTTTTATGAAGTCGTTTTTAGATCACCTTTACGGTTCATCGGCCGAAGCGATGACTAATACAATGGTTTTTAACGAATCATCTAAATTTGATGGACCTTGCGATCCGATGGGAGCTGCTACTTTAGGATGCAAAGGATTAGATGTTGAAGATATTTCTGCACCTCTTCTTCCGGTGATGTCGACTCCTCGGGCTGGCCAAGTAATGAAGGTGTGTAACCGACTTTCATTTACAGATGCGACCGTAAACTATGCGATTTCAAATATTACCGGACAAAGTAATCTGTCATATCTTACGACGACACCTATTCCGACGGACGCAGAATTACAAAAGGCCTATGAATTCTTTTATCCGGGACGAAATGCAAGTCTAGCCATTGTCACAAAACTTCGCGAACTTGCTACGGTTGCCAGAGAATCTGGTAAAGAGCGTGATCCTTGGCGATATGTTCTTCTTACTCTTTGCTGGTCGCCAGATTGGCAAATGCCGTAGTCC
>CAZRLF010000027.1:20336-33288 GCA_964601045.1 uncultured Bacteriovoracaceae bacterium
GCGATATGTTCTTCTTACTCTTTGCTGGTCGCCAGATTGGCAAATGCCGTAGTCCGAAAATATTTAACAATTGTGCATTTCGGTCCATCTGACAGGAATCAGAAAGTCACCCCAGTTCCACCAAACAGTTTTGTCTTGTAACGATAAGATGTCGCCGGTTTCAAGACTGATGTCGATTTAGACGACTAGAATCGACACAGGTCGTAACTCTCCAGTCTGAAGTTCTGTAGCCGCACCATGCCAAAGCCTGCAATTTTATTTGCTAACAAAATCGACCTAATAGAGGCGTTGCCTGCGAGATTTTTGCTGGCCCCTCAGGAACCCTTGGCTGGGATACAATGGTGCTATGCATCAATTTAGCAGGGCCTCGAAATACCAGACCAGGGGAATGGGGAGTCTTTCGATTGTCTTGGTTTTGTTGGGTGTGTTTTTGGCAGTTGCTGTAGGCTCTGTAGGTGAGTCCATGCTTCAATTAAAATCATCTGAAAATAGCCTTAAATCTTATCAGGTCTTGTTGGATGCAAATGTAGTTTTTAAGCGGGCTGTGCAAGACATCACAATTGGTTCAAGTTCATATCCTTGGGGTGCAGTTCCGACCAACACCGTATTGTTCAACGGCATTCCGGTTGCAGCATTGGACTCAAACTCGCTGACTACGTTTTCAGTTGTTCAAGTGGGTGCGAAGAGTTTTTCGATTCAAAAGACTTGGGCTTTATCTAGCGAAGTAAGCGGAACCTATCATGCTGGTTGTGTGAAGGGTTGCGATACAGCAACTGGAGTTCAAGAGTGGGTCGTGCGAAGTCTCGCTGTTAGTCGTGATTTTTCGCAAAAAAAAATAGCTGTCGTTTTAGTTAAAAAAGGAAAAGCCATTTGGGACTCTGAAAGTGGTGGAGGAGCTGGAGATTTTGATGATCCGATTTCTTACCACGTCAATGGACGCCATTCGCTTGAAGGCTTTGAAGTCACAGATCTTAACGGCGATGGGCACCCCGATATGTTCTATTATTCTCTCGAAACCGACGGTATCACGGGCCATAGAATTGTTCGTTTGGGTGCGGGAGATGGGACATTTGGTGCCGAAATCGATACGGTCGAAACGAGACCCACTCATTTTGTACTTAAAGACATTAATGGAGATGGCATAAAGGACATGATCGGTGCGTTCAGCGGATCAATGGGCGTAAGGCTTGGAGTGGGCGATGGAACTTTTGGTGCACAAGCGAGCTATCCTAACACTGGAACTCTCACGGAAGTATTTCCGGGTTTTAGCGTCATGATGCCCAGTATGGCTGCAAACGTGTATGTTCAAGTAGCTGATATGAACAATGATGGATTTTTAGACATCGTTGCTCAACAAATGTTTGAATCGTCGTCCAACCCTAATCACAAAATTGCGATTCGTTTAAATAATGGCGATGGAACATTTATGGCACCCACCGAATATTTAACAAATCATAAAGGAATGTGTTCGGGTGTTTGTTCTAATGTTGGTGGAACATTTCAGATCGGTGATTTTAATAAAGACGGAAATATGGATGTGATGGATGTAGGCGTTGACGATGGAGGAGTTTTTAAAACGCTATTTATGAATGGCACTGGATCAGGAGTTATTTCGGCGCCGGGCACTGCTTTAGGTGCTTCAGGTGGTTGGGAGGCTAAGTCGGCCGATCTAAATGGCGACGGTAACCTCGATTTAATTTCTCAATTGGGGACCACGATTACAATTAAATCTGGTGATGGTTCAGGGGGATTTACCTCAAGCACCATTACAACCGGAAATTCAGCTTATGCTTTTATTGGTCCGGAGGTTGCTGACCTTGATGGAGATGGAAACATGGACATCATTGCATTAGACGATGCCGTAGACCAGCTTTCCATCCACTATGGAGAGGGAGGAGGTACGTTCAAACCTAAATCTTCAATGCCTTCGGTTCAATACCCTGGGGAGATTGAAGTAGCAGACGTAAACGGTGATGGCGCTGCCGACATCATTGTTAAAACAAAGACCGCTTCGCAGTATTGGATTCATGTCTACTTGCAGCGAGGAGGCGGATACTCTTCTAAGGTTATTAAAGTGGCTACCTTGGATTATTGATACTCTATTTTTTTAAGGCCTTAAAGAGTTAGAGTCCGATCTAATTTCTAAGTGTGGTACCATATGTGCGTGAGTAATTGCAGTCTCTTTCGTCGCAGCGCGAGCGGTTTTACTTTTATAGAACTAATCATCTCCATCTCTATATTTTCTCTTTTGCTTGGAGGCGCTGCGATAGCATTCAAAAAGATGAATCGAAGTCAAACTTTATCCTCTCTTGAAGTTAAGCAACGGCAGCAATTGGCTATGGTAGGTTTTTTGATGGGTCGCGATATTCAGAATGCGGCGTTCTTCAGCGGAAGTACAAATGCAATCGGTTTTTTTGAAGGTGTTCGAACTTATGGAATTCTTCCGTATCCATTTCCGGGCTCGGATGCAAATTCCGACGGGATTCAGATTTTTACTGATGACGAAGGTTTGTCTAAGGCATCTATTTTCGAGGTTGCTACGGTTACAAATAATATTTCTCCTGGCGTTGCACGCATAGAAGTCGTGGGGGATTTTAGACCGATCACTAGTCTCACTGAAGATCTTTTCGCCATGACGAATGGTAAAGAGACCGAACTATTTAAGATCTCCGGTAATATTACATATTCTTCGACCCCTAATATTTCTACAATTCTAGTGAACGCCGCGGTTCCCAACTGGCTTACGAGTGAAATCGGCGGGGAGTTTAATCCTAGAGTATATAGACTTCGACGAATCATCTATAGGCTTAGCTCTGATGGAGAGAGTCTCGGACTGTATCGTGGAGTGAACGGAAGCTTTAAATCAATATCTGGAGATGTTACGGATCTCACGATAAGATATGAATTGGGCAGTCGACAAGGAGAGGTTAATCAGGCCGATTGCACTAGCAAAAATCTTAGCCGTCGGTTTGATCACGATACCTTATCATCTCAGTGCAATTGGAATGACGTGAGGTCGGTCAAGGTCGAATGCAAATTTGTGGTGAATTACGACAGCGAAAGCAAAGAGTTTTCGTACACCTTTTCGGCGATACCCCACAGCTATATCGAAAACTAAAATTCAATGATTTTTAAGTTAAGATTAGCGCAGAAAGCGTGAGACGATATCTATGGTGAGGCGGACTTTTCAAATTCTGTGCCTGGGGATTTTTTTTTCTTATCAGGTTCAAGGAGCCCGGCCATTATCTGAGCCAGAGCGAATATATAATTTAGGAATTGCAGCTGAGAATCTTGAAAAGTGGGATGAAGCCGTTCGCCACTATATTGTACTTTCGCAAAAAGGTTCTCCCTGGGATCAGACTGCTTCTAATCGCATTTTTCGAATCATTAATCTATTGAGAAGAGATGGCAAGGATACTGCGTATTTAGAAAAAAATCTTGGGCCTGATTTGAAGCAAGCCTTATTGAGACTTGAAACCAAAGTCGAAGAGCCTGAAAACAATCTGAAGTTATCAAGAGACCAGATCCTTCTCGGGCTTGGTTTTCTTGTGGCGGCTCTTTGTCTTTTGATTTATTCCGATCGTCGAGCCAAAAAAAATGTAAAGAAAACAAAGCCTGTACGTACTTGGATTCAAAGAACCTTTCGACCAAAGGTTATTCCACCGACTGAAAATGCATCAATTCCTGAAGTTTTCATTCATGAAAATACAAGGGTAAAAATTAAACAGCTTCTTGACTTAATGCCCTCAGAACCTAATCAGCATGTTGAACCTCCAAAGATCGACCAAGATGGCTTGTCTTCGAGTGGGCTCATTGATGCCTTCTCAAAGGATTTTGTTTCCGAAGTGGAAATCACTAATTCTCCGGAGGGAAAACTCTCTCGCATGATGATTCAGGCCGATATGATTTTTGATAGCGATCAATCAGATTCTTTAACGACTGGGGCGTGTCGAGATGAAAATCAGAATAGAGAGAAGTAGGAGACTGGTGAGAATCTTAATGGACATCAGAGGTGTAACAAGCCACACGAAAATAACAGAAACACACAACATTATGCCAGCCATCCATTTTGCAGGGGGACGAATCACTCCTCTTTCTTGCCAATCTGAAATAAGAGGTCCGATATGAGGACGACTGAGCAGCCACCGATACCAGCGATCAGACGACCGAGAAAAACAAAAAGCCGACAAAATTAAAAAGGGCGTAGTCGGAAGCAATGGTACAAAAATTCCAATAGCACCTAATCCTAAGCTAACCCAGGCCAAAGCAAAAAAAATGCAACGCAAAAGCATCTTTAGCGATAATATCTGTTCTTGCACTGAATGCTAAGTAGAAGCGCCTGAAATCTTGGAATTCCATTTAATTCGTACGAGTCATTTGAGTCTTGCGGCTTCGAAGTGTATTAATAATTTCGTTAAATACTTTGCCATCACTATGGGCAAGATTAGCCTGCAAGGCGCGAATTGCACTTCTAAATTTCTCCTTTGATTCGAAAGATGTGAGAATGCCTACTGCATACCTGACGGCCATATCAGAATTATTCATTTTATCTGAGAGCGCAGAAACTAGTTTTAGATCTATTGCTCGCCCCATCATCTGAATCTTATCGAGTTTAATTTGAAGCTTATTAATGCGTTCTGATCTTTTTTCATCATGCAGCCAGGAATGAGCTTCTGGATTTCTGATAAAAGCCGCGATCTCGTCGGAGCTGTTAGCGGCTTCAAATATCTGAGAGATGATCTGATCTTTTTCATGTTCAGAGAGCCTTGCGACTGTAGAATGTGCACTCTCCAAAAATTCATCGACCCGTAGGTCTCTTCCTATAAATTGAATCGAAGTCCTGATGATATTAACCATTGAGCGGAGTTGAGACGAATTTAATTTGTCGATTTCAATGGCACTCAAGCGTGGAATATTTAAAGGACTCGACTCGCAATCAAACTTAAGAATTTTTTCTTGAATTTGAATAAACTGAGCGTCATTGAGAGCCAATGAAATTGTTCTAAACAAGTTAACCGCTTTTACGTCAATTTCTGCCTTGGTACCGGGAGGAATCTGGCTGAGCAAGTTTGTTATTCCTTGATCAAATCTTTTATAAAAATTTTGAAGTGAATCTTGTCCTTCACCCAACTTGACCAGATCAGGCGTAAGATTTAATTGAGATGAAAGAGAACTTAGATCTTCAGCACTTTTTACTAACTTAAAAAGCATTACAGCAAATTTTCTGGAGGTGTAGATATCGTTAGATTCAGCTAATCTCCTGGATACTTCTTTGATGACGATAGCTCTGACAGTGGTTTCGTTAAGTGCCGCCTTCCAGGCTTCTTCTATATTTTTAAATCCTTCGATTAGATTTTTTAAAAAGAGATTTCGAGTAGACTCATGGAGCTTAAAATGACTGATCAATTGTCTTGCTTGATCTTCTTGAGATAAAAATCGGCCAGGAATAAACATCAAGCGCTTCCAAAAGGGAGAATCTTGCTTTTGCACCTGAGGAACAAGATTTTCTAGTTCATTATCTGAGAGGTGAGATATATATTGGTTGAGTCCCCAAGACATTCGATCCTGAAACTTTGATACCGGGCCGGCTTGGTCCGTCAATCCTAATGTGGAGTGGTCGAAGTCGTAGGGTATAAAATATTTGAGTTTCGCATTGCTGCCATCTTCGCCCATTTCTCCGAGTCCGACTAAATTTTGTAAGGGACGATCAGTTCGATCGATGTAGCCATAATCCCAGTTTACGATGAGTTTTTGAAAGATCTCCATTTCAGCAAAAGAAATATAATCTGCAATTTCAAATTCTTTACTGGCAACTCGATTTTGTTTCTTTAATTTATCGACGCCTAAGCGGTTTGCCAAATTCTTCTTACTTTCACGGATGATTCCATAACCTTTATAGACAAGTTTATTAGTGCGTACATCATAGTATGAAATTTCAGCCAATCGAACTCCGAGGGAGGCTTTACCAAAGAAGAAATTGGCGAGACGATGAATGATGAATTCTTTTAAAACTGCCTGGTTGGCTCGGTCTGAGGGCGAAAGACTAGAGCCTCGTGAATGCGTTACAATATCAAATTTTTTTCCGTTAGCATGGAAGCTACGAAATACACTATTGGTTTTAGATGTTTTATCGAGCTCTGCTTCTAAGGGCTTTACCGAATTATGTACAAATCGACTCTCGCCTCGATAGGCCGTCGTAATGAATGCCGTCTGGCCTTGAATGCTAATAAATCCTTCTCCAAACTTTCCCACTTCGTTCCCCATATCTTTATAGTTGAGAAATAGCTTTATCTGCAGAGGTGTGTCCGGAAAGTCGTAGATGCCTTCGCTTCCCGTTGAACCTTTCGGACTTGTATCGTTTTCAAATTCCCCTTTTTGCAGAATTTTTGCCCAAGTATTGGTTCCTAGATGATCACCATATTGGTTGAGAATCCCACAAAAAACATCTCTGGCTATGAGCATCTCAGACCGAAGAATGAGGGCCAAGGCAAGAAGGATCCCACCTGTGATACGAATGAAAATCCTGTTTCTGCCTTGTCTCATGCAAACCTATTTTTTGAAAGACTTGTTTGTTGAAGGACTTGCAAAAATATCATCAATTGAAAATTTTTGCGTAAAGGTAGAATTCGTCGCTACACGGTTTGTCGAACATATAAATGAGAATCTAAACATTCGATTTGTAAGATTTTTAAAAATAGTTTGGGACGTTCTATTTTTCTCAATTTCTTCTTCTGCAGTTTTTCTTAATTGCTCATAGCTTTCTGCTATCGGTTTAAGTTGAGTTTTTAAACCGGTTAGACCTTCGATGACTGCGCTCATGGGAATCTCTTTTATTTCACTTAAAACTAAGGATTTCTGAAAATAGTAAAGCTTTTTAGGGTCATCGAAGGGGTGTCCGTTTCTAGATTTTTCTTCACTGAAGTATACAATTGGCCATACCGATTGATTGTCTCTTAGGTGCATTACTGCAATTTGCAGTTCCGCCTCATCAAAGCTTTCACTTTTATAGTTGGGGGCAACTTGGGCTAGTTGCCTGCATTCATGCTGTTTCATATAGTCAACCGTGTTTACAATTTGATCTCGATAGTTTGCGATCTCCAATACTAATTTTGAAACTTCAGAATCTTTATTGAGCTCACTCTCTAAAGTAGAGAAGAAATTTTGATAGATAGGGTAGAGCTCCGGAGGGGGAGGTGTATGATCGAAGCCCTCGGCTTTAACGTTTGTAACGCCTTCACGACCGGTTGCTTCAAAGAATGTGGTTGTTAATTTTAAAGGCAGCAGCTCACTCGCTTTTAATTCAGGTTTTTCTCGTTCGAGTTGTTCCGAAAATGCGGGCGTTGTGAGAAAGGTTGAAAATAATAGAATGGATGAAAACTTAAGACTTAATTCCAAGCCGCGCATAAAACACCTCGCCGGTCTATTAGTGCAATAAGCATGCCAATCTGAATAGGTCTCCTTCAGGAAAAATTCAGGGCGGCGCCCGATCTTTAGTGGGAACGCGGGTGACCTACGCCGCACCTTTGAGGACATTCAAGTCCTGATTCCTGGTTATTTGCTTCATTTTACATCTTAGTTCCAATAGAAATAGAAGCGAATTGCCGTATTGGTATGATCCTTGCACGGTCCTATGCCTATGCGAATAACTGTAGTTGGATTACTCATTAATAGCCTTGCTCAATGTGAAAAGCAAATTCGGCACCTAAGTCATCGAAAAAGCCATTCCTGACCAGGGGAGGATATCGAAATGAAGTCCTGCAGCTATTTATGAGCAAGAATTATAATATGCTTAAGTTTTTATTCACCATAGTTTTGCTCGTTGCAAGCCTGGTTCGGCAAGTTCAGGCAGAGGGTCCACGATTTCCTTTTGTATCAAACGACGAGTTTAAATCGCTGGCACTACGGTTGGCGCCGAAAGTCACTTTATTCTCAGATATCTGGAAGGAAGACCCCAAAGCGGCTTTTTTTGGAGGAACCAGCCGAGACTTTCTCTATTGGATCTTAGGTCAGCTTCAAGGCATAAAGTCGCCGGCAGAGCTCAAAGAAAGAATGAGGTACCTCGACAATTTATCGGTTATCGATATTCGAAATATCGTCGGAATTGAATCTGACATTGACGTGATTACCACTCGCAGATTTCTTGTTGATCCCTCTCGTTATGGAGTTCGAAAAATTGATTCAATTGACCCCTCACGACTTAATCCGGAAACTCAGATTGGAAGAAATGAAATTGACCAAGGCTTTATTTCTGTTGAAAAAATTCGTCTCTCAAAAAATGAAATCGGAACTCCCGAATACTTAGGAGACGGTGTTCAAGATCTAATTTCTGGAAAGCTCCAAATCAAGTTCTCGACGCCTAGCACTTTTTGGAATTCCTACTATGCTCAGAATAATCTAAATCACCCGCTTTTACTCGCTATCCGATATCTAAGAATTCTAGCCCACGATTACTATAGGATCCACGGATCGGATGTTCCCGATTTGAAAGTCTTACTTAACTATGATCCAAGCATTCGATCTAAAATAAAGGAGCTCTTTAAATCGACGCTTGGAGACCCTAAGTTTGAAGCTCTGCTAAAGCAAAAACAAGGATTACGGTGGCTCAATTCAAGTATTTTGAAATCATTTCGATCTTATACAAACCCGACGGCTGCATATGAACTTTTTAAGGATGCTGGATTTAATGAACTTATTAAAGTTTATTCTCAAATCGAATCAATTAATCAATTTTTGTTTTTACCTTACCGAGATCAAATTCAAATTAATGCTGAATTTCAAAAATATAATACAACTCCCGAACGACTGCTAACCAAAGCACAAAACGCAATTCCGCAGTTAAAACTTATTCACGGAACTCGCACTATTGAAAGTTTTCGAGCGATATTGCTTCAGAATATTTTGCCGTCCAGATCTGGAACTGCCGGAAGCGGCCTCTACGCCACAGAGCCAAGCGAGACAGAGTTTGTAGAATCATTTACGGGTGCAAAAGACTTAATCGTTGTTCTTGATATCAGCTCTCAAGCTAAGATCTTCGATTTGACTCGCAAGCGGAACCAATCCTTTCAGCAAAATTGGTTGGCTCAAAATCCTGGCGCAGACCTAGAGGCTTTCTATCGGGCGTTTGGCATTGACGTAGTGATCTATCCTTATCATTCGACAAATTCTAAACGAGCGTTTCTGATTAAGAATTCTGCAGTAATTTTGGGGCGACAGGGTCTTACTCGAAAAATTTTTGATTTAAACAGCGCCTCCAAAGAAGCTTCGCAAATAACGAATGTACAGGAGCTAAATGTTTTCTCTCAATCTCTTTCTCTAAATGGATTTTCTGAAACTGAAATGGTTTATATTTTTCGAGCAATTCCGGAGGATGTATTTAATCTTATCAGTTCAAGGGTAGACCTTCGGAATCTGCCCCATACTGTTTTTATTTACATAGCTTTACGAGCTAAACAGCGTTCAGAGTTCATAGATCGATGGATACAGCAAAACTTTAGCCAGCTTTCTAGTGCACTTTTAGATTCGTTCTTTAAATTGATTCCACTAGCCAGTCGCGAAAAATCTCTTATATTAGATAACCTTATTGAATCGTATAACCTCAGATGCAACCCAAGTTCGGATGCTCGCCCTTGCTCTGATCTTTATCTCTATCTTTATACCAAGGCAGATTTAAGCGATCGGCAGAAACATAGACTTTTTAATATTAGTTTATCTATCAGAGACGATCTTCGTAATCTTGTCTCTTTCACTTTCGAAAAAGAGGAGACGAAAAATCTAATTGAAAGGCGAACAGCAGCAAAAAAATTAAAGCGCCTCGGTTCAGCAGACGCAGATTTTGTTACTTTTCTGAGTGACGATAGGTTATCAAATATTCCTCCTGAACTTCATCCAGTAGTTCGATCTTGGATAGATCAGATTATCGATGGTAACAATGAAGACCTGATTTTGAATCTTTTACGCTACGATACATTAGGCTTATTAAGGCTAGCTCGTGTCGTAAGTTCAGACGAGTATGGGCGTTGGATCTCGAAGCTTGCTAAGAAACCCGAGATACCCTTTGAACTGCAGTCATATATTCTTCCTATGCATGCATCGAGTACGAAAGCTCGAAACCATTATCACAAAGATGCTCCAAACTGGATCAAATCCATTCTAAAAAATACGAAGGTTGAAAAAACCTTTAAACGCGATTTGATTAAAGCTATGTCAAAACTTAAAATGACTGATATTGAATCAGCGAAAATTTTGGCTCAAGAACACAATATCACTGATTTCATTGATGTGCATATTGCTACAGAAAATACTGATTATGCATTTGAACTAGCGAAAGAGTATCCTTTTTTTAAACATGCAATTGCTGAGATAGTACGGTCAGAATCTCCCATTAATAACCGGCTTGATAGAATGGTACATCAAGAATTGGTTATTTCTGTGCTTGAATTTTTAAAGAGCCCGATCCTTATTTTAGACAATAAAACTCAAGCGATCTTAAATGCGATAGACCCGTCGAAACTTAACTACGAACAAACAGATTCTTATATTCAACTTCTCAGTAGGGTACCTCGTAACTCGCCTTTCTATATAAGTATGCTCGTAAAGGCATTGACGGCAGTTTCACTTCAAGACTGGTATTTGCAAACGGGGTCAGATGATAGTCTTGATATTCTGCTAAGAAAGATCATGATAAAGTTTCCGAAAATCAGCCGACTTAAAAGAAGCGAAATAGAAATAACTTTGAAATCTATCGATCGAGAAAGAAGATTTTTGCAGGCTCTAAACAGAATCAAGCCAAGCTTTGTAAGAAACATTAGAAAAAGATTGATTGATTTGAATCCACTTCAATCCGAGAGGTCTTTGGCGCATCAGCCAAACTGCGCTCGTCAAATCATCAAATCAAAAATTTGAAACCTACGCCAAACGTAGAATCTACCTGAATATGCAAACGCTGTGTCGCTTTGATTCGAAGCGCTACTTTTGCTCACTCAAACAGGAGACTTATTCCACTTTCACGTCGAATCTATGGTGACGTTCTCATTTCGTTGTTGGCGGCGTTTCGCTTTGAGGCTTTTGGCCGTCGAACCTCAAAGTACTCGTTCTCATTTTCAGATAGCGCCTCAAAAATATTGAGCCCATGGCCCCGAGTCCTGTCGTCTTTCTTCGGATTGAGAAATCCCCGCTTTATTTCACGCTCTGCCAAGCTTCACATAATTCGTCTTTAAGTCGATTTCAATGGCTAAATCTAGAATTTATGATGAAGGCATTTTGCTGTGATCGCTTAGCTTATTTACCCGTCTTCAATGGCGCGGCTTGCAATTGCATTCAGGTAGGTTCATCATTATTATAGCGAAGCGGGTTACGGAACCGAGGGGAGCCGTGTCTTTACCTTTTGAATTTTACTCAAGTAAATTCCACGAAAACAAAACTGATGTTGGCGATTTGAACCTTGAGGCGTTGTCTATAAGGAGCCGTTTGAAGTCTTAACTTTTATAATTTCGAGATTTTCAAAAAATTGACGAACATTCTTTTTTTGATTTTGCCTTGTTCCTTTAAAAAATTCGACGTCCGACTCAAGAGCTTGAATTCCATGAGTCTTTAGCGTTGTGAGTCCATTAAAAAGCTCTCTTGCCTCCTCAGTTTTTTTAGAATGCAATTCTGAAATTTTTGATCGAATGAGCGAACCTGCTAAAAGAAACCAAGCCCAACTGCTTTGCGATCTGCCTGCTAATAGAAGATCTGGCATCGCCAAACTTTGAGTTTGTTCGAATTCTAAATCTTCAAGAGATGCTTTAATTATTTCTGCTAATGAGTTTTGGTTCTCCACAGATAAAATTTCGATACTTAAGAGATGCGCAAGAGCAGAGAGTCGATCGTCAATATTGAGATGATTTCTCATAAGACTCAGAGATTCTCGAGTTAATGCAATAGCCCCCTGTAATCGAGAACTGTCAAACTCAAGGTAATCGGCAATATCTGATGGAGTGAGACTCATGATAGACCCTAAAACCTTTCTTGCAGCCTTTTCTAATTGCTGATCTGTCGGGCGAAGGGAGGCATTCATCAGCGCTTTAAACTCTCGATGAGCTAAATTCCAGTTTTTAATTCGAATGTGAGAAGAAGGTGAATCAGTAGTCAGGAGCTCCATTTTTTCTTCTAAGCGAGGCTTTTCTAAGAACGCTGAAAAAGCTGTTTTGTCATAAAAGCTTAGTGCGTTTCGATAATAGAGTTCGGCTTTTAGTATCGAAATTTTTCGAGAAGACGAATTCCAATTCTCAACAAAAGCAGAATATCGAAGAAGATCGCCGAGAGCTTCGTAAATCTCTCCTGTGTCTAAGTTCTCAAATCCGTTCATGGAAGGTCCAGTTAGATGCGTAAGGATGGGCGAGGTAATCGGGGCATACGCCACTTCAACAGAGCGAAGAGCTAGAGCGGCCGCGATAGTATTCGGATTATCTAATTCAAGATTCTTTACGACGTATTTTCGAATTGCTGGTTTTCGAAGAAGTTCAATCATCTTCGCGATGGCATCAGAGTTTTTTGGATTTTTCTGAATAGCGATTGCAGCCTTCTTTAACTGGACGAGTTTAGCTGAGCAGTTACTTGCGATGAGTTGGGGAATTCCAACGATCAAAAACATTGTGAACAGGTAGCAAGTTCTGACCGTGATAATGACAATTGGTGAGTTTCGTAAGATCATGTCGATTCTATTTCAAGTGCAAGAATCGGGCCAAAGCCAGAAAAATTTGACGATTGTTCAGTTCAAGATCTCAGCTGGCCCCCTATGTCTGCTATCTGAAGGCCTAGCCAAATAGGTCATCTATGTCACAGCGAACCCAGCGCTTACATAAAGTCTCGCAGTAATGATGCAGCGCTTATAAGTTTTGATGCAGAGCCTAGACGCACATTCGTGTGACGCACATTAAGTGATTGAGATCTTAAGGTTTGCTGCACCGAAGTA
>CAZRLF010000028.1:0-31904 GCA_964601045.1 uncultured Bacteriovoracaceae bacterium
TTGAAATAACTGAGCCACCCCCGTCAAAGAAGCAAGAACCATGCCGTTGTTTTTAGAGATAAGCCTTTAAATTCACTGATATATTGGGCACGCGATGCACCTCTTTCGAGGGTCTGTGCGACTTCTTAAGAATGGGGGAAAATAGGGTATCGCATTGGAGTGCGATTTTCTGGCGGATTTCATAGGAGGAATCACGATGGGCTTTCGAGTGGGAGGCTTGACGCCTTTAGTTCCACGGAACAAAAAGAAGGCAGTTAAAGCACTATCTGCAAATCAAAGCGAAGTTTCATCTTCAGTATTTACTGTTGATTCTTCAATGGCAGAAGATCGCAGACTGAAGTCAGCGGCCAATGATCTCGTTGCCGAAACACGTAAATTAAGAACCGCTGTCAGCAAACTTGATAAAGTTCAAAGCTATGTTGGCGATATTCAAAGAATCGCCATTCGAGCGGCTTCAGGTGAGGTGAGTGACCTTCAGCGCGACAAACTTGATCGCCAAATCCAAGAAATTAAATTTAAAATTCAGGCGGAATTAAAGAAAGACGCTATTGAAAATTTTGGTCTTAAGGACGTGAGTGTCGCGAGCGCTGAAGAAGCACAAAAAGCTAGAGAGCAAGCGGGTGAAGCACTCGATCAGATCAAATCGAAGCTGAGCGAAATTAAAGAAGAAATTTCATCTGTAGACTCAGGACCCCAGAGTGTGAATTCATCTGTCTCTGCGGAACTTATTACTCAAAATCTACTTAAAAAAGACTAATGGGTTCTTGTTTTCAGATAATCGAGCAGTCCTCTCAAAACCGCCGATTTTTTCGGAAATGATTCAAGATCTGCGCGAGCTTCTCTATCAAGATTTTTTAGTAATTTTCGAGTCTCTTCTTTACCCCTGATGGTGACGTAATTCTGTGTTTTATTTTTTTGATCTGCGCCGGCGTCTTTTCCGAGCTCAATGGTGCTACCTTCTAAGTCTAAAAGATCGTCTGTGAGCTGAAATAAAAGACCAATTTTTCGACTAAACCGTCGAATGATATTTCGCTCATTCTCTGGGGCTCCGGCGAGCATTAAGACGGGCAGTAAGCTTGCTTCCAAAGCCATTCCGGTTTTCATGTGAGCAATTTCTAGAAGTTCTGATGGAGTATAACTTCTGTCGCTACGATTGAGGTCAGCCACTTGACCTGAGCTCATTCCTAAGTGCCCAATCGTCTCAGGAAAATACTCGGCCACTTCGCGCACTCGTTGAGGCAGAAAGTCATCATTGAGTTTTTGAACTTCGCGAAAGGCCGCCATCAAAAGTGCAACGGCAGCATTATGAGATGTCGATTCGGCAAATTTTCTATGATTTGTTGGGATGCCCCTGCGAAGACTAGCGTCATCCTGGGCTGGTAGATCATCGAAAATGAGCGAGGCGGTGTGTGCGAACTCAAGAGCCTTTTGAAGCGGAATAATTTTCTCGATGGGAATCTCGTAAAGTTCAGCAGCGACTGCAGCAAGCATAGGGCGAAGTCTTTTTCCCCCAGCCCTTAAAGAGTAATTCATCGAGTCAATTAAGTCTCTTGATCCGAGAACTTGAGGTGTGGGCTCGATTCTAAGAAAGGCTTCGACGTGATCTCTGTAACGCTCAAAAAAATTAAAAAGCTCCCGGTAATCATTTGCTGTGTGCAGCAATCCGGCAACTTCACGAGCGCATGCAGCTTTCAGTGTACGACTTTCACTGTCTTCTGCAGACAGAACCTGAAGACTAAAAATAAGGGTCGAAAACAGCATCGCAAATACTTACGAAACCATGGCCTTTCAGGCCAGATGAATACGCAAAATTCGTGCCAATGCGACTAAATTTTTGACGATTTTAAGCGAGTAATTGCTTACTTATTTAAAGCCTTTGTCATCGCTGCGCCAAGCTCAGATGGATTCTCGACAACCGAAACACCGGCTTTCTTAAGCGCGGCCATTTTGGCTTGAGCGGTTCCTTTTCCGCCTGAAATGATGGCTCCAGCATGACCCATTCTTCGGCCCGGAGGGGCAGTCGCCCCGGCGATAAAAGAGACGACCGGTTTTTTTAGATTTTTTGCAATCCATTCGGCCGCGGCTTCTTCTTCAGAGCCTCCGATTTCACCAATCATCACGATGCCTTTGGTTTCGGGATCATCTTTGAATCTTTTTAAAATGTCGATGAAGTCGGCACCATGAATAGGATCGCCGCCAATACCAACGCATGTTGAGGCGCCTAAGCCTGCCCGAGTGACCTGATCGACAGCCTCATAGGTGAGAGTTCCGGAGCGAGAGACAATTCCGATGCTTCCGCGCTTTCCGATACTGCCGGGTTGAATTCCAATGCGGCATTCGCCGATGGTGGTAACGCCGGGGCAGTTGGGGCCGACGAGTAAAACATCGGGCATGCGTTTGAGTTCTTCTTTTACCGCAATCATATCGTTTACAGGAATTCCCTCTGTGATCGTGACGATTAATTTAAGTCCGGCAAATGCAGCCTCCAAAATTGAATCCGCCGCAAAGGGAGGAGGAACAAAAATCACAGTCGCATTCGCACCGGTTTTTTCAACGGCTTCTTTTACAGTATTAAAAACAGGAACCTTATATTTATCTTCTTCAGCAAAGGTTCCTCCTTTGCCCGGAGTCACTCCGCCAACAACCTGAGTTCCGTAATCAATACTTTGCTTGGCGTGAAACCAACCGGCTTTTCCGGTGATACCTTGAACAATCAACTTTGTATTTTTATCGATAAGAATTGCCATACTATTTAACCGCCTTCACAACTTTTTCTGCTGCTTCACCAATGGTTTCTGCTGTTTCAACTTTGAGTCCAGATTCTCGAAGGAGTTTCATTCCCTCAGGAGCCCGAGTTCCCTGCAGTCTAACAACAAGTGGAAGAGAAAGTTTTGTCGTCTTGGCTGCTTCGATAATTCCAGCGGCGATGATATCGCACTTCATAATTCCACCAAAAATATTGACGAGAATCGCCTTCACTTTTTTGTCTTTTAAAATAATTTTGAAAGCCTCGGTCACAGCTTCTTTGGTGGCGCTACCGCCCACATCCAAAAAGTTTGCAGGTTCAGAGCCAGCGAGCTTAATTACGTCCATAGTGGCCATTGCAAGACCTGCGCCATTCACCATGCATCCGACAACTCCATCAAGTGCAATATAGTTAAGACCAAATTGTGCTGCTTCGATTTCGAGAGGATCTTCTTCGTGAAGATCTCTCATCTTACTAATATCGGGGTGTCTAAAAAGTCCGTTATCGTCGATCGTAATTTTTGCGTCGAGACAAACCAAATGTTTATCTTCGGTAAGAACGAGAGGGTTGATTTCAACAAGTGAGGCATCAAGCTCAAGATAAGCGCGAATAATATTTTGGCATAACTTCGTCAGCTCTCCATGAACTGAATCAGGCAGGCCAAGAGCGTAGCCTAAATTTCTTCCGTCGTAAGATCTAAAGCCCAAAAGTGGATCGATCTGAGTCTTAATAATTTTCTCGGGGCTTTTGTGGGCAAGTTCTTCGATATCCATTCCACCTTCAGCAGCGGCGATCAGTGTGAGTTTTGAAGTTTCGCGATCAAGAAGAACGGCGAGATACATTTCTTTGGCGATCGCTGTTCCTGCTTCAATATAGAGGGTGCGAACCATTTGACCTTTAGCGCCGGTTTGATGAGTGACAAGATTCATTCCTAAAATTTGAGAGGCATATTTTTTTGTATCCTCTAAGTTTTTGGCGATTTTTACACCGCCACCTTTACCGCGGCCACCAGCATGAATCTGAGCTTTAACAGCAACAACCGAAGTGCCGAGTTCGCGGTAAGCACTTTCGATATCTTTAAGGTCTTTAACAGCAATGCCTTTTTGAATTGGCAGATTGTAATTTTTAAGAAGGCTTTTTGCCTGATATTCGTGAAGCTTCATGCTCTTAAAATTATCAAGGCATACCCACGAGCGCCAGACTTTATTTAGTGATTAAGACTCTCGAGTCGTTCGCTCTTCTAAAATTTTCAACATTATCTCTGAAAGCACAGGATACTTTTTAGAAAAGAGCTCGAAGGTTGCATTGGCATATGCACGAATCTCAAATTGCGCATCTTCTTCGTGGTTCACTGGTTTTCCACAACGCAGCGCCATAAAATTCATGAGCGATCTAAAATTTACTGTCCAATACATATCGGTATAGGACGCCATTGGCATTACATTGCGAAGAAGTTCACGGGCTCTTCCGCGATAAGGGTTGCGTCCGCCCATCGATCCTAGTGCAGGAATTTTGCCGTCCTTTTCGGCTTGATCGATTCTTTTTACAATTCGCTCATACATTTCGTGATAAAAACGATAATTTTTTTCGAGAAGCTCGCAGTACTCAGCTAGTTCTTCTTCGTTCATGACTTCAAAGCCATCGATAGTGCGCGCTTCTGGCCCTGGAACATAAAACGAATGAATGCCTGTTCGATAGCGCATACTATATTCGTTAAACGAACTCATTCGATGTCTAAGCCATTGCTTCATCACAAACTGTGGGCAAATCACCCGAAAATTAAAATAAATTCGCTCAAAGGGAGTGCCATGATTCGCCTTAAGCAAATGGTAGAGAAGTTTTTTATCAGCTTCGGTAAGAGTATCCCCGGGCTTTACTCTTTTATTTGAAGCCGAGATTCTCGCGGTATTAAGAATGACACCTTCCCAGCCCCAAGAGTCTTCGAGTTCGATGAAGCCCATTCCACCCAAATCAGATTCGATTCTTCGAGCAAATTCGGGATTAAGTTTTAAACGTACATCAATCTCTGAAATTAGTTCTTCAGAAGATTTGCTCCGAATTTCTTTAAGTCTTTCGACAGGGGTTTCAAAATTCACTTCTCTCATTTGATCCATAATGTTTTTTCTCTCGCTAGTTTTCGAGGTTTCGCTGGAGGAAGATTTTCGGCATGACCAATCCAAATTGAACCGACAAATCCTTCATCGGCGCCAATATCAAGAAACTCAAGAATATGTTTGTGAGTCATGGCTTTCGAAGTTCCCCAGTAGGACTGTAAGTTTTGTGCAGTCGCGGCCAGAAGTAGATTTTGCACAAGAGCAGCACAGGCAGCATAGTTTTCACGGTCAATAACCTCGTTTTGATTGCGAGCGTAAGTAATATAAATGACGGCGCCGGCTTTTTTTGCCTTCTCTAAGAATTTCTCAAATATTGTCGACTCATCAGGCGTTGCACGCTCATCAATAAATTGCTGAAACTTCTCAATCGCTTTTTGATCAAAGATTCTAAATCTCCAGGGCTCAGTAAGACCGTGGTTTGGCGCCCAAACACTGACTTCAAGCAATGCATCGATTACTTCTTTAGGAACAGGGGCGCCTGAAAAATCTTTGCAGGTTCTTCTTTTACGAATTAGAGCGCTAATCGTATGAAAATCGTGAGTTAGCAGATCACTCATTAGAAAAAATCCTACTGAGCTGACTTTCATTTGTAAATTTGACCTTAGCCATAATTGACAAAGATATTATTGATAACGATTATCAATAAGGAAAGTTTGAGGATTAAATGGGTTTCAAAGGTCGGTTTGGGGTGAGAATCGTAAAAATCATTTGCCTTTCGATAGTTTTAGTAAGTGGTTTGCTCTTTCAAAATGATTTGTTGGCCCATGGGTCAAATGAAAGTTGTGAGGTCAACTATTTACCTCGATATGAAGCTTTTTTGGGAGCCCTTGTTGAAGAGTTTGAAAAAGAACTTCAAAGGCTAGATATTTCAGCTGAGATCTTGGCTCAATCGATTTCGCATGGAAGCATTATTCAAAATGCGCTTCAAACATATCACACTAAAAGTGCTGACCTTAAAATAGAGAAAAAATTTACTCCTGTTAATCGCTCTTGGTTTGGCAGACAGATAAAAAGTTTTCTCTATACGGGTTCGTCAGTAGCGGAGCAAACGGCCCGATTTGGAGTTTTATTCGGACTCGCTTGGGCTGGTTTTGAATTTATTGAGCATTCGATTATTCATCTACCTGTGGGGTTTGGCCCACTTTGCGCTGTTTTTCCTGCTGTTTGGACAGCGACGGTGATGCCACTTATCGAGCCAATCTCCCACCTTAAACTTTCAATCGAAGATCGAACCTATTTGAGTCGACTTAAGACGGGGTGGCGTTCGCATTTCACTTCACGGCGGATTCGTTCGAATCTTGAAAAAGCTGAACTTAGAGGTCTTTTGATTAGGAGATCAGATCAAATCAAGCATTCGCAGGTGGATGATCCGATTCATCACGTTTTGATGGCGACCAAGCTTTGGAAGCAAAGCTTAATGTTTTTTATTGGAGAGAAGATTCCAGCTCACGATTCTGTTGTTTCAAAAATTTCAGAGTCTCTAAAATTAAATAGGGCTCCAGAACTTTCGGATGTGATTGAATTTGATTTGCTCATGCAAATTCCCGTTCAGATTTTTGAGGAGATTACCGAATTTATGTATTTCCAGAATAAATTAAATTTTTTCGAGCTGAGTTCTCTTAAGTTTAAGATGGGGCGGCTTTCTCGAAATACAAATCATTTTATTCGGACTTTGAGTTATTTAAGCCATCTTTCAAATATTAAAGAAGGCGGGCGTCATGCCGAAGCTGTTGTCGAATTGTTCTCAGAATACATCTCCATCATTTCTTGGATGAAGATGAACTCGTCTTTTAATAAAACTCAGCGAAAAGAATTTTCAGAATTAATTTTGGATTTTCAAAGGAAGGTTCGGGGTTTTGAGATGGGTTGTGAAATGCGGCTGGTCTCTTTTGCTACTAACGGCTAAGAGCTATTTTATAGATTTGTCCTTCTGTGTAAGACAGAAAATAAAGACTGCCAGCGTTGTCTTCACCCATTGAACTTAAGTGCGGAATGTTCATAATCTTGGTATTCGATTCTTTCTTCTGCGCCCTCAATTTAAGGGCCCATATGTGACCAGATCCAAAATCTCCGTATATGTAGTGGCCGCGAAGATCTTTAAATTCAGATCCTCGATAAACGTAGCCGCCTGTTACAGAAATTCCTCCAGATACGCTGTGATCATATTCGTGAATAGGGGATTTGAATTTTGCTGATGACCTAGTATGTGCCGACTTTGCGAAAGTATGAGTGCCTTCAAAAACTTTCCAACCTAAATTGTCCCCTCGCTCAATAATATTAATTTCTTCGTAGGCATTTTGACCAACATCTCCTGCCCAAAGATCTCCCGTTTTTTTATCAAACGAAAATCGCCAAGGATTTCTGAGGCCATAAGCGTAAATTTCTCCGCGTGCATTTTTTTCTTGAACGAACGGGTTGTTGAGCGGAATTTTATACGTTTCGGTGTTTCGAATATCGATTCGTAAGATTTTTCCAAGCAAAGAGGCCTTATTTTGAGAATGATCTTGCGGATCACCTCCACTACCTCCGTCACCTAGCCCAATATAGAGGAGCCCATCGGGACCAAAGGCTAGCATTCCGCCATTATGATTTGAGTAGGGCTGGGGGATTTCTAAAATGATTTTCTCGGATGAAGCAGAAATCAGCCCTGACGACTCCATTTTTAGTCGAGAAATTCGCGATCTTCTGGGGTTAGCGACCGAGTAATAGATGAAGACTTCTTTCGTTTTTGAAAACTCTGGGTCAAAAGCAAATCCTAACAAACCTTCTTCTGAACTGCCTCCAGAGCCTGGATGTAAGACTTTGGCAGAAATATCTAAGATTCTTTCAGAGGAATTTGTTTGGGTGGAATTTTTAAATTTTTTTATAACTCCTGTCTGTTCAACGATAAAAAAATTCGAATCGTCCTTGGGGGCCGCCACAAAAAAAATTGGCATTTCAAATTTAAGTTGAGGAAACGCCTTTGTGGGAGCATAGGAGGGCAAAGAAATAAGAAGGCTATAGAAAATAGAAATCATCTTGAGAGTGTAGATTGAAAAATAAATTTATGTAAACTCGTTTTGGCTCTGGATCTCAGAGACATTGCGTGGGTGATCTGATAATTTAAGTGTACTGGAGAGCCTGGCGCAGCTGATTTCATCGCAAAAAAATATCTCCAATTTAAAGAAGGTGTATAGAAATGATTAATCCTGAATCTGCAGTTTTTAAAACTGAGCCCCAAAAACCGAACGAAATTGAAAAGCTCGATGTACCCGGCAGTATGGCTTTTCTTTCTGTTCATCTAGCTTGTTTATTAGTTTTTTTCGCCGGATTTTCTTGGGCTGCTCTCGGGCTTTGCATTTTTTCATATGTGATTCGAATGTTTGGAATCACAGCTGGTTTTCATCGCTACTTTTCTCATCGCTCGTATCAAACTTCTCGCGTGTTTCAATTTGCATTAGGAGTTCTAGGAACTTGTGCTGGGCAGAAAGGTCCGCTTTGGTGGGCCGCGCATCACCGGGAGCATCATAGAAATTCGGATGGTGAGAATGATATTCACTCCCCAGTGCGTCGTGGATTTTGGTGGGCTCATGCCGGATGGATTCTCTGCAAAAAATATGTACCAACCAATTTTGGCCATATTCAAGATTTCGCAAAATATCCGGAGCTAAGATTTCTCAATCGATTCGATCTTATGATTTCGGTTCTTTATGCCGTAGCCATTTTTGGATTGGGAGAGTTTTTAGGTTTGTTTATGGAAATCACGGGCTTTCAGGCATTAATTTGGGGTTACTTTATCAGCACCGTTTTTCTCTACCACGGAACTTTCACCATTAATTCTCTCGCCCATGTTTGGGGGACTCGTCGATTTCAGACCTCAGATTTTAGTCGCAATAATTTTTTCCTGGCGATGATTACGCTTGGCGAAGGCTGGCATAATAATCATCATCGATTTCCTTATTCAGAAAAACAAGGACTCGCTTGGTATGAAATTGATATCTCGCATTGGATTTTAAAAACTCTTTCGTGGTTGAGAGTCGTTCGTCATTTAAGACGAGTGCCTGTTGCGACTTGGAAGAATACTTAAAATTGAAATCTTTGACAGCTTGAGAGCAGCAGTAAAAATAATTTTTTCTAAGCGAATTTTAAATGTTTAACAGACTCGCCTGAGTCTCTAAGTTCAGCAAGAGCATTGATTCCGATTAGAAGATGATCTTTTACATAGCTTTTGCTGACTTTTTTATCGCTCTCAGTTGTTTTAACTCCGGCTGCGATCATCGGATTATCTGAGACGAGCAGAAGAGCGCCACGAGGAATCTCGTTTATAAAACCGACAGTAAAAATTGTCGCAGTTTCCATATCAATCGCCATCGCTCTAATTTTTCTGAGGTACTCTTTAAAATCTTTATCGTGCTCCCACACTCGACGATTGGTGGTGTAGACAGTTCCGGTCCAGTAGTCGCGATTGGCTTTTTTGATTGAAGATGAAACAGCCATTTGAAGTCTAAAGGAGGGCAGAGAAGGAACTTCAGGCGGGCAGTAGTCGTTTCCTGTTCCGTCTCCTCTAATGGCTGCGATCGGAAGAATCAGATCTCCAACTTTTGTAGTTTTTTTAAGACCACCACATTTTCCTAAGAACAAAACTGCTTTCGGCTCGATCGCAGAGAGAAGATCCATCACTGTCGCAGCGACTGCACTGCCCATTCCAAAATTTATGATCGTAATATTTTGCCAAGTGGCTGATTGCATTACTTTACTTCGACCATTCACTTTTACTTTTTTTAGTTTGGCGAAAAGTTCGACGTAGTTTGCAAAGTTTGTAAGAAGAATATATTTACCGAGTGATTCGAGTGATAAGCCGGTGTAACGGGGTAGCCAGTTACGAACGATCTCTTGTTTTGTTTCCATGTTCTAAGCACATTATCGAATTGGGCCTAAAGATTAAAGCCCCTCAAGGCTGAAAAACTTGCAGGGTAAAGGGGTCAAAAATGGTCAATTATCGCTGTCTTACTTGGTCTAAAATGGGTTATAATGCGTTTTTAAGCCAAAACAGTTTGGCACGAAGCTTGCGTGTGCTATGGATAGTTAAATCAACGGGGGAATAGCAACTTGATCCGAAGAAACCATATTAGTTTTAAGACCTTGATGATTTCGCTGATCGCGATTTCAAGTGGCGTGTTTTTTGCCGGATGCGGAGATCAGGGGGCAGATTCAAGTCTTCAAGATCTGGCCCTTACTTCTGAATCAAATTTAACCGGCGAATGGACCTTGATTTCAATAAATGGAAAATCAATTGTTGCGGAAGAATCAACCGCTTTAAAAATTCACTCTGAGCTTGATGCTCTTTCTGGACAAATTAACTGTGGTGGCGGAGTTGAAGCTGTCAAAGTTTCGGATGATGGAGTTCGGTTACTGCCAGATAGTTCACGCGGATGTTTCGTCGATTTACCCGCATCAGTTTTAGCTAACAAAGCCGTCGTCAAAGAAGTTCTCGAAAACGGAGCCCAGGCAGTAGTCGACTCTGATTCGATCTTGACCGTCACCAGCGAAGTGGGAAAGCTCATGTTCGCGCCGTCTAAATAAATACGGGCCCATAGTTTAACAGGATAAAACCCTGGATTCCTAATCCGGTAATCTGCGTTCGAGTCGCGGTGGGCCCAATGACTTCCACTTTATCCTCAATAAAACATATCTACAGAGGAAATTTTAAAAAGTGGGGACGCTTGGGGACGCGCAGGTTGTCGCGAATGTTTTTTGGATACGTATTTTTATGAAAAAGGTTCGAACGCTTAGGTTCGAACGTATGCCAATGGAGTCTTTGCGGGAAGCATAAGAGCGCCATTGACCGCCTCTGCTACTCTCTTTGCTTGTGAGACCATCGGTCGAACATAGCGCTGAGTAACGTCGGTCGAAGAATGATCGAGAATTTTTGAGACCGCATAAAAATCACCAGTAAGTTCATTTGCTAAGGTAGCAAATGTTCTTCGAAGAAAATGTGTTCCGCTGGCGCCTTGAATTCCAAGTTGCCTAAGAACACGATTGTAGACCTGCCCAATATGATTTCTATTGAGGGGCTTTTTATTCTGATGAAAAATCAAATCCGACTCCTCCTTTTCCTGTTCTTTAAGGCGAATTAACTCCGCCGCCAAAACGTCAGGAATGTATAAGAATCGGTGGTTTTGATTCTTGGTGTACTTCTTAATTGAAGGCTCCCAAGTTCGATCGTTCCAAATAACCACTTGTTGAATTTTCACCAATCGATTTTCCAAGTCTATCGATTCCCAACTTAAGCCGCACGCTTCGCCAATTCTTAATCCTAGGCAAAACTGTGTTAATGCCAGCGGATATAAAATCGGGTTGCGATAGGTCTGTAGGGCATGAAGGAATTTCTGCAAGTCTTCCAGAGAAAGAGCCTTCACTTCGTTTTTAGCGGATCGTGTAATCGTTGCCGCGTCGAAGTGATCTCTTTCCACAGGTACAACATAGCTAGGATCTTTTCTCCTGCGATAGAAATGTAGGATCGTCTTCAGGATTTTCAATTCTTCTCTGAAGTTCTGGCGACAGTTATCGTGCGGATAATCAGTCATCCAAAACTTCACTAAGTCATCAATCGTTGAAGTATTAATTTGTTCCACAGGAATATTTTCGAGGAAACGCAAATGCTTCAATTTTCGATCGTAAAGCGTCCGTGTCCCTGCCTCAATCTTTAGAAAGTGGAATCCTTTCCACTCTTCAATCAAGTTCACAAACGTAAGAGCTTCTACAGTATTTTCTGTATGTCGATGTATTGAAGAACCTTCAAAAAGTTTGTGAATTTTTCCTGAGCGAAAAGCCTTCGCTTCGGCCAGGGTTAAAAAGACAGCTTTTTCTCTTTTAGAAGTACCATTGGCTAATAATTGCCGTGACGCCAAAAACTTTCCGGTATCTACCCATCCAGACCTTCTCTGACTGAATGTCCAAATTTTATAAATACCTGGATTGCTTTTAACTGGTTCTAATTTTCGTTTACTTTGACTCATCGAGTGCCTCCTTGTTTGAGCCACCCAAGTACATCATCGCGATAAAATCGAACGAGTCGGCCTACCTTGGTATAAGGTATTCGATCCAAAGAAACTAATTCTCGGATGTGTCGTTCCGAACATTTAAGAACAGAACATACATCCTTTGTCGTCCACACCACCTTGTCAAAGAACTCCTGGGAATTGAAATTCTCAGGTTGAGATAAACTAGCATTTCCTTGGAATATCTTCATGCATTTTTCTCCATAGATATGGCGGATATTTTGCTAGATCTAGTGCGTTTGAAGTGCCTTCGGGATCGTGCAGCTGGGGCAAGTTTCTCGAACCTTCTGTTCTATCAATTCATTAATCGAGGCTTTAATGATGGAAGGCTCTTCAGGTTTTCCATCAGTGCCCGATCTTGCTGCTTTAATGGTCAATGCTTTTCCGTCGCGGCCCTGTATAACCCCCGACGTGTTCAACATAGATTCTGCAAGTCGGGGGCCCAGGGTCGCCGTGCGATTAAGGCCATAGGCTTCCCCAATTCGAAATGATTTTCTAACTTCAAAATCCAAATTTCTTAGGAAATATTGCTTATTCCCTGGTCCACCAGGATCGATCTCACAAGAAACGCGCGCAAAGACACGATACGAAATCTCCCTTGATGTTTCTAAAGGTGTCGCTCCTTTGCCAGGTTCTTGAACGTATGACTTTCCAGATTTCCCCATTGGGCCTGGCTTAGCCATAGGGGTTGCGATCTTAAGTTCTTTGGCAACGATCTCAATTTTTCCGGCATTTCCACCAGACTCTCCGTCTCCTCCATCGGAACGAAATTTCGCATCTTCTCCATTTAATAAATCAAGGCCACTTACTCTAGGATTCATAGCCACAGCAAATCCGGTTTCGCCATTTTGTTTTCGCGGGTCTGAGGAAAAGAAACAGCCGCCACCACCTAGGTAGACGGTCATCAGATCTCCGAGGTCTTTGAGCGAGCTTGCGGCCTCAACTGTAATTCGTTCAATTTCTCCGCGTGGCGCTCCCATTCGTTGTAGGAATTCAAGGTTGAGTCTAGCAAGATCGTCTGCTCGCTCTCGAATGGCTTCGCGGATCTGTTCGTCTGTTCCTGACTTCGACACCTGCTTTGCAGCTTCAAGAAGGCAGCTGAATCCATCAACGCAGATCTTGGTGGGTTCCATTTGGTAATCAACGTCGATCCTAAATCCACGAGGGTCGCCATTTTTTGCGGGTTGCCAACTTACGACACCATCTTTTCCATTGGAGCCGTCCATTCCATTCGAAAGGAATTTGATTCCCTCGACCTTTGAGGCGACCACAGAAATTGAACCTCCATGTGGAATTTCTTTATTGCATCCGGACGTGTTGATAATGCCTGAACCATTTAATTCGCTGGTTATGATTTTCAGATTTGTCCCACAAAGACTTAGCGTGGATCCCTCATCTAAGATTAGAAGATCAGCCTCAATGAGAATGGATGGGATCTTGTGGAAAGCGTATGTTCTCTGACCTTCGGCGCCATTAAGGCTGATTAGGTTTGGATATGCCTTCAGAAAATGAGAGAGTTGTTCTTCACCAAAGTAAAGCGATGAGAAGCAGAGGGTTTCTTCGGGACATTTTTGAGCATTGGGAATGGCAGAGAGCTCTGGTAGTGGGAGTCCCTTGGGAAAATTCCCAAGGGACACGGTCGATGGTTGGACTCTTGCTTTCAGTGCCTCTTCGCGCCAGGATGTCGTAACTTCTGATGGAAGTGTCTGGTCTTGATCGTAATCCATAGATCCGCAGCCCACGAAAATAGCGCCAAAAACAATGGGAATAAGGATAAGGGGTGAAAAAGCTTTAGGCATTTTTCACCTCGCGAAGTGCATTACCTTGAAGGCCGTTTATAGTTTTCGGATCAACGCTCTTTAAGAGTTCACTAAGAAAGGTGTCGCGATCGGCACCAGGGTTGGCGGCCTTAAACTTTTTGAACATTTCTTCAATTCGGTCTGATGCGGTAAGCTTTTCTTCCTTTAGCTTTTTTAGGTCATCCATGGTGATCTTTGAGATCGCCATATCGACGATGTCCTTCCATTGCACTCGCTTGCGTCCACCAGAGTTTATTTGTTCACTGAGTTTTTCGAGCTTTTCACCTGTGGCGGTGTAGATGCTCATGGAGCAGACCTCTAAAAGCTTTCGTTCTGAGGACTTGTTTGAAGGTGTGTTGGGTTGGTTGGATGTCATGTCTTTTTCCTTTCTTGTTGAATGAGTGCAATTGAGATTTTGGACAGATGAGAAATGTCCAAAATCGAATCCAAATTGTTTTGAGGGTGGAGGGTGGGCCTGGTCTCTATTGTCGCCTCGTGCTGAGTTGAACTACTTCCTCTTCCATCAACAGGAATCATTGGGCTCGGGGGTGCGGAGCTGACCCCCCTCACGCTGGCTTTAGCCACTTCCGAAACATCGTTAGAATGTGATGGAAGAGGGAGGGGGGTCAGCTCCGCACCCCCGAGCAAAGCCTTAGAATAATTAAACATTTCTGCATTTAAAGAAGGTGAAACCCAGCACGAGGCGACCGCGCTATTTTTTCCAGAGAGTAAATTCTTTAGGGTGGTTTGATATCGGCCATTTCTATTAAATAGTAAGACGTTCGATTTTGATTCATTATGTGTAGACGAATTATCCAGCAGAATGGCCAGAGAGAAATTACTGCGAGCTCGTTGATCGTAAAAATAGTCGAGCATGTATTGAGTGAGCCTTCCTAAGAGATAAGGTTCTGACACCCAGTAGAGGCAAAAGTTCAAATTATTGTCGATTTCGTAGGCAAGCCACCTTTCTCTGTAGCGCTCGATTTTCTTGAGTGTTCTTTCTACTTCAATGTAAGCGAGCTCAATATTTCCTTGGTCTTCGAAACTCAAAGTTAGATCTGGTACATATTTCTTATCTCGAAGGCCCTGAGATCCCTGACTAAAAGAGACGCGATCGGAGAGCACATTGGCAGTGATATGAAGCGTAGGACTTAGTCCTTCGAGATATCGGCCGACATTCAGAACCTTGAGATGGTGATCTAGACCAGAGGAAAAGTATTTTCGAGTTCTCTCTTGCATGGATAAGGTTGAGAGACTCGACCACCACCGTTTGAGATAGTGATGAAAATGAAACCATCGCTTTCCAATGCGAACACTCAGGATGAGTCCTCTTTTTCTGAGGCGGCTAAGTGAATTTTGGAGAACTCGATCCGAGCATTTTGAAAGTGAGGGATCACGTACCAACAGGTCGGTCGATATGATTTTCCATCTCTGAAGAATTGAGAAAATCAGATCTGATCGGCTGAGTTTCATTATTTCTCCTCGTCTTTGAAGAGATCGGGATCTTGATCCTTTGTCATAAAGAAACCTGGCCGAGCAATTTCCCAAGTGTGATGAGCTGCAATGATTTCATTTTCGCTTCTCTGCGGCGGCAGAATTCGTTGTTGAAATTCGGGAAGGACCCATCGAGTCTCGTTATCTAGCTTGATCGAATTCTTCCCTAAACTGATTGCTTTCATTCCTAAGGAGGGTTGACTCGTGGAATCTCGATCCAGATAGGTTGCACGGGAAAATCTTCCGGCGAGTTCGATTCGTTGTTCCTCCAGGCTATGGAGATGGTACCAAGTGGCTAATCCAAAAGTTGCCGCAAGAACGCTAGCAGCAATTACTGTATTTTGAGTTTGAAATTCCTTCTTTGATCCATGATGAAGTACTGTGTAACCGAGACCAGCCCCGACGACGCCTCCAATTGTGGACGCCGTTATGATGGTTCTCATTTTCGCGGAACATCCAAAAAGCGAGAATGCAATGAGAATGCATGAAATTGCTTTTATAAACATGAAGGACCTCCGATGTTTCAGCTCTAGCTGGCTGAATAGACTTTGAGTTTTCGATTTAAATTCAAATTCGAGAGTCTTGCGGACACGATGCATTCGCCGGGTTTTAGTTCTGCAAAAGTGTCCGGCGGTATTTGAAACTGATGAACTTCTCTCTCACTGGCTTCTCCTGTTTGCTGACCACCGCTAATTCTCCACGTCTGTTTATGGGAGAGCTTAGTTCCCATTTGCTTAGACAGGGTGTCACGAGTTAGTGGGTCCAATACAAGAAACGTAAAACTCAATGAGCAGGCCGAGAGGATCTTCGATAAGAAGCCTGGGCCTTCGGCTTCAAAATCTCCGTCGCATTGTCGCGTAAGAATGCAATGAACTCTTGCGCTTCCTGCCTTTTTTAAGACATCGACGATTGTGTCAGACGTGTATGAGCATTGTTCGTCTAGGAAAATAAAATAATCTTGAACATTGAGATCCTTACGTCGTCTCGATAGTAAGATTGGCAAAGCTTTTATGAATGCCTTTACAATTCTCTTCGATAGATCTCCATATGCCTCTCCTGGTATTCGAATAATGGTGGGTCTAGCGTCATCGAAAAGTTTCGAGAGCTCAAATTGCGAGTGTTGGGAATTAAATACTTTCTTTAATGGTTCCTCGGTAAGAGAGCTGAGTTTTGCCATTAGGCCAGAAAATCTCTCAGCGCGATCTCTCTCCTGAAGCTTTCCAAAGACTTGTTGAAAGTAGAGTTCGAATGGAGCGCCTCGATGGGTCGTCTTCGCTTCGTGGAGTAATCGTGATCGATAGAGATCATCTCGATAGATGTTCAATAAGCCTTCAAAGGTTCTGGGCTGCTGAGTCGCATCTAAGAGAAGTATTGAATATCGCAGATATTGCTCTGCCTCTGAACGATAAAATGGATGATCAAGCTCAAATATCTCCAGCGCGAATCCGACAGTTTCTGCTACGTCAGGAAATACAGTGAGTAGATTGCATGTCAGGCATTGATCAGGAATTGAGAGATCAAAGATCTGAACCTTTGAGTTAAAATTATTCTTTTTGAGGCTATCGTAAATTTCTTGAAGCTCTCGTTCTTCTCCTTTGAAGTCGATATAAAGAAATCCCATTTTGAGCCGAGAAATTTCTGTTAAAAAACGACGAATGAGTGTCGACTTTCCAGAGCGGGTGACTCCCGTGATGAGAATGTGAGTGAAAGAGTTAATTGCTAATTGGAAGCGACGGTCCAGCTCAAAATATCTGCGATTAGTCCATTCACCAAGACTCAACGATGGTCCCGAGAGTTTTGTGCTTCGTTTGACCCTGATAAATTGAGTTGCAATAAATAAGAAAAAGATAATTGAGATGCCTGCTGCTATAAGACTAAGACTCTGGATAAGCGAAATATTCAAGACTTGAGAAAGTGATTGAATCATGAGAAATGCTCCGCCAAGAAGAGCAATGAGAATTCCGTCATTCAAATCCTTGAAACTGCCCTTATATGTTAGATCTTGTTTAATCATCGCGTGACTCCGCGTTCTGAAGTTCCGAGTTCCCACTTTCTTTCGAAAGCGAGATAGACATCGGCTCCTGCGGGGACGACAACATACTCAGCCGGCTCATCACGAAGATCGTTCATGGCTTCATCTGCAACTTTAAAACTTGCAATACTCAAACCCGATAACGCTTGATTGGTGAGGTTTTGTTTAGGAGCGCTTCCCGTAATGGTATTCTCTCGTTCCATGCCTCCAGTAGCGAATCCGCTTAAGAAGCCAAATGCGAGGGCGGTTCCGTATTTGATACCGGCATCAGAGAAATGTATTCCCTCGATCATGGGATACGCCTGCTCGGAAAGTGCCAGAAGAGCGAGCCCGTCATATTGTATGCCTTTAGGTGTAACGAGTGTGTCGAACCTCACGACAACACCCTTTAGTATGCGATCAAGTGATGCGGATCCAATGAGGCGGCTTCCTCGTTCAATTCTTCGTCGGCTATCCATTTCAAATGTGGCTGTGGTCTCAGCGATGACGAAGGAGTCTTGTACGGAAGTTTTGATCGAGGTGATGAGACGTGCCTTGAAAACTGCGCCCCTAGGAATATAAATGGAAATCTTCTCCGTAGAGGGGCTCCTAAACCCCTGTCCTGGCTCCACACTTATGAACGAACTGCCATGCGTTTTTGAAACTAAGGGGGTTGTGGCTTTTGTTTTCACTTTAAGATCTCGAATAGTCTCCTTCAGCTGTTGGTTTGCGCGAATGAGCTCCATCAGGTGATCTGTGGGCGGGACTGTTTCATGAGGTGTTTGGAATATCCACCAAAGAAGGCCAACGATCAGACCAAAGGCAATAAATCCCATGCCGTATCTAACGCCCCTTTTGGCCAAGACATTGTCGATGAGATTTTGGGGGAGTAGTTGGCGTAGACTCATAGTGCGCACCCCTTCGCATAGACTTGGTTCACTTTAAGGACATAATCGGCCGCCGATTTCTCGACGAATCTAAGGCGGAACATCAGGCGAGTTGAGCTTTTGAAAAAGACGAATAAATTTGTTCGATAGGCTCGGTCTAAAGCATCAGCAAGGACGGCTCCACCGGGAGCGGTTTCCCGATTTTGGAAGAGTGGTCTAACATCAGATTCCTTCATGCTGGGAATAATGGCGATTGAGCGCTTTGCGTTCTCATGATTCTTGAGAAGAAAGTGTTGATCATCGGCATGGAAGGTAAGTGATGGTTCTTCGTCAAACTGAAGAATGGTGCTCATGCCAATGGCAAGCCGCACGTCGATAACATCGCAAGGAGTGGCCTTAACAGTTCTAACGCCAGTTGGGTGTGTGGAAATAATTGCTATAAAAAGTAGCAGCATTAGGATTTCCTTTCTGGTGAATCAAAGAGTCGAGCCGTGCGATTGCCTTTTAGCCATCGATGGTCGCTTCGGCCTAATGGCCTTGAATTGATGTTGGTTTGTAAGACTTCTGATTGCTGTGGCGTTACACTGTATGCATCTCGCTCTTGCAGTTGCCTCGAATAAGTTTGAGCCCCCGATTGAGCATGTGAACTAGCGGGCTCTAAATTAACCGATTTTGAGACGGATGAGCGGAATGAATTTGAGAATCCCAGACTTTCATTGGACGTTGCAGGAATTTTAAAATGAGAGGCGACATTTTGAGGTGCATGACCAGAATCAAGGGTTTTGATGATTTCCTGACATGAAGAATTTGTTTCGATGAAGTTTTGAAATTGCTTTTCTTTTGCATGTATAGGTCCTGTGATCCGAGGATTCGTGCTTACCGCCTTTTTTATTCGATCGCCAATTGTTGGAACTTCGACTCCAGCTTTTCGAGCACTTAATCTCTGGGGGGCCGCCTCCAAATAGGCTCCAAATTTCTCAAGGCTTGCCACTGCCTTTTGTTTTGCGGAATTTTTGAGACTGCATACCTGAGCGTTCTGGGGGTTGATCAAATTTTGATTTTGCATTGAGCTAAGGCTTCGGAGTTTCGATCCAACCTTACCCAGCGTAGGGGCCGAAAGATGTTCAAGAGCGGACGAGGCAGCCATGGCGACAACTTTGCCTGAGCCGAGAGTAAGTGCGCCTGCTGCGAGGGCTGATCTATTCATAGCCATTTGACCCACAGCCAAGCCCAGTTCACTTGCAAACTTGCGTGTGAGAATTGGAACTAGAAATACTCCAATTACAACGACAGACATTTTTGCGAGTGCAATTAGATTAAGAACATCCATTAGAGCTTTCCTCCAAATGCCATCAGAAAAACTCCCACTAAGACGATAAACGATGTTTGCCATAGAAAGAGTATCGAGATTTCTTTTAGTAGATGCTGAAAAACGGAGAAATCGTCAGATAGAATGCCTCTTGCTAAAACAAAGGGTCCAAAAATCTTAAAAAAGAAAAAGAAAATGAGAAAAAATAAATAGAGGAAGTATTGGCCAACATCGAGCAAGAATGTCAGTAGGATTCCGAGAATTTTTAGGACGCTGTCAAAGATTCCAGTTTGCAGGTGAATCCTTTGCCAGATCATTGGCCCAATTGCTTCACGACCTTTCCAAACTCCAAATTCGTCTCGGAAAATCGAAGTAATAAGATAGGTATTGAGTGAGTCGACTAAGGATTTAATCCCTGTAACGATGTGTGGCCAAAGACCAATGAGTAGAGCAATAACTACAAAATTGTAGATTTTTGAATCCAGAAAGAGATTCTCGAATCTGTTGAGAGCATAAAGGCCCAGAGAAATCAGAAAGAGAAGAACCAATACTGCAAGTGCGGCCTGGTTTATCCTGGCATCAAAATTTAGCAGGACCCCTTGAATTGGAAAAACCTCTATCATCTTGCAGGCTCCCAGCCTTGCTTCCATCTCTGCTCGATCAGTTTTCTGCTTTCGAAATCTTCCATTGCCTTCCGTCGTCTCTCACGTGCCCCCTCTTCTCGAAGTTGATTGTTTTCTTCGATGAGTCGAGAAAGCTGCTGCCTACTAACGATCTGACCTTCGAGTTGTTTAAGTTGAATTTGGGCTGAAATCTGCTGCGCTCGAGCGGGACTAGCAGACAGGAGTTCCTTCTCGAGCTCATCAATCTCTCTCTGGTCAGCTTCAGATGTCTTTTGAACTTCGTTTTGAAATGAATCAAATTCACGTCGTCTCTCATCGTCTCTTTGGGCATTTTCTGGGAAAAGAGCCCGATATGTTTCGATATAGTCTCTAACTTCCTCAGCACTTTCTCGAAAATCTCGAAGGCTTCTATTTTTGCCGAGTTGTACCAGAGCCTCTTGAAATGCCTTTGCCGACCTATAAGACTTGAGAGATTCATCAATGCCTCTTTGTAGTTTTTCTGTTAATTCAAGTGCTCGATCCAGGCTTTCTGAGGATTGATTTGCAACCTTTAGAAGCCGATTCAATTCCGTAAGTTGTTGGGCGCTTTGTTGAACTAGAATGGCTAATTGAGCATCGCCGGTATCTCCAATTCCAAGAAAGGTGATGAGCTGTGATGCGATTACGACGGAAAATGACGGCATTAGAGTTTCTCCTCTTCAAGCAGTTTGAAAAGTTTGTCAGCGTAGGAGCCTTCAAAGTGAGATAGTCTTTCTTCAAGGATCTGATTTTCCCTGGGATCTGAGGTTGATAAGAGATATTCGAGCGAGTTTGGCTGATATCGAAGAAGTGCACGTCGCTCATCATCCATAAGAAAGAGGTCGCTGAAATGGCCCTTTTGTCTTTCGAGTGTACGAATTGCTCTCGCTTCCGACGTCCTTAATCCGAGGGGTTCCTCATAGCCGCGTGCGTCACCCCGCTGCTGCAAAATGGCTTTAAAATTTGTATTAGCTAGGATGGCACCCCCAGCAGAACTTGAAGTGATTTTCTCCAGTCCTTGTACGCAAACGATTACTCCAGCGAAGTGTTTGCGAACAGTAGACACCAATTCATCGACGAATTGTGGTTGAGTCTTAAGGAGAGAAAAGGCGACTTCATCAAGAACGATGTACGTGAATCGGTCTCGAGATTTGAGACTTTGCCAAATTGCAGAACAAAGGATGAGCTCAACAACTCGAGATAAATCTTCAAATTCCTTCAGGCCCTTTAGGTCAAAGGTGATCACCGAGTCGTTGAGCTCAATGGGATGGGGATGGTCGAGAAAATCTCCATAAGCGGATCCGTACGCGTAGCGTCTCAATAGCAAGCTGAGGCGACGGCCAGCAGGATCCTCTGACTGAGCGAGCATATCTTTTAAATGACAGATGGGACGCGCGGGTAGTTGCTCAAGCTCAAATAGTGTTTTAAGTGAGTCACTGAGTAAGGCTCGTTCTTCGAGCGAGGGTAACCTTCCATCATCCCGGCACATTTCTTGAAATACTAGTTCGATGTGCTGCCGTCGCTGCCTTTCCTGTATCTCGTCAGCCTTCTTTGTCATAAAAAACGGGCCAATCTGACTGCTGGATTTTAGGTCGAGTGAGATGAGCTTGCCTCCAAGAAATTGGGTGAGCTTGTTGTATGAACCTCCTATATCAACGACAAAGATACGGGGATTAAAAATTGCGCTTTGAAGGAGGATGGAATTTACAAAGAAAGATTTTCCAGCGCCACTCGTTCCAGAGACGAGCCAGTTGTAGTTGGCAAGACGATTCGATGTTGGATCAATTGTATAGAGTGATGCCTGCTTCGTTCGAAAGAGGATTACGGGCTTCTGATCTCCAATGGGCGAGCAAAAAAGAGGCAGAAAGTGAATCCCATTGCTACTCAGAATCGAATGCTGATTAAAGACCCTTCCCTTAAAGAATGGGATTGTTTCCAAAAATGAATCGAAAGTTGAGAGTCGAGTCTCTTCCAGTTCGGCCTGATGAAGCGATCCCTGAGTGTTTGTCAGGGCGGTGAGCATCCTTCTCAGAATGATCGGGTTCTTTGCTCTTAAGCCAACGGTGAATGTCATTTCACAAAGGGAGTCATTCTGCTCGTGGAGCCTTCTCAAAAGCGAATCGGTCTCCTTGAATTTAGCTTCGGATGCTGGGTCTCCAGTAGCCTTGCGTGTTGCAAGGCCAAAAAGAATCTGACGCTTTCTTTCGAAGCGCTTCTTAAGCGGCTCGATATCTCTGCCCCGGTAGCGGACACTTATCTCTAATGGAAATTGCAAATTGGTGATCGCCCGAATCATTCCAAGTTCAGAAAAAGATTCAGGCAAAGATTTAAGGGTCAGGGATCTGAAGACATCTTCGTTAATGGAAACTTCAGTCGGTGAAATGTTAATCTTGGGCCACTCTGGTGAGAGATCTATATCATCGACATAGTTGCGCCCGTTTGCGGCTCTAAAGATCGATTGCCAAATTTCTGCTGAATTCAGAAGCTTAGGATTCAGGCCCATTGCCTCCATTTGCTGCAGTAAATAGTCCCGTTTCGCTGAGATTGCTTCGTTCTCAGACCGGGCAAGCCGTTCTGAACTTGATACGTTGTATTTCCGATAACAAATTATCAGCGATGTCTCATAGATTTGATCTGAATTGATTTGATCAAAAAGATTTGAAATCTGGCTCCAGAAGATTCGCTTTCCAAACGAACCGGATGATTCTTCGATCTCTAGGATCTTCCGTTCTATAATCTTATCGAAATCAGAGGTCTTTCTAAAAATGACCTGCAGCTCTTCGTCTTTCTGTAGAGTAAGAAATGCTCGCCATCTCTCATGCAAATTGTTCCATTCTTGTACTTCAAATAAGGAGGCCTCGACGCCGTCACAAGTCAGTGCGAAGCCAATAGCATTATCTTCTATGACAATGCCGTCGTCGTTGATTGAACGAATGGTAAGAAAGTCTTCTAGAGATTTGTAGGCAGTTGTCATTTGTTTCTAATCTTTCCATGTGAGGATCGAATTCTTGCTGGAAGTCCTTCAGGAAGTTCTGCAAATCTTATAAATTTCCTAAGAAAATTGCTTTCAAAGTGTTTATGGAGGAGCGTGACTCCCAAGAAGGCGGTGCAGGTCACTAGCAGAGCACAAAGAAAGCCATACCTCCAAAATGATAAAAGTTCTGCGAGTAAAACATACAGAACACCAAGTGCACCAAGCTCTGTTATACTCAATCCAAGTATTCTCAGGCGCTCATCCAATTTCCGATAGATTGGAAGTCGCATTTTACACCTTGAAGAAATTAATTAGTGCGACTGCGACACCGACGGTAATTGCTCCAGCGACACACATTACTAAGCGTGGAATTGCATCCTGATCTCCTTTGGCTAGCTTTAAGCCAGCCCAGACGCCGCAACCTGTGATGACCGCAAGTACGATTCGACTTAGCTTACCAACCGCATCAGAGATCTCGCCGACGACTGCTGATTGAGCGAGGATAAGTGTTGGAAGGCAGATAAGGGATATAAAAAGTAGGAATTGTTTTGTTGGTTTCATATTGCTCCTTTCATCTAAAGTTCAAAAGTTCGATAAATAATTCGTTGGCGTCGGTCGAATTCAGCTGTCGGGTCAAAATCGGAGAACTGATTTTCAAAGGCTTCGAGCTCCAACCAATCGCGTAATGCACTGACAAGTTCATTTGTTTGATCCATAGGGGTCTCCATTTAATTTATAAAAATCTCGAAAAGAGATGCGATTGCTGGTGTGCAGTTCGTGCATCTTCAAGTCGTCGGCTGATCTCATCGCCATCAGTAATCCATCCACTGACTAGATGGTGAATTCTTGTGAGTAGGGAGTCTTGAGCTTTCGGTTGATTGGGCGTTGGAACAAAAATTGTAGTTTGTGGACCGTTTTTCATTTTCGTACTCCTAGTTTTTGAGTTGAAGGTTCCAGCGCCCTAGAGCAACTTGTGTGCCAAGTTTAAAAAATGAAAAGTTACAGCGGTAATTGAGCGGAATTATTTGCCGATTTGAGTTGATGAACAATGTTGGAAACAAATGTAATCAGTTCGAAATTCAAAACTTCGAACTTGTTTTAGAAAAAAAATTGAACTGAAATCGTGGTCTAAAAATCGAACTTGAATGACGGTGCTCTAGTGTATTTGACCTCGGGCTGTCCCAATTGAGTCTCATCTCAGAGCAGTGGGGCGATTTCCCCCCACTTTAAAGTGCGTATTCGCCAACCGAATTGGCACGAATTTTGCTCATTTCTTCTATTGGGATATTAGTTCAATTTTTCGAACTATAACTGATTGATTGTTTTATAAATTGAACCGACCCCACTTGTATTGATCCAGGACTTAGCTTAAAAGGCTTAAGAAATAGCCATAAGGCCAGTCTTAAGGAAGTGAGAACGGGAGTGCCCAAAGTGAAATCAGATTTGCAAAATGTAAAAACTGACATTCCCTCGGTTCTTATCGTCGACGACGATCCATTGATTCATTCAAATTTTGAACTTCAATTCGCTGCGAAGGTCGGAGTGTGGAGCATCAGTTACGCGAGAGATCTCAAAGATGCGTATGACAAGCTATCCAAAGATTTGTTTCATGTAATTCTTCTGGATAAGGATTTGGGGAGACCTGGAACTCAAAAGTATGAAAATGGAATTAAGGCGATCCCTGAAATTCTAAGTCTTCAGCCCCATCTGCAGGTTCTCGTTTTTACGGGAAGCAGAAATGTTCGTGACTGTGTTGATGCGATGAAATTGGGTGCTCGCAATTATTTTACTAAAGAAACGGAGCCCGCGCTTTTGATCGCACAGATTGATAAAGCGATTCAGGGGGCCGATGCACTGATTCAAAAGACGCGAATGGAACGTGGAATGAGCCCTGAGCCCTTGATGAACTTGGTTGGGCGCTCTAACGCAATTCGATCTTTGAGATCAAAGTTGCAGATGGTTGGTGGAAGTAATCGACCCGTGCTCCTCGTTGGAGAAACCGGGACTGGTAAAACTACTGCGGCGAAATTGGTACATGAGTATAGAAAGAAGAGACTTGGTCGAAGCGGAATTCCTTTTATTGCCCTCAATATGGCGGCGATTCCTTCAACGCTTGCAGAGAGAGAACTTTTTGGACACGAGAAGGGTTCCTTTACCGGTGCGGTGGAATCAAAGCCTGGGTTCTTCGAACTGGCAAACGGAGGGACCTTATTTTTAGATGAGATCGGCGAGACTTCACTGGACCTTCAGGCAAAGCTTCTTAAAGTCTTGGACGATGGAAGGTTCTTTAGAGTTGGTGGCACTAAGGAGCTTCGATCTTCATTTTATCTTATCTGCGCGACCAACAAGGATCTTGAAAAAATGGTCGAAGAAAAAAAATTTCGCGAAGATCTTTATATGCGGCTCGCGACACTTAAGGTGATTCTCCCTAGTTTGAGTGAAAGAAAGGTAGATATTCCAGACATTGTAAAGTCACTACTTGATCGAGTTTGCAGAGATAATAGCGTGTTCTTGAAGTTCAAAGATCTACCGTCGGACTTTATCGAATATCTTTCAAGTGATCGAATTACGGGGAATATTAGAGGTATAGAACAAGTCCTTTCTCAATTGCTTGTTTTTTCGCCCAGGGACGAATTTGGAACGCCCCAGCTCAGAAATTGGCGTGCGACTTTGAATGTGCCATCGCATGGATTTTTGTCAGACGGAAGTCCTTCTCCGATTACGCTTGAAGAGCTTCGTTCACGAAGTCTAGATGTGCTCAGTTCTGACTTTCCTGGTCTAAAACAGCTGGAATCTGAGATCTCCCGTATGATTATTGATCGAGCTCTCAAGCAATTTCCGACCTATCTCGACGCTGCTAAGGCGTTAAAGATTGCGAAGGCCACTTTATCGTACCGCTTCGGAGGACCTGAGAGAAAGAATTCGATCAAGAACCGCAATGAGGAAGGCCTATGACAAAAGACGAATTAGAAGTTCAGTTGAGAGATGTTCGTCACGAGTTGAGTTCGGTGGTGTTCGCACTTAAAACTGCGCTCGAGGCTTCGCGCTCGGATGCAACCGACAAAGTCCGATTTGAGGGGCTGATCGAGATGGCTGTTGATCGTGTCGATAAGATTATAGGTCAAATTGATAAGCGAGTGTCTCCGAAGGATCAAAAATGAATCGTTTTGAATTGGAAGAATTTATTAAACGTGAGTTACCAGGCGAACACTCGATTCGGATGGTGCTGATTGACGATGACTCGCTCGTTAGAAGTTCCATTGAAATGTTAGCTTCAAAAAAAAATATGCCTGTTCTTATTCTTGAGGATACGTTTAGTGGCTTTGAGCGCTTTGTTCCTCTTTCTACTCCAATTTATATCGACAAGAATTTGGCCAACGGGAAATCGGGTTTGGTCGTTGCAAAAGAACTTTCAGATCTTGGATATCCCAATCTTTTTATTGTGACTGGAGAGCCCGTTGGAGCATTTGAAAAGCCATCGTATATAAAAGCTGTTGTTGAGAAGGAGCGCCCCTCTCGGATCATTTATGGAGAATGAATGTGAAATTTGAGCGCACCATCGTCATTGTAAGTTTTTCGATTCTGACACTTGTCGGTCAAGTACATGCGGAGAATAAGGTTTCGCCTATGAAGAAGCTTTGTGGAGCCGCTTTGAACTTGCTGGGGCGAATCGCAGGAATTAAATCTAATTCATCAAAAGAAATGGGGGCTCAAATGACCGCTAGAAGACCAATTCACAGAATTGAAGATATTCAGACATTGTTAGTGATCGTTGCGATGCCTGTTGAATATGACGCAATAAAAAAGCAACTTCCAGATGGGAAGATTCATAAATTGCATAACGAGCTTGGTGTTGAAGTTTTAGAGACACTTGTCGAGGGGCGAAGAATATTTGTTGGAAAATCTGGCGTTGGAACTGTCAATGGAGCCATGATGACTGTGCTCGCAGATCAAGAGTTTAACTTGGATGCCATTCTTTTATTCGGAGTGGGCGGTTCCCTCGATTCGAAACTCAACGTTGGAGATCTCGTCGTTTCAAAACGAATTGTTCAGCACGACGCAATCTTTTCGGGAGACGTAGATGATTTAATGGCGCCCGGGGAGCTTTACCTGTCTCTCAAGCCAGAAGAGCGCGAGTCTCCTCAGATGACTAGTTCTGAGGTTCTGACCCAATTTCTTACAGAAACTGCGCAAAAGAAAGGGCATCGCGTTTTCTCGGGTACGGTTCTTTCTGGAAATGAATTCGCCGCGAGAGTTGATAGAAAGAAGGAAATTGCTTCGCTAGATTCTGACTCTCTTCTGGTGGATATGGAAGCTGCTGGAATCGCCCAGGTTGCTAAAAAGCTTAAGATTCCCGTTGCCGCCGCAAAAACTGTTGCAGATAGATTCTCTCCAGATGCGGGCATTGCCGATGATTATAAAACTTTCCTTAAGGCGGCCTCTGAGCATTCGAGTGATATATTTGTTGAGCTATTAAAGCGGTTTGGGAGGAAACCGTGAGATTGAGGGTCACTTTTTTCCTCTTGCTGTTGACGACGTTAGTAGATGTTGCGTTGGGCGCGAAAGAATGTGATCGGATCGGATTATTGGGAGAATTCAAAAGTAGAACCGGAAGGCTTTCAAAGCCATTCGGTGTTCAAATTCGACTTGGAGCTGATGCAGCAATTCGATTCCTCAAGCAGGAACGAAAATCAGATCGTCGCTGCTATTCGTTTGAGCTTCTTGATATCGATAATTCAGTCGCAAATATCCCAGACATAATCGAGAGCGCAAAAGATATTAAAATATTTGTTGGGCTAGGACTTTCAGACCAGGCTCTTATCGCTCGCAAGGCATTGATTAAAAAGAGCGCGGTTCTTTTTAGCCCCACTGCAAGCAGCAATGATTTAAATCTAGATGGCAATAGAGTGATCATGATGTTCCCAACAAATAAGCAGATTGCAGAATCGATGGCTGTGTCAGCCATCGAGCGAGGCCTTAAGAGTCTAGTTACAATAGCAGATCCAAGCAGCACTTATAGTTCGGGAATGGCTCAAGCCTTTGCCTCGGCTATTCAAGCTCGTGGTGGAAAGATTACCGAGTCCTTTCAGTTCAAAAACGGTCGGACGGATATTCGAGCCCTCGCGATGAAGCTGAAGAATACGAATGCTTCAAATATTTTCCTCCCCATGTTTGAGCTCGATGTTGCGCAGTTGGTTTCGTCGTTTGATCGAGCGGGGCTTCGATTATCGTATATTGGTACCGATGCCTGGGGGAGCCAATCAAATGTCATTTTGAAGCTTACAAAGCAGGTTGCTTTCTCAGCGGTACTACCCTCTATTTATTCCTCTGAGGTGGATTCTAAAATGAATAAGAAATTCAGAATGTATTATCGGAAGGTTGGAGGAATAGATGATCCAATGGATCTGGCTGCATTTAGCTTCGAGTCTGTTCTTCTTATGGACCAAATGCGAGAGCGTTGTGGAGATTCACTTTTCTTTAAAAACGTTGAAGCATGCCTTCGAATGGCTCTTCCATTTGAGAGTACCACAGGAAGAATTTCAAACGCTGATCGATTAAATCTAAAAAGAAATATTTCGATCCGAATGTTTGAGCCCCCTCTCGAATCAAGGAGGGGTACTTGAGCCGGAGAAAGCAAAATCTTCAGCAGTTCCTTGTAAGTAGGATGAGTTACTTCCTCATAGCCTTCATTGTTGGTAGCGTTCTGTCGCTGCTCGTGGTGATTTCGATTCAACTAAGTCAATCGAAGTCTCTGCTTACGGATCGAGTTCGAGATGTTGTAGCGCTCAAGCAGAACGAGATGTTGAACTCAATTGCTTTAGAGGACTGGGTTTCACTGGAAGAGCTGATCGAGGATGTGAGAGGGAACCTCAATGTCGAGCGTCTTGAAATTCAAGTGGCAAGCCAAACGATTGAGGCGAAGAAAGCTGGTTCTCTTAAAGAAACGACCTGGCATTCATTTTTGGGGCTATTCACCGATGCGGCCCCGCTCGAGTTTAATCTTTCCAATGATTTTGGAAATTTTCAGGCTCGGCTAACGGTTTATTACGAAAGTCAGCTGTTTGATATATCTATAAAGCCAACTCTTTATTATTCCACCGTCGTAATGCTCATTACATTCCTATTGGTTGGACTGTTATTCTTCGGCTTGTTGAAGGACATGCATAAGAACGTAAGCATTCCAGTCAGAAGTCTCGCAGAAAAGTTCAAAAGTGGGCAACACGGCCCCTCTGAATCACGAGGTCGAGCGATGCTTACAAGCATTCAGGAAGTCGAAGATCTCTTTGAGTCCCTTTCGGAATTCGAACGACTTCGCAATTTTAAGATTGAGAATGAAAAAACTGCGGCTCTTAATAAGCTTGCTGCGCAAGTAGCACATGACATTCGGTCACCACTCGCAGCACTGGATACGATTCTATGTCATGTTGCCGAGCTTCCGGAGGATATTCGTGTCCTCGTAAGGCAAGCCATTGGGAGAATTAAAGATATTTCAAATGACTTGGTACATAGGTTTAAGGCCGTCGAGCTCCATGATGAAAAGGAAGTTCTTTTTCTTATTCCAGTAATCGAAGCCATTGTTTCTGAGAAGCGAGTGCAGTTTGAGAATTATTCTAACCTGCGGGTTGATTTCTTCGATGGGAAACCTGAGGTTCCAAAATTTGTCGAAATTGAATCAGGGGCTTTTAAGAGAGTGATTTCGAATTTAGTGAACAATTCGGTCGAGGCTATGAATGGCAAAGGGGTTGTGAATCTTGCCATCGAGGAGTGCGAAAACGATTGGATTATCAAAATTACTGACGATGGTCCTGGATTTGGATCGAATAGCGAGTTGATTAATAGTTCAGGTGATTTGAATCTAGAAAATCTCTCTCTGGGGATGGGACTCAAACACGCAAATGAGTCGATGGTTCGGTGGGGCGGACGAATTCAAGTGAGCTCTTCCGATAGTGGAACTGTAATCTCTCTTATTCTTCAAAAGCGACCTGCTCCCAATTGGAGCTTAGATAAGTTGAACGTTCAGTTGCCTGGAAAAATAGTGATCGTTGATGATGACGAGAGCATTCACCAAGTCTTGGATCGTAGATTTCAGGGCTTCAAGGATCGTGGGTTGCGGGTTGAACACATATATCAGCCGCAGTCATTTGAGACAGATGCCGACAGCTTTTATCTAGTCGACTATGAGTTTAGGAACTCTTCCGAGACGGGGCTTGAATTGATTCGCAGAATGGGAATTGCATCTAGATCTGTCCTCGTCACCTCGCATTTTGAGAATCGCGAACTTATTGCTGCTGCTACTGCTATCGGCCTTAGAATCTTGCCTAAGTCTTTAGCCGTGACCACGCCAATTGAAATTTTGTCTTAAGAATTTTCCTTCAGCTTTTGTGAAAGGAAAATTCTCATGATCAAATTATTTCTTCACAAACTAGGTAGTCACCTTCGACTTCGCCTTCGAATTAGATTCCGAAGATACAGAAGTGGGATTGTCCTGGAACTCCTTGCCGAGAATATTGTTTTGCTTGCGCTGCTCTTCAACTATCTCAGTCGAATTTGCCCCCTGCATTAGGGGGCGTGTTTCTACTAATGTAATAGGATTGAACTATAGTCGGGATTAAAGGTTACGGTTTGAATCGTTGAGACATCTCCCTTCGAGTAATTCGAGTATTTAATGGTGATTTCGAGAGTAATTGCATTTCTAAAGCCGTCGGGGATTTCCAAGTATGGGGCGAAGGATCCATCTGAGAGTTTCGTCGTGAATGGTTTAAACGTACTGTAAATATTATCGTCAGGATCTCCGGATAGGCCTGCCGTAAGAATTCTAGCATCTATCGAAACTGAATTAGCTTCAAAGAGTGTGTTGTTTAGAATCGAATATCGGAATTCAACTCGATCTCTGCCATATCCATAGGGGTTAGGTTTTGCGATGGGGCTAACAATGTCTTTCAAGAAGAGACCCAGTGGCTTCATTGAAATGGAGACGTTCGATACGATCCCATCTGACAATGTCTTTTGAGTGCGTCCTACGTATGTTCGTTCTCCTGAGAAGTTGAATGTTGTCACTTCGATGATGAGAACTTCATTTACAGGGAGCGAGTAGATTTCAATAACGGATTGATCGGCGCCAAATGTTTCTGAGAAAAGTGCTGTGGGCGAGGAATAAGTTGAAGAGTTAATGACATCGGCGCCTCTGAAAACTTCTACAACGGTATAATCCTTTAGTCCTTCTGGGATATCGCCGATCGTAATTGCGCGGGAAGATGTCGCATAACTTAACTCAAGATCGAGCCGTGACCCATCTGTATTGGTGCCGTCGCCCTCATTGGGACCACATGCAGACAGAAGGCATATGAATAAAAAAGAGAGTACTTTCTTGTCCTTGGTCTTCATAACTACAGGATTCCTCACTGTAGTGACAGAGGAGGTCACAGCCTAATTCCTTGAAACTTCACATATATTTGCTTCTCTGAGATGATCTCCTAAGGTGAGGGAATTTATGAGATTGAGAACTTTGGTGATCTGCTGGTTTGCGACGGTTGCTGGGCTCGAGGCAAAAGGGGCTTGCGATCATGATGACAGCACTTTTCGTTGTGTCAAATTTACGAGGAACTATGACGGCGATACCATCACGGTTGATATTCCAAACGTACATTCTTTGATTGGAAAGAATATTTCAGTCCGACTTCTGGGCATCGACACTCCTGAAGTTAAAACTCAAGATAAATGTGAAAAGCAGGCCGCTCGGACGACAAAGAAGCTAGTCAATCGCCTATTAAGCGACGCGAAACAAATCGATTTAGAGAGAATCGGACGCGATAAATACTTTAGGATTCTTGCCGATGTGAGGGTGGATGGGAAATCGCTTTCACAGATTCTGATCAAGAACAAGCTCGC
>CAZRLF010000029.1:0-22730 GCA_964601045.1 uncultured Bacteriovoracaceae bacterium
GCAGGGATTTTAACCCATCTGGAAGATTTGGCTTTGGCGCGCGCCCCATTTATCAAAAGGTACGCAGACTCTCTTATACTTTCCATTTGTACATATAATAGTAGTATGGTACATATACAAAAGATCGGCAAAAACAATGAAACGACGAGACCTTAAAGGTTATCTAAAAGAACGTCGCCTCGCTCAGCAACTTACTCAAAGCGAGGTGGCTAAAAAGCTTTCTTATAATTCTTCTCAATATGTCTCGAATTGGGAACGAGGAATTTGCACTCCTCCCTACGAAAAACTTAAGCAATTAATCTATCTATATCGAATGCGACCTTCTGAACTTCTGCGCTTTCTTCTCGAAGAAGAAAAAAAACATCTCATGCGATGTTTTGGATTGAAAGCGATAAAAAAATAATTTGCACTCTGCGTTGTGATTTTATTCCTCTTACAATAGTTAAATGATGCGATCGGTTTATGGTTTCGGTCTAAGCTTTATTTTTTCTGCACAAGTTTATGCCGGTATAAAAGCCCCAGCCCAAAAACCCCTTACTTCGCTTGCCAAAGCAAGCGCTGAATGTGGAGCAGAAACTGAATTTTTTATCGAGGCTGATCCGAAAGCAGTTCAGAATCGTGACTCATGGCTGCGGACAGTTATTAGATTTACCTATTCGGGAGAAAAAGCCTATCTGCCGAATGGAAGTGAATACTCTTTTGATTGGAGCACGGGCGTCAAACTTCCCGAAAGATGGGTGTCGAGCCTTATTAAATCCCAGGCATTTAACGCATGGGCAGGCCCAGACCTCATTGCCGAAATGAAAAAACTTCGTGCAAGGCGCAGCAATATTCAAACAATGACATCAAACCTCTACGGAAAAGACGCTAAAGGCTTCGTCAACCAAGTCCAACCAGAAATTAACCTCTATTGGGCAACGCAAAAAAAAATAATTCATATGCTCGGTGAAAAATACGGTGTGACACAAAAAACAAAGCATGCCGACTGCTCCGCTCCAAAGCAGTAGCCCTGTTATTCTAATGAGATGGCGACAAAATCGCCCCCAAGCATTGTTTATTCTGATCTCGAAAAACTGCATCGAGTTATTGGCTACTATGACGGCCAAAAGTTAAAACCTTTAGAAATTCACGAAAAATTCATTAGTGAAAATCTCGATCGAACCATTCGCGCGCCTGAGCAGTATATTAAGAGCTTTCAGTTCGACCTCTTTATGACTCATGCCGCTTTGTCAAACGAGAAAGTTTTTACGACTGATAAGCCTGAGACCAGCTTGCTCTATCTACTTTTTAGTGAAGGCATAAAATCACTCATTATTTTGAGAGATGTTTCAGCTATTGAGTTTAAGGAATGGTGCATCCTGGTTCGAGAGACGCTTGTCGCATTAGACGCGGGCCAGTCAAAAGATCTCGCTTCGGTTTTGTGGAAGACTCCGTTCAGAAATTTACGAGCGAGAATTTACAACAGTCTAATGGACCTACAAGAAACTCAAGATCCACAAGATGACAGTGAAAAAGCAAAAAAGACCAAGCCATCTCAGTGGCATAAAAGAGATATGGAGTGGGATTCTCCTTCTGGCGAAACCGTTATCCGATCGGAAGAAGCTTCTGAAGGAGTAAGTGCTGATATTCTCACTAGCTTTAGAAAAGCCACCATTTCAAGAAGAAGAAACCCCACTAATCAAACCGTTCTACGTGTGCAGAACTCTGAACTTGATTTGCTATCGTCAGAAATGAGTAGTTACGACACTAATCAAGTCGATTTTAATCTACTTTCGTGGACTCAAAATCTTATTCAAGGCACTGAAACCTATGAACCAGAGACCGAAAAAATAGTCGAAGCACTTAATCTCGAGATTGCTGAGGCGGTTATCAAAAGATTTCATCCTAGCCTAATTCTTGTACTACTTGAGATGATTAAAAACTTACCAACGAATAAATTCTCGACGCTCAAATCTAAACTTAATCAAAAAATCGTCGAGACTCTCGCCAATAAAGACATCATTCACAAACTTATTGATGCCCTGAGAGATCCAGATCGAGCGATCATCGCTCAAAAGCTTTTTCCACAAATTCCTGAGGATCAAATCGGATCAGTGTTCGACTACTATATTTATAAATCAAATAGAGAGGGCTTACTGATAACACTTAAGGCTTTACTCGATCGACCTAAATCCGCCGTAGACTTACTGCTTTCATGGAATGAAATTCGGCTTTCAAAAATTATCCCACTCGTTGATGAACTGGATTGGAAAGACAAAGACGAATTTTTAATTAAAGCGCTTAAAAATAAACATCCAGAGGTCGTTAATTTAGCATCGAAATTTATTCTTAAACTCAATATCAAAGCTGATCATGCGCTCGATATCTATCGCAAATTGTCTGAAGCCTCTAAAGAAGTCTGGATTCGACAGTTTTTTGAAAGACCTCCTCAAACCAACTGGAAAGATTTCATTCAAAAAATATTTTCGAATCACTTTTGGAAGAATGATTCTTTTGAACTCAGAAATTTATGGATTCAATCTGCATTTAATTATTTTGATATTTATGCATTCGATTTTTTCGAAATATTCGTCAAACCTAGACGATGGATTTTTTGGGCAAAATATCCTGAGCTGCGAGAACAAATTCTCAGTATTGCACTCGGCTTAAAAAATGACCGACTAAAACCCAAAGTCTATGAGTGGGCAGAGCGAGAAAAAGGACTGCTGTTTCAGAATGAAGAACTTAAAAATCGCTTAAGCTTAAGGGCGAGACTAAAGCAATGAGTACGCAAGCTGATACGGATATAATTTGGGACAGCGACAAAGGGATTCTCGTTCTTAAACAAACTTTAGGGTCTGATTTTCTTCAAGGTCTTTTTCAATTCTTTAGAAATGCTCAAACGCATGATGTAAAAAATCAAATTTTTCAGAAAATGCTTTCTGATATTACGCAAACCGCAAATACCTGGATTGGAGTTCCAGATTTAGGCGTGCTGCAACTGAGTATTATTGGTGAACAGTTTTTTATTAACGATATTCGTATTCGTCCCAAACCAAGGAATATCGACAAACTTCAATACCTACTTCGATATCTAAGAAATCGAAGAATACTAGGACTTTCAATCGCGGAACAAACGACTCCTGATAGGCTTGGAAAACTACTCTGGGTGATTTCGCATCTAAAAAGAACCGAAGGCTATCGAGAAGTCTCTGAGAGGTTATCAGAACTAGGACTTCATGAATTTTCTATTCGATCAATCGATGTTCTCTCGTCGTCAGACAAGCCAGTTCAGTCACTCGCTAAAGAAATTTACGATCAACTCTATAATTTTGCAGAAAGCTATTGCGAACGACTGGATGAGCTTATTCAAAAAGAACCCCCCGCTCTCGAACAACTTTTTGACTCTTTAAGTATCGTCGATCCCTCTGACCTCTCCAGTCTCTTTTGCCTTACTCAGATTGAAACCGACAGAAAACCCCTTCCAACAATTGCTGCGAGAGCAACCATTATGCTTTACGCTTGGGGAAGAAATCTAGGCTTACCCTACGGAGTTCTTGCTGAGCTTGCTGGTGCCGGCCTAGCTCATGCGATTGTGCTTGGAGCTCAAGGCAAAGGAAAATTTGATATTCGAGATATAAATCGATTGAATCTTGCATTTGCCAGACTAGAGAAACTTCGGATAGTTTGGCCGATCAGTCAGCTCCAAACGCTCTCTTGTTTGGAGTGGTCGATTCCATTCGGTGAAAAAGGTGTTTATGAGATGAACGGAAAAAAATCTTATCAACATTTTTTTTCTCGAATGGTAAGAATCGCAGTTCTTTACCATCAAACATCTATTCTTGAGCCTCAACTAAAAAATGAACAGATTGTCGACAGGCTTTTCTCTCCAACAATGAGCTGCGATCAAAGTCTTGTAAAACTCTTTGTCCATTGGTTGGGTCTATATCCATTAGGAACCTTCGTAAAACTAAGCACTGGAGAGGTCGGACAAATTTGCTCGACGACCACCCATCTCACCGCAGACTCGCGACCTAAAGTAGGAATTTACAAAGATACTTTAGGGGCCTTGCTGGATAGACCCTTTATTAAAGACTTAAATGATCCTAGCGATGAAAACTCGGAGCTCTATAAAGCTACAATTAGCGAATCTTTACCAGCTGAAAGCATTCAAGTGCCCGAATCTAAAGTACAACTTCTTGGTCAAGCGATGCTAGTTGCTTTTTCGTCATAAGATTTAAGTTCTTCTTCACATCGCTGACGAATCGCATTCAGACTAAATGCCACAGCCTTTTGATGTAAATTCTGAAGAATTTCTTTTGCCTCTGATTTCTTTTTATTGGTCTTCCAATAAGTGCTTAGAAGAAAGACACCTTCAGCATAAACGCCCCAATGCCCGCCGCTTTCTGATTCCACTAAAGCTGACTGAATAAGTTTTTCGCCATCTTCAGAGCGTCCCAATTTGGCCTTGGTGTATCCTAAAAATATCAACGAATTAAGCTTATCGACCACATCTCCGATCGACTCTGCCATACTAACTGCATCTTCAAATCCTTTTAGTGCGAGATCAAGCTTCTGAGCTTGAAGGGCTGCTACCCCAAAATTGTGATGACATTTAATCACATGCAAAACATTCCCCATTGAACCAGCGGTAGAGATTCCCTCCTGAAAAGTTGTCATCGCGCCGTCAATATCGTTGTTCATGAATCGAACAATTCCCAGATTCATTGTCGCCGAAAGCAAAAGAGACTTTTTGTTTAATTTCTCCGAGATTGCTTGAACTTCTTTTAACAGCTCTTCTGCTTTTTTAAGATTATTTATTGAAATAGAAATAGCCCCAATATCATTCAAAAAATCTGCAATTAAATCGTTCTGCTTTAACTCTCTGGCTTTACTGAGCCCACTCTCTAAAATCTTCAAGGCCTCGTCTTTTTTATTTGAATGACTTAATACAGCTCCTAGAGATTTCTGAATTCTCACCGACATTTCACTGTCATTAATATCAGCCGCTGCTAGCTGCGCCTCATTTAAATAACTAAGCGCCTTATCAAGCTGCCCCCTCTGTCGCTCCATATCACCAAGTCTTCTGAAGCTTTGAGCTAACGCATGTTTATCGCCAGAATCTCTTGAGGCTTGAATAAGAGCAAAATGAATGTTTTCGACTTCAGCAAATTGCCCTTTAGTCATATAAAGATCTGAAAGCTCCAGATAAAGTTGATGAATCGAAATCGGTAAGTTGGCGGAAAGAGATTTTTTACAGATCGAAATAGCTTGAAGGTAAGCCTTAATCGCACCATTTAAATCATAACTCGATGCCAAATGAAATGCGTTTTGATGCAAGTAAAGAACCGCCTTATCAGAGACGCCTGCTTTTAAATAGTGATGAGCGAGCGCAAATAATCGATCAGCGGTTTTAAGGACCTGTCCGATAGCCACAAGGTGATCAAGTGCCTCGGCAACTTTCTGGTGAAGAAGCTTTCGTTTCTTCAACAAAATACTCTCGTAGGCAACTTGCTGAGTTAGGCTTTGATTAAAAATATATACCGATTCCGTCACTCCCGAAGTCATTTTGAAAATAATTTCTTTAGAGCCTAAAAAAGAAAGCGCTTCAGAAGTATAATCGCTATCCCCCAAAGCTTTTCTTAATAAAATATCAGTGAACTGCCTACCGATGACTGCTGCCATTTGCAGAACTTCTTTATCCGCTTGATGAAGTCTATCGATTCGAGATGCAATAATTGCCTGAAGTGAACTCGGCACATCCAGTTTTGATAAATTACCTGGAAGCATCCATTTTCCATCTATTTTTTGGAGCTGTCCCGAGTCAATAATTCCCTTGAGAATTTCTTGAATATAAAGTGGGTTGCCCTCTGCACTCGATACAACCACTTTTTCAATAGGAGCAGGTAAAGTTTCCATTTTCAAAAGCTGCTTTGCTAACTCAACGGCGTCCGCAGCAGCTAAGGGTTTCAACTGAAGTTTTGTAATATAAGGCGCCGCTGGAAATCCATGATCAAAATCGGGCCTAAAAGCGAGTACGAGAAGAAGTCTGGCCCGAGGCAATTCTTCAATCAGATAATCAAAAAGTTCAATCGACAGTGAATCTGCAGAATGAAAATCTTCAAAGAAAATCACGCTGGGTTGTTTTTGAACAAGACTGAGAATTAATTTTCTAAAAGCCAAAAAAGTTGCAGTCTTCTTTTGGTTGGCGGTCAACCCCAAACGATCTGACTGTTCTTGAACCGGGCTTAGTAAGTCGGTAAGAATAAATTCAGCGACTTCATCCAATTTAAATTCTTTCAATTTTTGCAGAGCTTGATTGCGATGCGTATCCGTATCAACGGAAACTCCTAAAATTTCAATCAGTAAATTTCTAAACGGAAAATACGGAGTATCTCGACTGAGTGCTAAACTTCGTCCTTCAAACCACGCCAGTGAATCTTTTTCTGCAATCTTTTTAATTTCATATTTAAGACGGCTTTTTCCTAAGCCGGCTTCACCTGAAACCAAAAGAAGGCGACTTTCGGTAAAGGACTTTTGCATAAGTTGATTAATACGATTGAGCTCATCTTTTCGCCCCATCATCGGAATCGAAATATCTTTTAGAATCGAATCTTGCTCTGACTGAGCCTTTTCAGATTCTACGGCAAAGATTTCGATCTTCTCTTGTTTACCCTTAATGGGAACGAGACCCAACGATGCAAAATTAAAAAGATGACGGCAGCTTTGATAGACTGATTTTCCAACCAGAATTTGGTTGGGCTTCGCTTGAGCTTCAAATCGTTGAGCCAAATTTACTGAATCACCAATCACCGTAAAATCATTTTTCTGGTCACTTCCAAGGCCTCCGGCTACCACGAGACCAGAATTAATGCCCAAGCTCATTGTTAAGTTCAATCCAGTCTGCTGATTGATCACTTTCAAATCCTCAAGCATTTTTAGAGCACATCGAATAGCGAGCTCAGGATCATTTTCGTGAGCAATAGGAGCTCCAAACAACGCCATGATGCAATCACCTATGAACTTATCGATATATCCTTCGTGGAGATAAACTGATTTACTTAGTCTTTTAAAATAGACGTCAACAAGATCTCTTACTTTTTCAGGATCAAGTTTTTCACAAAGGCTGGTGAAGCCATTAATATCCGCAAATAAAATTGTGACCATCTTGCGAGACCCTTCGAGTTGATCTTGGGCTTTTAGTTTTCCCTCACGCATCACACGCGAATTACTTGAAGATGATCCTTCTGTTTTCGAAAGCTTCACGCCACAAATTGAACAAAAATTGGCATTTGCTCCCGAATTGGCTGAACATTGCGGACAGGGTCGAGACATAAGCTAGGCTCTTATTTTAACATGCCGAGACTGAACCGAGCGAAGTGCTGCTTCGCAGCAAAAAATATTTAAGAAAACTTAAAAAAGTACCTGTGATCGAACCAACGATGAAGCCAAGCACTTAAAATCTTTGGCTTTACTTCACTCTTTAGTCGATTAAGGGCTACTGCCAATTTGACTCCTCGATGCAAATCTCTGAGAAGCATCCACTCCTCACGGCTGATGATATCAACCCCCACCTGAAAATGATTTCGATAAATCACAGAATACTCTCGACCGCGCGCTATCGCCTTAGATCGATCTTGCCAAACCTCGGCAATTTTAAATTCTGAAGATAAAATTTTAAAACTCGGATGAAATAAAAAAACACTTTTCTCGTTTAACCTTTCGAGATTCTCTACTTTTAATTCAAATTTTTCTTCTTGTGAATGAAAGGCCTTCCACACCAGGATCTCAAATTCTGCAAGTTTAATCACCGATTGAGAAAATTTATTCTTCTTTAAAAAATTCGGAAGTTTCAATCCCACATCTGCAAGATTGTAAGAACGCGAAGGATACGCCTTTGTATAGTGATACCCTAAATTCAACCAACGTGACTCACCTAAAATATGAGGAAGAACTTCAAACACCTCTTCCATAGAATCTCTTGATCGCACACTGTAGCCGGTTGCGTAGATTGAAAGCCTTTCTGACAAATTCCCACGATGTGGTCGCGCAAAAAGATCCTCCCACTTGGTATCCGGAAATTTTCTAATTCCTCGATCAAATTGAATGAGTGGATAATCTATTTTTTGAGACTTCAGTGGGCTCACTATCGCTCCTTTCTGAAATAAAACTCTTCTGAATAGCCGCCGCCTGTAAGGCTTCAGTTTCTAGAAATGAAAGTTCAGGAATATTATCGTCCCGTTCAATAACAAAAGGTCGCGGACCTATTTTCTGACTGGCATATTTAAGCAACTCCCATACTGGCTCACCAACATCCTGATCGTGCGTATCAAATAAAAAATCCTGTAGATCACTATGGCCAGCAAGATGGTACTGAACGACTCTTTCTTGCGGAATATAATCTATAAAGTCTTTTGCATTAAAGTTGTGATTAAACGAGTTAACATAAATATTATTGATATCTAGTAAAATAAAAGAGTCCGATCGTTGAGCAATTTCAGTCACGAAATCCCACTCAGCCATTTCATCCTCTTTAAAACGCACATACGTAGAAATATTTTCGAGCGCAATCCTTCGACCAAGGACATCCTGCACTCTCAAAATTCTATCTGAAATATGTTTTACAAATTTTTGAGTCATTGGGAGCGGAAGTAAGTCATGCCAATTTCGCCCCTTCACCCCACCCCAACACAAATGATCACTTACTATCATTGGATCGATTTTCTTAATCAGCTCATTTAGCTTTTTTAAATAATTTTTATTCAGTGAGTCTGAAGATCCAACATTCAGAGAAACTCCGTGCATACCAATTGAGTAATCTCTTCTGACTTGCTCAAGGATCCAAAGAGGTCTTCCTCCAGAATCGATGAAATTCTCAGAAATAACTTCAAACCATTGCATTTTAGATTCACCCCGAAGAACTTTTTCGTAGTGAGGGGGCCTAAGACCAATTCCAGTTAAGAGAGCCATTGCTTTACTCATAAATGAAAAAGGCCCGGATAAACCAGGCCTCTTTCTCTTTGTTGTTAAATAAAATAAGAATTACTTGGAGGCGACAAACTTACCAGCTTTTGCTTTGCACTCAGCTTCAGTCATGGACTTCCAGCCCTTGCCTTTGCATTCGTTACTTCCAGCACAGCTTTTGCCAGCTCCATGACAGTCGCCTTGACCTTTGCAAGCATTAACCCCATGGCACTCCCCTTTTGCGGCAGAGTTTGCATGATCTGGAGCGGCTTTATCAGCAGCATGTGCAGCAATTGAAAGAACGCCCATAACAGCGCTCGAAATAAGAATCTTCTTTGATGGTTTCATTTTTCTATCCCTTCGTTCGTTTATTCAAATATGAATTTGCAGCATTACACTGCAAAACATAAACTATTTCTTAGCTTTGACAGGCTTTCCTTTTTCAGAACCTTCACCAGTCGCAACTTTTTCACCCGGCTTAAGGTTACCTTCGATATCGAGTTGAATCTCAACTTTATCACCGACTAAAACTCCTCCTGTCTCAAGAGTTTTACTCCAAGTAAGACCGTAGTCTTTTCGATCAATAATCAATTTTGCCGAAGCCCCTGCTTTGGTCACGCCAGGACCTTCAATCTCACCCATCCACTCAACATCTAGATCAACAGGCTTGGTCACACCATGAATGGTAAGCTTGCCAGACAGAGTTCCACTTTTACCCTTTTTAATTTTTCCACTCTCAGAGACAAATTTAAGATCAGGATATTTCTCAACTTCAAAAAAATCGCCAGATCGCAAATGATTATCACGCTTCGTATTATCAGTATTAATACTCTTGGCTTTGATAATTGCCTCAGCTCCAACTAACGCACCTGATTCGTCAGTATGAAATTTACCCGAAAAATCAGTAAATCTACCCGATACATGAGTCAAAAGATGACGAATTCTGAAACCGATACTCGTATGATCTCTATCTATCTCAAATTCCTTCGCAGTAAGACTGCCCGATAAAACAACCAATCCTAAAAATAAACTCAAGATATTTTTAATTTTCATAGATTAAAACTCCTTCTCTAAGAGGACGATTCTCTACGAATCGAACCACAAAATGCAATTCATTATTATGTCCTAAGACAAGAGTACGAGATCAAATAAAATCCACGGAAGATCGCTAAAAAGAACAAATGACTCAAAGCATCAAAAATGCGGACTTAACTTTAGATCGACCATTCTTCGTGGTTATGATTAATTCCGTCTTGGGGGAGAGATTGTCATTGAGAAATTACTTTAGTTTCATCCTATTTTTGCTCATTAATTTAAACTTTTTGTTTGCCGAGAGCATTTCGGTAATGAATTTTAATGTTGAGAACCTTTTTGATCCTTATGACGATCCGAATAAACGAGATGAAGAGTTTACACCTGAAGGAAAACTGCATTGGACGATTGAGAAGCTCGATGCGAAGTTAAAAAATCTGACAGAAATTCTTATTAGCATCAAAAATACAGATAGCTCTATTTGCCCCGATATTCTGGTGCTTGAAGAAATCGAAAATTCTTGGGTACTAAAGCGTTGGAAAGATAATTTTCTTCAAGCCTGCGGGTATGCACATATTATTGTAGATAACATAAGCCCAGATGTACGAGGTATCCGCGTAGCTGTGATGACAAAACTTGAAGTAGCCTCTAAACCCCGTTCTCACCTTGTTTATACTGGAGGTCGAACAGTCTTAGAAACTCAACTGAAAATCGCAAATTCAAATCTTACCGTCTTTGCAAATCATTGGAAAAGTCGTCTTACTCGACCGGGAAGCAACGATAATGGCGAAGAAAAACGAAATCGTTATGCTCAATTTATTCGAAAACGTATTGATGCCATTCTAGAAGAAAATCCCGACGAAGATATTATTGTTGCTGGAGATCTGAATGATGAACCTGAGAACAAAAGTATGCAGTCTTTAGGCGTTGCAGGTCAGTGGCGTAATTTAGAATTAAGTCCCATTCTTTGGCAGCCGAGTAACGAATTAAGAGCTGCACCACTATTGCAAGATTTTGAAACAGAAGAAGAGAAAGATACCGCCTTTAAACGCTTGAGAGGCACAATCTACTATAGGGGAGCATTTTTTCAGTTTGATCACCTTCTTCTGTCTCAGGGCCTCTTCGACGCAAAGGGCTTTCAATATCAGAGAAGATCATTTCAGGTCGTGCGACATCCAAACTATGTGAACCCGAAAACGAAAGCCTCATTGCCATTTGATTCACGAGATGAAGCTTTAGAAAATGAAAGAGGCCCCAGAGGGGCCTCAGATCATTTTCCAGTTTTGCTTCGTCTTAATGTCTCTCATCCAGACGAAGAATCAAATTAAGAAAGATGCTTTGAAACGAGTTTGGTCATTTCAAACATCGAAACTCGGCCTTTTCCACCGAATACAGCACGAAGTTTGTCATCAGCATTGATAAATCGTCGTTCGGTTTTGTCTTGTAAGCCATTTTTCTTAATATAAGCCCAAAGTTTCTTGGTAACCTCAGTGCGAGGAAGAGAATTTGCGCCAACCACAGTAGCAAGAGTAGTAGAAGGTCGCATAGGTTTCATGAAAGCCGCATTTGGTTTGCGTGTCTTCATGGTTCGTTTTGAAGTCTTCTTCTTTGCTTTAGTTTTAGTTGTGGTTTTTTTCTTTGTTTTTTTAGCAGCCATTTAATGCCCCTTTTTCGAAATTAACGTTCACGTTTTCAAAAGTCCGCACGATTTTTCTCGTCGTGTATCAGTGAGTCTGCACGATTTCTAGAGAGTGTTCAAAGATTTTTTAAAAGATTCCAATCGAGAATTCGAGGATCTTCACTGAGTAACCATGAAATTGGCTCTCCAGAAATTGGATGAATCACTGATAAGTAAACAGACTTGAGCTGAATACGAGGAGCTCCACTCTCATCAAGTGCCTTTTTTCCATAGCGGTTGTCACCCACTATGGGGTTTCCAATTTTTGCAAGCTGAACTCGTATCTGATGACTGCGTCCCGTGAGTAAACGGATATAAAGACGAGTTTGAGACTCAAGCCGCTCAAGAACGAAATACGTTAAGTCCGCTCTTTTGGCGCCCTCAGTAGGCCTCGGAAACACAGTGACGTAGTTCTTTTTCTCATTTTTCTTAAGATAGTGAGTCAGATGTTCTGAATCTTTGTGTACTCTGCCATCGACCAGCGCCTCATACCCCTTGGCAGTTTTACGCTCTTTAAATTGCAGTATAAGATGTTCCGCTGCCGCTTTTGTCTTCGCAAAAATCATCAAGCCAAGAACTTCTCGATCAAGCCGGTGAACCGGCAAAACTGGATGACCTCGCTGACGAGAAATGAATTCAAAGAGGCCTTCACCATCGCTCTCATCCCCTCTTTGCGACAAAAATGATTGCAATTTTTCAATCACAAGAAGAGATGAGTCTTCAAAGACAATCCTAAAAATTTGTGATTTCATAGACGTCATGCGTATTCGAGCTTTATGGGCAGTATTACTTCTCTGTCTTTCAAGCGACCTATTAATAGCCAAAAATCCTGAAAAAGCGAGCGGGCAAATTCAGATTCGAATCTTTGGCAAAAACCTCACCACTCCCACCCCTCAAACTGTTCAGTTTGACCCTAAAATCTGCGGAGATCGAAGAGCAACATCCTCAGTTATTCAAGATCAAACTGGAGGCCTTCAAAATGTCGTTGTCTGGCTTGAACCCCTTCAAAATACTCCACTTCCAACGTTTGAGAACTTAGAGCCCGAAATAAAAATCAAGAACTGTGAGTTCGTACCTCGAGTATCGATTGTCTCTCCTGGGGCCAACGTAAAAGTAAAAAGCGAAGACGATGTTTTGTTTCAACTTCGAGCAACGGGCAAGAAAAATGCCAGAAGCTCAAGGTCCATTCCTCCTAATCTTAACTTTGTTATATTTCGCATGAAAGAATCGGAGATCGTAACCCTTATCGATGATATTCATCCCTGGATGAGGGCCTTTGTCGTAGTATCTCCTCACTCGTTTTATCAGGTCACTGATCTTAACGGAAAAACAAATCTAAATAACATTCCGGCAGGAAGTTATTCACTTCATTTTTGGCATGAAATTCTAGGCTCAAAGCTTTGGCCTGAAACCATCCAGATTTCAAACAAAACTCTTAAACTTAATTATACTTGGGATTTTAACGAAGAGCCGCCTAAGTAGCCCAACTCAACCTTAACAGAACCGACTTGGCTTGTTTGGCGCCAAAGCGCGAGACGGAAGACTAAAATGGTGAGCAAACTTGAGGCTTACTCGACCTTTGCAACTTACTTTTTTACACTTAAAAGTAATGCCTTCAAGATCATCTGACTTCGACTGAGCTTGATAAAGCTCGTTACATAAGGTGCAGCGTCCCTCAAACAGTGTCGAAGATTCAAAACGATCATGCTTCTTCATAGTCTCAACCTCTCCATTTCATTCTAGAGCTTTTTTTTGCATTCAAACAGCCTGCGCCGGATCAAGACTTGCTGAAAAAAATGTTCAAGCCGTACAATAGCGATGTGTCGACGAAGATCGTTAAAATTACACTTCAGCCGCAAGGCATTGTGCTCGAAGCCGCAAAAGATGCGAACCTCCTGCAAACATTGCAAAATCACAAAATTCCAATCGGAAGTGCCTGTGGAGGTGTTGGACTTTGCGCAAGCTGTAAAATTACAGTTTTAAAAGGTGAACGAAATTTATCTCGGCCTCGTGATATCGAACTCGATTTGAAAGATCGCAACAATTTACAATCAAAAGATCGAATTTCATGCCAATCTAAGGTCCTTGGAGATATTGAGATTACGACAGGATATTGGTGAAAAAAATGAAGAAAATTAAGCAACAACCGAAAGAATCATTTGTTGAAACAAATCATATTGTTCTGCCATCACATGCCAATGCCTTAGGAACCATCTTCGGCGGTGTGGTTATGAGCTGGATTGATATTGTCGCGGCAATTTCAGCACAGCGTCATGCGAAACAGATTTGTGTCACTGCGAGCGTGGACGCGCTCCATTTTCTTTCACCTATTCATGTTGGAGATACAGTGACTCTTCGAGCACAGGTTGTTTACACTGGCAGAACTTCTATGATTGTTGAGGTAGAAGTTACCCGGCAAAATCCTACTCAACCAACTCCCCAAATATGCGTTACGTCCCACCTCTCTATGGTGTCAGTCAATAAATCGGGCAAGCCTGTTCCTGTACCTGAACTTGATCTCGTAACCCCGCATGATAAGCGGGCTTATAAGATTGCGGCGGAGCGTCGCAAGTTTTTGCTTAATAGCCTCAAAGCTATGCAAGAAACGCCTCGAAATTCTAAAACATGATAGAATAGCCTTATCTTTTTATGCTCGTCTCGTGCCCAAAATGTGACAGCCGGTACAAATTGCCGGAAGAAAAAGTCCGTTCGTCGGGAACAAAGGTCCGTTGTCCGCGGTGTCAAAATACCTTCCACGTCTTTCCCGAAAATGAAAGCCGATCCCAGGCATCGCCTAAAAAAAATGTTGAGCCGCCTCCGCCGGCAGTTAAAGAACCAAGCCCCTTTTCTGCAGAAAGCAAACGTCGCGAACCTTCGATAAAGAGAAGTGCTGCAAGTCTATTTGCAAATCAAGAGCAAGAACATTCAAATGAAGAACCTGAAGAGGATGATCGTCCCTCCGGCGCGTTTATTGAAAGTGCCAAAACGATGATTAGTGTGCAACGGGATGCACCCTCAGTTTCTAAAAAAATAAAAGAAAGTTCTCCCTTTAAAAAGCAGCCGTCTAAGAAAATCGCTCCAGCAGTTGAAGAAGACCATGACGAAATCGAGAATAACAATGACGGTGCGACCGAAATGGGCGCCTCTATGTACGACGATAAAGCCCGTCTCTCTGAACTTATTCGAATGAGCGAAGACGAAGACTCTGACTCTGATGTTCGACCGTTTGGAGATGCCACTTTTGCCGAAATCCAAGTCCGCAGTAGGCCGAAATCAAAGAAGAAATTTATTATAGGCCTTGTTGCATCGATCGCGATTGCCGCCGGCGTTTTTATTTTCATTAACCGCCCAGAAAGTGAAAGTCCTAAGCAGACGGCTGAAAGCAATTTTGATTCTGGACCTCCATCTTCAAATAAAAATGAAGCGACACACAATCAGTCTAGCGCACACAATAATTCTCAAACTGTAGCTACTCTGTCAGGTTCAAGTCTTAAGCGACCTGCCGATTGGTATCGCGATGATCCTCGGGTATTTCAAGACTATCTTTCACAGATTGCTACCCTTCCGCCATCTGAACAGCAAAAACCCGAGAATAGAGCTTTAATTGCCGAAGCTCTTGTTTTGAATGGCTTGATGAACGGTGCAGAAGATCAAATCGTTTCAGGTATGGGATATGCATCCGGCTTAATTGCCGCATACCCAAATCAGATTTATGGATTTTATGGTTTAACAGCCTACGCACTTTTTAAAGACGACGTTCAAACATTGGCAGATCTCATTCGGCGTTGGCCAACGTCGAATCACGGAGATCCTGAGTATCGACTTGCACGATCCATTGTTGACAGTAAAACCGGAGACTATCGAGGCGCCGTTCAAAATCTTATTGCTCTTCTTGGCGAATATCCTGATTTATTTAGAGCAGAAGCTTGGGCCCTTATGATTGCTCTTGATCATCCCAAAGATACAGAAAAAATAATGGCTCCCGAACGTTTTCAATCATTGATTCGATCGTTCCAAAAGCATCGGAGCCAGTTTAGACCTGGAACAACTCCTCCTGCGCTCTATATCAATATTGAAAAGAAACTTAAGAAGAATAAATACGCCCAAAATTTAGCTAAATCCCAAAAAATAGAAAAAGCAAAATCGCAACCCGCGACCGAAGTAAAACCTAAATCGAACCCAGTTGTTACTTCTTCCATCAAGGCGGCACCCAAATCTGTAAGCGATCCGAAAAGTTCAAAATTAGTTGAGGCTTCAAAACCAACAACAAAAACACAAGTCGCAGAAAAACCTTCACTTGCTCAGCCAGCTCCAACCGACAAAAAGACTCTTCCCAAAGCTGACCCTGAATTGATTGCACTCAATAAACAAACCAACCAGGCCAAAAAAGCGGCCACTAAACTTTATGAAGACGGCAAACAGAAGCAAAGAGAAAGTAAAATCGACGAAGCCATTCAGCTCTATCAGAGTGCACTAAGAGAAGATCCCGACCTCGCGGATGTCTATCGTTCACTTGGTGAAATCTATATGAATCGCCAAGAAAAGGATCGGGCTTTACGCGCCTTTAAAATCTACCTCCAACTCAAACCTGAAAGTCAGGACAGACAAGTTGTTCAGGGTTGGATAAGCTCAATGCAGTAATGAAAACTGCCCAAGTCATTTCTTCATTCTTTATCGTTGGTGTTAAAGATTTTTCATTCTCAAAAGAACTTCAGTCTTTTTTAAAGGAATTTCAGATTCCAAGTTTAGCTCTTTTCAATTCTCCTTTTGATAGCCCACTCAATATTTGGAACGACAAAAATGCCGCTCTTGAAGCCATTTACGAATTTGGTATCAAAACCCAAAATCAAATTGGCTTTTTTTCGGTTGATCAAGAAGGCGGACGAGTGCGCCGTCTTAGACCTCCTTTCATTTTTCTGCCTTCAGCTCAAGTGCTTGCTGAAGCGGTTGAGGAGACGGGCGAAAAAAAAGCTTTAAGTGAACTCTATAGCTTAGCGGCTCGGCAGATGAAACTCTGTCGAATCGGTCTCAATTTTGCTCCTAACTGCGATATTCGAACCACTGAATCGAGTCATGTCGTTGGAGATCGCAGCTATGGTGAACGCGTCTCTGATGCGCTGCCCTTCATTGAAATTTTTTGTAAAAGCTTTGAAAGCGTAGGAGTTCGAACTACGCTTAAACATTTTCCGGGTCACGGGCCTACAAAGTTTGACTCTCACGAAAGAATTGCTCTTGTTTTTAAAAGCAAAAATGAACTATTTAACGAAGATCGCGAAATCTTTTTAAAGGCGGCCAAGCTAAGTTCTGCATTGATGACCGCTCATATTGCCTTTGAGGACGCACCCGAAAGAATTTTTTCACTTGATCAAAAATTGATTGCTGAATTCATGAATGGAATACCCAAAGATTTAGCTCTTATCACCGATGATCTTTTGAGTATGAAAGCAGTTTCGGAATTAAAGCCTTGGAGAAAAGCGCTCGATGCTGGATATGATTTTCTTTGCTGTTGTGGCACCCTTGATCAAGCGGTCACAGCAATCGAAGACTCTATCCGTTATTTTGAATCAAAAAAAATAAGTTTCGAGGAAGAAGAAGTTTATGAAAAGAGAGCTAAACTCTCGATGACACGGTTTGCACAGCCCCACCAGCAGTTAGCCTTTTCTCAGTGGCGAGAACAAATCTTAGAGTTGGAGCAAAGAGGAAATGACTGTCTCGAAAGACTCAGGATCAAAGCGTCCGCTTAAAATCGGAGTAACCTTTGATTTTTCTGAATCGCATGGCTTTTTTCTCAAAAGAGACGTCGTTGATTCCATTCATTCTCAGGGAGCTGAAGTTGCACCTCTTCTCTATGATTTACGCGACGTAGATAAAAAACTGGCCAACCTAGATGGCTTAGTTATTCCGGGGGGGCTGGGAGATTTGAATCCCGAACTCTATGGCCAGAAGAAGAAATATGAAAATGTAAAAATCGTCCAGGAGCGCTGTGACTTCGAATACAAACTACTCGAAAAATATCTCCCACTCAATCGTCCGCTGCTTTGCATTTGCTGGGGAGTTCAGATTCTAAATGCTTACTTAGGCGGAAGTCTTCATCAAGATTTGCCTCAAGATCGCCCGGGAACACTAAAGCACGAACAAACTGAATCAAAAGATCTGCCAACTCACTGGGTGCACTTTGAAGAAAAATCTGAAGCTATTAGTTTATTTGGAGCTGAAAAACTTCATGTCAATTCAACTCACCATCAAGGTATTGATCGTCTTGGAAAATCGCTCGAGGCACATGGCTGGAGCGAAGACCAACTTATTGAATGCGTAAAATATAAAGGCATCGACTTTGGCTGGGGAGTGCAATGGCACCCAGAAAGACTCAAAGGCGATCCTGTCATCCCAGCTTTTTTAAAAGCCTGTCAGCACTCACGTCGATAAAAGCAGCATTCTGTCCTTCAAGAAGCGCCACTTTCTCTCTGAGTTGATTTACTTCTCGTTCTAGAGTCGATTTTTGTTTGCGAAGCATAAGAATGGCACTGGTAAGAAAATTGCCTCCCTTAAGATTCTCTGTCTCATCCCAATTTTCAAAATTCATCTCAAACTCTTTATTACTCATACTTACCTCCGTATTGACACCACTGGATAGTGCAAGGCTGGGGCCAAAGTTTGACGCAAGGCTTGTACTTGTTTACTGCGCGTCAACGCTATCGGAGCGCCAAATTTTTGATGAAGTTGTCAATTGAAGCGGCAGGTCATTGAGTAGAAAGCGAAGGAACGGCAGCATCAGCGATTTCATCTGAAATATTTCTCAGATAAAGCTCTTCTTTGAGATGAGGCTCGTACTCAGGATATTTGAGAACAAAGTTTTTAATTAATGAGTGTCGAATACCTGGATCATCTTGGACTGATAAACCATCGATGGTAATTTGCATAGCTTCAACGCCATCATAAGCAGTCTTTAATGCAATCTCATGAGCCAAAACTGGCAGAAAATATGCAAAACTAGTCGATTGGCTTGAAGCAATATCTTGAGGGTCTAATTTTTGAAAAAGTTCATTCAATGCAAGCTCATGCACTGTCTCTGCATCGTCTTGATCGACATCAAGCTTTGAGACTGTATGCAGAAGTGAGGCTCGTGCCGGCGCAGAATCTGCACCGCCAGGAAGCTGAGACAATTCCTCCTCGATACTTCCAAGAACCTCGTGCGGATTTTGATTATTCATTCGCTCTTTGCTCTTCGCATCGAGCTGTTGCCCCAAGAAATTACTATCACTCTCAGAAGAACTCTTAGACAAAGATTCGGATGGATTGGAGTTGACCACGATAACAGGGGTTTCTATTTTTTCTTCACCTATCTCCTTTTTAACTCCGTCGTGATTTGTTTGTTCAAAAGAAGAAGTCGGCATTTTAAGTAAGGCTTCGTAAGGATCTTGAATCATCGGCCCATCCGAAGGGTTTCTAAAAAGTAAAAGGCCGAGGTAGCAAATGAGTCCTACCAAAGAGCAAACTACAAGCCCTTCCCAAAGCACACGCAGCATAAAAATATTTTATCATTGAATGCTGATTACCGGAGTTTGTTAAAAAGCTGAGTTATTTTAAGATATTACCACTCCACCGAAGCCCGTATTTCTCAACTCTGGTTGAATCAAAAAAGGTCTTAAAAAGATGCTTCGATTGGTCCCATTCCTTAAATTCGGCCATGACTTGCCGGCAGAAGTTTTTAGCGATGTGATGAGCATTCTGATAGCGCTCAAGTTCGTCTGACTTAAGATCATTTTTAAAGCTGATGTTTTCAAATAGAAGGGCAAAAATCTTTTCACGCATCGATTCTTCATTTCGCTTATGGAGCATCTGCAAGAAGACGCCAAACTTATCAATTTCACCCTGAATTTCCAAATCAAGAGGGGAAACTTCGCGATCTCGTTCGGCAGAAAAGCAAAAAGTATTAAAGTGGCTTAATTCCTCAACGACTATCGCTAAATCGGAAGCATGTTTTAAATTGAAGTCTTCAGGCAATGAGAGATCTTTTAACTTTTCTAAAATTTTTGTCTGAATACAAAGCAGAATTTCAGCCTCTCCACCCTGCTCTCGAATAATTAGTTCATTCTTTTTTTCGGATGGATACAAAAAGCCTTCGAGATCATTAATTGTTTGATAACCATTTAATGTCGAAAGAGAATTTTGAATTTGCGAAAGTAATTTCACTTAAAATCCTTACTCATTTTCAAAGGGATCATCTTTTGACTGAATAGGAATAACCCCCTGTTTACGCAGCTGCTCTAAGGCGCGCTCAGAACCTGTTGCACTATAAAATTCGAGTAACTTAGAAAGAGAATTGTTTTTACCATGCACTTGCTCAGAAATCTCATTGAGAACATTGGCAAGTTTAATAAATCTTTCGCTCAGTTCATCGTAAACATTTACCTGAGTCGTAAGCGAACTTAGCTGCTGATAAGCAGTCTCTCCCATTCTCTGATAATAATTGAGATCTACAGCTCTTCTTGTAAGTGCTTCAGGAAAAAACCCAGAGACCATTAATGAGGTATCTCCCATTTGCCTCAGAATACTAACTCGACGATGAAAATCGGCATCTATCGCCTGATGAAGCATATCGGCCAAAATGGGAATTCGTACACCCTCTTGAGAAAACAAATGCTCAGTATCTTGAAAATGAACGAGAAGATCAGTGACGTAGCCTCGAGCCTTTTCAGAAAGCAAAAGCTTCTGATTCGCCGAAGCGGAGACAAGAAGATCTCCAAAAAACCCGTGAAGGTCCCCTTCGATTATTGATCCGCGAGTATTCAACCCGTAGATCTCCTTTGCCCAGATGGATAGAACATCTGAATATTCCTCAGCTTTATTATATCAGAGACTGCCCCAAGCTAAAATACCCCCCGGAGTTCGAACAATAAGGCCCTATTTCAACGAATTTAAGTTAAGAAGGTGGCTTGATAGCCCTTTGATAAAAGAGCCTTTCGAATTGCTTCGTCGTGTTCTTGGCCGTTAGTTTCAAGCGTCACACGAACTAAAACCTGCCTGAGTGAAGATTTTCCGAAGAGTCTCTCATGACTCACATGCACAATACTGGCTCGCTCCTCCGCAAATATACCGAGAAGCTTATGGAGTGCTCCCGGAGCATCTAAAACCGTTAGTTCTAAGCGAACGAGTCTGCCGGTTTTGACTAGACCTCGCTCGATAATACGAGCGAGCAAATTCACATCGAGGTTGCCTCCACTCAATACAACCACTGTCGGTCCAGTAACTAACTCAGGTTTTTTGACAATAGCAGCAACAGTTGCACCACCGCAGCCCTCAACAAAAAGTCTCTCATTCTCAAGCAACCAAAGAACGCCTTCAGCAATACTCTCGTCAGAAACTAAAACGATTTCATTCACCATTCTTTTACAGATATCAAAAGTAATATCCCCCATTCGCTTGGCAGACATTCCCTCAGCGATGGTATTGGCCACGGCAATAGTCACAGGTTTTTTAGCCTCAAGCGAAGGAAGAAAGGTGGAACAACCTTCTGCTTGAACTCCCACCACTTTAAGATCTGAATTTCTCTCTTTCAAATAAGTGGCACAGCCAGCAATAAGCCCCCCGCCGCCAATCGGACAAACAAATACTTGAATATCCGGACAATCTTCGAGAACTTCTTTCGCAACTGTTCCTTGACCAGCCATAATGAGCGAGTCATCAAAAGCGTGAACATAAACTCTGTTCTCTAATTTCTGGAGCTCAACAGCCTTATCGTAAGCTTCTTGATAAGACTCGCCGAATAATAAAATCTCTGCTCCCCATTGCTTGGTTGCATTAATTTTAATGAGAGGAGTCGGAACCGGCATAATGATCTTCGCCTGAATTCCAAGTCGATGTGCATGATAGGCGACACCCTGAGCGTGATTGCCAGCAGACGCGGTAATTACCCCCCGTTTTCTTTCGTCTGCTGTAAGAGAAAGTAATTTATTGAGTGCGCCTCTTGATTTGAATGACCCGGTAAGCTGCAAATTTTCGAGTTTAAAATAAATAGGAAATTTTGAACCAATTTTTCGTTCAAAAGCTTCAGACCTCAAAATGGGGGTTCGTCGAATAGCCCCTTCGATTTTTTTTGCAGCCCCATTAATGGCTTCAACCGAAAAAATCATGCCGCTTGGTCGGCTCCTTCGACAATAGAAATGGTTTCTTGAAACTCTTTAATCTTCGGCCAAACTTCGAGTTCAGAAGCTCCAAACCTCTCTAAAATATCGACCATATCAACAGAATAATTTCGAATAAAAACGATCATCCACACAAGCGCTGCTGCCCAAACATTAGGTAAGCCTGCGGGCAAAGGTCCTTGTTCAAAGTTAAGACAATATTTTTGCCACCAAAGTTCAAGTTGCTTGAGATCTTTAAGTTGAAAGGGAGATCCATCGCAGGTCACCCCTCTTCTTAAACATCTTAAAACACTGCCTTCAATTGAAACATCAAGTCGCTTCTTACAATCTTCGACAAGTTGATCAACTTTATCCGACTTACGCATTTTTCTAAGAATTTCGATCGCATGAAGTGGCTTATCAAGTTCGATGTAAACTCTTGCTAAGCCCATCTGAGATTCTTTATTTGAACGACGCAAAAGATACGCCTTTTTTGCGTAAATAAGCGCTTCCTGCTTTTTATCCATCATCAAAAGTACCCAGGCATATTGTCTAAGAAAAGTTACATTCGTTGGATCAAGCTTAATGGCCTTTTCAAACTGAGTTTTAGCAACTCTCCAATGTCCGCCCGACAAAAAGGCTCTTCCGAAGGCTTCATAATAGCGTGGTTCTGATGAATTAAGACGAACTGAATACTTAAGATGATAAAGAGATTTACGATTATCGTTTAAGGCGCGGTGCGCCAAGCCAAGGCGATAATGAATGGCAGCTAATTGAGTAACATCTGCCTTCTCTTTGGATTGATTTCGCGTCAGTCGGGTTAATAATTTACCCCAAAAATTCGCAGCCTCTTTGTATTTCTTATGTTTTTCACTGCTTTTTGCTTTAGCCTCAAGCCATAAGCTTAAATCAACGGTTCGGGAATTAACATTTGTCGAACTCATTTCTGTTCT
>CAZRLF010000029.1:22740-30774 GCA_964601045.1 uncultured Bacteriovoracaceae bacterium
CTGATGCCTCGCTGATAACCTTGGCCATTCAAGGCCCATCGGGTCAACTGATATGTCACAAGATCGTAATCTTAAAAAATTTTAATTAAACCCCTGGCTGGGAATTTTTGTTTTTTTGATACACTTAGGATATGGGCGTTACTATTGGAATTGATTTAGGAACAAGCAACTCATCTGTTGCCGCATTCATTAATGGCGAACATCAAATTATTTCTGATGACGAGGGACAAAGACTTACTCCATCTGTCGTATCATTTGGAAAAGACAAGAAAATTTTGGTAGGCCACGAAGCCAAGGCTCAAATGTTTACGAACTCACGTCGAACGGTTTCGTCGATTAAACGGCTGATCGGCAGAAAGATTTTTTCGCCAGAAGTTAAAAAAGCTCAAGCACTTATGCCCTATAAATTGGTCGAGACTGAAGATCAAAACGTTGGAGTCGATATTGACGGCACCGTTTATACTCCCCAAGAAATTTCAGCGCTTATCTTGCGACACTTAGGCGAAGTAGCTTCAAAAAAATTGGGTGGCGGACAAATTGATGCTGTTGTTACAGTTCCTGCTCATTTTAACGACAATCAAAGGCAAGCTACCAAAGACTCCTGCAAAATTGCAGGCTTAGAAACATTAAGAATTATCAACGAGCCTACAGCTGCCGCTCTGGCTTATGGATTTGGAAAAGGCCTCAAAGAAACTGTCGCCATCTACGATTTAGGCGGAGGAACATTCGATATTTCAATTCTACGCCTTAAAGATCAAGTCTTCGAAGTCATTGCGACCTCCGGCGATACATTTTTAGGCGGCGATGATTTTGACGATAAGATAATCGATCTTTGTGCTGAACATTTTCTTAAGGCAGCCAATATTGATTTAAGAAAAATTCCAGCGGCTATTCCTCTACTTCGAGCGAATGCCGAAAAGGCCAAGCGAAAGCTCAGCTACGCCGAAAAAACAGATATTTATATTCCTGGAATTATTCAAAAAGAAGGCCAAGCTGTTGATTTTCAGTATACGATTACGCGCGATGTTTTTCAAAAAGCTACTCAGGAACTTATACAGAAGACGTTTACCGTTTGTGACGAAGCCCTAAGATCTGCGGAGCTCAAGCATTCCGATCTCGATGCCGTGATTTTGGTCGGCGGTCCTACAAAGATGACTTTGATCTATGAAGCTGTAGGAGCATACTTCGGAAAAGAACCCCTAAGAGATTTAAATCCCGACGAAGTTGTTTCTATTGGAGCTTCTATTCAGGCCCATACACTGCGAACAAATCTGGGAGAAAAAACTGAAGCGGCGAAAGAAGCCGCTCTTTTGCTTGACGTTACTCCTCTTGATTTAGGAATTGCAACTGTCGGGGGATTTATCGAAACTATCATTGAACACAATACTCCCATTCCTACACAAGCTTCAAAAAACTTTACGACGACCAAAAACAATCAAGACTCTGTTTCGATTCGAATTTTTCAGGGAAAAAACCGAAAAGAATCTGAATCAAATTTGCTTGGAGAATTTGAACTCACCGGTATTCGAAAAGCTAAAGCTGGTGAGGTAAGCATTCAAGTTTTATTCGCTATCAATACTGATGGAATTGTAGAAGTAAGCGCTAAAGATGTAGAAACAGGAGTAAGCCAAAGCATTAAAGTAAAATTAAGTGCCTCTCTTAGTGCTGAAGATCTTAAGAAATCGACTGAGAGATTCTCTGAACATAAAGAAGTTAGACTTAAAAATGAAAAGAAAGATATGGCCAAGGTCGTCTTTTGCATTCCCGCTGCTGGCGGTTCGATCTATGAAGAAGGCTACCTGAAAGAGCTCAACCCACTCGATTCAAAATTTGATTTGATTCAAGAGGGCGAAAAATCCGGACAAAAAGAATTACAAAGAGATCGTGTACATTGGATGTTAAGTGTTGAAGATTTCGCTAATATTCCGCGCTATCTTCAAACCCTTCAAGCTAGACCCGCGCATGTAGACAAAAAAGATGGAATGAATTTTTATCAGTTCAGGCTCAAAGATAATTCCATCATCTACGGTCTTTGCGATAACGCCAATTTACGAGGACAAGGCTTTTGGATTCACCCCGCTTTTACAGAAGATCATTTGCCCGGAAAATTATTTCTCTACACATCGTCAATTTCTGAATCAGCAGCGCTCTCTGCTTAAAGTGAATTGAGACGAAAGGAGCAATTGGAATGTTAAAATTACAGGAATTCGATACGCTCTTTAAAGTTGTAGAAAATTTAAACTACTATCAAATTCTCAAAATTACTCCCCTGGCTTCAAGCAGAGACATACAAGATGCATTTCATCGTGAAGCATTAGCATTTCATCCCGATCGCTATATGGGGATGAAAAACGAGCAGCTACTTTCAAATGCAAAAATCATGTATGCAAAGGTTGTTGAAGCATACTCAACACTTTCCGACAAAAACAAAAGAGCTGAATACGACGCAAGAATTTCAGGAAAAACTTTAAACAAAATCACACCAACAAAAACAGCTCCGGTGAACGAAGACGATATAACTTCACCAACTGTAAAGAAAACTGTTCTTACCTCATCTGGCGCAAAATATTTAAAACTAGCTCAATCAGCATTACAAAGCGGAAATCTCCAAGGCGCCAAAATGAATATTCAGTTCGCACTAAGCTCAGATCCACATCATTCAGACGTTCTGCAGCTTTCGACAAGAATTGAACAAGCGCTAAAGAAAAAAGTCGGCGCAAAATAGAGATTAATCATTCTGTCACCTTAGGAATGGGGTCCATTTAGCACGTCAGAAGACGGCTTTTTAATTTTCCCAGTATCTGTGAAGGCCAATGACTCGACCTAGAATTTTAAAACTTGTGTCGAGGATCTGGCGCGGTTTGTATTTTGAGTTTTCTGGCTCTAACCAAATTTCGTTTTTCTTTTTTACTAAACGCTTGATTGTCACTTCGCCTTCAACCATCGCTACTACAATTTCGCCCGACTCTGCTGAAGGCGTTTGTTTTACTATTGCTAAATCTTGATCTTCGATTCCTGCATCTCGCATGCTGTCACCTTGGACGCGCACTGCGAAAATTGGGCCTCTCATAAATGAAGGAACGATTGCATCCCCTTTATGTTGCTCAATTGATTCAATCGGTACTCCCGCCGGAGCCGAGCCCAATATGGGAACTGATCTGAAATCTTCGCCCTCTGTAATCTGAAGTCCTCTGGCCTTATGGCCATTTCTTGTGATCCAACCTTTTTGCTCTAAAGCTTTGATTGAATCTTGTGCTGTCCCCACAGCTTTCCATCCCATCTCTTTGCAAATTTCTCTTAGCGTCGGCATTGAACCAGCGGAGTAAACCCGCTCCTTGAGAAATTTATAAACTTTCATTTGTTGGGGCGTAAGCTCATAAGGCGAGTTTTGCTTCATCGAATACTAGACTAATCTACGTCTAAAATGATTTCCATACTTTTGTATGGAAATCATACATACCCTCGAGTGAAAAAGAATTAACTGGATTTCAAGTTTTTATGATGTTAGTCGAATCGAAATTTTCAAAGGAGTAGTTAAAATGCAAAATATCGTAGCAAAAACTAAAGGACTGCTGATTGCACTAGCAGCCTTTTTATCAACCCCATTGAAAGCTGATGGTGAACAATCTCAACCTTCAGGAAGCCCTGCTCAATGCAAGGCCAAAATTGCTGAAGTCGTAACAGGATCTTCTGATTCAAATCGACTTGTTAGTCAGCAACCGATTCTATCAAATTCAGTCGTTCTTCGACAACCAACTGCAGTGGTTAAGATGGATACAGGATCTCCTGTTGTAGTTGTAACTACTCAGGACAGAGCAAAATATTCGAACTACGCCGAATCAATGATCGCTGGTCTTTTAAGTGCAGATCTCAACCAGTCAACAGAAAAAGCACTTTCAGAAAATATGGGTCAAATTGGATCGACCGCTCTTGCAGTTGATCTTCCTCTTGCAACTCAAGCTTTAGATCAAACTATGGAATCCTTAAGTCGATCAGATGTTGGTAAAGCTTCCGCTGGAAACCTTCTTCAATTAAGTGCCGTTATTAGAAAAGCTGGAATTTCAGATTTATTCGCTGCACCTCCCAGCGGAAAAATTGGTGGCTTCTTAGGTATGTTTAAAAGAACGATTACCAATTCTGATCTTTTTAATATGGTGGTGAATAAACTTGAAAAGGCAAATTCGGCTCGAGAGATTATTAGCAGAATCGAGGGTGAACTCGCGAATGGTTTTAATAAAGAAGAACTAGAACTCGAAGTGTATGCCAAAGATGCTGATACCATTCGAGGGCAAATTTTAGTGATGCTTGATAAATACGCTATGCTTGAAGAACTGTCTTTAAAGGGCCAAGCTGCTTATCAAAATCTTTTAAATACAGATGCTACACGAGCTGAATTTGTTAAAAGACATTTTCTCACTCCGATTGCGGGAATTCAACTCGATGTTGGTGAAATCGTCGTTGTCCTTCAGCAGGCAGAATTGGCTTTAATCACCTTGATCAATACCGGCCGCACTGCTGTTGATATTGGACGAAGAAAAGTAGCAAAAGCTAAAATCATCTTCACTACAGGCGTTGTGATTGCAAATGCTATTGCTCGACAACAGAAATTGGTTGAAGGAACAGCTGCTGTTGAACAAGCCGCTAATGCAATGCAAACTGCAAACGCTCAAAACCTCTTAAGACACGTTGTTTCTCTAAATAAATTTGTATCGGATATGTCGAATATCGATATTCTCGAACAATCGCATCAACAGTATCTGCAAATCGAAGCAGAACAAAAGCGTGCTGATGAAGCCCTTCTTTCAACCTATCAGAATGCTATTCCACGAGTTGAAAAACTACGAGATGAGGTTGAACAAGTTATCAAAGATAAAAAGAAAGGCCGCGAACAGCAAAACCAAATTTCATCCCAGGTTTGGAATGCGAAGAATCAATAGTTCTTTCGTAGAGCTCTCATGAGTCTGAAAATGACCCGGCCTCATGATTAGGCTTTAAATTTAAGTCGTATGTAAGCAGGCGCCCCTTGAAACCATTTCAAGGGGCGTTTTGCTATTTTGGGTTTGGTTGGGATTAGGCGAATCTTTGGGCCGACATATCTGCCGGGGGCATTGACGACTAACTCCATACATATGTATGGTATATGAAGATGCAGCGTCTGTCTTCAGAAAAAAACTTTATTCAACTTATTGGGGGGCCAGGCTCAGGGGCCCGAAGGTTAGCCTTTAAGTTTATTCAGCCCGCCTCTCGAGTCGTCTGGATCTCACAAGACTGGAATCTCTACGGGCCTAGCCTTTGGAGTCTTGCCCATGAATGCGGCAACCAGCTCCTAGGAATTGAATATAAGAATAAGAAGCAGTTTCGAGCTCTTTGCAAAACTTTGGCCGAAGTTAAACTTTTTGATGCTTGGATTTTAGATGCCCTTAAACTTTCAGAAGCTGAAGGAAAATTCCTTCAGCTTCTGCTTCGCCACCTTTCCCTGCCTCATAAAGTTTTAGTTATTGATACTCAAGTTCATAGTTTTTGCACAAAACGTGCACACCTTAAGCTCTCACATGATCAGTTCAAAATGACTTGGTCCAAAGGGGGAGATTTAAATCCACAGTTTCTACCCAGCCCCCTTCAGGAATGGTGGCAGAAAGATAGAGGTGCCGTATGTACGCCATAACAAAACAGAATGAAAACCTCTCTCCTCATGTGATGCGCTATGGAGCTTGGTGGATTTATGATTTGAGATCTTTTCATGATTTTTGGAAGCAAATTATTTCTGAAAGAAAAAACATTGCGCATGATACTTACGCTTGGGGCGCTCTTTTAAAGGCTTATAAAATTCATTTATTTTCTCCGCTCAAAGAACTCATTCCTTTGGCTAATGACTTTTTTGAGTTTTACCCCCTCTTTAAAAACAAAAATCGCAAAACAAGAAAAAATATTTTAGAGACCATTCAAATATTTCAAAATTTAGGATTTTATAAAATTGAACAACTTAAGAAGTTTTCAAGATTTGAATTTCAATCTCGCTTAGGGCCTGAATGGGCTATTTTTTTTGAAGGTATTTTCAGACCCGATTCTACCCCCTGGATTTGGGCCCCTCACAAACAGCCCGAAACTCTTCACTGGTCTCATGATTTTGATGACTTCTGCTGTGATGCGGGAATGATCTATCAAGAAATTGAAAGAGGCCTGCAGAATATCGCACAAAATAGCCCTCACTTCATTTTAAAGTATTGTGAAATTTCTTTTTTGCTCTCTCAAGATAACGAAACCCTCAATGACGAAAACAAAGTCGAACTTTCTTTTACTTATGAGCCCAGCCTTAAAAAAGATCTGGCTTGGATTCTGCAGCTGATTAAAGAAAATATTTTTAAGCTTTCTCTTCCTCAGCCAGTATGGAAAATATTTTTAAACATTTCTCCAGCTCAACCTAAAAAAGCCCATCAACTTTCTCTTTTTGAAACAAAAGAAAATCTGATTTCATTCGAAGAACTTTCGCAAAAATTGGCAGACCTCAATATTCAGGCCTTCTGCCCTCAATCGACATTCTCTTATCTGCCCGAAGAAGCTTGGGTAAGATCACAAATTTTTAAAAATTTTGAGCCTCTTCATTCTCATGGATTGTTTAGGCCACTTATTCAAACAAAACCCAAGCCCCTATTGGCTCCAGCAGGAGCTCTTCAATTTACAGAGCGCCTCACTTGGTTTGATAAGGCCGGAACACGTCACTCTCGAGATTACTTTATTGTTCGTGGAGAACGAATGTGGATATGGGCTTTTAGAAATGAAAAAAAAGAATGGTTTCAGCAGGGAATCATTGAATGAAAGCAGCTGCTACCTTTGCTGAATTGAGCGCAAAATCTTGTTTTTCATTTTTAACCGGAGCGTCTCAACCCGAAGAAATGGTGCAAACGGCGGCTCAGCTTGGCTATAGCGCCATTTCACTCTGTGATATAAATGGATTTTACGGAATGGTTCGAGCTCATGAAACCGCCGAAAAAAACAAAATTCAACTAATGATAGGATGCGAAATTCAAATCGAAAATTCTGCTCTTATTTTGATTGCCCAAGATTTCACAGGGTATAAACAGCTTTGTCGCCTGCTTTCGTTAGGATTTGAAAACGGAAAAGAGCCTTTCTTTAAAAGAGAGCATTTGTCTGAATGGATATCAAACAAACATTTTGTTTTATTACCTCCAAGAAAATTTGCCTCTCCTTCTTTTTTTAAATTCTTAAGAGAAATCTGCAACCCCATTCAGCTCGTCACGCAAACTTTGCATCCCGATCGAGATCGTCCGCTTAAAAAATGGCTCCAAGAATTGCCTTCCGAAATTCCTAAAGCTTGGACTTGGGATCCTTATTTTCATATCCCCGAACGCTTTGAAATTTACGAAGCTTTAAGAGCTATAAAAAGTAATACGCCGCTTAGTAAAATTCTCCCCTCTCCTAACGGCGAGAATTATCTTAAGCCTCTTTCTTTTCTTCAAAAATACCGTGTGCCTAAAGAGTATATTCATCATACAATTGAAATTGCTGAAGCCTGTCATTTCTCTCCGCGAGAAATCAAATACCGCTATCCTCACGAATGGCTTCCAGTCGGAAAAACAGTTCATCCCGACCGAGACCAAGATCAAGGTCGTCAACGCGTTGTCGCGTACCGGCCTGCCGGCGATCCAGGTGACGTCCTTCGTGCATCCGAAGGCCATCCCGCAATTCGTGGACGCGGAGGATGTGGTCGCCGGTATCGATATCGTGCCCGGCGTCAGCTACCGCGCGCTGGTACCGAACATGCGCGGGCTGGAGCGCGCGCGGCGTTTCCGCGACCGCATCGACGGCGTTTCCTTCATGCTGTCGGTGACGGAATCCCACAACCGCGCCAACGGCAACCGGTCGATCGACGAGACGCTCGAGGAGATCGCCGGCATGGCCAGGCTGGCGGCCGAAGACGGCTTCACGATCTACGGCAGCATGATCTGCGCGCTCGGCTGCCCCTTCGAAGGGCAGGTGGGACTGGACCAGCTTGATCGCATCGCCGCCCGCTAC
>CAZRLF010000030.1:0-27819 GCA_964601045.1 uncultured Bacteriovoracaceae bacterium
ATACCGTGAGAGTAACCGATCTTCAATAAGTCATCTGGTTTAGATACAGAAACTTTGGCAAAGCTTCCAGCGAATGCATCACCGACAATTCCACTTATGACAGGATTTTTACCTGAATATTTATCTCGAATCTTCTTGTAAAATTCAATTTGATACATTCCATGTGCGTGACTAGAGATCCCGTAGAGCTTAGACCAGTTATCCAAGTACTTATGAAACTCTCCTAGCTCAATTTGATTCCATGGAATATTTAGCTTCCGGCTAATGTATTCCGCATGCCGAACTTCAAATGATCGAGATTGGTCGTAAGAGAGCCCATAAGTGTATGCATGTTTTTGAGCAGTAGAGGGTAAGGCCCAAGCAAGGAGTCGGGAATCTAAGCCACCGCTTAGGGGTAAAATAATTTCGTCGGTTTGTAGTTTCGCCCAATCTCTGACCTTGGTTCTAAACTCTTCAATCACATCAGATGTCGAGGTGGTTCGGCCAACCCACTTTTCAGCAGGATCGTCAATTGAGTTAATTCTTAATCCAGATTCGGTTTGCACTATTTCTTGGCAAGGAAGAAGAAATTTCAGAAATTTAATAGGCGTATGTCCAAATACACAGAATCCAAAATCTAGATAATCTTTGAGAGCTGGGTAATCAAACTCAAAGTCTTCTATTGAAATAACATCATTAATGTTAGTCGAAACCTTCTGCGTTTTTAGGTTGTAAAAGACTGGCTTTGTGTTGAGCCAGTCAGTCTGCATTAACACTTTGTTCTTCATAAATTTGTCTTATGAGCTCCAATGAAGCTACTTTCCACACGTTTTGAAAGGTTCCCCAAGTAAGGTACTCACTTTCAATTGTTCTGAGTGCTGATGCTTTAAGATCTGAGTGTCGAGGAAGATTGAAACTTAGTATGGCCTTTCGCAGTTGTTCCTTGTTTTCGGGTTGATTCAAGAGTTGTGGTAGGTCATCCGAGAACCCCATCTTTGGTTGAGCTTCGTAGACAAATGAGTTTCCATATTTTAGTAATATTTTTCTTAAGATCGCTTTGCTCCCCATTGAATTGACTTTCATAGACATGGGGAGTCGTTTACCAAACTCTACTACTCGAAAATCCATAAAGGGGCATCGAGATTCCACACTGTTAGCCATACTTGTTCGATCAAAAGCTCGCAAAACTATAGGCAAGATTTTGTCGTCAAAAGCTTCATTCAAAGTTTTTTGAAAATCAGCCAGCTCTCGTCTGAAATATTTAAACTTAAAAAATTTTAAAATATACCAAGGTAAGAGCAAAAAATGAGGACGACGAAGCTGATTCAAAAATGGATTCTGAATCTGATTGAATACCTTAAGCAGTTCCCAGCCTTTAGTGAAATGGCCCTCTTGGATGGATTGATTTATCGCTACGTCGATCATGTATGGATAGCCGCCTAAAAGTTCATCCGCCCCATGGCCTTCGATAACAATTCGAAATCCCTGTTGGCGTACTTCTTTGTATGTATTTAGGTAGGCAAAAGCAGTTGGCGCCCAAATGGGAAATTCCAAAACTCGCAACATATCTTTAAAATTTTGGAAAGAACGGCGACTTGATGTGATTATTTTTAAATCATCTTTATACTTATTAGTTAAGATCTTGGCTTGGTCCGCTTCATCAGTTTTCGAATCTTCATGTGAGAATAGAAATGGGGTTACTTGAGCGTTCGAGTGCTCTTTTAAGAGTGTATAGATTGTTGAAGAGTCTATTCCTCCACTCAATGTCATTGATACGGGAACATCTGATCGCGCTCTCAGCTCAATCGAGCTGATAAGAATACTTTCAAACTCATCAATTAGTTGTTTTTCAGACTTACTCGAAGATGAAATCGAATAGTCATCTCCGTTGTACCACTTTTTCTCTCTAATTTCTCCTGTACTATCTCGGATCAAATAATGTCCGGGTAAAATTTGGAAGATTCCCTTAATGAAGGTTTCTTTTGCAGTATCAGATTTTGTTTCATTTATAAAAAGGTCTACAATCTGCTCATCAAAATCAATTTTTTGAATAATTCTAGAAAGTGGGCGAATTTCTGAAGCAAACTGAAAGCCCCCCTTTGATCTCGTCCAATAAATTGGTTTTACTCCAAACCTATCCCGACAGAGAATAGTTCTTCGTTCTCTCTTTTGATACCAACAAAATGCAAACATCCCATTCAATTTGTTTAGAATTGAAAGCCCTCTTGTTTCTAGCAATCTAACTAGTACTTCGGTGTCAGAGTTGGTTTTAAATTCGCAATCATTCAGAAATGTATCGCGTAACTCTAAAAAATTATAAATCTCTCCATTAAATGTAAGAATACTGGAATCAGTTATAAATGGCTGGTTTGATGTAGCGACTGGATCGGTAATAGCCAGGCGCTGATGACCTAAGATAAAATCATCAATTTCTATCCAAGACTCGTGATCTGGTCCTCGATGTCGCATATCCTTGCAAAAGATTTGAGGCCAGTGTTTTAGGGATGTTATTTTGTCAAAGCCAAATATCGAGCACATAATTTCCTAGAAGAGTTGCTTACTTGATTGATACATACCATTAGCTATAGGACAATAGATTTTCGGTTTTGGAACGGAATATGAATTGAGGGGAATATGCGCCGTGATTCACAGTTGAGAAAACCCTTTTGGCTAATGATCGATACTTCCTTTCGCCTCTTGGCAGGGTTTTTTGTGTTGGGCTGGATGGCCCGGTATTTGGGGACCGATAGATTTGGCGTGCTCAGTTATAGCTTGGCGGTATTTTCACTAACGCAGCCGCTTTTGAGCTTGGGGCTGAATGATATTATTGTTTCTCGACTTGTAAGGAGTCCGGAGAAGCGATCGGAGTTGGTCGGATCAGCGTTGACTTTAAAGTTTCTTGGAGCGCTTTTAAGTATTTTCATTTGCTTTTGTATAGCCGTCTTTACTGTCGAAGAGAAACCAGAAACATTCTGGCCTATTTTACTCATTTCATTGTCTGCTCTTTTTCAGGTGTTTGATGGATTCGATTACTATTTTCAGTCACATGGTTTGTTAAAGCAATCTGCGATTGTTCGTTCATCTGCCTTTTTTTTGGGATTCAATTTAAAGATTCTAGGAATTTATTTTCATTTTCCTCTTTTGTTTTTTATTTTCGTTTTTGTTGTTGAAGCATTTTTTCAGGGAGGTTTGTTTTTGTATGTCAGCTCAAATCATAAATTGTTGATTACAAAGCTTCGGTGTTCAAAGCTGATAATGAAGGAATTAGTTGAGAGTTGTTGGCCCATTTTTTTGAGTGGGCTTTTTGTAATGGCTTATCTTCGCTTAGATCAGATTCTTATCGAGTGGATGCTGGGGGCATCGATGACGGGAGTTTATGCGGCTGCGGTGCGGCTAGCTGAAATTTGGTATTTTATTCCGACGGCTCTTTATACCGCCATTTTACCTGCTTTATTTGGTATCGATCAGAGAGATCGAGAGCGGTTTGCATCTGTAATACGGGCGCTTCTTGCAACGACTCTGTGGGGCAGCGCAATTGTTGTGGGGATATTATTTTTATTTGCCCCACCTCTTATTGATTTTGTTTTTGGTGGAGAATTTAAATTAAGCGTTATGCCATTTCGCATTCTAATTTTGGGGGGCGGACTCGCTTTATCTGGAATTCTACAAGGGTATTACTTGGTCGTTTATCAGATTCAGAGATACAGCCTTGTTTTTACTGGGATGAGCGGCTGTCTCAGTATCGTGCTTAATTTTATTTTTATTCCAAGACTGGGGGTAGTAGGGGCGGCCTATGCGCTTCTCATAACTCAAATATTTAATATCGTAGTCTTCCCATTAATTTTTCGTGACACTCGCGAAATGGGCAGAATGTTTTTGCGTGGAGTGTTTCAGCCCGAGATTAGAGGGTCTATTGACTTGCTTAGAAAGCTGTATCTTCGTAAATCATGGCAAAAAGAAGTTTAAGGCTGTTTTATTCTAAATGGCTCCCGTTCGGGATGTTTTTAGCCCTCTCGGTTGGTTTCTTGTGGCTTTGCGTGAAGGCAAATTTTGAGAGTGCCGCAGGTCGATTTATTCTACATATGGACGAGCGTATTACTTTTGATGGAATTCGAAATATTTTGCATCCAAAAAGCTTTTTACATTTTCTGTGGAGTGTTTTTGATGGGGGAGATCAAAGGTACGGAAGAATTCTCTGGAATGTTTCAGCCCTTTTTTCTTTTATACCGGAGTATTTTTGGTCTGATAAAGGGCAAATCGTGTCTACTCGATTAACTCAGACAGTTTTTGTTTTGGGGAGTTACTTCATTCTTGTTTTTGCTTTTTTAAAGAATTCGTGGATGCGACTTTTTGCTCTAGCATCTCTTTTGAGTGTTCCATCATCTATTTACTTTTCTTCAATGCCGAAACCAGAGCCAATTCAACTTTTTCTTTTGTCTGTCTTTTTTGTATTAAGGCATCATCGAATCGGCAAAGAATGGATATCCTGGATGTTTCTCGGAGCAGCTTTGGGGGCAAAGGTTTCGCTTATTCCATTAGTACCTCTTCTATTCTGTTTGTCTGTATGGGAAAACCGCTTTTCAAAGTTTGATAGAAAGAGATTTTGCCATGCAGCACTTTCAATACTTTTTGGAGTATTCGTAGCGTCACCACCTGCTGTTCTTCAGTTTAAGATGTGGGTTTATATCTTTATCAGTCAAAGAGGGCATGGCCTAGATGATGATTCCGTTAGTGCGGCCACTTGGATAAAGTACTTAAGTTCGGAATGGCTTGGCACAAATCCAACGGTTTTCTACTTATTGCTAATAGTGGCCATTTGTCTTGTCACTGTCATACCAAGAAAGGCTAAGTCCCTCTCTAAAGATCCACCCAAACTTTTTGGATTAAGCTCTTTTGTTTTGGCTATGCCCATTTTGCTCTCTGTAAAAAGAATTTGGGATCATTATTTACATATACCTGTCGTGCTTGCATTGATCGCATTGTTTATTGTCTTAGAAAGAGTAATTTTGCATTTTAGGAAAATAAGTTTTCAGTTTGGATTGGCAGTCGTAGGGGGCATCTTTCTTTTATACATCGTCTCATTCAGTTCCATTCCAAAAGCCTATAAATCTCTTATCATGCTGAGTGAGCGAACCCAGACCAAAGAATTTCAAACTCAATTTGAGGAATATAGTTTTTTAATTGAATACTTAAAGGCTGAAAAAAGCAGACGAAATCAGACTCTCAGGGTTTATCTTGACCCAAGTTTATTTCAGCTCGAATCAAATGATGATTATGAAATTACAGAGTTCTGGGGACCTTTTCTCAATTTCCGCGATGGAGCAGACGTCATTGCTATGTACAAAGAACTGACTCCTGATGTACCGCTCCCGGCGCCTACCTCAGCGAGTTACCTGCCATTTAAGCAGTCTTACGAAGAATTTGAGAGACATGTTGAAAAAAATCAGAAGTCTTGTCTTGAAAGTCCCTGCTACCGATCTGTTCCTACAGATTTTTCAAGGTTGAGAATTTTTGCAAAGATCAAAGATTAAGGGTGACTTAAAATTTTTTCATATAGAGATTTATACTCTAGCCCGATTTTTTGCGGAGAAAAATCTGATTCTGCTTTGCTTCTACAGTCAACTCGAACTCTTTCGGCCGATGATTCTTTGATCCACTTCAGGCCATTTACAAAATCTGAAACGTCTTCAGCTTTTGCGAGATATCCGTTCTTCGTATGATCTATAATGTCTGGGATTCCCCCAATATTAAAAGCGATGACTGGCGTTCCGCAGGCAATCGATTCTATGGCTGTATTGGGGAGGTTGTCTTGGAGAGAGGGGAGTAAAAAAGTATCAGCCGCATTATATATCTGGCTGAGTTGGCCATCTGAACCAATTTTACCCAAATTGATGATTCGATTTGAGGTTAACTGAGGGGCATGATCTCCAAATGTAAGAAGAGTGAAATTCGAATTTTGATTGAGAAAATCAAGTATTGCATTGTAAACCACCCCAACCCCCTTTCGTTCATCACTTAGATGATCTGCGCCGATGAGAAGATATCGCTTGTTTAAATCTAGATTGAGTAGGCGGCGAGCCTCGATTTTTGATTGTGGAAAAAAAATATCGAGTTCGACTGGATTCGCAATCACCTTTGAAGGAAATTGTCTTGCGAGCTGACTCTCTTTTCGACGGTTATCAAGCCAGTGACTTGGTGAGACAAAGTGTATATTGGCTCGAGAAAGATATTTCATTTTTCGATTAAAATTAAATCGAGATAAATCATAGCTGCGATTAGATTTTAAAATTGGGCAGTTTTCGCATATGTCCAAATACTTTTCACACCCGCGTGTATAATGACAGCCTCCCGTGAAAGCCCACATATCATGCAGGGTCCAAACTACTGGGATGGGAAATTCTGAAATCATTTTTGGAGTAAGAAATCCTCCCGTGATCCAATGCAAGTGGATTAGGTCAAAGGATTTTAAATTTGCTTTGAGTGGAGTGCCTAGCAAAGCAGATGAAAAAAAATCACGGGTTGCACGCGGATATAACTTCTTTTGATGGACTTCAAAAAACTCACTGAGTTTAAAGCGAAAATGAGAAAGCCCATATCGTCTTTGGATAAATCGATCGTTACTGTCGCAGGCCGAAGATAGTTCGACATCCACTCCAACCATCTTGGTGGCAGCTGCAATTCTTTGAAATGCTCGTGCAGCGCCACCAGCCTTTTCAAAAGTATTAAGCATTAACACTTTCATTGTTAAATGCCCAAAAACGATTTAATTTTTTTATAAATAAAGTGAGGCCCGTGCCGCATCAAGTGAGTCGGAATACTAATTAGATTCAATTTTGATCGATAAATTGAATACGCCTTTAGTTCCTGAAATATAACCCCATAGTTTCGTTGTATTCCTTCTACAGACAACGAAAGACAGTAACCCCATTGTTTTTTCATCGCTGAAAAAATCCAGAGCAGAATAAGTTGTCTGCGAGTGTAGTCCCGCTTTCGTAAAAAATCTCCCGTGTAACTAACTTCGACCCAGCCCGGAGCAAATGGAACCGTCTTGTGTAAAAAACGAAGCTGCAAAGCAGAGAAGTTGGTTTTTGCTAAGGCCTTAGAGATTCTGTAATCGCCGCAGACTTTGAACTCATCGATCCAAAATGGGTAATCGTTCATGTACTGAAGAATATGAAATAATTTGTCTTCGCCTTCGTATGCATCTATTAACCCAGGTTCAAATTCAACACGAAGTAGGTCGTGCTTTAGGTTTTGGTCTAAACTTTTAAATAGTCGAAGGTCTGTTCCTTGTGTGTCAAGTTTAAGCCAATCAATATACCGGACGTCCAATTTCTTTAGAATGTCGCTGAAACTAATCGCGGGGACTAATTTTTCTGAAACTATCGAAAACAGATCAGAATATGCGTAACCCTCTAGCCGTTCGGGTGTAGGACGAAGAGTGCTGGAACAATAGGGGGATTTAGTTTCATAAAATTTCTTTTGATCAGTCGATTCTGCCGTTATCACCTGACTAATTGCATGGTACTTCAGAAAGTTGCCTGAACTTTTTTGCAAACATTCCTCCGCAGTTCGGCCGCCCTCCACAGCAATTCCGATACTAAAGGGGGCCAGATGTTTCCAGTCAGTCTTAATTCCTAATGATGCGCCTATATCGACGAGTACAGGTGGCCTCTCTTGAAATTCAGGCTCTGAAAGTGCGCGGGAAATAATGGCTTTAAGACTGAGTGGCACCTAGTTAGAGTCTCCAGATTCTATACGAGAAGTAAAGCCAACAAGATGTTCAAATCCAATAGATGGGTTGGGATCTGGTCCAAGTAAAAAGGATTTTACAGTACCAACAAGATCTTTGATTCTGCGAATCGATAGAAGCGGAGCAGGGGGGTAAAGCTCTTTAACTATTTCGTAGTTAATTTTTCTTAAGCCCGCCATTTGACAGGCTAGATTCAGAGATTTTTCAGTGAAAAAATGGATGTGTTCTTTTGCATTGTAGGCATTTGTGGCGCGCGAGCAATTTCGCAGTTCGCCACAGGGAGTAGAAATAAAAATTTTCCCCCGGGGGGTTAAGCATGAACCCAATTTTTGAAGAACCGAAATTGGATCAGAGAGATGTTCGAGCACCTCGATTATAAGTATTGCATCAAATGTTCCAGATGTTTGCTCAAGGCTACTGATTGCGTCGAAGTTGTTAGATTTCAAATGCTGACGGAGTGGGTGGCTTGCTTCTAAACACTGAATCGAAATATTCTCGATTCTGTTTTTCAAAGATTTTAGAATATGTCCGGTACCTGACCCATAATCGAATAGGCGTACTCCCGTTTTTAAGAAGCCCCTTTTGATCCAAAATTGAATGAGGTGGTTGTTTCGTTTCTCGTATGTCTTGAAATTATCCGCCGCCAATTGAGAGATGAGAGCTGGGTTGTCTTGGGTATTCATGAGACCCACGTCTGGATGGAAATCGGCTAAGCAGAGATGGCCGCAGTTATTAGTATCTGTACATTTGTGTATCGAGTAGCCCCAGCGAGACTTAAACGAATAAAGACTTTCCGATTTACATATGGGGCACGCAATTGAATCGGAGCCTTTCATTTTTGCTAGAATCTCAATAGTTGACATTTAAAGTAAAGGGGTCGGAGAGAGCCCCTTCAATTCGGAGAGGGGGGGATTCGAACCCCCGGTAGGGTTTAACGCCTACGGCGGTTTAGCAAACCGCTAGTTTAAGCCACTCACTCACCTCTCCACTTGTTTTCACCAACCAAAACACCATAACGAGCAAGAGGTCGTTCGGCAAACTCAGATTTTTAAGAGTGACATTGATATAAGCGCTAATATCACGCTAGGACTAATGAGTGGTCGGGCGGCTACTCAAAGCGAGGCTGCTAATCCCGCCAGGTCCGGAAGGAAGCAACGGTACGTGGATTCTCCTGTTGACGTAACTTTACCTGACCACATTTTCCACACCACTTTAGAGAAGCGAGACGGGGTAGGCCCATCGGCATGTTTAAGGGGATTCTCTAAAGTAGGGGGTATTTCTTTAAAGACAACATACGCAATAGTGCCCGACCCCTTCCTCTTATTTACCTGTCTCTACACTTCATGATTGCAAGACCTATGCCTTAAATAGATGGTGGCCTATGCCCCCTAAAGTCTGAGCAACTTTTTTTGCACTGGGGATTTTCGGAGCATTAATTTGCTCGTTTTTTACACTATTTGTCTTAACGCACCCCATTTCTGCCAAGGGCGCATTCAACCGAAACATCCTCAAATTACCTTTAAAACTCGCCCTTCGATATTTTTTGCTTCTATTTTTATAGAAGATCCAATCTCGAGATTTCGAACTTTTAGATAGCCGAGCGAAAGTAAATTTTCTGAATCCTTTACGTTTGTGGTTAGGTTGCCAATAGGATCTGAATTTTGATTAATGACCAAATCATCTCTATCGAGCAGTAGGACATCTTTTGTATTCCATTCCATAAGTGCCAGTCTTCTTACACCATGCCCACCCCGGCTTCTTACTCTTTCGACAACTTCTTGGCCGATATAACACCCTTTATTTTCGTCACAGAGCTCTTCGAAGCCTGGTTCAAAAACCAGAGTGGATGAGTTGAAATCAATTTCAGGCTGAGGGATCAAATGCTTCACTCGCTCAATCGCCCAAGAGCCTTCTTTTGCCTGGGGCAGGGGGGTATCTGCTTCGAGATTAAAAATGATCTCAAGACCCCTCCAAACTCCCGAAAAGATCGAGCCTTCAAGTTTTCCTTGGCCTGTTTGAATTGCTCTATTGCTCTCTACAGTACCAAATAACCAGGGTAGAGCGGGCCCGTCTTTTACCGTAAAGCTTTCAGCAAAATGGTAGTGATCAATTTTTTCCTTAAGCGTTTTTATCGACTGAGGCTCACCGACTAGACTTAAGGTTGAATTCTGTCTGATAGCCCAAAACAAACTTAGAATTTTTCCTTCAGCACTCAAGAGGCAGGTCAAACTTCCTTCGTTGATATTTAGATTTTTAAAATTTCGGCTAAAAATTCGGTGAGCAAAGTCGAGAGAATCGCGGCCCTCAAGCTTGAGTGAAGAAAGTCGACTCTCATTTTTATCGAAGAAGAACATGCTAAGAAATTAGAAATGCAGTAAGAAAAGAGCAAGTCCATAACCCTAAATGAATTCTGGAGGATAAATCATGGCGACAGCCGCTAAGAAAGCAAAAACCAAGACTAAGATAAAGGCGAGAGTTTCTGCCAAGAAAAAGGCAAAAATTCCAGCCCGCAAGGCCAAAAAAAAAATAACTAAAAGACTTGCAAAAAAAACTACCAAGAAAATCGCAAAAAAATCAAAACCAGCGAAAAAAGTTTTAAAAAAGCCAGCAGCTAAATCTGCAAAAAAAATTAAGAAAACTACAACGATTGCTGTTTCAACTCCCGCACTTGAAACTACGCCTCGGGTAGCAGCCGGTGATTTGGCTCCTGCATTTACTCTTCAAGATCAAAACGGAACGCAAGTCTCTCTCGAGAGTTTTAAAGGAAGAAAAGTCGTTCTTTATTTTTATCCCAAAGACGATACTCCTGGCTGCACTAAAGAGGCCTGCAGTTTTCGAGATAATCTAGGATTCATCGAGGGAGCTGATGCTGTAATTTTGGGCGTAAGTTTCGATGACGGTGAAAGCCATCAAAAATTTATTGCAAAATACCAACTTAACTTTTCTCTCTTAAGCGATATCAATAAAGAGGTGGCGGATGCTTATGGCTGTTATGTTGAAAAAAATATGTACGGAAATATTTCAAAAGGAATCGAGCGATCCACTTTCGTTATCGATCGCGAAGGAAAAATTGCCGCTGCATTTAGACGAGTTCAAGTTGACGGTCACACCGAACAAGTTCTTGAAGCTTTAAAAGCTATTCCTTAATCATTCTGAGATTTGAATGAACTATGCAAAAGGCGCTCTTAAAAAGGGCGCCTTTTTTGCGTTTTTATGCAGCAAGTCTTATTTAAAGCCATTTAAACTGTGTTTTGGGGTAGCACGAAATTTGCATATTTTTAGGTCTGGATGCGTGTCTTTACCCTCGGTTCATTTTTGTTTTTTCTTGTCTTCGGTGGGCAGGCTTTTTCTAAGAGCAAAACTAAGCTTGAATGTTTGATGGAGGCTAATCAGAAGGCAGACTCTTTCTTCGGATTTTCTGAAATTCTGGGTCATTCGTATATGAATAAAGTTGAAAGCGTGATGAAAGATCCTGCCGCTGTTTATGAAAATGCATATCGACAGCAAATTCAAGCTCAGATGCATGCTCAACTTCCTGATAATTTTAGACCCATTCAGATCTCAGAAGAGCCGGGAGAGAAGGGCGTAATCAATACCGTTTTTCAGAGGTTTCCTGAAACTCTCTCAATTGATTGGAAAGATAGAACTCAAACTGAGCCGTATGTTAAAGCGAGCTGCGAAAATGTCGCTGCGGGAATTGCGGGTAAGAGTGATGAACTCATTAAATGGTGCGTTCAATCCTTTTACGCTAAAATTAATTTGGCTGAAAAGTTTGTCGCCAAAAATAAAACTCTTATCGACTCGGCTGCTGAAGAAATTAAGAAAAATCCTAAATCGGGTTTGCGCCTTGGTGATTTTATCAAAGAAGAGCAGATAAAAAGAAATAAAGCCCAGGATATGACGATGATGTGGGAACTCTATATGGGCCAAGGTGATATGCCTTATGTACATGATCAGACGATTTCAGGAAACATGCCAAGATTTGCACTCGATCAAAGCGGAAGGCCTCGAGGTGTTGTGCTATCGATCGGTAAAGAGTCGGGCGGTGAACCTGAGAAGTATTTTGTTCCCAATCTTTCTTCAAATCCAAAATCTCCTAAATATGTAAACCCTTACTTTTTCAGCCAGGGTCCCGAGGGCAGTGATGGCGTTTCGGCTAGCGAATGGAATGCCTATTGGTCGCGAATTTTGGGAACCAAGCTTTTCTTCAATGGAGAAGAACTCTAGTTAAAAAGTGCTTGGCGCCTTAATTCGATCGCTCATTTTTTTCAAGGACAATCGATTTATTTCTTAACACCGTCTTAACGCTAAAGGTTGACATCATAAAAACCGACTTGTTAGCCTTTGAAGAAGGTAATGTAAGGGCAACGAAGTAATTCGTTTTTAAGGGATAGAAGGCTTGTTTAAGGGTAACCAAACTAGGTTTTGGCTATGTTTCCTCATTCTTTTTTCGGTCTTCGCATCGACCGAGGCTGTTGCCTCATGCTCTCAGATGCTTCAGCGACTGAGAGATCGCAAATCTGCTCAACCAGAAGTCATTGAATTTAAAAATCCTGGAAAAGTTTTAGTCCATAATCGAGAGCTCGGTCAAAAAGTGGCTCAAGGTTTTTCAGCTGAATTAATTAGGTGGAGTTTTGCTCGATTAAAAGAAGAAGGCTCTTTCGATATTCCGATAAACTCTCGCGGAGTCATGGTGGCAGCAAGTGGAGGCGAGTACGCCAAAAAAGCGTGGGATCGAGATCACCTCAGAGGCCTTGCTGGAATTATCGCAGGCGGCAGAACTGAAGACGCCAAGAGAATGCTTGATGCGATTATTTCTCGAATGGCTGTTGATACACAACGTTTTCGCATTATCTATTCAGTGAAGAACCCGGATGTTTGGAGGCAAGAGGGGCACGATATTTTGCCTCAGGTTGTATTTAACCCCGACACTCTTCAGGATGTTTCTTCATGGTCAATTCAAAAGGACGCGTGGGGTTTGTTTTTACATTCGGTAATGGATGGATTTGAGCGTGGCCTAATTTCGAATCTTTCAAATGAGCAGAAAATTTCGATAGTCGGAATGTTTTCTCTGATGGGCCGCATTGGATTTTGGGATCTTGAAACCGCAGATTCTTGGGAAGAAGAAGCTAAAGTTTTTACATCGGGAGTAAGCCTGGTTACGGGTGCGCTTGAGAGATTAGTCAAAGTTTTAAAGTTATCGCCTGAGGATCAAAAGAAGAATCCTTTAGCTCCTCTTGTTGAAATTATTAACGAAGCAAAAAGCAATTCTCTTGGTTATGGCGATCTCGCCCCTATTATTGAAAATACTTTGAATGTAAAAAGTCTCGAGCATTTTGTAGGTAAAGGGTACGAGAGAATTTTTAAGCAGTTGAGAGATGGAGTTGAGGCTCCAAATTTTCATTTCATTAAGAATGCTCCCCGCAAAGCAGATACGGCAATGCTTTGGCTGTTCTTTTATCGTCTCGAGCAATTTCAAGAAGCTGATTATCAAAGAGTACTTGAGCTTACCGATAGTTTAGTTCGCGCTGGAGGAATGCTCAGATATGAAACTCCTGATCCTGATTTGTATTTGAACCCTGCCTATTTTTTTGAGGATGATGAGACGGTTCCTGAAGAAATTGTGCGAAAGCGAGATCACCGTGTAACCGGAAAAGGCGTTCGCAATGCTGCTCACTCTCGCTTTGCTCCTTATTTGAATGATTTATTCGGAACAGAATATTCCGCCCAGTGGTCTTTAGGTGTGATTACCTCAGTTCAAGCTTACGCAAAAATGCTCAAGTGGTTTCCTGGATCAGATTTTAAAGCGAAGTATCAGAAAAAAGTTGAAGATTATTTTCTAAGAATGTTAGGCACGGTTTCTCCTGGCCAAAGTCGTGTGCTTGGTAAGGGTACTAATCAGGAGCAAGCAGTTAATCTGAAGGGTGAACTTGTTACCTCATACAGATTTCCTGAGGCTATCACTCCTGTTCGAACTTTTGGCAGCGACCTGAAGGTCAAAGAAGAATTTTGGGCGTTTAGTCCGTACACCCAATTAAATTGGGCCGCCTCAGAAGCGACTGCAGCATATCAGTTGATCTGGGGAATTTATTTTTCGGATGCTTTTCCGGGGACTGCAAACTAAATAGAAAATCCGCACGACCCTCCAATAAGGAACTACCTTGCCAGTATTGTTATGCTATGACCCCACGAAGGAGTGTAAAGCAATATGAGTGAGTTCTTAAAAAGTCTTGGATTGGCAATGTGTTTGGTTGGCTCTTCATTTATTTCTACTTCGGAAGCGGCTACCAATGCGTCCTGCGGCATTAGCTTAAAATCTATTATTGGAAATCTTCCTTGGGTGGCCGCAAAGAAGCTTGAGTACTCCATAAAAATAGAAGTTGTTGTGGACGACGCTACGAAGAAGGTCGTTGCTGAAAAGCAATTTTCATCTCGGCAAGGAACTTCCTACCTCGTTATGGACATTCCAGATGGAGGAAGTGGGGCAACTCTTATGCCCTTCCCTGGTTCTGCGGAAGAAGTGAGGGCGCGAAGAAGCTCGGCACATGAACAGCATCAAGCATCTGTACCGGAAGATTTAGCTGCGAGCTCCACCCCTGACGGAACATTCAGGTATTTAACTGCTAGCCTCCAGATTGAGCCTGGGCGGGCTTGGAGACGGACAGGTGGTATCACGGTGAGGCTTTACAATATTCACTCGTACAGCAAAGTCCCGGGTTCGAATGCTAACGAACATGAGTTCATAGGCGGCGTTGACCTAAACAATGAAATGCAGATGGAATTTCGTGCCCCTCAGTTGAAGGGCTATTTTGTGAGATATACGAGTGCTTGGACTCCCATCAACCCTCCAAAAACTCAATCTGTGTCTTCTACCCCATAGCGGCATTCAGGAAATTTTTAATTCTGTCGAAGGCTTTTCCGTTTCTGACAATATTAGTACCGAAGACCAAAATGCCCGGGAGCCTTTTTTCATTAAGGGCTATTATTCCGAGCCCACCAAGAGAATCATAATCAAAATTAGATTCGAAGAGGCTGAATTCATTCGAAAAATTTTTGAACTCTACGCTCAAGGTAACGGACAACGTGCAATCGCCCGAATCTTAAATGAGCAAGAAGTGCCGCCTCCAAGCCGGAAGTCGGCCATCTCGAAGCACCTTTTTGTAGGAGCCATGTGCTGTTCTGAATGTAACGGAATTTTATCATCGTTGAAGGCCGTATTGCAGAATTAGAACAAGCCATTTTGAACTGCGATAGATTCATAAAGGCTGGAAACTGGTCAGATACGATTGCTCAAAATCTAAACTGGGTACCAAACTGCAGAAAATCTGTTCTCAAATCTCGCTTCTCGCATGCATTGGTGTAGTCAAATAGGCACAATTGAAAATCAGCTCCGTCACCCAAGACACGGTTGTAGCTTGCATACAGCGAAATATCGATTGTGCCGTCACCAGGGCGCATTCCAAACGCAATTTGGGGGTTAAGCCAGATATGCGCTAGACGATTTTCTTTTTCAGGATTTCCTGCTTTAGCCTCCAAACGAACTTCTCCAAAATAATAATGAGCTTGAGGGGTGAACGTAAAATATAGACTTTCGGTGAAATAATAGGAATAGGTGGCGTAGAGTCCCGACAAAAATCCGCCTTCAATTCCAATTCCAAAATAATGTGGATGAGATGAAGGAATTTCGTAGTAAACGTCCAGCGTTGAAAATGTAAACACGAGAGGGACTTTCGCTTGAACAGCCCAACCCGAATTATCCTCGGTCCGGTTCCCGTACTGAAGATCAACTTCGGCATTATAGCCCCACCGATCCTCATTTGCATGGGCGGAGTCTCCCGTGCCCTTTGCCATAAATGCTCCAGAAGCGCTGGCTGCAAAGTCCCAGCCCGATTCTATCCTCGCATTGGTTCTGCCAATGTTAGGAAAGCACCCAGATAACGCGCAGCATAAAAAAAGAAAAAGTAATGGGACGCAGCAGTGTTTCAAAATTTTCCAATTATAAGTGGAGGAGCCGGTTGTTCAAAGTGAAAATCCGCACCCGGAGCGATTCGAACGCCCGACCCCATGCTTCGTAGGCATGTGCTCTATCCAGCTGAGCTACGGGTGCATCAGAAAGATTCTTTAGAACTAACTCACCACAGACCTAAAATGCAAGATCAGCAGAAGCTTACTTATAGGTCATGGGGGCGGTAGGGTCGGACTCCTTTGATTTTACTTCCTTTTTAAAGCGAGCCCTGACGCTTAGATCTAAAATTACGGCCATCTGATACTCGGCAAATGCAGCCCGCATATCACCAATCGCCATTTCGGGGGTTTCAGACTCTTCGATGGATTCAAGAAATTTCTCGATATATTTTTGATTCGCTTCAAAAAGCACTGGGCCTGCTGCTTTTCCATGACCGGGAAGAACGGTATCAACGTCTTCGCGTTGCTTAAATTTTTTGAGGGTTTCAATCCATTTTTTGGGACTTCCCCCGTCGGTATCAGCCAGCCAGAGATGCACATTATTATAGGTGAGATCTCCGGTCGCTAGAGCGCGAAGAGCAGGAATATAAACCGCAGCTGCACTCTTACTTTCGCCGCCATTGGTTTTTAAAATTCGAATTTCGTTATTTCCGAGAGAAATAAAGGGTTCGTCGAAGGGTTGAGGATAAATTACATCGTCAGTCAGATCGTCTTTATAAATTTTCTTCCAATATTCTTTTTTTGCTGAGCCGGTGGCGATGATTTCTTTAACGACATTAGTGGGCGCAATAATTTTAGTGGTGGGGAACTGCTCTTTGATAATCTCAAGGCCAAAGTAATGGTCAGGGTGAGCGTGTGTGATAAAGACATATCTAAGTTTGCGATCTGTCTCTCGAATCATGGTGACAAGTTTGCGTGCATCTTTTCGGGTGAACTGAGAGTCGATGAGAATAGCCTCGGTTTTGCCCATGATCAGATGTGAACTTGCATAAAACCCCGGCTCTCCGGACGTATAAGATTTAATACTGAGCGACTCAATAGGACCAGCCGCCTTAAACTGAGCTTTGCTAGCAGCACAAGCGGTAAAACAAAGCGAGAGAGTGAGGGTAAGAATTTTGTTCATAGTAGCAATATTTAAGCCCTTCAAATTGAAAAACTAAAGTGTGAATTTGGTACTAGCTTAATGGAATTTTAACTGCGGTTACGGTGTTGCACCTTAAGGTTTGGGTATGGTACCAATTCAGTTTCCATGGAGAGATGGGTGAGTGGCTGAAACCGCACGCCTGGAAAGCGTGTTAACGGGAAACCGTTACGAGAGTTCGAATCTCTCTCTCTCCGAATCTTCCGCTCACTTTTCCTGGGGATTTCATAGATTTGATACTTCTTTTTGATTCTTACGAAAGTCATTTATCTGAACAACTTTCGCATTTGATTCGATTTGGGAAACATTTTGGGAAACTTCGTCATCAAATAGTCGAATTTGATTCGCTACTTTTGCTAATCTTTGACCCTTGTCATGAACATATCCATCCGTTGTTTTAGATGTCTTATGTCCATACAGGATCCTAAGATCGTCTCTTGATGCACCATTTGCTTGATATAATTCCGAAGTGGAATGTCGTAGGCCATGTGTGCTGATCACTGTGATCCCCGCCCCCTTACAGTATTTCCTTAGGGCTTTGTCGTATGAATGATAATTCATAAAACTTCCGTTCGATGACTGAACGACAAAGTCTTCAGCGGACGCACTTAAGCTTCTGCGGAGGCGCAGACTAAGTTCTAAGGGCATCTTGAAAACTAACTGCTTCCTAGTCTTCGTATACGGCTGAAACTCTTTTGCCTTTCTTGCGTACGAATTTCTTACGTAAAGACGGTTCAAGTTAAAGTCTACATCAGACCATTTCAATGCTTGCACTTCTGATACTCGAAGTCCCAGAAAGATCTGAAGCCATACTGCAAGTTCGTAGGGACGATTGTCGACATAGCGAATGAGCTTTCGAAGTTCCTCCAACTGCAAATGTTTTGCTTCTTTCTTCTGAACCCTTGGCCTAAGTCGAGGTGTAGCCGGATTAAAGTTCATCAAGTGAAAAACCTCTACTGCGTCTCGAAATACTTTGTGCAACAGATTATAGATATGAAGTTTCGTCTGCGACCCCACATTCTTTTCTGAAGCAGCGGCTAATACCTTGATGATATCCGCTGGGATTGCATTCTGTAGTCGCCGCCCACCAATCACTGGGCTGACGTAATCCCGATACATTTGTAACTGAGTCATTCGCCAGCCTTTTGAAGTTCCCCCTAATTTCGTTTCTTCAAACCAATATTCAAAATATTCGCTTACCGAGAACTTTCGACGAAAAGTCATTGATTTTCTTCGGTCGGAATTTCGAGCCATGATCTGCAGTTCATAAGACTTTGCGTCCTTGAATTCGCCGAAGCTTTTAGTATCCCAACATCCGTCTGGGCCCTTGACCTTTGCTTGATAAATAACTCCTGTTTTATTTTTTCTTTTACAGATTGCCATGATCGCCTTCCTTTCGGAGACTCTCTTGACCCATACTTCTAATTTTCAAAGAACGACCAGATGACTGCCTATCCTCGTCGGGCGGAGCTTGGCAAGTCTTAGCACTTTTGGTTCGCGTTCTCTGGAGATGAGCCAGAACTTCGTGTGCATCGAATCTGAGATGCCTTCCTACTTTAAGAAAGGGAATTAATCCCTGCTGTGAATAGAAGTAGAGAGTTGCCTTAGGGATTTTAAGAAACTCAGCCAGTGTTTGAATGTTAATTAAGTTAGTCGCCACCATATCATTTCTCCTTCGTTTGAGTTTGTGGTTCATATTTATTGTTCATTGAGATCATTATGCAGGAAGTTGAGGAAATTCTTTAGATTGCGACCAGGCGCAACCATCTAGAAATATTGGGATTATTGGACACACAAAAAATAATTAAAAATATTTCAGCCCCGAAGGAGTCATCCTGCTGCGGGAGACTTCCGGACTTTGTGATGCGAGGCGTTGTCGAATTACGACCCATCTACTAAAAGATTAGTTGATAACTACTAAATACTTAGTAGAATTAACTCATGAGTAAGAAATCTAAGATTCGTGAAGAAGTTAAGTTAACGGCTACTGAGCTTGAGTTTATGAATATTCTTTGGGCTCTTGAGGAGGGAGGGGTAAACGATGTGCGAGACCAACTCCCATCTTCCAGAGAACTTGCTTATACGTCTGTCGCAACAATTCTGAGACTGCTTGAGCAGAAAAAGGTCTTAAAGAGTCGCAAACAAGGACGAGAGCATATATTTACCCCACAAATTTCTAAGCACGAGTATGAGAGGTCAGCCTTAAATCAAGTAGTACGTTCGGTATTCGATAACACTCCATCAGCTCTTGTACTTCGACTCTTGTCCAACAGCGAAATACCAAAGGAAGAAATGGAGACTATCAGAAAGCTGATCGACGAAAGGTTGGATTCATGAGCACGATGGTTTCTCTTTATTTTCAAGTATCATTTTTTATTTTTCTGGCTTTTGTCTTATTTCGATTCGTATTGTGCCTGTCCGATTACAGAGTTTTATTTACTAGTGAGCAGCAAAAATTGAAGCTCGGTTACCTGCTTTTCTCCCTGGGCATTCTCCTTCCCATGCTTATGGAATTTTTTCCTAAGCAGGCCCTGCCAACATCAATCTTTGAATTTTATACTCCCCAGGTCTTCCAAAATATTGAATTGGGACGCGATCTTTCTCGCCCATCTGTTCAGTCCATTTCAGCAGAATTCCAAGGAGTTCAATTGTCGTGGCCAAATTTACTTCAAATTTTTGTGTTTTTATCGATTATGTTTGGGATTTTAAGCTTAATAGTTCGGGCACTTCAACTCAGGAGCTATCTAGCAAAATTGCCTCGAATTAAACGCATTGGCAGTCTTGAATTGAAAGTCGACGACAGGCCTATTATCCCATTTGCAGCTCAGTTGTTTTCCCATCTTTATGTCGTATTTCCCCAGGGCCTTTTGACATCTCAAAAAACACTGACTGCTGTCCTCTGTCACGAACTACAGCACATTCGTCAGAGGGATACGCTTTGGATTTATTTGATCGAACTTACGAAGAAAATATTTATATGGAATCCAGCCGCTCATTTCTGGTCTCGAATTTTAGAAGATCAACAAGAGTTTGCTTGCGATGAAGCTCTCATTGGCCATGAGAAAATTTCGCCGAAAGCATACGGACGATACCTATGGGAGGTCGCGTCCTTTTCAATGGGGTCTCGTAACATGCTTGCCGGTACTACAAGCATGTTTTTGAGACCCGACCGCAACGCACTTAAAAGGAGAATTAAAATGTTAACTCGATATAAGAAGAATTCCTTTCGACGAGGAACCTTCTTTCTTATTTCACTCGGTACTTTGTCTGTCTTAATTACAACAGCAATCATGGCCAAAGGAGTGGTTTCGGATCGCAATATTTCTCGGGAAGAAGCTCAAAGGCTCGTGGAAACTACAAGTCAAAAATTGAAGTTCCCATTGGTTTTAGACGACCTCGTTTTGGATAAATTGAATAAATTTGCGACCACTCAAGAAGGAAGAAAATTCATGAAAGCATCTCTTGAAAGAATGAAGGAGCATCGATCTCTCATTGAGGAAAAGCTTTCGAAGAAAAACCTGCCTCAAGCTTTGCTCGCAATACCGATTGTAGAATCCGGCTTTCAGAATCTGAATGGGCCTAGAGCCGATGGTGAATTTGCAAAGCCAAAGGGCAAGCCTTCAAAGGGATTCAACTTAGAGGGCGAAAGTCTTGCCCCAGGTTATCGTGGTGCAGGGTTATGGATGTTCATTCCAGAGACCGCTAAAACTTATGGATTAAGAGTGTCCAAGGATGTTGATGATCGAAATGATGTCGAAAAAGAGACAGATGCCGCTGTTCATTATCTTTCTGATCTTAAGGAAGAGTTTGGCGACTGGCCCCTGGCTATTGCTGCATACAACCACGGATCAAAGAAAGTTCGAAAAGCTATAGAAAAGGGCGGAAGTAAGAATGCCTGGGAGTTGGCTCGCAAGAAGGAGATCAACGAATACCTGAGTGGCGTAGCGGCTGCGATGATCGTAATGAATAACCCACAAATTTTGGATTGAAAGCAGGGCGGACAACCGAAGTTGTCCGCCTGTTTCTTGTTCTTTCAAACCGATACGCGTTTGTTGCATTTCGTGAAATTTCAAATCTAATTTAGCTCTTTAATTTCAATTCACGTCATCGCATGTGCAGCTACAAAAAAATCTTTCTATAACTCAAAAGTGCATAGTTTTTATGTAGGGTTCGCAGAGAGAAAAAAATGTAGGGTTACTCATGTTTTTCTGACTTAAAATCTGGGCTAAGAGAAAGTCCTACATTTCACGCAGTAAAATCAAATTCGAGTAAGTAGACTTTCCCGAGAGACTTTCTTTTCGTAGAGCAAATCTTGCGCATTTCTCTTCCGAATTTAGTTAGGTTGAGAATTTGTAAGTGAAAGCCCTGACGGGTCATCCAGGTGCAATAGTGCTCGTAGCACTTAGTCGATTGTACCCACTCGCCGCCTCTGGTTTTGTTCCTAAGTCCGCAGGCATCTAGCCAGAGTTCAACTGTGCCTTTTGTCTTGGCGGGTTCGACAACCTCGCGCCCATTTATGGTTTTGATTTCCCGGCAGCAGGCATTCATCCACCCATCAGGAAAGTCTTTTTCGGTCAGGCTCCCGAATGTCATTTTTGAAATTCCACAAACACATTTCATCGTCACCATGTGTATAGTTTATAGGAAAGCCAGTTGCGGCTTTAGATTGCGGGATCGTCGTCGATGCGACCATATTTTCTAAAAAGCAGTTCCTTTATGGGATGGGTTCCCTTTTCGAAAATCACGAATTCAAGAGAGATGAGGCCCCGGGCGTCCTGTCGAAGGAGTTTTCGCAGTTCATTCCATTGGTTTGGCGGTTCCGTAATTATGGCTTCAGCTCCAATTTCATCAGCATGGGATTTCGCCTTTGCGATGGCGGCGGTATCGTTTGGTTCTACGCTTACGTAGATTACCCTTGGGATGGGCCTCCTTTGTCGGAAATTGAGAACTGTCATAATTTGAGCTTACCGAGGTAAAGGGGGTTCCCTTGCCCCGAAATGAGGATTAATTTCCTCAGCAAATCTAATATGTTATACAGACATGTATGAAAATATTGAATTTAATGATATTTTATGCTTATAAATGCCTAGTTTTGTAATTAAATCTTACATTATGGTGCTAAATGACTGAATTCAACAAAAAATTTGGCCTTCGAATTAAGACTGAAAGAGAGCGGTTAGGGCTTACCCAAGACCAGGTCGCAGAGGCAATGGGCTGGAACAATCATCAAACTGTTCATGCGCTTGAGCAAGATTCGCGGGATCTTCGGGCTTGGGAGCTTTTCAAGCTTGCGAAATTGTTTCGAGTTAGCCCCGAGCTATTAATTGGTGCGGGTGAATTACAAAGACCTTTTGTTCTTTGGCGCGAGCGGCCAGCCTCAGGATCTGCTGAATCTGAAAATTCATTTTTAAAAAAATGTCAGGATTACAGTCGATTAGAAATGGTGGATGGATCGCAAAGGATGGGTACACGCGATTTACCTCGAAAAAAAATAGATTTCGAAAAATGGACAAAAGAGGATGCCTACTTTCTGGCCGAAGAAATTCGGTCTGAAATGAATTTAGGCAGATATCCTGCGGAGTCTTTATTCAAAACCCTCGAAGAAACTTACGGTGTTAAGTTCGTTTTTGATGAGCTAAAAAATGGCGGTTCGGCGGCAACAAGTCGCGGGAGCTTTGGAGCCTGCATCCTTTTGAAACAAGATGAAGTTGCTTGGAGGCAAAACTTTAGTATCGCCCATGAATTATTTCATTTGATTACTTGGGACGAAGATCTTTTTTCGAATCTTAGTGAGGTAACAAAAAAGAGAAATGAAGAGTTTGCAAACTTTTTTTCATCGGGATTATTGCTTCCTTACGACTCATTGCTCGTGCAAATGAAATCTTTGCCCAATGAGGGCAAAATCACGGATGCCGATTTGATCGCGACGGCAAGGTTATTTGGAGTATCAATTCAAGCTTTAGCTTATAGATTGAAGAGTCTTAAATGGATTGATCAAGAAGGACTCGATCAGATTCTTGCAAATGGAAATCTGAAGCAGGAGTATTCGCTTTCACTCGGAAAGACTCAGCGAAAGCAGTACTGGTTTGGGAATCGTTTTATTCGTTTGGCATATCTTGCCTTCACACATGGCAAAATATCAAAAGCGCGTCTTGCAGGCTTTTTGGGAGTGTCTTTAATCTCTTTGGACGCAACCTTGGCAGAGCACGGATTGGCTGAGGTTGATGGGGATGAAGAAATCTCGATTAGTTATTGTTGATGCAATGGTCATTATCGATGCCCATAAGCATGAGTTTTGGTCTGAACTGCTGAACAAGAATGAGGTCTGCGTTACCTCTACGGTTCTTCACAATGAAGCTACTTATTTTCTTGATGACTCCGGAATCTCCAAAATTGATCTGGCTGCAGATTTAAAAGAAGGAAAGATTACTGAGATTTCTGCAACAGTTGAGCAGATTCAAAAAGTACAAAGCCAATTTACAGATTATTTTTCGGATAATGTTGATCCTGGGGAGCTCGAGGCAATTTCATTTCTGAAGTCAGATTCCAGCGGTGATTATAAGTTCTGTACAGCGGATACTGCTGCCATAAAGGCGTTAGGGGCACTTAATCTCAGCAGTAGTGGAATCTCTTTAGAAGAGATCATTCCTACTGTTGAGAGTGCCTACGGTCTTTCTGGATACGGGAAGGCTAAATTTAAGAAACATTTAGCCGAAGGATTTCAGCAGGCGTCTCTTCTGGTAAAGAAGAAGTAAGTCTCAGTTTGGGAAACTCTTGGGAAACAAGCATCTAGAAAAGCCAGTATGAACTAGAAGTCGGGCAAGAGAATCTCTAATAATTGTTCTTAGTTATTGTTAGTTGATTTCTAATTCGCCGCCTGGAAAGCGTGTTAACGGGAAACCGTTACGAGAGTTCGAATCTCTCTCTCTCCGAATTTAGAGTGGATTTCAGTGACATTGAGGTCCCCATTTAGTACGAGACCCCTTGATTTATGTCACGGGCAGCCTACCTGTTTTGCTTAATTTTTGCTCTTCTTTTGGAACCATTGTCTGTTCGCCTTGAGGCAGAATCTGCTGATCGCATTCAAAAAATACATGTTCTCGGAAATGACAAAACACGGTCTGAGACGATTGTTGAAATTTCGCGACTTAGGGTTGGGGATTTTATCGACGATAAAAAACTTGTTGAGTCTTGCCGTCGTATAGAATCCTCGTCGCTCTTTGAATCTGTAAACTGCCAGAATAATGAGGGGCAGAGTTCTCAATCTCGTATTGTTTCAATTCAAGTTCAAGAGAAGATTTCTTGGTTTGTGTTTCCCATCTTTCGGCTCTCAAAAGATTCATATGGAGGGGGCCTTGGTGCAGGTGAAAGCAATTTGTTTGGACGAAATAAAAAAGTACTTTTCTTCGGAGATTACGGGTCTCTCAATCGGAGATTTTTTATGACTTATCGTGATCCTCAGTTCCTTCATGAAAATTGGGCATTAATACTTGATCCGCTCGCTCGTTGGGAAGAAGTCTCAGAGTTTAAAGAGCGTAAGGCTTTAAGAAAAGTACGTGTTCTAGAATACGGTTCCAATTTTTATCCGGGATATAAGATAACCCCTCACTGGACTCTATATTTCGGAGCCCACTTAAGAAAGGTTGGGTTAGATTTAGAAGAAGATTCGATTCAGCTTCGTTCAGTAGAGCTCGATGAGGGAATTGATTTTAGTCCTACTCTTCAGTTGGTCTGGGATCAAACATATGAAAAAGAGGGTCTTTTTTCAGGAATGAAAAGTTACGATCAATTGCAGGTCGCAAATAAGAAATTCGGATCATTTAATTATCTTAGAAATATTTTTGAAGTCTCAGCGTTTTCTTTTGTTTTCAATTCTCGAGTGCATTCGACAACAAAATCATCGTTTCAAATTGGTGAGAATCTTCCATTTTATCGTGAGTTCACTTCTGGGGGCGAAAACTTGCGCGGATTTTTAGAACGAGAGTTTCGCGGAGATACGAAGGCGACCTTTAAAGAAGAGCTCTTAATTCCTCTATACACTCATTCGTGGTTCATCATTCGAAACGACATCTTTTGGGATTCTCATTTACTTTGGTTTCGCAACGAAGAAGACCTTTCGCGTGATCATTGGCATAACGGTTTGGGTACTGGTTTAAGAGTACATCTCAAAAAGATCGTTGTTCCAGTTTTTGGATTTGACGTTGCGTATGCGGTTGAAGATCAATCTTGGGGGTTTCAATTAAGTTTGGGCATCGTTCCTCTATAAAAACGATAACCTGTCTGACTTATCAGGGAGATCCAGGAACAAAAAGTAGTGAAGGTGTTCGAGAAATATTTAGAGATTACGAGGGTTTATCTTAAAGCTTAAAAACTTTTATTACCTGTTTACGAAATGGAGACTGAATTCTATCAGATCGCTCATCTTGCGGGGCATGGGCCTTGCATTTGTTCGACAAAAATAAGATCTTGTTCGGGCTCATGAAACAATTGATTAAAAGAATTGCATATTGCATTGGCGTATTTATTTTTTGTTTAGGACTTGATGGTGCTTTTGCAGTGTCTACGGAGTGCGAAAATACTGTAGCAAGTTTATCCGGATCTCTTCCTCTTTCGAGATCGATTGCGGGCTTTTCTAAATCAGTACGTGCCCAGTTTATTGATAGACATAAAGAAGTTTTAGAAAAAGAACTTTTAAGGGCGAGTCGATCTCATCAATCTGTAGCACCCATTCTTAAAAAACTTGCTCAAGAGATCATTCAGAAATCAAATCTTAAAAATACTATTGCGGAGCTGCCGTTTGAGATTGTTGTTGAAAAAAGTGGAAGTGAAAGTATCCCTAATGCTTCGATGAAGGCTGGAGTACTTTTAATCAATACGGCCGCATTGATGCGTGTAGAAAGTGATGATCAGCTTGCCGCAATTTTGGCTCAACAAATCTTACATCATTCACTTAAACATGATCTAAGATTAATAAGAACGCTAAATCGACCGTGGAATAGATTTTTTTTGAAGAGAAGCACTGCAGATGCTCTTTCAGCTCCCAATTTTTTTTATGAAATCTTAAGGGCTCAGGTTGAAAGACTGAAGAGGGGCCATTATGAGGAAGCGAGTTTAAAGACACCCCTTTTTCTCGCCAATGCTGGGTATGATCCTTGGGCTCTTTCAGAACATATTCTGCAAGTCTTGGCTGACACTATGGATGTGGCGCCTGTCATTATGAATCGCCATACTCGTTCGCTACTGTACAAGCGAGTTACAATGCTTAATATCTACTTGAATAAGCATAAAATTAATCACTCTGAGAATCATCCAAACACACGATCGGCTCAGATTAAAAACTTGCTTCAAGATCTGCCGGATTAATAATTTCGTAACGCTGGTCTTGGTCAGCGAGTGATTTATAGGCTTTGATCTAAATCATAAGACAGTAGAAACTAGTCATCTTGAAGTACCTGTTCTTAGCGGCATTTATTCAGGCTCTTTGGGGATTTACTCCCACGGCTTCACGACTCGTTCTTGACGTTCTATCGATTGATGTTTTTATCGCGGTTCGATTTAGCATTGCAGCTTTGATTCTTTGGACCATTCTCTTTTTCAAAAGAGATCAATGCAAGCCCATCTCACATCGGTTCTTATCTCAGCTCTCAATTTTGGGAGTTTTTAGTTTTAGTCTTAATTCTTTTCTGATGCTCTATGGACTTAAACTTGGCGGAGTTGTGAATTTTGCTTTAGCAAGTTCTACAAGCCCGCTTATCGTCGGACTTCTTGCTAAAGTCATTTTAGATGAAAAGTTATCGAAAGGATTTTTTGTTTCAATTCCACTGTATATCGGAGGAATTGTTTTTCTCACTCTTGGAAAATCTCAAATTTCTTCATTCCAAATTGCCTGGCTCAGTATTTCGGTTATTGCCCTTGCATACTTTTGTGATGGTCTCGGATTTATTTTTGCCAAAAAGATGCGAGAGAAAATTTCGTCACTTCAATATCTCACCATTCTTCAGAGCTCGGGAGCTTTGGCAACATGGTTTATTGTGACCCAGCGAAATGAACCGATGAATTTGGGTTTATTAAATTTAAGTCAGTGGGGGAGTCTTTTTTTTGCTTCCGCTATTTCATGCTGTCTTCTTTATATAATGTGGTATTGGCTACTTAATTTTATCGAAGCGCATAAACTCGGCTTTTTTGAGGCTTTTCATGTGCTTGCCGCTGCCATGTTTGGCTTTTTTGTTTTTCATGAACCCGTCAATATATTGATGGGTTTAGGAGCAGCTTGTCTTTTAATCAGTGTCTTGCTTGTTAATTTTGCAGGTCAAAAGAGGCAAAAGAAGATAGACCCAGCCCTTGAGCCTTGGCTATGAAGTTCAAATGAACTTTATTCCTGAACTCACCGTCCAAGACGTAAATACTCGTTTATCTGAATTAAAACTTATCGATGTTCGCCGTCCCGATGAATTTACCGGCGAGCTCGGGCATATTAAAGGTGCTCAACTAGCCACTCTCGAAAGCGATTTAGAATCTTATCTTTCTACTCTTTCAGCCGATCAAACCTATGTCTTCGTCTGCCGAAGTGGAGGTCGATCGGGAGTAGCTACAAAGCTAGCCCAGGATCGCGGCTTTAAATCTGTCTATAATATGAGCGGCGGAATGCTTGCCTGGAACAAAGCTGGCTTCGAAGTATCTCGCTAAAAAAATTCCTTTAACGATTCTAATCGCTCTACTAAGTTCTGTTTATCAAAGCCAAGTAGTTAGCCGGGACGTTCCTTGCTAAAGCCTTGGTAAAGCGTGGAGAGGTGGCCGAGTGGCTGAAGGCGCTAGTCTCGAAAACTAGTATACCGGTAACGGTATCGAGGGTTCAAATCCCTCTCTCTCCGAATTTGCTTAGAACTCGGTAATTCGAGCCGTCTGACCTCAATCCGCAACTCTGAATGTAGTGCTCCCCCGAAAGCAACACAGTTTTTACGCCACATTCCGGACAGCTCGT
>CAZRLF010000031.1:0-27667 GCA_964601045.1 uncultured Bacteriovoracaceae bacterium
TCGTCTTTTTAGAAAGAAGACCGCTATCTGTCAGCTATGTCCTGCAGTTTTACAATGCAAAAATTGCGGACTAAAGTTGGCATGACGATTGCACGTCTTTTGATATAAACAGGTAAATTAAAGGCTGCGATTTGCATGAAAACTAAATTAAAAAGAGATCGATGGCTTCCTTCTATTGTCTCTCAAGTAGTGATCTTCGCCTTTTTAATTTCTCCGGCCTACTCCAATCCAAACCTAGAAATTGAAATGATCGAACAACTTGGATCTAGCCAGATCTTTGGATTTGCAAAAGAGTTTGCACAATTACAGATGAGTTCTCAAACAATTAGCCACTTTAGATCACGATATGATCCAATAATTTCACCACTAAAAACGGAAGAAGGAAAATTGGCTATGGTGAAATTTGCATATTACTTAGAAAACTTTCAAGGTGGTGAGCCACAGATTATCATGTCTACTATAACGACCGAGATTATTAGAAAATTAACAGAACCGTCAGGCTGCATCGATCAGCTCCCTAAGCTTTCAAGCCGACCCCAGAATTGAACTAATTTAAAGCAAGTTCGGAATTCTTCTAGGTGGGTACAGATTTTAAAGAAAAATTCATAAATTACTCACCCAAACGATAGTACTGGACTCGCTTTGCTATACCGATCATGCGTCGCACGCACCGATTTGAGTGCCCCTGCCGCAAGCGCAAGTCTTTGGCAATAGCCGCCAAATCACTCAGCCAATTGAAATTTCTCTTAAGATCGACTTCTTTAAAATTATAATTCAGCCGCCCTTTCAATTCGCGCAGAATTTCAGACGACATAAATCTATAGAAAAAGCTTTCGGCAAAAAACCTATCGGCTTGCCTATTAAGTTGCTCCGCCAACTGAACCAATGTGCCGGCTTTAAAATATTCTGTGATACTTGTTTGAATTTCATTTGCTATTTCTGACTGACGGTAATCTTTTTCAAGGCCGTAGATTTGTGGCAAAGAATTCGTATCCACTTTAAATGCCTTTTCAATAAACTTAAGATCCAAATTAAAATCTCCAAAATCTTGATAAAGATATTCTTTAGCAGGCCGATAATTTTTCTTCGGATTCAGGCGCATATATAAATTTTGGCCGTGAGGATTAGTCGCAAAGCCCAAAAGCAAAAGATCCACCCACTGAGTAATAAATGGAGATAAATACTCACTCGATACCCGAAGAACTTCAGCCTCAAGCGATTGCTTCGAATGAGAAAAAACAGATCCCATTTCGGAATATGTCCTTCCATTCAATTCTGGATTTGAGACAAAAAGATTGGAGGTCAGAAAAAAGCTTTGTAATTGTTTGTCTGATAGGTCCTGAGGAAAAATTCTCAGAATAAAACCCCCTCGTTCCATATTTTTAGGCATCACACCTAAGACCTCCGGAAAATAATGAAACCTCTTAGGAAGTTTTTTCTTAAGTCTCTCTAATACGTGCATGGTGCCTAGGGACCGAGCAATCTCTTCTCCTGTCAAACAACGAAAAGTCCCCGAGACTTCTGCCGCCAAACTTAGTTTTCCAAAAAATGGGGGAAAATTTAGAGTTTCTGACCAAATTAAAATTGTACGAGACGAAGCAGTCGGGGTTCCAAATAGAATTTCTGTCGTCGGCTCGGCAGTTCGTAAAAAATCTCTATAGAAATCAAGAGACCAGGGGTGCACAAGAAATCGAATGAATTCTTTTCTACCTTTCTTTTTGATGAAAAAATCTCGAAGCTCAGCAGGAAGACTCTGGCTATCAAAGACATGAACGGCCTCTAAAGGCACCCAGAAATTCAGAATTTCAAACGTCTCTCCTGATCTCGGCCGATACAATTTTGGAAGACATCCAAAATTGCTATCATACTCCTGAACATTTAATAATCGTTGCTGGCGCCTGACAAAATCCAACTGAATACTCGATGGCACTAAAGCAAAGATATCTGCTGGGCCAATAATAAAACTAAAAATAAAGACTAAACAGCCTAACCAAAACCGCACGCATGCGTTTTTATATAAGTCGCATTTGAAATCAAGCCAGATGATGAAAATTGTAAGTGCTATGCCACATCAGGCACTCAAATTCTTGAAAATTAAAGAAAGTACGATTCCCGGCTAATATTACGATTCCAGCTCTTTGATCCATGAACGCAGATGATCTTTACGTCCATAAATCCACAAAACATCCTCAACTTTTAATGTCATTGTTGCTTCTGGATTAAGGATTTTTTCGCCTTTCCGCTCAATCCCCAAAATAATCCCCTGAACTTTTTCTCGAATTCCACTCTCTCGTAAGTTTTTTCCTGCAAAATGATAACCTTCTTTAATTGGAATTTTTTCAAGAATAAATCTAAATTCTTCAAGCTCGCCAATGCCGTGTCGATCTGATTTTAGAAATTTTTCGAGGGCCGCAAGTTGAGCGTCTGTACCGAGAACAATAATCCTATCGAACGGCATCAACAAATCGCTTCGACTGGGCGCCAAAATTTTTCGGTCTCCGCGCATTAATGCTACAAGTGAAACTCCAAATCTCTCTCTCAACTTAAGTTCTTGAAGCGAAAATCCAGAATGTCGAAAATGGGGATGAATTTCAAATTCTACCAAATGCCCGTCGAATATTCTGGGCTCTGCATTTCTTGTTCTGCGCGACTTTCCCGCCGCTGAGAAACGAGAACTTACCGCAAAGCGAATCAAATATGGGGTAGTAAAAGTTGTCAGCAAAGCAACAGAGACGGCGAGAGGGTACAAATCTTCTCGCACCACATTCAGGGTTAATCCTAGGGTTGCAATAATAAATGAAAACTCTCCGATCTGACCTAAACAAAGTCCCGCCTGAAATGAAGTCTTCTTATCTTGTCCAGCCAAAAGAGCCCCGCCCGCAGTCGTAAGAACTTTTCCCACAATCGTAATCAAAGAAATTAAAACGATAAGAGGAATATTTGATAAAATATGCTGCGGATTCACCAGCATTCCCACTGACGTAAAAAACACCGCTCCGAATAAATCTCGAATGGGTTTTAAAAATCGTTCGACTCTTTCACCCTCATTTGTCTCCCCCAAAAATGCTCCCATAAGAAAGGCTCCCAAAGCCGGAGAAAACCCTGCGTAAGTCGAACCCAAAGCCAAACTCAAGCACAATCCTAAAGAAATGATTACTCGACTCTCATCGCTTAAATGCGAATGAATAAGTCTAAAAAATCGGGGAGTAATCCACAAACCGATCGGAATAAAAATGAGTAAATAAGCAAAGAGTACGGTTGTCTGTTTTACTAAAGTCATCCCCTCCAAGCTTTGCGTTACTGCAATTGTTGAAAGTAGGCCCAAAAGAATAACGGCAAAAAGATCTTCCACAATCAGAATACCAAAAACGAGACTCGCGAATGACTGAGTTTTAACTCCAAGCTCTTCAAAAGCTTTTACGATAATTGTGGTCGAAGAAATCGCCAGAACTCCTCCCAAAAAAATGGAATCCATCGAGCTCCACCCCAACAATCTTCCCGCTGCAAATCCTACAGCTGTCATAATCGCAACTTCACAGGTTGCAGAAATAGCCGCTGGTCGACCAATTTCTAAAAGCTTTCTAAAATTAAACTCGAGCCCCAGATGAAAGAGCAAAAAAATAACGCCTATCTCTGCCCAAACTTTTACATTTTCAACATCAAGAACGGTCGGAAAAATTGAAATATGTGGACCAACAAAAACTCCGGCAATGAGATATCCCAAAACAATGGGCTGCTTAAGCCATTTAAAAATAATTGAAGCAGCTCCAGAAATCGCAAGAATGAGAGCTAAATCATGTATTAGTGGCGGCAAATGCATTCTTATAGAATGTAACCCTTTTGAATATAGTGTTAAAGTACTGCATATGAATATGCGCTACGCTCCCAGTTTGATCTTCTGTACGAATAAATTTAGATCTTATAAAATAAACATTTTTTATGTTTAAACTTCTTCGCGCGTATCGAAAGCATAACCCCTCAGCAAAAGGCTCCGTCGTTTACGATCAAATTCGGTCGTCATAGAAGGTGAAGAGCTTTGTCACGATTTTATTCGGGACTAGAGAAAGAAAAACAATATGAAAATTTTTGATGATATTACGCAAACAATCGGAAGCACTCCTCTTATTCGCATGAAACGAATTGGAAAGAACTTCCATGCAGATATTGTTTTAAAACTCGAATTTTTTAATCCGCTAAGTTCAGTTAAAGATCGTATCGGTCTTAATATGATTGAGTCAGCCGAAGCGGCCGGCACTCTTAAGCCTGGAATGCATATTCTTGAACCTACTAGTGGAAATACTGGCATTGGACTTGCATTTGTCTGCGCCTCAAAAGGTTATCCACTTACGCTCGTAATGCCCGAAACCATGTCATATGAGAGACGCACATTACTTTTGGTTTTGGGAGCTAATCTTATTTTAACTCCCGGCCCCCTCGGAATGCGAGGCGCAATGGCAAAAGCTCTCGAGATTTTTGAAAAGAAGCCCGGCTATTTTATGCCGAAACAGTTTGAAAATCCCGCCAACCCCGAAATTCATCGCGAAACTACCGCTCTTGAAATTTGGAATGATACCGATGGAAAAGTCGATATTGTTGTTGCGGGAATTGGAACCGGAGGAACATTCACCGGAACCGCTCAAGTGCTTAAAGAAAAAAAGTCATCCATTCAAATGATTGCTGTCGAGCCGAACGAGTCTCCAGTGATTTCTGGAGAGAAGCCTGGGCTTCATAAAATTCAAGGTATTGGCGCCGGATTTATTCCTAAAAATTTTGATAAACGACTTATGAATGGAATTGAACGAGTGACCAGTGAAGATGCACTCGCCATGGCTAGACGACTTATTAAAGAAGAAGGAATTCCCGTTGGAATTAGCTCTGGAGCAGCCGTTACAGCGGCTTTAAGAATTGCTGAAAAAGAAGGTAACAAAGGAAAAATGATCGTCGTCATTATTCCTAGTTCCGTCGAAAGATATCTCTCAACTCCTTTGGCCTCAGAGGAAAGACACGCAAGTCAGCAGCTTCCAGTTGAAACAGTAGATGAATCCTACCTCTCAAAGGTGACTTAAAGCATTCTAAACTCTAGTCAAGCGAGCGTTTAGAATTTAATTTTTTATTCTTTTCGCGAACATTTTTGCGCAACTTATCTTTGTATTTTCGAATTAATACCTGAAGCTTTGCATCCGCTTTTTCGCCACCAAAAGCTAAAATCTGAATGGCTAGTAAACCAGCATTGTAGGAATTTCCGATTGCAACTGTCGCCACCGGAACTCCTTTGGGCATTTGAACAATTGAAAGCAAAGCATCTTGCCCCTGTAAAGATCCGTGAGGAACAGGAACCCCAATGACGGGCAATTCTGAAAAAGAAGCGATCATTCCCGGCAAATGGGCGGCTCCGCCAGCGCCCGCAATAATTACCCTAACTCCTTTTCTTGCAGCCGTTTTTGCAAAGGTAGACATCTCATCTGGTGTCCTATGTGCCGATAGTATCTCGACCTGGTAAGGAACTTTAAATTCTTTAAGAACATCGATAGCCCCGTTCATGATTGAAAGATCAGAATCGCTTCCCATTGTTACAGCAACAAGCGGCTTTTTCATTTTTGACATGATAAAAATTTATCCTACCCACCAAGATTTTTCGAGATTTGCCAATTCATTGCAAGCCCCTTTGAGATCTAAAATATTTTCGCCCACCCAGTTAATATGCCCCATCTTTCGTCCCGGCCTTGATTCCTTTTTTCCATACCAATGAAAAAAATACTGCGGGGGCATTTGCATCTGCGGTTTAACAGAGCCCTTATCTGGCCCCAAAAGATTGAGCATAGCAAAGGCTGGAGCAGATTTGGTAGAGCCCAAAGGTTTATTAATCAAAGCTCTCCAGTGATTTTCAAACTGCGAACATTCTGCGGCATCCATTGAAATATGCCCAGAGTTATGCACTCGCGGTGCAAGCTCATTAACGAGCAAATCTCCATTTTCTGTTTCAAAAAATTCCACCGCAAAACAACCAAAGAGATTAAGTTTTCTTCCAATCGCCTCTGCTACTTTTTGTGCTTTAAGTTCAAGCTCAGAAGAAACACCCAAACTAGTCGCGGGTCCCGTTATTCGCTTACAAATTCCTGATCTTTGCTCCGAAACCACCAAAGGATAAAAAACAAATTTTTCGGTTAAAGACTGGACCGAAACCTGAGACAGCTCTCTCTTAAATTTAATTTTTTCTTCAACAAAAATTTGAATGCTTTTAGCTAGAGCTTCCTCACAAAATTTTAAAACTGCACCCTCATCGCCTTGATAAATGAAAACACCTTTTCCGTCGTATCCGCCTCTTGCCCACTTAAAGACACAATTGCCCTCGAAAGAAAAAATCATTTCTTTAATCCAAGTCTCGAGACTCTGCGTGACATTATAAACCTTAAAACGCGGCGAATGAATCTGCAGAGATTCAAGAATCTTCTTCTGAGAAATTTTATCTCTAACGGTTTCGAGCGCTTCGAGAGGCGGAATAAAACTCACCTGCTCAAACTTATTGAGAACTTCATACGGAAGAAAATCATTTTCGTAGGTAACAAGTTCGACTTGGCCAAAAAAACATCTCAACACCTCTTCATCATCGAGACTTCCCACCACAATTTTATCGCAAACTTCAGCCGCAGGATCTTCGTTTGAAAAACAAAAAGCGACAGTACGGAGGCCAAGCTTTTTTGCAGCTTCGGCGAGCATTCGAGAAAGTTGTCCTCCCCCTAAAATTCCAACACTAATTTTATTCTGAGACATCATTCACCTCGATAAAAGGCCATATTTTTCTCAGTCTCATAAATTCTGACCTCGTAGAGAGAAGAAATTCTTGGCTTGAGCCAATTCCAACAAACAATCGCTATGTTTTCAGCGGTGGGATTGAGCGACTTAAATTCCTTAACATCCAAATTGAGATGCCTGTGATCAAGTTTTGAAAGAACTTCAGCAGCGACGATTTCTTTAAGATCGTTAAGATTCATCACTAAACCATTTTCATCGACAGTTGAGCGAACCAAAACTTCGATTACATAATTATGCCCGTGGCCGTTTTCACTGTTACACTTTCCAAATAATTTTTGGTTTTCAGTCGCAGATAACTTTGGGCTATGCAGGCGATGCGAAGCAGAGAAACCCTCTTTGCGACTTAAGTATATTACTGCCACAGAGAGAATCTAATACGAATCCTTAGGTTTGCCAAAGAATATGGACTAAGCTTATAAGCAATTCATAATTCAGATATAAGGAGGCCGCATGCTTTACGAAATCACAGTTCCACAGTTCATTAAATTTCTTCAAAATTTTTCTGCCATTTTATTGAAAGCCGAACAATATGCCGCTGCTAAAAAGATCGAGCCCGAGGTTTTGCTTCAAAGCCGCCTTGCCCCTGATCAATTCCCGCTGGGAAGACAAATTCAAATTTTTTGTGATACCGCTAAACTATGCACCTCTCGTCTGACCGGCAAAGATGCGCCAGTAAACAACGATACAGAAAAAACCCTTCAAGAATTTAAAGATCGCATTACTAGTACGATCGCCTATCTCGAAAAGCAAACCGCTCAGGATTTTAAAGAATCGGCAAATCGCCACGTCTCTCAACCAAGATGGGAAGGTAAATATCTCCTCGGCACTGAGTTTGCTCTTCTGCACGCGATTCCCAATTTTTATTTTCATATAACGACAGCGTATTCAATTCTGCGACATAATGGCGTCGATATTGGAAAAAAAGACTATCTTGGCCCTATGCCTTTTAAAAGCTGAGCACTTTAAGACTGAAGCTGAGTAAAGACTTCGATAACCGCACCAGTCACTTGCCTCGAACGGCTCTCATCGCAAAGACCGAGTATGACTCCAGCGATATCTTCTGGCATCGCATCGGTTTGGGCTTGGGGGAGAGCTTCTTTGAGCATTTTTGTCATCACTGCGCCAGGAGCTACACAGTTTACACGAATTTTTCTTGAACGCATCTCAACCGCAAGGACTTCAGTCAATCCAATGACCGCAGCCTTTGCTGCAGCGTAAGCACCAAAACCCGAAAACTTTTCGATATTGCGAACGCCAGCAACAGAGCTGATATTCACTATTGACCCGCCTGCCTTCATATACTTGATGGCTTCACGCGCACACAAAAAAGTGCCAGTCGAATTAACCGCAAAGACATCATTCCAATCCTTAAGCAATGTGCTCTCAACCGGTGCGGCCTTAAACACACCCGCATTATTGATAAGAATATCAATCGCCCCAAAGGCATCGCTTGCTTTTTTAAACAAATTCTTCACCGAATCTTCGTTTGAAACATCACAAACAACAGCCAAGGCTTTATCGCGACCGAGTTTATTAGCAATCTGCGAAATTTCTTTTTCTGTCCGACTAGCTAAAACAACTTTTGCTCCCTCACGCACAAAAGTATTTGCGGTGGCCGCTCCAATGCCTCCGCCTGCACCCGTAATGACAGCAACTTTGTGAGAGAGCACCCCAGCCATCAAGCCATCTCAATTGGCTGAGCTTTAATTGCGCTTTTTTCTGTCTCTTTCTTCGTAACCCAATCTTCCCAGCTTTTTCCACTGGCTGTATTCTCACCTGAAAACACGAGTGTATCTACTTCTTTGATCGGAATCGAAACAGCGCGCGGGCTGTTTTTAGGAAATAAATCTAAAGTCTGAGAGTCTATACTAAAAATATATCCCTCAACCGAATTTCCATCGGCCAAAATTAAAGTTACATCTCCTCGATAATCGACAGAGCCAACAAGAGCTTCGGAAAATCTTGGATCACTATTTCGAACTGAAAGTCCCGACTGAATATTTAAATTAGGATTATCCATTGGCAACCTTTCTGAGCGGCTCATCGTTTTGTTCTTCTACGCGAGATTGAGGGGCAGCAATTTTAATTCCAAAAATCGTCGCTCTAACTGTTTCGTAAAAACCCTTCCAAGAACCAAAGGTATAATCAACTGCCGTTGGTTCATGACCACAATGAACCATACAATCTCGGCAAGCGGGGTTTCCACTCTTCTGGCCATACTTTTCCCACTCGGTCTCATCGATCAATTTTTTAAAGGTTGGAACATAGCCCTCTTGAAGAAGATAACAAGGCTTTTGCCATCCAAAAATATTGAAAGTGGGATTTCCCCAGGGCGTACATTCAAAATGTCGTGAGCCTGCCAGATATTCCAGGAACAAGGGAGAATGATTAAATCTCCATGACTTTTTTGGACGATAAAAAATGTTTTTGAAAAGCTCATTTGTTCTTTCGCGCTTTAAGAAACTCTTTTGATCAGGAGCTTTAGAATAAGAATACCCTGGCGACATCATCATCGCCTCAACACCCAGCTTCATCATTTCATCAAAAAATTCTCGAACTCGAGTCGGATTTGCGCCATCGAACAATGTCGTATTCGTTGTAACTCTAAATCCTCTTGATAAAGCCTCCTTAATTCCGTCTGTTGCTTTATCAAAAACACCGTCACGGCAAACAGCTTCATCGTGCTCGTGTTTCAATCCATCCATATGAATAGAAAAGGTGAGATACTTTGTAGGCTTAAACAGGTGGAGCTTAGATTTTAATAAAATAGCGTTCGTACATAGATAGATATATTTTTTGCGGGCAACGAGACCTTCCACGATCTCCTTGATTTGAGGGTGAAGAAGTGGCTCTCCACCTGGAATGCTAACCATTGGAGCTCCGCACTCATCGACAGCCTTAAAGCATTCTTCAGGGCTTAAGACTCTTTTTAAAATATGGTCGGGATACTGGATTTTTCCACAGCCAGCACACGAGAGATTGCATCGAAAAAGCGGCTCTAACATAAGGACTAGAGGGTAATGTTTTTCGCCCTTAATTTTTTGCTTCAATACATATGAAGCTACGGTCCACATTTGCGAGATAGGAACTGCCATGAATATCCTCAACTTTCTTCAAAAAATCGTAGTCAAAACTACGATATGTCTTAAGACTCTAAATCTGTAAAAGACCTCTGGTCTATATCCAAGTCGGCCAAGGAGTGTAAATCATGGAATTGAAGAAAACCTGTCTCCATCTTAAACACCTAGAACTTAAGGCTAGAATGGCCGAATTTGCTGGCTACGATATGCCTATTTCATACGATGCCAAGACTGGCGGAATGCTTAAAGAGCATTTGGCCGTCCGACAGCATATGGGAATGTTCGATGTCTCCCATATGGGAGAATTCTGGGTTACAGGCCCAGATGCCTCGCCGTTCTTATCTTATGCCACCACTCGTCCAACCGAAAACCTTGCTGACGGCCGCGCCCAGTACTGCATGCTTTTGACAGAACAAGGCACTATTGTGGACGATATTATCATTTATAAGTATTCCCCCACTCAATATTGGGTGGTCGTAAATGCTTCAAATATAGAGAAAGATTTTAGGCATCTGAGTAGATTGGCCTCACAATTCAAGGTCGAATTAAAAAATGTCAGCAGTGAGACCGCTTTGATCGCAATTCAGGGACCAAAAGCTGCAGATTTAATTAAAAAATTAATTCCTGAAACAGCCCCTCTAAAATATTACTCATTTTTAGAAACTCCCCAAAAATGGATTGTGGCTAGGACGGGTTATACCGGCGAAGATGGATTTGAAGTTTTTTTGCCACCCCATGATGCCCTAGAGCTCTGGAATACCTTTGAAAAGAATGACGTTGTTCCGATCGGCCTTGGCGCTCGGGATACATTACGACTAGAAGTGGGCTTTTCTCTTTATGGACACGAATTGAGCGAAAACTTACATCCAAACGAAACCTTTTCTGCCTTTGCAGCTGATCAACATACACCCCATTTTGGCGCAACTGCTTCACGAGTACCCCCCCGCCATCTTGCGGTGGCCATTGAGACAAAGACTCCCAAGCCCATACGTGCTGAAGAAGCCCTCTTTCTAGAAGGAAAAAGGCTTGGTTGGGTAACTAGCGGCTCCATATCTCCACTCAAAAAAGTGGGAATTGGCCTCGCGCTTATTGATATTAAAGCTTTGAATCAGCCTCTCGCAAAGGATGCGATTTTTATGCTTGAAAGTGGCGGCAAACAGAGAGAGGCTGTGCGTACTGAATTGCCCTTTGTTTCTACACCTCGTGTGAAGAAGCGTGGGATTTAGTGGGAGTTTTGCGAACAATCGAAAATTTTGAGAGGGCTTATGGCAACCCAAAATAAAGAACCCGGAATGAAAGTACCTGAGCATTTACTCTATACCAAAAATCATGAGTGGGCTCGAATAGAAGACGGAACTGCTGTAATTGGAATTACCGATTACGCTCAACATTCACTTGGCGATATTACATATGTCGAACTTCCTGAAGAAGGCCAATATTTTGATGCTGGCAAAGTGTTTGGAACCGTTGATTCGCTTAAAACTGTCGCAGAGCTTTTTGCTCCGCTCAGTGGTGAAGTTGTTGAAGTAAATTCAGGTCTTCCTAATTCTGCTGAATTAGTAAATGAAGATCCCTACGGCGAAGGTTGGATGCTCAAAGTCGAGCTCGAAAACGAGAAAGAAACAGAGCTTCTTTTACCTGCCGCCGAATATTTAAAATTGATTTCGAAGCAAGCTAACAAAAAGTGATCACGAGTGAGGCCTCTCGAGAGTCCACCTCTGAATGGGTTAACACAAAAGTGTCGAACCCAAAGGCGGTTTCTTCCATGAAATATATCCCTCAAAGTGATGAGGATCAAAGAGAGCTTCTCTCCGCTATTGGCCTTAAAAATACAAACGAACTTTTTTCGTATATTCCAGAAAGCGTTCGGATCACTCGCCCCCTTAATTACCCCCTTGCTCAATCTGAAATCGAAATTAGAAAAACATTTGAAGACATCTCAAAACTTTCTCCGCGACCCAGTGTAAGTTTCGCCGGCTGCGGGGTTTACGAACATTATATTCCCTCAATTGTTCCGCAAATTCAGGGCCGCTCTGAATTCGCGACCGCCTATACCCCTTATCAGGCTGAAATTTCGCAGGGTTTACTTCAGGCTATTTTTGAGTTTCAAACCTTAGTTTGTCAGCTCACTGAAACAGAGCTTTCAAATGCAAGTGTCTACGACGGAGCTACGGCGCTAGCAGAAGGCGTATTGATGGCGCTTCGTCTTAAGAAAAAGGCCACCGGCAAAATCTTTATTGCAGATAACATTCATCCGTTTTATCGCGAAGTGGTTCGATCTTATTGTACGATGTTTGAAGATCGAATTGAAACACTTGCATCCGATGGAGATAAAATTTCCCTCTCTGCTCTTGAGGCTGCCTTAAAGAATAGTGCTGACATTATTGTGACCCAAAGCCCCAACGTTTTTGGAGTCATCGAAGATTATTCAGCTATTTCAAAGAAGGTAAAAAATTCTGATGCCATTTGGGTCACCTCGACAATGGAGCCTTTTTCATGGGGTATTTTAAGAGGCCCAGGTGCTTTTGGAGCACATATTGTAACCGCTGAAGGTCAAAGCTTCGGTAACGGCCCTTATTTGGGCGGTTCCTCTTTTGGGCTTTTTTCGACACGCGATGAATATATAAGACAACTTCCTGGCCGATTGGTCGGCGAAACTGTCGATCAGAAAGGAAGACGTTCATACGTGCTTACCTTTGCAACTCGTGAGCAATTTATTCGTCGTGAGAAAGCGACGTCTAATATTTGCACAAACCAAAACCTAAATATGTTGGCTGGTCTTATTCATCTCACCACCCTTGGAAAACAAGGCGTCAGAGATATTGCCGTTCAAAACTTAAGCCGCACAGAATATGTCAAAAAGGAACTTAAATCTCAGGGGCATAGAATCTCTTCGTCTCCAACCTTTAATGAATTTGTTGTTGAAGCAAACAAGCCTGCCAAAGATTTAATTAATGCTGCCGCGGGCGAAGGTTGGGTGCCGGGAGTTGACCTCGGAGTTTTTAGATCTGAGTGGAAAAACAAGCTACTCGTTCATTTAAATGAACTTCATGACTCAAATCAAATGAACCGATTGGTTCAGTTTATGAGGTCTTATGTCTAAAGAAAGACTTCTTCACGAAACTACAGCGACATTTATATCGCCTGAAGAGCCGGTGATTTTTGAAAAAGGCAAAACAGGACGAATTGGGTATTCTCTTCCGACTTCTCCCATTCCTGAAGTAAAACCTTCAGATGTTCTTCCGAAGGATTTGCTTAGAAATGAAATCGAAGGCTTTCCAGAAGTTTCTGAAAACGAAGTCGTAAGACACTTTGTTCGTCTATCGCAAAAAAACTACTGCATAGATACGGGGTTTTATCCTTTGGGCTCTTGTACGATGAAATATAACCCGAAGATTAACGAAGAAGTTGCTCGCATTCCCGCTTTAGGTGCCATGCATCCCTTTTGGTCTGAACAGTTTCTACAGCCAGCGCTTTCAATTCAATTTCAAGTCCAATCACTCTTAAGTGAGTTAACAGGACTACCTGCTTTTACCTTGCAGCCAAATGCGGGAGCACATGGTGAATTTGTCGGCATTAAAGTTATCCGAGCTTATCATGAGATGAAACATAAGGCAGGCGCTCCAAAGAAAACAAAAATTATTTGTCCTGATTCTGCACACGGAACCAATCCAGCCACCTGCGCAATGGTAGGTTACGAAATTGTTTCAGTTCCTACGGGACCCAATGGTTATGTGGAACTTGAAGAAGTTAAGAAAGTTTTATCCCCAGAAATTGCTGGCATCATGATGACTAATCCCAATACCTGCGGATTATTTGAGAGAAATATCGTTGAAATCGCAAAGCTAATTCACTCGGTTGATGGTCTCTTTTATATGGACGGCGCCAATTTTAATGCAATCGTGGGTATTGCAAAGCCTGCCGATCTAGGCGTCGATATTATGCATATTAATTTGCATAAAACTTTTTCTACCCCTCACGGTGGTGGGGGCCCGGGGGCTGGGCCTGTTGGCGTGCGAGCTGATCTAAAGCAATTTCTTCCGGCTCCTATTGTTGAACAAAAGACCGGCACCTCAAGAGATAAACCCGAATTCTATTTAAATTTTGATATGCCTCAATCGATCGGAAGAGTGGGTGGATATTTTGGAAACTTCTCTATCCACATTCGAGCTCTCGCTTATTTACTTTCACTCGGCGCCAAAAGTATGGAACAAGAGACTTATCTTAAGAAAATGTCGACGGCAGCTGTTCTAAACGCAAACTACATTCGCCACCGTCTTCGCGGACATTTTCAAATTCCATACGATAGCATCTGTATGCACGAAGTAGTTTTATCTGATGAACTTCAAGAGAAATTTGGAGTCAAAACCCTCAATATTGCTAAACGTCTTATCGATTATGGCTATCATCCGATGACTGTTTATTTTCCGCTCATCGTTCATGGAGCGATGATGATTGAACCTACCGAAAGCGAAACCAAAGAGACTTTAGATCAGTTCTGCGATGTCATGATTGAAATCGCTAATGAATGCGTGACTCAGCCTGATTTAGTTCTTAACGCCCCCACTCGTGTTACAAGAGAAAAGGTGGATGAGCTGAGAGCACAAAAGCAGCCTCGCCTAAGATGGAAGTCGCCAGAAGCGCACTAGCCTGCGAGGGCAACTCTCAAATGGCACACGATTTAGCCAAATTGATTCGTCGACGGATGCAATATGCCGTTAAACTAAATGCCCTTGGTCAACCAGTGGATGGATCAAGCTTTTAAGAAAAACGAGTTTCGTTAAAAAATCTCAATACTTTTTCTTTATGCCATTTTCCCAGATTTTTTCATTCTTACTTTAAAAATTATTCGACTCGACCAATCGCCGTGCCTCGAGTGTAAATGGTAAAATACCACGGCATATAAACCAAACCGTCGTCCTGAAAAAGTGATTTGGGGGGGTTAGGAAATGGTGCCGCCTCTTGAATTGCTCGCAAGGCTTCTTTATCAAAGTCAGAAAAATTTGATTTCTCGACAGTACGAAGTTCGACAACTTCTCCAAGTTTATTAAGAACAACTCCCACTCCCATGGTTACTTGATCTTGTCCGTACATCGCAGCAGTAATTGTTCGCTGTGGACTCCATTGCTGAGTAAGCTTTCGCTTCATTCTCGTAACGTATTGACCATAATCTGATTCAAGTGCACTAACTTTAAGTTGGGCTCCTTTTTTAAGTCGCTCCAAAAAGCCAGAAGAATCCAGTTGATCGTTATTACCCGAAAGAGACTCCTGCCGAATTTCTCCCCGCTTAATGAGATCCTCTTGCTTTAAAGAAAACAAAGTATCCGAGGGTTTGCTTCTCTCACGAGGTTTAGAAGCTGGTCGCGGTTCATCGGGTTTGCCTCTTTTTTGAGACCAAGATGTAGGAGATCTTTCAGGACTGGTATCTTCATCAGCATCTAAATTTCGTGAACTTTCAAATTTTGCTTTGGTGGGCTTCTCTTTAGCAGTCTCTTGAAGGGTATCAATAACAGGATTAGCCAGCTGAACATCGATTGTCCGCTGAGGTTCAATATCCGATTTGGTTAAATGAGGAACTCTCGAAGCAATCAAAAGCCCCCCTAAATGAACTCCGACAGACAAAAGAAAAAGAGCTAATCCTATACTGACAGGAAGGCGATAGGGATTCCACCTGCGATGAGGAAAAATATCAGCGCTACTTGATTGCATCTTATCTTCTGGTCCCGACATCTTCATCGTACCGAACCCCATGAAAGAATGTTAGGCATGCTACGCATTTTTTGCATAGGGTCAGAATTAAAACCGCTTATAGGCTGTTTCTGGCAGGCATCCCTTTTGCTCTATAAGAGTGCATGAAAGCAAAACTGTCTGTTCTGGCCATTTGTCTCTTTGCCGCCTCCTGTGGTGATGATAACTCATGTAATAGTTACGAAGTCGCCGTACCCCGATCTTTAGTACGCGAAACGAACACAGCAACCAATACTGTAACTGCCAGCAGCCAATCAAACACCTCAAAAGATGATTACTCTCTCGGACAAGGATCCGGATGTAGTTCCTCTAAAACGACTTGTACCGAAAACCTTATCGATGGAACTTGCGATACAAACTAAACGAAATTGAGCATAAATTGTGCAAATTCAAATCACTATTTTTGAAAAACTAAATGACGATAAGCCCCCCGCTTATCGAAAAAGGCTCGTGTCAGCGACAGCAGACTCAGTAACCATAGGAAGCCACGAAAGTTCAGACGTTCAATTAAAAGCTTTTACTAAACCGTTTTTTTTAGAAATCAAATCGACAGATAATGAATGGTGGATTGTAAATCCGCAAAGAGCTGTTGGTATCTCTGTAAATAAAGAGAACCTTCTTCTAGAAGCCCGATTAAACCATAAAGACGAAATTCAGGCTCAAGGTCATCGCATCATCTTCGAGATTAAACAAAGTGCCTATGCCGAGATGCCAGAGCTAAAACCACATCCCGGATCAGACGAAAAACTTTGGACTTATCTTATTGAAGAAAAGGAATTCGATGAAATTCTGATTAACGGCGCAAGACAAATCTATGTTGATTGGCGAGGTGTTATTTTAAATACACCGTGGACTTTCTCTTCTGATCAATTTCTCATTGATCGAATCAAAGAGTATTCCGGAAAAGACACCGGCTGGGCCTCTTGGCGACTTAATCGAATATTACGAATTCAAGCCGCTCTTCCCCCCATTGCTGAATCTCCTCATATTGCTATTCGTAAAGCTAAGCAAAAAGTGCTCTCACTTGATGAACTTGAATCCTCTGGCTTTGGAAAGCGTGACGAAATTGATTTCTTAAAACGAGCATTAAAAGAAAAACAGAATATCATAGTTTCTGGTGGAACATCGACGGGAAAAACAGTTCTCTTAAGAAGTCTGATCGAAAAGATAGATTCATCTGAACGTCTTGTTGTTGTGGAAGAAGAATCTGAAACAGATTGGCCACATCCACATGCTGTCGCTATTGAATCAGGACGAGGAAACTTACGATCCGCAGTTGTTGAATCACTGAGAATGCGCCCCTCTCGATTAATTATTAGCGAGGTAAGAGGCTCAGAATCATTTGATATGCTTCAGGCTATGAACACTGGCCACGCCGGTTCAATGACAACCGTTCATGCTAATTCTGCAAGAGAGGCCCTCAGTCGACTTGAAAGTCTTATCTTAAGTTCTGGGGTTCCATTGACAGTAAGCTCTGTAAGACGCCAATTAGCTCAAACAATAAATATTATTGTGCAGCTCACTCGAGATTCACACGGAAAAAGAAGCATTGAGCAGATTGTGAGAGTTTGCGGAATTCAAAATGATACTATCTTACTTTCTGATCCCGTATCGCTCGAGCCACAAGGAATAAAACAAAAACTAAGCCTAGTAGATTAAACGGAATATCGGCAGCCGCCGAATTAACATTAAGTGAACATCCTCCAGAATCGCCGTCTGCTGATTCACTCGCCTCTCCAGCATCAACTTGCTCGACCTTCTTAGTATCTGGAGGAGTTTGTTGCGAAAGAATCTCACTGGATGATCCTGGGGCAGATATCAGGTTTTTTTTATTATCTCCAATATTTGTAACGAATACAACATCGCTCGTTTCCTGTGCTGCCTCAACAACAATTTGTGCCGCATAATAAATCGACTGGGGGGAAAAAGTGAGAATTGCCTCAAGATTTGATTCTCGATCTTTTCCATCATAAAATTCAGGCTCAAAACTTTTTGTTGATGCAAACTTCTGCTGAAATAAATCTAAAAGAGAAATATCAAAGGGAAGTGATTTTACAGATTCTAAGAGAAGAACATATTTATCCGGCGTAAGCCCTGGAATCTCGAACTCACCATCTTCGTGAGTAAGTCCTCCAGCGACAAAGAGACCTCGATCTAAGGATTTTTCAAATTCAGAAACTTTCGAGTAAGGAAGAGCTAAAATTTGCGCCCCAACCCAAGGTTTATTCTCACCGCCGTCTATCACTCTTCCTCGGATTGTTCCCGTTGATTGTTTAAACAGCTCTGAACCATAAGATCTTCCCAACCACGAAACGTCTTCTAAGGTGAGATCACTTTTTACAGATCTTTCGACACGAAAGGGATACATCACCGAGTTTCGCACTCCCGAAGGAGCGAGCCCCAGTGCACGTCCAATCTCGTGAAAAAGTGATGTCGTTAAATCATAATCAAAGTTTCTTCTTAGTGCGGGGTTAAAAAATATTCCTGACCACAAAATTTCTCCAGTTTTAGTCAACAAATCAGGAAGTATATAATTTTTTGTTTTTGAAACTTCTCCATCATTAAATGTGATTTCACTCGGTGGCTTAAATGAGACAATAAAATTGCCCCTATACTGAAGGTTACCAAATGAATCTAGTATGGGGCTTCCTGACAAATCCTTAATGAGGGGAAGGGCGTTATCGCTTAAATCCGGCCCAATTGAATAATCTAGAGGAATACTTGTATCGCTAACCCAACGCTGAAGAACATACTCAAGTCGCTCTCTTAAATTTGAACTATCAGCAGCACCATCAGGAACAATCTGAAATTGAAGACAAATTTTTGCAGCATCATTTGGGCATAGCTTTTTAACTCTTGCAGTAAAAGAAAGCGAATCGTCTGCAATTTCACTCAGAGCTTCAAGCCGCTTACCCTGGGGGTCGAAGAAAAATCGAGAAAGCCCCCCTGCATAAAGGGGCTCCAACAAAATGAATAGAGATAAAGCTATGATTGGTAAGCGAAAAATTGAGCCCATAATCATTCCCACCTATGACTTATGCAATTCTTGGGCCGAATTTATATTGCTCTGCCCCATAAAAAATCATGAAATTTCAATGTGTTAACCCTCGTCGGGGCTTAGTTCCTCTGCTGAATTGGGTTAAATAAGTCCCCTTTTAGCGGGACAGTAGTGCTTGTAAAATAAGAGTGTGCCCCCTCCAAAGATAGTCAAAAAAGATGCCGCTGCTGACCGGGAGAGCAATCTTGATTTCAAATTAGCGCAACTCGACTCAGAACTTGAACGGCTTCACTCTCTCTACGAACAACATTTTGCAGGCCTTATAAAACTTGAGCCTCAAAGGGAGTTTAAGGTTTTTAAACAGCAATTTCATGCGATCGGCGCGGGTGATCTTAAAACTACGGCACAAAAATTTAGACATCAGGGTCTGCAAGCAAAAATAGTTCAATACACCTCTCTCTGGACAAAAACCCAAAGACAGATTGAAGAGGGAACATACAAAAGAGATTTATTTTTACTCAATCGCAAACAGGCCAATCCAACCAAGAAAGCAGAGCCCCCCGCCAAAGGTGCCCCATCTCAAAGAGCGTCGAAGTTCGATGCGCTCTACGAAAAATTGAAAGGCTTAAGTAAAGATCCGCAAAAATTGCCTGCCCGTGACGCATTTATCAAAACAATTGAAAAGCAAATTGATGCGCAGAAACAGAAAAATCCGGGGCGAAAAATAGAAGTTAAATTGGCAAAGGACGAAAAAGGAAACATCCAAGTCAAACTTGCACTCAAACCAAATTGATTCTTCGCATTATTCTTCTTTAAAACTTAATTATATTCGGCAACTGGCCTTCTGATGCGCGCCGCAGCTCCCTTACAATAGAGAGATGAGATGTATTGTTACGGGTGGAGCGGGGTTTATTGGAAGTCATTTAGTTGAGATGCTTTTAACCGATTCCAAAAATGAAGTGATTGTCATCGATAACTTATCTTCCGGAAATATTAAAAACATTTCAGACTTCAAAAATAGAATTCAGTTTATTCATGCAGATCTAACCAACCCAAACTCGATATGGACTGATGTAATCCATAAAAGCGATACTGTCTTTCATCTCGCAGCCCTAGCAGACATTGTACCGTCAGTTCAGAATCCAGAGGCATACTTTAGATCAAATGTCGATGGCACATTTAATCTCTTACAAATCTGTAAAGAGCGCGCTATTCGAAAATTTATTTATACTGCTTCGTCTTCTTGTTATGGAATTTCGAAAGAACTTCCTACGTCGGAAGGGTCCACAATTTCACCAGAGTACCCCTACGCACTTACAAAAAGATTGGGTGAGGAACTCGTTTTACATTATTCAAAGCTTTATAAAATTCCAGCGGCCTCGCTTCGACTATTCAATGTTTATGGCCCCCGAGCGAGAACCTCTGGAAGTTACGGAGCAATGTTCGGCGTCTTTCTCGCTCAAAAATTAGCTGGAAAACCTTTTACCATTGTAGGAAGTGGCGAACAAACAAGGGATTTTATCTATGTCACCGACGTGGCTCGCGCCTTTATACATGCAGCCACCTTAACCGAAGCAAACGGAGTTTATAATATCGGATCTGGAAAACCCGTATCGGTAAATCAAATCGTCGAAATGCTCGAAGGCCCGGTCGTTTATATTCCAAAGCGTCCAGGTGAACCAGACTCGACTCATGCCGACATCACAAAAGCAAAAGCAGAATTGAAGTGGCAACCCGAAGTAGACATCAAGCGAGGCGTTCACGCCTTACTTAATCAAATTAATTACTGGAAAGAGGCCCCCCTTTGGAACCCAGAGAATATCGCCGAGGCAACAAAGGATTGGTTTAAATATTTATCCCCGACGAAAGATTAATGAATGTCAAAGATTCTCACAATTGAAACCCTTGACTCACTTCACTCGAAGTATCCGGGCAAGAAAATAGTTCATTGCCATGGTGTTTTCGATTTGTTTCATTTTGGTCATCTAAGCCATCTTAATTCTGCAAAAAAATTCGGAGATCTTTTAGTTGTTACTCTCACCGCGAATGAATTTGTAAAAAAGGGACCGAATCGTCCGCACTATTCAGAAGAAAAGAGAGCTAGCCTATTAGCCGCACTCGAAGTTGTCGACTATGTTGCAATCAGCCCATATCCCACAGCAAGGCAAGCTATCGAATCGTTACGTCCCGATTTTTATGTCAAAGGACCAGATTATAGAGACAAGGCATCAGATATTACAGGTGGAATTCTAGAAGAAGAGCGCATTGTTCAATCTGTAGGCGGAAGACTAGTATTCACCGAAGATGAAACCGAAAGTTCGAGTAATTTACTCAATCAGTATTTTACAGCATGGGATGAAAATCAAAAATCGACTCTCGAAGCTGTCAAATCCCTTATATCTTTAAAAGAAATATCAAAAGAAATTGATGCCATAAAAAATTTGAAAATCATGGTCATCGGAGAACCCATCATCGACACGTATGTTTTCTGCAAAGCCGAAAATATATCGACGAAAAGCCCTACCGTTTCGGCAAATTACTTATATCATGAAAATTTTGCTGGCGGCTCTCTAGCTATCGCAAGCCATCTCGCTGCGCTTGGTGCACAAGTTGATTTAATGATCCCTCATGGAGGCGAAGAGGAGTTCAAGACTATTCTTAAGATAGTCAGAGGCCGTGGAGTAAATATTATTGATACAATTACTCCTTACACCCCAACACCTAAAAAAACACGCTACCTGACCCCATTTAGATCGCAGAGAATTTTTGAGCTTCAGAATGTCACCGGAGATATGTGGCTGAAGAATGATCCGAGTTCATTCATTAAGGATTTAAAGAAATCTGCAAAAGCATATGACCTCGTCATCGTATCTGATTTTGGCCATGGTCTGTTTGAAGGAAGCGTCCTTCACGAGATTCAAAAAAACCCCTCATTTATTGCGCTGAATGTTCAAACCAATTCGGGAAATTTCGGATTTAATCAATTTACGAAATATGAGAAGTACGACTACTTAAGCATCGACGAAAGAGAGTGCAGATTGGGTCTTTCTGATCGCCTGACTCCCATCGATGAAATTGCCAACAAAGTCGCAAATCATTTTGATGACCGCGCGACAGCTGTCACTCTCGGAGCAAAAGGCAGTCTTTACTTTGACCTCGAAGGAGAAAAGCATTTCTCACCTACATTTTTTAAGGAAGTCGTAGACTCAACTGGAGCAGGAGATGCCTTTTTTGCTCTCACCAGCACACTGGTCAGAATGGAAACGCCAGCTCCAATTATTCCGTTCTTAGGCAACTGCTACGCAGGACTTCAGGCCATGACATTGTGTAACAAGAATCCCATTTCAAACATCGATTTAGTCAGAACCGTCTCAACATTACTTAAATAGGTGGGGAGGAGATCATATGAAAGAGTCAGAAATCACGGAGATCGAAGTAAAAAAAGAGAGCCCACTTCAATGGTTATCTCAGTTAGGTCACGGGCTGCAAAACACTCAAGCGAGATCCCAAACAAAAACATTAACCCTTGAGGCCGGTCTATCAAAATTTACTCAACTTCTCCTTAATTTGAAAAACAGAAATGGAGCTCTATACTGGGCAGCCAATGGCGGAAGCGCTTCAATCGCCTCACACCTTTCACAGGACTATCTCAATAAACTTCACTTGAGATCTTACACTTTGTTTGACCCCTCAATGCTAACTTGTATTTCAAATGACTATGGATATGAGAAAGTATTCTCGCTTCCACTTTCAAAACTCTCTCGTCCTGGAGATATGTTAATTGCTATATCGAGCTCTGGAAAATCTAAAAACATCCTAAACGCTGTAGAAGCGGCACAAATGCATCATATGCAGGTTGTTTCGTTCTCTGGATTTGAAAACGAAAATCCACTTTGGCAATCTTCAACCGATTTAGGATTCTACTACCCTTCTCAAGACTATGGTTTGGTGGAGATTGGACACTCCGCCCTTTTGCATTCAATCATCGATAAAGTAAGTCAGATGCAAGGCGGACAGGATTTATTTTCAAAAAATGAAATGAAACTAAACTAATGAGCTGCAAATCTCTCAAATTAGAATTTACCACTCAAAACAACTTGTTCTACATACAGGCCGATAGACCCGGCGGAGAAAATCTTGATTTACAGTTCGGATGCAGATTTGTTAAGGGACTTTTCGTAGAGAGAGGAGTTCTTCAGGTTTTCGCTAAACTTCATCCAATTTTTCTTGAAGATCTACCCTGCGAGCGAATTGATTTTGTTATTGATGAAAATATATCAGAAGATTCTGCCACCAAATCCGTTATCGATAAAATATGTCGAACAATTTTAAGGACCAACGAGATTCTGCATCAAATCTCAGACAAGAGAAATATCGCAAAAAGCTTTGACGGTTTATGGATATATAGCCCGTGGATTGTCACTCTTGATCAAATTAAAGAGCGTGTTTCAAAAGAAATTGTACCTGAAAGATTTTTTTGTGATTGGTTTGAACTTGGTTTTGATGTGAACACCAGACAATGGGATATCTCCAAGAACAAAGTACATCCAGTTAATGATTTTTTGAGAATCTTAGAAGAAAGAAAAATTAATCGCATTGTAACTGCTAACACTTATTTAGCTGAACATTATTACTGTTATGATATTTTTATTCTCTCAATTTTAAAATATTTGGGGGTTGATCTAACGTTCATTGATTTTGATCTCCATGAGTTAAATTCCTATGTGTGGAAATCGGCCTTTAGCTGCAAAGAAATGAGTCGATTCACCTATATGCGACATATTGAAAAGCCATGGGATGATATTCTCGATATCAAAGTGAAGGGTTATATACCGTCGGCTTTTCCTCGGATTGAAAGGGACGCTCTTCGATCGCTCAGAGCTGATTACGGTGTGGCCGTTATCTCAAATTCTCGAATTCGCGAAACTATTGTTTTTTTAGACTCGATTTCTTCGGTGATGGAAGTCTGCAAGCCCGAAAATCTATTCGATGATTTTCAGATGTGGTATCATGCTATGCGATATCTGATTTTGAAAAGCCCCAATCTAGATCTGTTTTTACGGGATTCTCTCAATACTCGAGCCTACGAGATCTACATTAACGGAATTACATTTCTCAAATATGAGATCATAGAGAATTTAGAGAAGGCCAACCGTCCTGTTAAGCTCTATGGAGATAATGGATGGAGCTATATTTTTCCTGACCTTTACCAAAACAAACTTATTTCGTGGGATGAGCAAAAAGCTCTTTTTAATGAAGATCGATGGATTTATTTGCTGATGAATCATCACTATTCCTACTTTGAATCAAATCCAGTCTTTCAACATGCCCTCGAGTTTCAAATTCCTTATCTTGGCTTTCCGGCAGTTGTAAAAACCGCCCCCCTTAAACCGCTTGAAGCCGCAGAATATTTTTCAATTGCTGATCTTATGACTAAGATTGAAAAAGCGAATGAATTTGTTCACGATCCTGAGTTTATTAAGGCTCGCCAGTATTGCCTCGATATAAACAATCAAGTTGTGCAAGCCCTATGCAATGATTTCGTTGGTGAAAAATCTAAAACTGGTTTTGACGTGTTTCATAAAATATCCGAGGCACACGATGAACTCTTAGAAAAGCGAGTTCAAGACTATATCTGTGAAAATGGAGAACTCATTCGAGTTCATTTTGAAGAACTGCTGCTCAAACGAAAGCCCGTTATTTCAGCTGAGGAATCAAGATTTATAGATCGTTCTTATATGCGCACGCTTTTAAGCATTCGTGCCTCGATAGATCGAGAAAGCACTTCAGTAACATTTGCCTAACTCTCCGCTGCCAAAGTTGGCACAGGGTCACTATTTATAGGAGCAAAAAAAGAGCCCCCCTCAGATGCTTGGTTAAGATTAAACCTTACGTTCTAATCTTAGGCAGCTCTAATACTGGCACACAAAATCGAGACAGAATTATTTTCAACTTTTAAAACGCCATCACTGACACTAAAAGCTTTTGACTCTGCTCCATTAATCTTCACCTGACCTGGTTTCACCAAGGTAATGAGATTCGCATGTCGCTCAAGAATTTGAAGCTGACCTTTTTCGGCATTAACGACGATATCGGTTGCCTCACCCGAAAAAATCTTCTTCTCCGGAGTAGCAAGACTAACTTTCATTAAGCGGCCTCAGCAAGTTTAGTAGCTTTGGCGAGAGCTTCTTCGATAGTTCCAACAAGATAAAATGCTTGTTCAGGAACATCGTCATGTTTTCCATCCAAAATTTCTTTAAAACCACGAATCGTATCTTTCAGTTCTACATACGCACCAGGAATACCTGTGAACTGTTGAGCAACAAAGAACGGCTGGCTTAAGAACTTCTGAATTTTTCGAGCGCGAGATACGGTGATCTTATCTTCCTCAGAAAGCTCTTCCATACCCAAGATTGCAATGATGTCTTGCAAATCCTTATATCGTTGAAGTGTCGCTTGAATTCGTCGAGCAACAGCATAGTGCTCTTGTCCAACTACTTGGGGATCCAAAATTCTAGAAGTGGAATCGAGAGGATCCACAGCAGGATAAATTCCGAGCTCCGCAATAGCTCTACTTAATACCGTCGTCGCATCCAAATGGGCAAACGCAGTAGCAGGAGCGGGGTCAGTCAAGTCATCCGCAGGAACATATATCGCCTGTACTGAAGTGATCGAACCCTTCTTGGTAGTTGTGATTCGCTCTTGAAGCTCGCCCATCTCGGTAGCCAAAGTAGGCTGGTATCCTACGGCAGAAGGAATACGTCCTAAGAGAGCAGAAACTTCTGATCCCGCTTGAGTGAATCGAAAGATATTATCGATGAACAAAAGAACGTCCTGATTTTCTTGATCTCTAAAGTATTCAGCAACTGTAAGAGCACTCAAAGCAACACGAGCACGAGCTCCCGGGGGCTCATTCATCTGTCCGTAAACAAGAGCTGTTTTATTGATAACACCAGACTCCTTCATTTCAGCCCAAAGGTCGTTTCCTTCTCTTGTTCTTTCACCAACTCCACCAAACACTGAGAATCCTCCGTGCTTCATGGCAACGTTATTGATGAGTTCCATAATGAGAACGGTTTTTCCTACGCCAGCACCACCGAAAAGCCCGATCTTTCCACCCTTAGAGTACGGGGCCAAAAGATCGATAACTTTAATTCCCGTTTCAAACATAGCTACGTCAGTCACTTGATCTTCATAGCTAGGAGCGGGTCTGTGAATAGGCCATCTTTGAGTTGCATTCACAGGTCCAGCTTCGTCAACGGGTTCACCGATAACATTTAAAATTCTTCCGAGAACACCCTTGCCAACAGGTACTGTAATTTGTTGTCCTTTATATTTGGCTTTCAGTCCTCGAGTGAGACCGTTGGTATCATCCATAGCGATACAACGAATTGTTTTCTCTCCCGTATGTTGCGCGCACTCCAAAACCAGATTGTCTTCTTGGTCATTGATAGCCTTGTTAGTCACCGTCAAGGCGCCATATATCGGGGGAAGTTTTCCAGTTTCAAAACTGATGTCCACGACAGGACCAATCACTTGTTCCACGCGTCCTTCGAGATGTTCAGCTGTCTTTTCCATATATTCTTCCTTTCACAAACTAGGCTGAAAGCGCTTCAGCCCCACCAATGATTTCCATTAATTCTTTTGTAATTGCTGCTTGTCGTGCTCTGTTTCGCTCAAGTGTTAATCGATCAATCATATCGCGAGCATTTCGGGTTGCAGAATCCATCGCAGACATACGAGCTCCATGCTCAGAGGCAACGGATTCAAGCACTGATCGATAAAGTCTAAAATCAACTAACATGGGAATAAGTGCGTCTAATAATTGCCCAGCTTCAGGCTCGTAAATAAATGAGGCTGATTTTCCATCTTTAGGTGGAACAAAAGGCAATAAATTAAATGACTCAACTTTTTGAGCAATGGCAGAGAAAAATCGAGAATAAAAAACTTCGATGCGATCAAATCTTTGATCGAGAAATGCCGTTCTTAAATCTGCCGCGACAGAGCTAATAAGATCGTATTTTCCTTTTCTGGCCATATCAAAAGTTTGCGAATGAATTTTAAAGCCGCGCTTTCTAAAAAAATCATAAGATTTTTTTCCGAGGGCAATAATTTCAACATTGACGCCGCTCAGTTCTTTAACTCGTCTCAATACAGCTTTAAAAACATTGCTATTTAAACTTCCGCAAAGAGCTCGATCCGTTGAAACCACAACGATACCAACTGATTTAACTGATCGCTCTTGGGTGAGTGGTGAGTTCCACTCTACATCCTTAAGAATCGACGAGACCATAAACAGAAGCTCTTCTTCATAAGGTCTTGAAGAATGAGCGCGTTCAGAAGCCTGGCGAAGTTTGGCGGCCGAAACCAGCTTCATCGCCTTTGTAATTTTCTGAGTGCTTTTCACACTCACGATTCTCTTTTTTATGATCTTAATTGAGGCCATATTATTTCGTTAAAAAATTTGCCTTAAATTCTTTAGTTACCTCGGTAAGTTTCGCTTTGAGTTCATCACTCAAAGTTTTCTTAGTCGCAATTTCTTGAAGTAAACTTGAGTACTTCGTATTTACGAAACTCATAAAGCCCTCTTCGAATTCGCGAACCTTAGAAGTTTCAACATCGTCAAGAAGTCCCGAGCTTGCGATAAAAATAATCGCGACTTGCTTTTCAACAGACATAGGAACGTACTGAGCTTGCTTGAGCACTTCAACCAAACGAGCTCCTCGCTTAAGTTGCGCTTGGGTTGCCGCATCCAAGTCCGATCCAAACTGAGAGAAGGCTTCTAGTTCTCGAAACTGAGCAAGACTCAAACGAAGAGTACCGGCAACTGACCGCATTGCTTTAATTTGAGCGCTACCTCCTACCCGTGAAACTGAAAGCCCAACGTTGATCGCAGGTCGAACACCAGAGTAAAATAAGTCTGTTTCGAGATAAATCTGACCGTCAGTAATAGAAATTACGTTCGTCGGAATATAGGCCGAAACGTCGCCTGCTTGAGTTTCAATAATAGGAAGTGCGGTTAATGATC
>CAZRLF010000032.1:0-23893 GCA_964601045.1 uncultured Bacteriovoracaceae bacterium
AGGTGACTTAATGAGCTTGTCGAAAAGCGTCTTCAGGGTCTGCTTTAATGTGCTTACTTCGATATTCGCCTCAGAATAGGCACGAAGATCTGCCCTTAATGAGACGAGTTGGGATTCTAATTCCTTTTTCTTTTCGGAGAAGCTTTCAAGTTTACGCTCCAGCACTTCCAGTGCTTTTTTCTTATCCCCCATGCTATCTATGGCGACAATTTCGAGAAGGCGCTCTTCTTGGACCAAGGTATCAGTTATTTCTCTTTCAATCTTTGCGATCTGAGCTTCGATAAAATCTCGTTTGGATTTTACCCCTTCTTTTAATTGAGTGATGTATCGAATGAGCGTGTGGTCGTTTTCATAAGCTCTCAAAGCATTAACTACAGCCCCTTCAAGTTCCTCGGCTTTGAGGCTGATTTTGTTTTGAGCATTGTAATAGTAGTAGTGAATGTCTTTGGTCTTGCTGGTCCCAGAAATTCCCTTAAAGTCACTGCCGTCTTCAAAGAATAGAATATTTGTGAGAGGGTAAACTCTCTTACGAGTTTTCGTTCTTAACTTCCCTGATGATTCCAACTTGATGACGTTCAGCTGCGTTTCCTCGAATAGTTCATTAGATATTACTGGTCCTCCTGGAAGGTTGACCCAGATTTCTTCGTTTTCGTGCGGTGCTCGCACCCTGCCGATGTACTTCGTATTTGTTAGAAGTCGTTTGAGACTACCTTTATTGAAACATCTCCCGTTCTTATTCTTAATTCCCAATTTCTCGGCTTCTTTGCAGGTCTGTTTATAGGACAAATTCTGATTAAAGGTCTGCATTAGGATTCCAACTGATTCTAACTCTTTCTTGTTTGGTATTGGAAATCCAGGTCGCTGAGGATCTCTGTCAAAACCAAGCACCATCGATCCACCGCATAGCTTTCCATTATGTATCAGCGCGGATCTCATGCTCGATCTAGTCCTTTCCCGGATCATTTCCCGCTCCAATTCGGCAACCACTGCCAGGATTTGGAACATTGCATTTCCCATAGGCATATTTGGATCGACATCGAGCCCTCGGATATGGACCGAGACTTCGTTGTTTTTGCAAAGAGCCATGAAATCGCAAAAATCTCGTGTAGATCGGCTAATGCGAGAAATTTCCTTGGCTATTACATAATCTATTTTTCGTGAACGAATGAGATCGAGAAGCTCCTGATATCTTGGGCGATTAGTGGTCCCACCGCTTACGCCATTCTCCTCAATGAGGATGTATTCGACTCTGTGCTCAATTTCTTTACTTTCGCTCAACTGTTTTGCGACGGCCAGACCCAAATTTTTTTGCTGCTCAGGTGATCCATGTTCCACTTCGGCAGCACCGTCATCAGAAACTCTTCCATAGATAGCGCCTATTTTGATTTTTCTATTTTTCATAAAAGACTTGGCTCCAGTAATGTACTTAATCGTTCTGCTAATAACCTCTTGTCTGGCTCACTGCTAAACTCGATCTGAAAACCCGTCAGGTGCTTCTTCAGCCTTTTCTTCCTGGCCAGCTTTTTCTTTGCTCTTATACACCGCTTACATTGGCTGTCGAATCGGTTTCCTTTTTTATAGAAATCATTGAGGGATCTCAACTCGTTACAAAAGGTACATGTCTGTTTTGGTAGGGGAGGACTTAACCCCGAGGCTTGCCAGCGTTGTTCGTGCTCAAGCATGGGCTGGTTCCTCACTAGGTATAAGCAAACTGATCGTTGCGCCTTCACCTCGATGTGATCTTTCAATTCGTATAAGTCCTGATGCAGCAAGGGCCTTCAAGGCCCTATACTTAGAGTGTCGAGAAATTCCTGATTGAGTGCATAAAGTTGGCTTAACTTTGACCGTCTTGGAGTTCTCTAATCCCACTAGGTGCCAAATAAGCATCCCAACATGTAAAGCCTTCCCAGGCAGAATCGAGGCTTTGTGTATCCATGATAAGGGAATTGGTCCCTTGATGAATCGCCCACGTTGCCTTTGCTTTTTAGTTATCCTCTTCTCCGTCAGGGGATCCTTTTTATGGATCGAAGGCGAATGACCAGAAGAAAGCTTGAATTCCGTGAGATTCATACATCCCTCACCAATAGATATCTATTAGATAGGACAGGTGCGCATGAACGCACAGGGGATGTTGCACTGGTGCGCAGGTTCATGGCTTGGTTTCCTTTTTGGAAATTTCATCAAGCAGATTGCAGATAATTTCCCAGACCCCCTGTCCTTTCTCAGCTTTATAGTGATCTGGATATCGGATGATCTTGGCGTCCGAGCGTAATTCAAATCCGCTTAGAATAGCCTTACTTGCTTCTTTCATTAGGTATTGAGTTTTTTGGACAGTCTCATCAATCTGGCTGAGCGGAGCTTCGATTAACAACGCATCATGGACTGGGGCGCAAAGTTTAATTCCCTCTTCTACTATAGCGACACAGGCAACTCTCATCATTTCCGCGCCGTTTGCTTGCATCGGAAAATTCCTGAGAGACCTTTCTTTACTTTCAGCTGTTACCTCAATTCTCCATCCGAGAACGGTCTCTAAGTAATTGTGTAAAAATGCGTGGTTAAGAGTTCGGTCAGACCAATCCCAGAATTTGGAATATGTCTTTTTATGAATGTCGATCAGCTCTTTTCCTTCATACGAAGCGATGTTCAGAGTCCTAGCTAATGTTTCCGCACTCATTCCATATTGAAGCCCAAGAGTTAACATCTTGAACTGTTCTCGTACTTCCTTGTGGCTTGCCCTTGTAGCATACGGAGGCGCTTTGCCAGCTTGTTTTGCAAACTCTAAATAGGGATCACTGGCTTTATAGGCTGACATCATCGCCTGATCGTCCGAAAGGGCCGCCGCAATTCCCAACTCCTGTTGAGACCAATCACAATAGATAAGCGCCGTGTCCCGCTCAGGTACGATCAATTCTCTGAATGCTGAAGGTTGGCCAAAGATAAATTTCGAATTGCTCGGCTGGTTTCTTCCAGTCCTAGATTTGAAGTGTGATAAAAGAGTTCGGTTTCTTCCATCTATACCTACGGCCAGTTTATTTTCTCGTAATTGAGAAAGAATCTTCCGCAATTCTCTAAGGGCGGCCAGTTCTGGATAAGCCCTGGCTCTATCCTTTAGAGTATCGTCATCCAATTTGAGTTGACCCCTCTCAGATCGTGGCCACGATAGTCCTTTTTCCAGAACGTATTTCTCAAAACGATCAATTTTGAAAGTGGTCCCATCGTAAAATCCAAAATTCAGATCCACTTCCTCAATAAGCTGTGACTGTATCTTTCTTCCATGTTTCTTAAGGCCGTGCAGACGTGCGGTATCAATAGGGATGCCATTCGCCTCCATATGAGCTACGGCCTTTACATATCGACCACGAAAAAGCGCCCTATCTACATCGACATGTGGCTCCATATCATTAAAGAGTCTTTCAGTATCTAGGACATCTTCTTCACAGTATTCGACGAGGGCTTTGATTTCGGTCGAAGTCCAAGGGCCACCTCGTTGGGCCAGCTGTCTCATGGTTTCTTTTTCATTAACTCTCAGAACAGAGCGACCAAAGTATTCTAAAGCCCCGAGCAGGCTATAGCTCTGTACAGCCATTGAACCGTTCCGAAGAATTCTAAATTCAATATAGAGATCCAATACGTGTTGCGGTAATGGCCAACCAAGGCTGAGAAAGCAGCCCATTTCAGCGGAAGCGTAGTACGCAACAATAAGTGCAGCTTCTCCGACATCGAAAGGCGCTTTTCTTCGCCCATGGAGTCGACTTTCGGACAGACGAATAACCTTTTGAGATCTTAACTCTTTGGCCACCATACAAATTACTTCTGGGCAGTGACCATCTGGTGCATAGAACTCAAAGTCTACGCACCAGATTTCTTTGAATCGGTTAAAGAGGGGGTTCATAATTTACCCAGAATTTTTTGAATAACTGGGTGATTTTTATTTAGAATCACGCGGTCACAGAACGCCAACTCCAGAAGTTCTGCAAAGCTCTTGTCCGGAAATTCCGGCTCTGGAATCGTTGCTTCAGCTTCAAAGATTTCGTACTGACCAGCACTAAGATTGGCACGGATTCTAATCCATTTCGTCTGGGCTAGTTCAGCAGCCTCTAGCGCCGATTCACTCCAGTTTTCATTGCGGCCCTCAGGATTTGGTATCTTGAGTGGCCATAGGAATATATTTCCTTGTCGATCAATCGTAGTAGTTAAGCGAACCTTTCCGACATCCGATATTTCTGCCGCAACATCAGGGCTAACGAGATATGTTTTCTTGTCATCCGGTGACTCTACAATTCCAAAGTCTCCTCTGAAATTCTCATCCGGATGTGTTCTATTGAACGTAAGCTTATTTGGCTTACGGATCGGAACATTAGTAAGAATCTTCCTTGTATTACTGTTCGAAGAGTTGGGGTTAATCTTTAGTTTTGCAATGTCTTTAAATACGTTCATAAAATAATTCCTTTCAAGCTCATCGTCTGTTCAGGCGATGTGATTTTCCGGAAACCGGAACCCCATTGAGGAGTTCCACTAGTTTCCAGTTTAAAATCATCTTAATTGAAGTGTTGACTTAGACCCGTGCGACTAACTGTGCGACAATCACTCTCGTTGAGAGTGGGGGAAATATTTTGGATTAAGACGGTAGTAACCTTTCGGTTTAGGGAGAGATTCGATTATCTTCCCAGAACCAAATGCATCATGGTAACAGTCCTTCCTTTTGGTCATTGTTCCATTGGAAACGGTGATTTTTTTTCGAAATACGAAGCGTAGCTTTTTAGCGTCAAATTTTTCATCAATATAGTCAGCATTTTCGTCAAAGCTTTCGATTGCGCGAGACAAAATTTCTTGTTCATGAAGTTCAAATGTTTCGGTCGTATAATCTTCGAAAAGGACTTGGAAGCACGCCGCTTGAAAGCGATTAAATTCAAATTTCTGATGGGTAGGACCCACGTAAATAACTCTGAAATCTTCTTCTGCGTGGAAGTCGAGCTCGGGCTTTTCTACATGGAACATCTTCTCATGCTTTTCCCCCCTTTTTAGGAGATCCTCGTAGCGTGACCGAGCTCCCTTCAATTTAGAGGCCAGTTCAGGCGGCACGAATCGTGCCATCTCATTGTAGAGGTCGAGGAGTTCTTTCGCCGTCAGGACACATAGAATCCCAAGCTTATTAATAGTTCTGGGTCCAAGCGAAAAAAGATCCGTGGCGTCGGGCGTAAATATCTGCCCAAACTGATTTACATGATAAAGTTTTCCCAGTTGTTCTCGAATTTGATTGCTGGACTGTGATGGGCTTTTTGTTGGGGCAAAATCTAGTAGGAATTCCGCGAGAGCTTCGCGTGGGCCACCACACCTATCAGACACGTGTATTTCTGCATTTGAAAGGAAGGTGATAACTTCAGAAGTTCCCGTTTCGATTCTAGTAACGTGCTTGCGAGCTGCTGAGTCCTCGGGGATGCCGGTAAGAGATAAAAGCGAAATCAGATCATCTTCTATCTCCCCGTTGTTTTGAGCCAGATCGAGAATGCGGAGCGCTTCTGTAAGAAAGCTTTCTCTCACGCGCTTTAAGTCTGCATAATTTGCCGATTCTCCTACATTTCGAGTTTTGGAACCGATGCGAATATGAGCGTCAAAAGTCTCGACACCAAACCTGTGCATCAGTGATTGAAGTGGTCGCTTTTTGTGAGCGGGATTCAACCATCGGATGCGATCGATCGGTCCAGTTGGATAAACAGGAGGAAAGTAACGATACAGCCAGTTTGTGCCACTAATGAACCGGCTCGCAAACCCAGTTTTGATTAATGGCGCTTTGTTTTGACTAAGGAAATTTCTGGCCAACTCTATCCTCAGTCGAACTTCGCTTTCGCTCAATAAGGCGATAGAAAGGGTATCTATGAGAGTCGCAAGCCGCTCAGTCTGACCTATCTTCCCTTGGCTCGACTTTCTTTCTTGTGCCACACTATATTATGAGGCGCTCGCTACTTCTTGACGTAGTCCTGTCTTCTGAATTTTTTTGAAACTTTTGAAAACCACCCCTTTTAGGGTCTGGGCTAGACATGTCCTCGATTTTTCAAGAATCTAAAGTGATAACCTAAACTGGGGTTACTCAACTGTTTCAATCGATGTGGAAGTCATTCTTAACGTTCCAATATGGCGACCAAGGTCATTCATAGAGTCGGCAATGGGCTGAAATTACATAGCTTTTCTAGCTTTTTTGTTGAAGCCCCCGTCTGGTAGTTAGGTGTTCTACAGGCGCAGTTCCTGCGCGAACCTTTAGGAAACTCCGGCTTCCCTGCAAGAGCCTAGAGCTACCAAGCCCATCCTGGGCCAACAAGTTACCCTGATCAGAGGCACTTCCATCGTATACTGGCTGTATGGCCCTCGTCTCAAGACCGGTTGCGGTCTGTTTAACATTTTACTCAAGCAGAGACGCTCCGCGTCAGGAGGCCGAGGTTAATGAATATCTGGCTTCTAAGAATTGGGGGAATGCCATCGTCTTCAAAGAATCCCATCAAGATTTTATAGCGCGAGTTTATCCTGGGGAGTTTGGCGTCGTTGTGGTTTGGAGTTTAGCTTCACTTGCCCGGTCTTGGAGAGACCTCGTGGATATTCTTGACCTCCTTATGGCGAAGGGGACCCATCTCATTTCTTTGCGAGATGGTATTGATACGACAAAAGGTTTTACATTCGAGACTTTTTCCGGAGCACTTAAGCAGTTTCACTACGATCTCCGAAGCATTCAAATTCGAGAAGGTATTGCCCGGGCTAAAAAGCAAGGCAGACATCCTGGCCGGAGGCCGAGGATACCCCTCGCTGAAGTTCATCGCCTTCGATACCTTGGCTATACAATGGAAGATGTAGGTCGTAGATTGGGCGGAACAAAATCTGCCGTCTCAAAAATACTATCTAAGCATCCACAGCCCGCAAACCTCCCACTTCCTCCGAGGCTAAAGGACCTACGCCCGTGGGCTAGAAATTCGTAGAAAATGGGATTTTGATCGCTTCATGCCGAAAATACCTTTTCCAAAAAAGCTGCTTAAGCTTTGAAGTTGGCTCAGCCACACTCGCCCGGCTTCAATTCCCCCCCCAAGCCTTTCTCAAGGGCCAACGAATGAGGGCATAGAGGCAGAACCTCATGCCACTCACAAAAATCGATCCTTGTGGCGTTTATGATGTTTTACGTGGTGTATAGCAAGTGTTATGGAAGGCGTAGATAGTCTTCGACAATAGCCTCCAGAAGGCCCGTTAATGTAAGCTTGGGGAGCTTGTCTGCGTCGGCTTGCAGTGCTTTTATTAGGTCTTCGCGGAATCTAAACGAGTAGAGTTTGCGGTGTTCCGCCTTCTTTTCAGCTCTCTGACGAGCCTTTTCTGGCCTTACGTGTCTTCGTTTCACTATCTAAGGATATCAAGGCCTTCCTGGCATGTCTATCCAGAATGTATAACGCGGTGTATGATACATACATGGTGTATGACAAAATTAAAGCAGCCAGTTATGTCCGAGTTTCAACCCAAGATCAATCCTGTGACCTACAGAAGGCAGAATTGACGGCCTTTGCTGCCCAAAGGGGCTTTGAGTTGTTCCGTACATTTGAAGATAAGGCCACGGGTACCAATGGTAATCGTGCCCAGCTCAAAGAGCTGCTGACTTCTGCCAGAGCTGGGGAATTCAAGGTTCTCTTGGTTTGGAAAATGGATCGCCTCTTCCGATCCTTGAAGGATCTAATACTTACCCTTCAGGAGCTACAGGAATTAGGGATCTCTTTTATTAGCCTGAAGGACAATATTGATCTCACTACGAGTACAGGCAGACTGATGATGCAAATCGTTGGGGCCTTCGCGGAATTTGAGGCCTCCGTAATCAAAGAGAGAGTCCGTGCCGGACTACGGAATGCAAAAGCAAAAGGAAAACAGCTAGGCCGCCCACGACAGCGTGATGATGAAAAGATTCATGCACTCCGCGCTCAAGGGCTGACTATTCGAGCGATAGCTAAGACACTCGGAATATCTAAAGGTGCTGTGCAGGTTTCTTTGGATGTACTGAAAACCCGTGTTTCCACTGAATTTCAAAAATCTAGTACATGTGACTTTAATATTAAGTACAGCTCTGATCCTCATTCAGATCGTGTTGAAAATTTGGCGGACTAGTATTTGGAGGGGCATTATTGTCGTTAGTGGACTTGTTCAGACCTTTTTCACCCAGCTCATACACCATCCGTTGTCAGGTACGAGTCCTTGCGCGAAAATTGTACACTGGCCCCAGCCACCTTTAGGATTGTTGTATAATCCACAGTTGTTACACCCTTGAGCCTTTCCTTCGGGTGTTTTCAGTTGCGGAAACTTAGTGATATCTGCCTTCGTTCGATCAGCGACATAGCCGAGTGCTTTTGCGGTTGGATCGTTTGGGTCCAAATTTTTTGTCGGCCGAGGAGGCAATACCGGAGCTGGAGGTGCAGCGGCATTAAGCGATTTGCTGGTTGCCACAAGGCAAGTAGCCGCCAAGATTGATTTAACAAAAGCACGTCTCGAATTATTTTCTTCAGTTCGGTTCATTAAAAACATCCTTTCGCTAAGAGCAAAATACCTTAGCCAGGAAAGTTTCGGTATGATTTCTGTCATAGGCCTCACAGAAATTTAGTTTTAGAGTGGAGCTTCGAAATTGGATTTTAAAAGGGGGTTTTAGGAGAAGCTATGGGAGACGACAAAAATCTGATTTCTACATGGAAAGATGAGAAGACAAATGGTTTTCACATCGACGTTCGCCTTTTTATTGAAGGTGGAGGCGAACCCTATTCAATAATCATGGATCGAATGACGGGCGAAGACTTTTCGAGCCTTACCATTCATGCACCCTTCGTTCCTAAGCCGCTCGAAGCACAGTTGAGCCGGATGGGGTTTGTGACTCGTATTTTCAGGGTCGACCTGGATCATTATTGTTTAGAAGTTAGAAGAAATCCGATTAAGCTCTAATTTTTTTAAGCCTTTCTGGATGAGGAATGAGAAATCCGCTTTTCTGTGTAATAACGATTTCTTCCTTCTGCCAACGACTCATGACTCGTATAACTGTTTCAATTCTCACCCCAATTATATCAGCCAGTTCCTGCCGACTCATGGGACATGGCAGTTGGATCGAGTCGCCGACCGTTTTTCCTAGCCGAGAGAGGTTCAAAAAAAACTGCGCAAGCCGCTCCTCAACACTTCCACCTGACAATTCATGAATTCTTTGTGTCATGGCTCTCACGCGCTGATTTAAATCTCGAACGGTAGAGTACAAAAGTTCGGGATGCAGCCTTCCTATTTCAACGTAGCTTTCCTGTGGAATTTCAAGAATAAAACTATCATCCTGAGCGGATGCCGATGCGGGAAAACATTCCTTGTCGATCAAGGCTACCTCGCCAACCGCCTCCCCGGATCTAAAAATATTGAGAATGATTTCACGACCACTTTCCAAAGTTTTGAACACCTTGACGGCGCCTCGTTCTATCAGAAATAGGTTATGGGGCGGATCGCCTTCCGCAAAAATGGAAGAACCCTTCTCATAGTACTTTCTAAGAGTTCGCTCGCTTAGCCAATTCAGGGCATTTAGCGAAGCCCCAGAAAACCTTGGGCACCGTTTTAAAATATGAATCTCTACCATCGAGCTAAAGAATATAGATCTTCTCTGCCATCTAAGTCGATTGTTTCGCTTGAATTGGGAGCGCGACTAGTTATCGATTCAGTTTCGGAGCTTGAATAGGCTTAATGGGGCCTCGGCCGTTTCAGATATACTTTCTTTTCGTGCGTTTCGAGTAAATTGCAGGACGCCTCGTCAGGGCTTGAGCCTTCTATCTTTTTATAAGAGATAGATGTGTCTTTAATGTCTGATCGATGAGATCGATAAACTGAGTTCTTGTCTCTTTTGTCTGAAGAAAAGGGTTCATCAGACAGAGTCGGATCATAAAAATTTCTTGCTGATCGTTGATTCCATTCCATTGAGAGACAAAGTGTTGAATAAAATTCCCGTGAGCATGACTAGACAGAACGGTCTTTGATACGAATATCTCCTTTTGATCTGGATTGCTGAGGGCTTCCCACAGCATCCTTGTTTTTCGATTGGCTTCGGAGAGCTTGTCGTTGTTGTCGGCGACCATAAAGCATAAAATGTTGGTGTCTGAGTTTTCAACGAGTTGCAAATTCTTGTTGTTTGACAGGCGTTTCGATAATGCCTTTCTCGCCAAGATTGTTCGGCCAATGATTCGACCATAACCGTCGTCGTTCAATCCTACGGTTCGCGCTGTAAGCCACATGGCCGTTGCTCCCGCCGAAGACCTCGAGCCTTCAATCGTAAAATATCCCGTGGCTCGTTGAGATTTTTGAAAAACATAAGGAGCGTCTATGGGATCCCCGACATAATTTCTTTCATCCTTACAGAGAAAGGCGCCGCAGCTGTAGGGCACATATCCCAATTTGTGCGGATCAATGGTTATACTATCTGAGTTCGCAAGAGCTTTTAGGGCTGATTGGCATTCGGGCTCCAAATGGTTAAGGGAAAGTCTAAAAAATCCGCCGTATGCGGCATCCACATGGTGCCAGATTTCAATGCCCTCGCGAGACCAGTATTGCTCTATCAGTTCGACCACGCGATGAATGGGATCGATTTCGCCGAGTTCTGTTGTTCCCGCAATAGAAACCACCATAAGAATAGGTCGATTTTCTCTCTTCGCCCGTTCGATCAATGTTTGAAGATGCGATACATCCATTCTTCCTCGAAAGTCTAATTCCACCTGCCAAAGCGATTCCTTCGGGAGACCGAGAAGTGAAACGCCTTTCACCCAAGAATAATGCTTGCTATGGGGAACCAAAACGACAGGCCCCAGATACGAAAATCCATATATTTTTTCTAGGTCTACCACGGGGGCAGTGGTCTCGGATGCAGCGTCACAAGAAAGACGATCAAATAATTTCCATCCACAATGTGCCGACTCAAAAAGATTGAAATCATGGCGGCGGCGCATTCTGGAGTCAGACATAAACCCGAGCCACTTTTTCATTCGGTCACGAGCCCTGACGAGGGCTTCAAAATTCGCAAGTGTACCTCCAGACGTAAAATGCCCCTGAGCAGATGGAATTTCGTATCCGACCATTTGATGGAGCAAAGTAATGGCTTCGCCTTCAATCTGCGATCCAACGCGAGAAACGTCGGAAGAAATATTATTAGGATTGTGCAGAAGACTTACAAAGTGTCCCATGAGGGCAGGGAGCGAAACTTCAGAGAACATATGTCCGATGTAGCGCGGAGAAAATTTAGGAACTTCGGACTCATACCGCTTGAGGAGGCCCTTTAGTTCGTTTTGAAATCGATTTACGCAAAGCTGAAATTCAGGACTCATTTTATCGGCAACCGACACCGCCGTTCCATCTTCTGGATACTGCGTCTGACGCCATTGGATGTATTCGTCAGCCAAAAGCATGAAAAGTCCTTTGAGCATCTCAGAATTTTCAGCTTGAGGTCCGAGAAAGAAGCTCTTTAAGGCGGCTTCATGGGGATCACAGGTCACAGAATTTTCTAGTCCTTTCTCTCAAATGGTGCCTGAAAACTTGCGATCTTCTGAAGTTATCGGCAAATACTGATCAAAGAGCATCGCGACGTTCCTCACGAGAATCTTTCCTCGTCCAATCACTTGAAAGCCATCGGAGCTCAGTTCAATTAGCCCATCTTTTATAAATGAAGACAAGGAACTCATTTCTCTCGAAAAGTAGTCCATAAAACGAAGGGAGAACCGCTCTTCCACTGGTTGAAAATCTACTCTGAAATTACACATGAGAGAGGCAATGATCGACCTTCTTAAGATGTCGTCTGGCGACAATCGATGTCCAACGGTCGCGGCGAGGCTGTGATCGGCAATGAGACGAAGGTATTTCGAAAGATCCTTTGTGTTTTGCGAAAAGACATCTCCGAAACTAGAAATGGCGGACGGACCAAACCCCAAGAGATCAAGATCTGGTCTTGTCGTATATCCCATGAAGTTTCTATGCAGCCTCTTTTCTTTTTGAGCCACGGCGAGTTCGTCGTGAGGAAGTGCAAAGTGATCCATTCCAATAGGCTCGTAACCTTCAGCCTCTAGGTAAGAACGGGCGAGTAAATACAGCTTCACCTTTTCCAGACCCTCTGGAAGATCATCGTCCGAAAATCTTCGATGAAAGGGTTGCTTCCAGGGCACCCGAGCAAAACTATAAACGGCCAATCGCTCCGGACGTAATTTCGATACAAGGGCCAATGTGTTTTCAAAAGTCCTCAGATTTTGTTTAGGAAGTCCATAGATGAGGTCGAGGTTTAGACTTTTAAACCTTCTCTCTCGAGCGTATTCGATCAAGCGCTGTGTCTGTTCGAAGGTTTGATAGCGATTGATGATCTTCTGCACCTCGAGATCGAAATCCTGTACGCCCATCGAAATACGATTAAATCCGTGATCTCCTAGAACATCGATATGTTCTTTCTTGGTAACGACAGGATTCACTTCGATCGAAAGTTCGGCTTCGGAGGCCAAGGAGAATTTTTTTCTAATTATCTGTAGAAGTCGATCAAGTCTTTCTGGAGAGAGATAGGTGGGGGTACCCCCTCCCAAGTGAAGTTGCTCGATGGGTTTTGGATGGGGCAAGTGTTCGAGTATTGAATTCATTTCGGATTTTAAGGCCTCAATTAATTCTTCGTCTTTGGAGTGGGAATGATCGATGACTCGGTTGCATGCACAGAAGTGACAGAGCTTCTCGCAAAATGGAATATGAATATAAAGCGATAAACCGCTCGAATGGCCGCCCGTATGAAGCGCATTTAAAAAATCTTCGACCTTAAAGTTCTTCGACCAAACATTCGCCGTAGGATAGCTGGTATATCGAGGCCCAGGCATGGAGTAGTGGAGTATGTCACTCTCATTTATTTCGACGGGATCTTTCATCGCCATTTCCCTAAGGGTAGAGAAGCCTCCTTTCCCAGTGGTTCTTTCGAAGAACGTATTCTTCTCTATCGTGAAGCCTATAAGATCGAGCAGCCCAAAATTCATATTTATTTGGATCTAAGCCCCACCCACCCCAGTGGGCAGGTCGGGGCACGGATTTAAGTGCAAACTTTAGTTCAAACCGAGCGAGCCTCTTGATGAGATCTCCCTTTTTCGTGAGTGGTTGACTTTGTCTTGAGGCCCACGCTCCAAGCTGACTTAATCTTGAGCGCGTTTTCCAGTATTTATTAGAGGCTTCATGAGAGAGCTTAGAGATGCGTCCTTCCACGCGAATCTGTCGTTCCATTTTTGGCCAAAAAAAAACGATAGCCCCATACGGCGTGGATTCAAGTTCAAGAGCTTTTGGGCTTTGATAGTTCGAAAAGAACGTAAACGAATCATTGGCAATACCCTTAAACAAGACGATTCTCGCTCGGGGTTTTCCAGACGTGCTTACCGTCGCTAGGGTCATCGCCGTAGGTTCGTGTTCCTTCGCTTCGATCGCTGCTCGGTACCACTCTAGAAATTTCTTCATGGGATGATGAGAGGAGCTCATTTCTTTGTTTGGGCCGCGCCTTGTTTTTGACTCGTCAGGGTAACTAACGCATTGGCTGTTTCTACGTTCGTTTGCTTTCGAGCGTTTCGCGTGAATCGAAGCTCTCCGTTTTTGTCAAACACCCAAGTTAACATGGAGTGAGCAAACTGCATGGCCCCGTCTTTCTTGTAACTAAATCCAAGAAGAGCGGCCATCTCTCGTATGTTCTCAGATTCCGAAGTTAAAATCGTCCACCGACCAGACTCAAGATGACGCCCTTTCATGAATTTTTTCATCGCAGACGGAGAATCGTGTTCGGGATCAATCGAGATCAAGACCATATGGTAGTCCCGAACATTTTCTTTTTTAAGATGGAGTTCCATCTCTCTCATATCTTGAACAGTTAACGGACAAGAATATGAGCAACTTAAAAAGACCATCGATACAATACTTGGAGCACCAGAAAACTCCTTCAGTTTCATTTTCTTACCCTCCTGGTTGATCCAGGTTGACTCTAACCAAAAGATGGATCCTTCGGGGTAATTCTGCTCGACCGCGGGTAGATATAGAAAAAATGCCAATAGTGATAAAATCATTTTTGACCTCCCATTTGAACGTCTTTGGCGCATCGAAATCCAAGATTTGCCAGGCTAAAGGCCCCTCTCAGGCTGCTTCGAAATCCGAAACGCATAAACGCTGCGTAGTTTTCAAAGTCCGAAGCATTGAGGCCTCCTGCGCCGCAAAATGACGCCTCATCAGGGCTTGAGTCTTCGCGAGATTCTCCAGTAACAAGGCCGGAATTAAAATCCTCCACCCACTCCCAAATAGTCCCATGAAGATCATAAACTCCGAAGTCGTTTACAGGCCCGGATCTAACTTTAGAGAATCTTGTGGGATTAGGCTTTGAATACCAATCCAAGATGCTCTGGTTGAGATTTTTTGTGCTTGAGAATTTACTCGCAACATATTCCCACTCATTCAGAGTGGGGAGGCGTTTTCCCTGGGAGCGACAATAGGCTCTTGCCGCAAACCAAGAGACATATCGAACGGGGCTATCAGAATATTGGCTTGACCCTGGATCATTGTCTCCAACCCAGTCTTTGAGGTAGGTTGCTTCGGCGAAAATGCGCTTCGCCTTTGATCGTGCCCAGCGTGGCTCCAACGTCACGAATTTTTTAAAGTCGGCTCGAGTGACAGCATGTGTATCAATAAAAAAGGATTCGATTCTAACTTCGTCCCCTTTTCTGAGTCGTTCTTTCATTTTTGACGTTGATAACTTCGATTTTGGTTCAAGGTAGAGGGGACGATAAGTTCCACTTGGAATCTGCACCATTTCTACTGCCGCGACTAATTGGAGGTTGAGCAGGAGAATTATGGTCAATGGCATCACCATAATTTTAACCTCCATCAATTTTGAAGCGGCTGATCACGTTTCAATCCTAGTGCGCATCTTCCTTCGCGGGGGCGACCTTTAACGCCCGCACAGCTTTGACTTCGTCCGGTGTAACAATGTGCCCAGAATTGCCCCATGAATTGTACACATAGGTAAGGACGTTCGCGACGTCTTCGTCGGTTAGATCTAACTTTGGCATGACAGAGTTATACTCACTGCCATTCACCAAAATTTTTCCTTGGAGTCCATTAAGCACGGTGGCGATGGCTCGCTTCTTATCTTGGTTTAAAAAGTCTGCTTTCGCGAGTGGGGGAAACGCGTGAGGCACGCCAAGTCCCGTAGGTTGATGACAAGCTGCACACACAGCGTCATATTTTTGCTTCCCAAGACTGAGCCTCTCTTCTTTCGTTCGGGCTGCTTTTGGCTTTGGGGCGTCGATTCCGACGGTTTGAATCGCTCCGCCTTCCGGAAGGTAAACACTGTCGTTTGTTTTGCCCGAATAAATAACCTTGTCTTCGCTTCCCTCAGCCTTCAACATTCCCAAAGAACCCTTGTTGAACGTTCTAAATATTGAATGATCGACAATAATGAAAGTTCCGGGAACCTCCATTTTAAACTCCACGATAGCGGAGCCTCCTGCGGGAATCAGAGTTGTCTGTAGGTTCGTATTCACGAGCTCTCCGCCCTCGACTTGAACTCTATCAAAAATTTCGCCAATGACGTGAAACGAAGAGATGAGATTCGGGCCACCATTTCCAACAAAAAGACGGACGGTTTCGCCCACTTTCGCTTTCAGCGAGCCTTCACCCGTTAGCGCGCCTACGGAACCGTTAAAGAGTACGTAGTCGGGTTGCTCTCGCAGTGCCTTTTCCATGTCGAAGGGTTGGTGCCCGCGTTGGCCGTAAGCTCCCTTCGTATAGAAGTCTCCCTGCATCACATAGTATTCACGATCTACTTTGGGCATGCCCTCCTTTGGTTCTACCAAAATCAATCCATACATTCCGTTAGCGATATGCATCCCAACGGGCGCCGTAGCGCAGTGGTAAACGTAAAGCCCTGGATCAATGACTTTGAAAGAAAAGGTTGATGTATGACCCGGAGCCGTCATGCTTGCCGCGGCACCCCCTCCAGGACCCGTAACGGCGTGAAGGTCAATATTGTGAGGCATTTTGTTGTTGGGATGGTTCATCAAATTAAACTCGACTATGTCACCCTCCTTCACTCGAATGAAGCTCCCAGGAACGGTTCCCCCGTAAGTCCAAAATGTGTAATCGACGCCTTCTGCAATAGGCGAAGTTTTTTCGATCACTTCAAGGTCAACCACAATTTTAGTATTGTGTTTTCGCGTAATCGGGGGAGGCACCAAAGGAGGAGCAGTAAGCACCGCCTTTTCAGAACCTCGGAAGTCGTTTGAGCTCCCACCTGAACAAGAAGCTATGAAAATGCTCAAAAGTAAAAAAGATATCATGTTCCCGCCGCTCATCCCGCGGGCACCTATCTGATTAAAACGCCTGTTGTTCATGCCGATTTCTCTCACTTTCTGCCGTCATTCTGATCGAAAGAATATTTCGATGATATGACTCAGATCATATTGACTCAAATTTTCTTGAAATTCCTTACTTGCAGTTTTCTTCTTCTGGCTCAGTGGCAGGAGGTTTGAGAACTAACTTGTATCCAATAGCTACCGCCCAGAAAATGAAGCCGAGTGCGAGCGAGCTACTCGCATAGGCTAGATGCAGAAAGTAAGACTCCGGTGGCAAAAATGCGGCCGCCATTCGAGTCATCGCAGCGATGATACAAAGAGTCCCGCATAAAAGAAAACCTTTAGACGAGATCTCAGGCGTAAGTGCGAATCCCCCATGGGCCAAAACGACCCTTGTTGCAACACAAAGGGCCATCAGGCTCATGCCGCCCACATAAATGCCATGCATCATGTGAACGCGATAGGCTGAAAAGAAAACAACGAGCCACAGGCCTACGACGACCATCCAACTTGAAGCCCAAAGCAAGAGTGATAAATAGCCATGCATTTTTGGCCGACTTAAAATCTTCCAAAACCGAATCGCCATAGAAGTCACCACCACTGCCCAGCAGAAGTCGCCAAAAGACGTCGCCTCTGCAATATGAAAAACTATTCCGATCAGAAATAATCCGGCCTCGACGAAAATCAGTCTTTCTGTGAAAGATCTCTTCTGTGAGCTCAGCTGAATCAGAATGGGCTTCGAATGACCGAGTAGTGCTGGAATGAGTTTCGACCCAATGCCAAGAATGAAGGACAAGAGTGCCCCTTCAATAATGAGAGGCTTTGAAAAGATTCCCAAGATTCCTGAAAGAAGTCCCAAGGGGATAAAGATAAAGCTGGGCGGAGGTTGGAATTCTGCCTTACGGAATCTCGAAGCAGCGTAGAATCCAAGCCATAGAAACGGGACAATTTCTGTGTGCCATTGGGTCAAAGGCGGAAAAACTGATCTCATCAGAGGCAGCATGGTGCACCCGATCGCAATGTTAAGTTCCCACAGTCGGCACGGCGCCGAGTTTAAGAATTTTGGAAGCGCCGTCATGAGAAACCCCATGGCAAATGAAAGTAAGAATCCTTGCATCATCCAATCGGCATGCAGAAAAGCGGGATAGGGAATAAGGCCCGATGGAAAAATCACCCATAATGAAAGGCCTCCAAGTGCGTACAAAAAGCCAATTGAGAATAGAACGCGGTAGGGGTTCATCTTTGCTTTGCTCCATATTCTAGCTTTTCAATATCAGGAATGTGGATGCCGCGATCGTGAAATCCAATGATTCCGAGCTTCTGCCATGAATTTAACTTTCGAATCATTGTTTCCACTCTTATCTCAGCTAATCTCGCCAATTGAGTTTTTGAAATCTTTAGAGGAATTTCAATCTCGTGCGGTCCCATCCTGACTCCAAATCGTACGGATAGTTGTCTGAGTAGCTCGAAGATGCGAATCTCTGCTCGGCCAATCGATAGAAGATCGATCTTTTCTCGAAGAATATCCTCATGAGACATCAGCTGATCCCTCAGCCAGCTGCCAACTTCTTCGTAAATCTTGTGAGACTTGTCAGTCACAGCGGACCTCAGGTGAACCTTGAGCACTTCCGTATCTTTCGAAATCGCACGAGCGGTAGCGGGGTATTGGCTCCTTTTCAGAAATGCAGAAATTCCTATTGTATTTCCTGGCCCAAACAAGCCGACACAGGTTTCCTTCCCATTTTCTCGAATGAGCACAATCTCGATGGCGCCCTTCAGTAAGATGGCAAAGAAGTCCGCCTGGTCGCCTAACGTCCACAAATTTTTTCCTATCGGTATTCGACGTCGAATGGCCGCCTCGAAAATCACCTTGAGACAAGCGTTGGACAAGCTTTGCGTGCTCGATAATATTTTTAGACGGCGAATGACTTCTTTTTGTTCTATTTCCATCGTTGAACCAATTGCTGTTTGCCATAGTGAACCTGAAAACTTGAATTGAGTATGACTTGGATCATAAGAGCCTGGGGCGAATTGATCTAGGCTGATGGCCTCTATGCTTTCTAAATCATCAGCAAGAATCTTTTTCTTGGGCGGGACAGGTCTCTGTGCTTTGACATTTGCGCTCCTTACGCTCGACACCTTTCAGCGAATTCCGGGGCAAACGAATCAAGCGAATCTGACCGAGTCGGTTTCTAGAGGGAAGTTTCTTTGGGAAGCTAACAATTGCATGGGCTGTCATACGATACTTGGTGAGGGGGCTTATTATGCTCCGGAGCTGACAAAGGTCTATGAGCGTCGAGGAGAAAGGTTCATAGAAGCCATGCTGCGTGATCCTGAGGCCATGTATCCTGGCCAGAGAAAAATGGTGAAATATGATTTCTCTGATCAAGAAATTCAAGACCTAATCGCGTTCTTTAAGTGGATTGGGGAGATCGATCTAAACGGGTTTCCGCCCAAGCCTGATCTAGTGAGTGTTGCCGTTCCGGCTCCTGGGACCTCGCAAAGTGATTCCGTAGCTCGGACATCCAATCGCCCAAAGATTTTTAATCAAATGTGTATCGCATGTCATTCTCTGGGAGGACAGGGAGGGCTCGTCGGCCCAGCATTGGATTCGGTTGGAAGCAGACTCGACCGCGAGGCCCTCATTCGGTGGCTGAGCAATCCGGCCGAGGTCAAACCCGACTCGAAGATGCCCAAACTTCCCCTCAGCGAAGAGGATATTGCTGAGCTATCAGCATTTTTGTCACAACAGAAAGGCGTTGCTCCATGAAGTTTCAATCTCAGAAAGTGGCCTACTATTTCTTTGCCGTAAGCATGTTACTTTTCAGTCTTCAAATCGTTTACGGATTCATCATGGGATTTGCGCACATGGGATACGATGTTCTTCACGATTGGATTCCGTTTAACTCCGCACGTGCCGTTCACACGAACTTGCTTGTGATGTGGATGTTGGCGGGATTCATGGGAGCCGCATATTATATCGTCCCTGAGGAATGTGATCGTGAACTGATTCACCCTCGCCTCGCATTGGTTCAGCTTGGGGCGTTTGTGATTGTAGGGCTAACGGCACTCATAGGATTTCATTTTAATTGGTGGGAGGGTCGAAAGTTTTTAGAAATCCCTCGGCCCCTCGATTATCTAGTCGTCGTGGATGTTCTACTCTTTATTTACCTCATCGGGATGACGATTTGGAAGGCCAAGCGACATACGACGACGGCATTAGTTCTTTTCTTTGGTCTACTTTGCGCAGCTCTATTGTACCTTCCCGGAATGATCGATTCAGCCTCTCAAACGGTTGATTCGTACTGGCGTTGGTGGGTGGTCCATCTGTGGGTTGAAGGTGTATGGGAACTGATTATGGGCGCTATATTATCTTTTCTCTTAATCAAGCTTACGGGGATTGATCGCGAGGTTATTGAGAAGTGGCTCTATGTGATCGTTGGTTTTACTTTTCTGTCAGGAATCTTAGGAACGGGTCACCATTACTATTTTATTGGAACACCCAAGTATTGGCTTTGGATAGGAGGCATTTTCAGCGCACTAGAGCCGCTGGCTTTTCTTGGGATGGCCATTTACGCAGTGGCGATGGCCAAGAAAGGAGAAAGGAAGCATCCCAATAAAGTGGCCTTTGCGTGGACCATCGGGTGTTCCATTCTTTCATTTGTGGGAGCGGGATTTTTGGGATTTGCGCATACTCTCCCCCAGGTCAATCTCTATACCCATGGAACGCTTGTCACAGCGATGCACGGCCATTTGGCCTTCTGGGGAGCATACGCGATGATCATATTGGCGATTATCACCTATGCGATGCCGGAACTTACGGGCCGGCGCTTACACGATACTCCGATGAATCATTTCGCTTTCTGGACTTCGAATATTGGCATGATTGCGATGACAGCTGCCTTTGCGGTCGCTGGAATTTCTCAAGTTTATCTAGAGCGAAAAGTGGGCCTGGATTTTCTAACAGTGCAAAAGGAAATTGAGGTGCATTTTTTAGGACTGATTCTTGCCGCGACTTTGTTTACATTGGGCGTCGGCGCATTTGTATGGAATTTTATTCGCTTCGGACTTCCCCTGAAGGGTTCTGAGTTTATCAATGTCTACCAAGACTCGTGAAGTTTACTACCGCCCCCTTGGACAAGAAGTCGAAATCTTCAAGGTAGCCCATCGACTCAAGTTACCCGTACTTTTGAAGGGTCCCACGGGCTGTGGCAAAACGCGATTTATTGAACGAATGTCTCAGGAACTCAATTTGCCTTTGATTCAGGTCTCTTGCAATGAAGACACGTCAGCGGCTGATCTTCTTGGGCGGTTTCTGCTTAAGGGGGGCGAGACACTGTGGTGCGACGGACCTGTCACGCGCGCCGTGCGAGGAGGCGCGCTTCTTTATTTGGATGAGATCGCGGAGGCTCGCGAGGATGTGGTCGTACTTTTGCACTCGTTGACAGATCATCGTCGGGAATTATTTCTAGATCGACTAAACCAAAGTCTTGAAGCGCCGGATGGTTTTCAGCTGGTCGTTAGCTTCAACCCCGGCTATCAAAGTCAGTTCAAAAAACTGAAGCCCTCTACTCGTCAGCGCCTGCTAACACTTGAGTTTCGTTACCCCCTTCCGGATGTAGAGAAGGAAATTCTCATCCACGTCTCAGGAGCAAACGAAAAAGTCTGCGAAAGGCTTGTTGGTTTGGGATCTAAGATACGAAAGATGAATGAGTTAGATCTTTCTGAAACCGTATCAACTCGATTGCTGATCTATGCTGCATCTTTAATCGCGGCGGGTTTGTCTCCTCGCGTGGCTTGTGAAGTCGGAATCTTTCAGAGCATGACTGATGATCCTGAGATATCTCGTACTTTGATTGATCTAGCGGCATTACATTTTTAATGAGTTTTGATGAAAAAATTTTCGGCTGGATTCATAGGCGAGTCACAGCTGCAAGTTCGAAGGCAGATCACGATAATCAAAGATTATGGCGCGATGACTTAAGGGCGCTAAGTCGCCTTGGATCAGCTTTGTTTGAATCGCAAATGAATGTTGTAGGAGATGTAGAGTTTAAGATTTCCACATCGCAGAATCTTTATGTTCGCTCCCCCGATGTTTCTTATTCAAGATACGCCGCTACGCGCTTTGCGCGATTGAAGCTGCTTTTTCAGATAGCAATACTCAAGAAGCCAGAACTTAAAGAGCTTGCGGAAGTCCGAAGTCTAACTGAACCGGAGCAAGCAAGAAGACTATGGAACAGCGCTTTACATTCTCTTGTTCCCGTTCTTCCAGCCGTTTGTTCATGGATTGAGGAGGTAGAGAACGAACTCAATTTCCACGCCCCAGAACATCTTAGAAACTGGCGGCGATGGAAAGATTGGACCCTCGCTTTTGACTTCAGTGATTCGCGGAGGCGACTCCAGTATCCAAGTCTTGTTCATGCAGGTTTGCAGAACAATAGAGACGAATTATCAAATCTATCAGTGACTCGCGCCAATTCGGTGTCTGAGTATAAGTCGGCCTCACTTGAAATGGAAGCGAACCCCGAAATCAAAATTGTAAAGCTTCGTCCCGAAAATCAAAATCCATTGTTTCACGTCTTTGAAAAGTTACTAACGGCAGATTCCTATAAGGCAGGCTCAAAGCCGATTGATTCCACTGATGAATTGAAGGAGCAAGCTGAAGCACTCAAGGAACTTAAGGTTGATCAGCTCGTACGAGTATCTGGCACTGCGGAGTCGGGTGTTTCCCTCGAGATAAATTCTGAGTTTGGGGCGGATGGAAAAGGACAAAATAACTCTCTTTACGACTATGATGAGTGGTTTGCAACGGAAGGGGCTTTTCGGAAGGATTGGTGCCGTGTTCATGAATTCACTTATCCAGAATCGACATTGCACGATGGGGTCAAAAGTTCTCGATTTGCCAGCCTCACAAGGGAACTCGAATCAATATTTCAAAGTCGAGTGTGGGTCAATCGAAGGCCAGAGGGTCAAGAGGTCGATATCGATCAAATCGTCCGATGTCACGCCGAGCCTTTCGGTGGTGGTTCAGCCCATGAAAGATTTTATATCGAGCGATTAAGAAGACAGAAGGACTTTGGAATTTTATTGCTCTCTGACTTTAGCGCCTCGACAGATTCTTATGTACAGAACCGGCGCGTGTTCGATGAGATTAAACAATTTCTAATGTGGCTTACAGGGTCATTAAAAGACTGTTCAAAATCCTTTGGAGTAGCGGCCTTTGCGAGTGATTCACGGCTCAAATGCTCATTTGGCTGGCTTAAGAAGTTTGATGAAGATCTTTCGGTGCTTGAGCCCAGACTGCAAGGGTGTAAGCCTCTGGGGTATACGCGAATCGGCCCAGCGCTTAGGCATGCTCGAAATGCTTTACTCTCTCAATCGGTTCGAAAACGCTCTTTGATATTGTTAACGGATGGTAAGCCCACGGACTATGACCGGTATGAAGGCCGACATGGTCGAGCCGATGTGAAAAAGGCGATATCTGAGATTTTAAAGGCAGAGATTAGATTTCGATCCTATACTTTTGCAAAAGAACGTCGCCGCGATATTTGCGAAACCTTTGGTGCGGGTTCGTTTCAAACAGTTCAATCGGCCGGCGGACTTGCAAAGCTTTTGGTTCAGGACCTTCGCGAATTGATTTCAACGTGAGAAAGCATAAGGGATAGATTTGCGACTAAGCTTTACGGATGTAGAGCAATTAGTGATTGGGCAATTAAGCCTGATCAAACATCATCGCGGGTCAGGCGCATAATTGATCATCGGGCCAAATTAACTGGGTTTAGCCCATGGAATGAGTTGAAGAGCTCCCAACTCTTTCAATTATCCTTTGGACGGTCCTGGCTTGCCACGTTGCTCGACCAGACCTGGTCGCAACCTTCATTGAGTTTAAGATTGAAGCTATTTTCCAATAACTAAAGCCTTCAGCTCTTAAGGAGCGCATTTTAGCGATTGTATCGATTTCACGCTTTACAATGGTTTCTCGGCGCTTCTGAACTTTTATGCCGTAAGCCTGATTCCACCGACGAATATTGGATCCTGTCCCTCGAACTGGTATCCCATGAGCCTTTAAATACTTCAAAACGGTTCCCCTGGAGGACGCAATCAGCTTCGCAATTTCGATTGTGGAGAGCCTTTCTACGACGTATTTTTGTTGGAGGAAATCTCTGTCGAGGTATTTGGGCATGACTTTAAAATCAAGCATTTCAGAGACTTCGACTGGAGGAAGTTTTGTTCGACTGGTGGGGGGATATCCACCCCACTTTTCATTTCCGCGCATTTTGTGGATGATCTCAAAGGGCTTTTTCAAGTGATATTCAATGGTTGTTCCCGTAATTTTTGGGTTCCAAAGTAGTTTTTTCAGGAACTCCACTCGTTCATGCTGATTTCGCTTTAGCCACAGTTCTTTTGCGTCCCTAGCCAGTTCCAAAATTTCTTTAGCAGTTGTGAGGTAAGTATCGGTGGCCTGATTTTGAATTTTGTAGTGCTCCCCCGAAAGCAACACAGTTTTTACGCCACATTCCGGACAGCTC
>CAZRLF010000033.1:0-22574 GCA_964601045.1 uncultured Bacteriovoracaceae bacterium
TCCTTTCTAAGGAAAATGGCTGTCTCGCAAGGACGGTCCATTAATGGTTAAAACTAAACGTCAGTGAGAAATCGCTGGGGTTGCTACTTAACTTACAAAGAACAAATATTTTAACATCAAGTTTTTCAAAATCATTGCTTTTTAAAATTGAATTGGTGCTCTCCAGTATTTCCTCAGAAGGTTAGAATGTTTTTTGGGGGAGAGGTATCATGCGCAATGGTTGTTTTGGAATTATCCTTTTATCGGCTTTAACATTTATTTCATTTGCTTGTAGTGATTCAAAGCCTGGAATCACAATCCATGGAATTTCAACAGCTTCAAGTGGTCTCGCAAGTTTAGCAACATCAGGTAGTCCTACTTATCTTCAAATGAGAGTCTATGCGGCCTATGTGAGTGCTAGCCAAGATTGCAGCAGTCCTATTTTAGTCGAAGATCATGGCTCAGTCGGAAGGCTTGTCGATATGTATGAGGCTGGTGGACCTACTTTATTCTCTGGAAATCCAGGTGACGGCACCTATCCCTGTGTGATTCTCAAAATCAGCGATACCATGAAATTCAAGGTCGATGCGACAGCGGTTGCCGACCATAGTGCTTGTTCAAGCGTTGATACCGAACACACTTTCGATGTCTATCGAGATGGTAATTCAGATGACGGCCTCAATGTAGATCTGGATGGAGCTGTTGTTGATGCGAGAGGGACCGCCGCGTCACCTGAGGCAGACGTTCTCTATCTTTTTTCATCGACGGGTAGCCGTGAAAATATTCGGGCAAATGGAGTCGCAATTAGTGAATATCAGTTTGTGCCTTTAAATATGGCTCTGACTGTTCCCTCTGACCTAAGTTTCTATTTTGATATGTCTGATGGAGTTGCCACTCATTCTGAAAACTCCGTTGACTATTGTTGGCTTGAAGGTACGGATTCAAGCGGATTCGGTTTTAAATAGTGTCGATTTCATCGCGGGGCGGTAGATTTTGATGCAGCCCCGCGAATTCTTTTGTATCTGAGACAGCGCACCAATCACTCGTTGCGTTCATAATAGAGGAATGATCTCAGTATGTTTCATCACTAAAAATGAAGCTCAAAGTCTCGGCCCTTGTATTGAGCATATTAAAAATTTTGTTACCGAATTTATTGTTGTTGATACAGGTTCAACCGATGGAACGCCAGAATTGGCGAGGGCGATGGGCGCTAAGGTGTTTTCATACGAATGGGCGAATGATTTTTCTGCCGCTCGAAATTTTTCGATTTCAAAGGCCACTCAGCCTTGGATTTTGAAAATCGATCCTGATGAGCGCATCGATCTCGATCACTTAAAACAACTGATCGCCTATACTAAAACAGATTTTTTAGCTGTTCGTTGCAGGACCCGCTCTTATACCAAAAACTTTAAAGACGTAAGTGAAGGAAGGTTTGTCCCGTGTGGAACTGATTATCCACACCATTCTAGCGGATACATTGGTCAACGGGATATCATGTACACCCGACTATTTCGGAATCTTCCTGAAATTCGCTACTCCGGTAAAATTCATGAAACAGTTGAGCATTCTATCAATACAATGCCCGGGGGGGAGGCGAAAATTACGTATGTTCCTTCAATTATCTTCCATCATTTTGGGCTCGATTCGGTAGTCGTTGAGTCAAAGGGGAAGGAGAAATTTTATTCTCTACTGATGGAGCAAGAACTTGCTAGCGCGCAAGACAATAGCTTCGTCGCTAATGAACTCGCTCAATCGTATATTGCTCAAGATCGCTTTGAAGATGCTGCTCGTATTTATGAAACTGCCGTTAAAGCAGAACAGACGTCGCCAGTCCTTTTGACAAACTACGGATACGTTCTTTGCCAAATGGGTAGAAGAAAAGAGGGTGAAGGTCTTCTGATGCAAAGTATGAAAATAGCGCCCGATCAAGAAGCAACTTATTTAAATTTGGGACAGAGCCGCTTAGCCGCAGGAGATGCGGATGGTGCACAAAAATGTTTTGAATATGCAGTTCAGTTGGCACCGCAGTCAGTGCTTGCATGGAGAGCCTTAGGACAGTCTTTGACTCATTTAGGGCACTACACGAAAGCAGAAGCCGCATTTAGAAGGGCACTCGCAGTGTTCGATGGTTTTGTTGAAGCAAAAGTCGATTTAGCCATTTTGCTCAATGCGATTGGAAGGAATTCCGAGGCGAAAATTTTGGGAGAGGAAGCTCTTCATATCGTTCCTAATGATTTAAGAGCGAAGGCATTTCTTGAATCGCTCGCTTAAGTCCCAAAGCTCTCGGGCTGTTGGGCCACTCAGATAAAACTTGTTCAGCTTCTTGTTTGGCGAGATCATTTTTGCCAAGAGACAAATAGGCGATTCCCAAATCAATTCTTGCATCCTCATATTTTGGAAAAATCTCTAGTGATTTGATCAAGAACGGAACTGAGGTGTTAGGTTGATTAAGGTTGAGATAGCAATACGCTATAGATCTATAAGCTACAAAAGAATCTGGATGGCGCAGCTTTAGAAGTTCTCCCAATGTAAGTGCTTCTGTCCAAAGACCGCGTTCCATTTTTGTCACCATATAATTAAAAAGAATATCGTGATCTCCGGGAAAAAACTTAAGTCCTCGTTTAAAATTTTCGTCGGCATGTTCAAAGGCTTTGAGTTTAAATAGACTAAATCCAAGTTGAGCAAAACTCGTAGCATTGAGGTGAATTTCGAGTGATCGAGTAAAGCTTTTAATTGCCGCCGCATCGTTATCGACTCTAGTTTGCGCGATACCTAGTTCTAAAAAAGTCTTCCAGTCGTTTGGCTGGGCGAGAGCTTTACCTTCAAGCCCAGTAAGATAATGAATATTTTTGTTCTTTTCGATGATTTCTTGGCTTAAGTGACCATAATGATGAATCACAAAGGGAGCGTTGCGAGTCGCTCCTCGAATTGTCTTTTCAACAAGTTCGTGAACATCGCCAATAAAACGAATATAAGGTTTTCGTTGAAAGAGTTTGACTCGTTTAGATTCAAAGTATCCAGCGTAGTTCTTTTCAAATTCAGTAAATTCGCCGCGACAAGGAATAAATCCGCTTTCGTTGGGGTTATTTGTGTAGTTTCGAATAACTGCAGCGTATGCCTCGGTATCTGTATTTAAGGTTAAACTTTGAATACCTTTAAGATCTGAAAATGCGATCCGCTCGTCAGGGTCTATATTGAGAACCCAAGTTCCAGTTGCTTTTGAAAGAGCAAAGTTTCTTGCATCCGAAAAACTACCGGTCCATTTAAAATCATAAACTTTAGCTCCGAGGCTATGCGCAATAGCTTTGGTCTCGTCGCTTGAACCAGTATCGACAACGATAAATTCGCTGACGATTGATCGAAGGTGTTCAATAGATTCTCCGATCCATCGTTTCTCGTTTTTGACGATATAGCAGGTTGAAATCACTTAGTTCTTATTATAAATGACAAATTCGAAATAGAAATTACGCGATGCTTCTTACTCTATGACGCGATGATCGCGATGTTTCAAAGGTCACCAAGAATGGCCGAAAGAGCTTGAACCGCATCAGGATATTCTTTGAAAATTTCAATGAGCTCTTTTAAATCTGATCTCGTCTTCCAATATCTGAAGATACGCGTTGAAATTAGAGACTCCCGTTTGCCAGGAACCCAACAAAGAAATAACCTGGGTTTGATTTTCTTTAGAGATTCTAATTGAATTTGCAACTTCATCCTCTGTCTTTTGATATGCCTTCTCAGTTGAGTAAATTTTTAAATTCTTTCTAAGTTCTTTAAAGTATGCCGCTCGAATAAGAGGATGGGTTCGAGCTGCAAAGTTTTCGGGAGATCGGCCGAGCGGCCTGAGAGCAAGATCGAAATCGTAAGGAATAAAAACATCAGACGATTCAATATTGTCTTTTCTAAATCGTCCGAGATTATGCATATGTATTCCATTGGCCACTCAATTCAAGGTTTTCGAGCGTAGCGCTAAATGAAGGACGACCAGTTGCAGCTTTAACGGCATCTAAGTCGGCGCTAATTCTAATGCTGAGCTCTTCATCGGCGTTTTGTTAGAGTGCAGGAAGATGTGCTGCCTCAGGTCCCCAAACTGTTTGGGCTGGAATAAATAAAGAAAATAAAACAGTGGTTACCCCAATCACAACAAAAAGTGCTATAGCAGTTTGGTCCAAGCAGTAAACCAATTGAAAGCAGTGCCGAGAGGATTATAGATTTTTTTGTTTTGTTAGACTGGTGGACCGACCTGGACAGTGGACGAACACACCCAGATATCGATATTCATTCAAGTTTCAGGCGCGACGTTTTGAATTTAAGCCGCTGAAGATGCAAAAAATGTATTTGGAAGAGCCTCTCAGCGCAAGCCAAATCGCCGAGAAGCTCGACGTTTCAAAGACGTATGTGCTTCAAACTCTATGGCGATATGGGATTGAGAGAAATCCCCACCAGAGCCATCTCACCAATCCGAATAATTATCGACATTGGACAGCGCCAATTGGTTACAAAGTTCATGAAGGAAAATTGGTTTTACACCAAAGCGAGGTGAAAATTTGCCGACTTGTCGTACGCCTCGCTCGATCGGGTCTTCCCTTTTACCGTATCGCTCAAGAATTAGTGGCTCGGAAAATAAAAAACCGTAAAGGCAAAGTGTCCTGGGGGCACCATACAATCGGTCGAATTTACAAAAACTGGAACGAAAAACTGTAAAGCAGGATAAGCGAAAGTCGCAGATTTACGAGGTCACCCAGAGACCAGGATACTTGCACTTCGAAATGACTGTCACCCTTCAGGAACCCCGCCTTGGAAAATTTAACTGATTGATCTAAGCTAGGGAAGTCAATGGGTAAGCAAAGAATCAAAAGTCGTAAATCGAAGAAGAATTCCCCGCACAAAGAAAATTCAGCACCGCGAGATTCTGTTTTGGAGTTCTTGGATGCGAAAGGAATCGCCAAAGCAAGCGAACGCAATGTTAGCGATCGCCATCCCTGGCGTCTTTGCCCGCCGGGTCAGCATTGGCGGCGTCCAAATATTCAAAAAACCTATGTTCGCCCTTCGGATGGGGTTATTGTCCGCGAACATCTTCGAAGTGGTGGATGCTGCGATAATCCGAGCGAGAAAGATCAACTATATGCTGACGAGATCGTAGAGATTTCTAAACATTTTAAAAAAGTAAAAGATCGCGACAGACCAGAATTACTTAATGCAAAGGATTACCATCCTTATGACCCAAACTTATTTGACGATTATATTGCTGGATGGACGAAATATTGGAATGAAGTTTTTGATCCAAAAGATCCGTTGGATCCAAATCATGTAAAAGCGCTTATCGCATCCGAAAGCCATTTTGATTTACGCCCAAAAGAGCCAAAATTGAGAGAGGGAAATTATGCCAGAGGGCCACTTCAAATTACCGATGAAACCAAAAAAATTTTAGCAGATGAAAAAGGTGAGCTTAAGGATCATCTCATTAATCTCACCAGAGACAATGTTTACGATCCCAACTTAAGTGTTTGTGCTGCCATACGATGGCTATTCCACAAACGAGAGCGAGCTTCTGCAAAGCTGGGTCGCCAGGCAACATGGGAAGAGGCTGTTCTCGAATATAAATCATATCTAAAGCAGTACCGTGCAGGAAAATTACCCTCAGTTAAAATGAAGGAATTCTATAAAGCTATGAAGCAATTGGAGGCCAACTCTGAATGACTCGATATTTATTTAGCATTGGATTTCTAGTGTTAGCCTCGACTTCTTCAATAAGAGCACAGATTTCGAATGATTTGCGTTCCCGACATTTCGGCGTTTTATCTGAGGAAGAAATTCAATATGAAGAAAAAATCACGAGCGATCGCCCTTACAGAACCGCTCCTGGCATTCTCTATTGGACTTGTTTTGAGACAAAGAATGTTCAATTCAAATTTAATAGTCTTGGATACGACTCAGACGAAAAGCGATTAATGGCAGATGCAGAAATTGAAGTTGTGACAAACAATAGTAATCATAAATATCTCTTTCGAAGAGGAATCCACTCATCCCTTGTTAAAAACTTTATCCATGAATGGAATCGACTTATCCATCACCAGTCCTACGCCTGCATCTCCGGATATGCTGTGGATGAAGAAATGAAAAAATCAGAAGGGGAAACGATTTCCGTCTACTATTGGAGTTGGGATAAATTGAAAACGAAACGAGGATGTGTTGCTTATTTCGGTTTTACGGATGGCTGCGAAATAGATGATTAGAAAAAAAATCGTTGCATGGTCTCGCTAAAGAGTTGATATAGCGGTTATGCCCACTTGTACAAAAGAGATTCAAGAATCATCGGGACAAAATTTATTGGAGCCATTATACAATTCAAAGAATTTACAAAAATTGGAAACAGAAATTGTAATAATCATTTATTGAGAGCCCTTAATCTTGGATCGGAAAGGCCGCCGAAAATAGGAACCAGGCAGCGCCGCTATAAAAAAACTAAATCCGAATATTACATCAGATAGATTAAAGCTCATCGATTGAATTGATGGGCCGAGTCCAAACACCAAGGTCGGCAACGATAGACAAAGGGAAATGGCTACCCTATTTGCTTTGGTCTTGTTCACCAAGATAGCTGCGGCCAGCATAACAAGAGCTGATAGTACGGCCCACCAAATCCAAGGATTGTGATTGCCTCCCGAAAGCGATGATCCCCAAACAGCAATTGATAAGGGTATCCCAATCATTATCGCGAACAGATACTTAGCCATGGGTTATTATCACGAAGCTAAGACTATTTTGGCAAGTCGAATTGCGGGTCGCGATCTTGACCTGCCCATAAATACTGGTATAATTTGACCATCATGTCAGCGATTCTTCGGACTAGCTTAAAGCTGAAGATTAAGAATCGCTTCGTAATTGAATACTCAATTTACGAAGTTCCAAAGTCCTCAAAGTATCCTGACGGCGTAAAATATGGACTGATCTGTAAGGATCTTGAAACAGACGATTTTGTTCTTTTCGATAATCATCACCCGAAAGGACCACATATTCATTTCAATGATCAAGAATTTGAGTATCAGTTCAAAAATGAGGAGCAACTCATGGAGGATTTTAAATTGCTCGTCTTTGAAAGGATGGGGATACGATTATGAAAACATTAACAGTCTCAATAAAAAATTCGTCGGAAATTTTGGCAGGTTTTGTAAAAGACTTTAAGGCTGTCAAAAAACGTAAGATCAAAGGTACTCATTTTGAAGTTTCCTTTGATAATAAAAAAGACTTCGATCGATTCGTGAAAAATTTAAGGATCCTTTCGCAGATTTTAACTTTCAAACCCAAATCAGTTTATGAATTGGCAAAACTTTCGAAGATGGATTTATCAAACCTAAATAAAATTATTCTCTTCTTTGAAGAAGTCGGTGCAATTCGCCTTAAAAAAACGAAAGTAAATGGGCGGACGGTGAATACTCCTCTTGTTGAATACGACACCATTGAATTTCCATTGAAGGCGGCTTAACAATGTTCGATCCCCATGTGACATGTCACCTTGGACAATGGACGAACATTCAAAAAACTGAACAAAATCAATATTCTTGCACGCTGCCGGACACGGCGAAAATTTTGGAGGCAGACGGGATCGAACCGACAACCCCTAGCTTGCAAAGCTAGTGCTCTCCCAATTGAGCTATGCCCCCACGACCTAGGCATTTAAAGCGAAACCTGGACGAACAACAACACCAAATTTCGGAAAAATGCCTTCTTGAGTGGTGACGGAGGTCAAATTTCTCAAAAAAGGGCTTGGACGTTTGATGAATGTTTCCGTAGAAAAGGAGACTGATTTTGTATAAGGGCTTGTAGCTCAGTTGGTTAGAGCGCGTCCCTGATAAGGACGAGGTCGGAGATTCGAATTCTCCCAGGCCCACCAGTTAAACCGGTCCGGCCCGGGGTTAAGGGTCTCCTCTCAATCGAGAGTGGGTAAATCCATTTTTTAAAATCCACAGAGCCCTTACACAGCAGGTTTCTTTGGCGCATGCTTTGAGTAAACTCACAATAAAGTTTTCATAGACAATTCACGAGCCAGTCTAACTTATTGAAATTAAAAAGGATTATATGCTTCTTGTAAGGCATATTTCTTGCAAACTTCTATACTATGGAAGCGCGACTATCTAAGCTTACAGCCTGGTTCGGAATCCTTGTTTCCGCGCTCCCCATTCATGAATTACTAGGCACTCAAGAAAGTAAATGCATCAACGCCATCGTAGATCTTAATCTTCCAGGAGATTATGTCGGCTCTTCACCCAGCCCCGATAGTGCCAAATTTAATCCAGTCTTTGATTCTATTCGTGAGTGGTTGAGTGGAAAACCAGGCGAAAAACAACTTCCTTCTATCGAAGTTTTTAAAAAACTATTTGATAGAGATCCCCTCTTTGCATTCGCATCCAGTCGATTGACCATCTGGGATGAAGAGGAATGGCTTCCATTAAGAGAGCTCACGGAGAACATTAACTCTCGTGCAAAAAATGATTCAATTTTGATAAGGGCCGTACGCGAGAACCGTCTAGAACTCGTAAAACTAATATTCAAAAATCTAAAAGAAAGTCCTCGATTCCAAGAAGAATTAAAAGAAATAAGGGCTTTTGACACGTCTGAGAAACTTACAGATCAACTTACTACAATATATGAAATTGCAATCGAATATAGATTTCCGGAATTATTACAACACATTCAAGAGCAAAGATTTCCAGTTGAGATAAAATTTATTCAGTTCATGGGAACAGCATTTAACCTAGAAAACTTAGAGGCATTTAAAGCAATTTGGAAATTTGCCGAGAAGAACAATCTCCACAAAAATGAAGGTCGCTCTCTCACTCATTTTTTCAGCTCAAGCAGCTCAGGATTCCATCCCTGGTTTGATTCTGCCGAAAGCTTAAAAAATAAAATTGAAATTCTTAAGTATCTAGAATCTATTTCGCTGGAAAGTTTTATTCCTTATCAACCAGACAATCCAAAATCAGGAACATGGGAGTTCGAGCGAGACATTCTAAATCCTACTGCACGAATGGGACGCCCGGCAGACTTAGGCATATGGATTTACAAAGCAGCCTTAAGACACGGATATTCGCTTAAAAAGGCTTCAACAAGTGATCTATATGTTTTAGCATCTCTTAAATTTGAAGAATGGGATCAAGTTCGAAATGCAGGAAAGACGATTGATCTCAAAGAAGCGATTGAACTTCGGGATGCGCTCTTAACTGCATTCACCACTAAGAGAAATCCCGATCTACTCTACCATCACCTTGTCCACCTGCGAGATTATCCGTTTACTCAACCCATACTCACAGCACAAATTGTCAATCGCGCGCAGGAATATCTTCACTCAATCAATTATCATCGTAAGAATTCAGAAATAATACCATTCTCCTACGGTTCAATGCTGCTAGGAAGCTATGGATACGTTCACTCTAGCCGCACTCCGGAGGTTATACGAAAATATTTTCCACAATTAAATGAATATGAACTTTCAGATCATGAAACGGGTTTAAGTGGATACGAACTTCAAAGCTTAAAATATTCGAACACCTCAGTTCCCGAAAGAATATCCACAGGTTTCAATGTCTGGAAACTTAAAGAGCCTTTCTCTTTAGGAACCATTAAAATAAAACTGCCAAACAATTCAGAAAGAGAATTTGAAAAATACGGCATTGCAAAGGGAGGCGGTGTTGCCTTTTATCGAGATAAGAAAACTGGGCTTCTATTTTCAATTTGTATTGATGGAATCTCAACAACTATTGATCGTATTTCGTGGGCTTACGAATCAATCACAACCTTTCTTAGTAATAAATTTGAGGAAGAAAATCTCGGAGGTAAAATTCCCGATCTTGTTGCTCTCACCGAACTAAAACTTCTTGAGCTCGACCCCGAACTTAGACAAGAAGTAAGTATTAGACTTATCAAGTCACCGGTTCTTAAAGATAGAATTGGAAAATTAGATCAAAAGAGACTCACGAGTCTTAAAAATTCTCCGACATGGAAAGATTTAGAAATCCAACTCAAACTCATTCGCCAAAACATCGAAAAATATCAAAGGATTGATTTTGATGAAGCCGCAAAAGACTTTGAGAAAGATGAAAAAACCTCTCTGGGATTTAAAACGATCTCTTCTCGCGGTCTCTCACTAATCATTTCTTGGCTCGAAAAGGGCGGGGTTGAATTTCCAAAGTATCTCTCAAACGAAGATAAGCTTGCACATTTAAGAGCCCTCCAATCAATTACCGTTGTAGACGGCTATTTTAGTTTACCGTATCAACAGGCTTTACTCCTTGCCTTCCGAGAAGGCCCCTTTTCGCATACTGATCCGAACAAGTCGCATCTCGAAGCACTCAAACATATGGCTGTAGAAATTCAAAATTGGGAAAGTAAGAACAAAGTTCAAATTAAAGTTCTAAGTATTGAAGAGGCCGAACGCCTATTAAAAGAAGCCATCGCCGAAGTCGATAAAGACGTTAAATAAACGAGCACCACAAATAAAAAACAAAATACAGAGTCGATGCAGGAGTGCGCAAGAAAGTTGCTGAATTTCAAAGTGATGCAAAAGATAACGTTCAAGGTTTTGTACAAAAAAATCTAGGCAATCTCCTCTAGAATTTTAAGGCCATTTTAGAAACCTGAAAGTTTCTTGATGGTTGAAAAACATTTTCTTAGTCGGTTCTTGGGCCGGATGGCTGAGCATTGTGTAAGACAGCTCGCGGGGTGGTAGCCGCCCCGATCATGAAACATTCACAGGATGTTGCAAGCCCCGCGAAAAACAGAGAATTAGGCAAAAATTTGGTTAGATATGCAGCCCTGTAGGATTGAGTGGCAGGGAGGAGTGATCTAAGAGCTCAGATGGTGTCTAAGGAAATGGGTTTTCTTTGCCCTATTCTTTTTCATCATCGCTTTCGCCGGTTGTTGAGCTCGATGCTTCAAGTTGCATTTTTTCGAGAGGCACAATACTGACTTCGCTTCCATCAGCTTTTGTGAACTTGGCATTAAAAATTCCTGTGGTTGCTACTACTTCGGTCGTATCGCCCGTTTTTTTGCTGGTATCTTTGAAATTAATCATTCCTTCAAGTTTGTAATTTCCAAATTGAAGTTGGACTGTCATGGAATTCTGCGACAGCCAATTAGTATCGTAGTCGAAAGCACAGTTTGAACCTTTAGAACCCCAGAGTTTATGTTTTCCGTAGGCACAATTATCTTTGGCATTGTAGTGACCCAGAAATGAGTTGTAATCGAGTTGTCCACTGCATTGAGTGCCATCCACAGTGAGTGGACAAAAATCAATTCCATCATCAAACATTCCTTGAATAAGAGAAGCCCTCGATCTTTGATGGTAAACATTATTGATTGAAAATATTGCTAATCAATAATTTTAAGCAGGGGGGAGCTTAGAAGTTGAAATTTCTAAACCTAAAATCGCATCAATGTCTTCTGTTTTTAACTCTAATAACAATTGGTTAAAAAGGGCTTCGTCTTGGGTTTGGTTCGTTTCGATATTCATATCAGTACTCCTTTTTCTCGCGATTCTCTCACGAAATTACAGAACCTATTGATAGCAAATTTTATGCCAAGTCTTAAAATCTTGTACAAGCTTTTCCATATCTTGCATTGCCGATTGGCCAAACTCCGTAAAGCGGCATCTCAGCCTTAAAGACTCGAGATTAAGCTGAAGGTCTTCGCATAAGTCATTTGCGATTTTATGAAATTTTTGCAGAACTTCTGTAGGAAATTCCCCACATGTGTAGGAAATTCTCGACGCTGTTGAGAGCATATAAGACAGCGCCATAGCGGAATGAATAGCGGGATAAGATGGTCGTTCAGTCCTGCGTGCTCCCGAATAAACTAGGATTCTGGGATCCGAAACTATAAACGAATCGGCTGCTAGATAAAGCATAAGGATATTATGGCCGAGCTCATGAGCGATATCGATAGCGTTCTGGCCCCATCTGAGTTCGGGCGCCTCATTTCCTGGTTCAGGAAGTGATAAATAGATAATGCCTTTCGTATCATGCTGACTAAATGCTGCTCGTCCTCTTTTATCTAAGCCTTGATAAACGACAGGTATAAATTGTCTGACCACCTTGAAAATTAGAGGAGATATCCAGGGTGAAACGCGAAGTAAAACTTCAATCGATTTCTTAAATTCGTTTTCAAGCCAAGGTTTTGTGCGAGCAATTTCTGTATCTATTGAAACCCTAAGTTCGGGAGATCGAATTAATTTGAGGTTTCCTGAAGAAGTTTCAAGTTTATCCTTTAACAATAATAGGTTCTTCTCATCTGTGATCAGTCCCTCTGGCAAAGGGGAGTCTATAAGTTCCCTGAGATTCTCAATTTCACGACTATAGGTCATCCAGGGGATGTAGTTTAATCGCTTAAATTCAAGGGCCTTCTTCTTTTGAAATGCTTCTGCAATCTGATAGATCCGAGGAGCAGCTAAGGGGCCTAAAAGCCATTTTAAATTGCGATCTGCGGGGAAATTAGTATCTTTCAAATGACGGAGGGGCATAGCTTAGTTCAAACCTCTATGCTATGTAGCACAAAATCCGAACCTTGGGAGTAGTCCAAAACTTCAATTGATTCGGGAGGTAAAAAAGATGATCGCATTTGTTTTATTGAGCCAGCTTTTTATATCGATTCCTGGATCGAATTCGACCCCAGACATTCCATCTTGGCTAAGTTCCTTAAAACGCTCTGACACCTACATTAGACCTGTTCCGGATAATATCATTTCGTTTGACCCCCTCGATGTGAATGATCTGTTTAGCTATGCGTCGATTTTTCAGATGCATGCAGCGCTTTTTCGTTTGGATATTAATGCTCAGCCTGAGCCACATCTTGTCGCATCCTTTAGCGTTTCGAGAGATCAGCTGACCTATTCGTTTAAACTGAAATCAATTCATTTTCACGACAATACGTTCTTGAAAGCAAAGCATGTGATCTACAGTTTGAGTCGAGCCATTAAAAGCCGAGTGAATAATGCCGCCTTTTTTCAACGGATCAAAGGATATGAAGATTTTTTATCAGGAAAAGATTCGTCTCTAAAAGGTCTGAAAGTGGGTCAAACAGATTCAGAATTTACGATTGAACTTACAGCTCCCGATCCTGAATTAGTTTTTAAATTAACAGATATTCGATTTGCTGTACTGAAGGATCAGCCCCTCAATCCAAAACATCCGATTGGAATTGGTCCTTATGCATTTGTAAGACATGAAAAAGGAAAATATCTTCATCTTAAACGTTTTGCGCAAAAAGAACTCCAAGAGCCTTCGCGCATTCCGGAACATCTTTATTTTGTTCGATTGAGTCCCACTTTAGCCTATCAAGCGTTTAGAAGTGGACTGGTTGATGATTTATTCTTTTACGTTTTCTTCGGCTCTAGAATTGAAGCTTTAAAATCTCAGGCTCATTTTTCTAAAGTTTTTTTTCCTCGATCATATGCATGGATTCTTAATTCTCGACGATTAAAAAATTTGGATGAAAGAAATCAGATTTTACATTTGGTTGATCGTGAAGAACTTGTTCGTCTCTGTTATCCGGGTGAAAAGCCTTCACAAAGTTTAGTACCTCCTGGTTATGCGGGGCATGTTCGAAACGATGAACCTACAAAGAAAAAAGAGCCTAGCCAAATCTCAAAAAAATCTGATTCCCCTCAAATTGAAGTTCTCGTCATTGAGTCTATAGGAAGCGAAGAATGTGTTGTGGAAGAACTGCAAAAGCGTCTGGGTCGAAACGCGCGCGTACGTGTGGGGACGTTAAGTGAATTTGTTGAACGTTGGCGAAATAATACACTCGATTCCTATTTTACCTATATCGAAGGTGAAACCACCGTGACTTATTTTGGAAGTCTTAACCCAGATAATGCATTTCCCTTAGGAGATGTTGCCGATAAGAAATTTCATGAGAAATTTAATCGCTTTGAAGCGGCGATAGATCCTGAAACCAAAGATCAATTTGCGCGCGAATTGGCAGAACATATTTTAGGTCGTGGAGTTATCTTGCCCATTTTTCATTCAACGGCATTTATGATTTATCAGAAAAGATTTCAGCCTTTGCCGTCAGTTTTTTCTTCGGCTGCGCTTACGCCGCTTACATTTTTTCAGTTTTCGAAGGGAGCCAAGTAATGTTTCTTTTTGATGCTGTTTGTTTAGAACAAGTTTGTTGGAAAGCTGTCTATCAAGTGGCTGAACCTATTCCTGGTTTAGGGATGGCTTATTATAATCCGGCCATGCCGCATATTCCACATTGGAATATATTTTATCCGAATGATCCTGAGAGAGTCTTAACCTCAGATGAAATCAAAACGTTAGAAGCATTTTATCGAAGCCTTGGCATTGAAGGGCATCTACTCGATTTTAATCATCAGTCGAAAGAAAAGGCGGTGAGCAGAGATGAATATCTTTTTCAGCCGACGAAGCCTGAAAAATTTAATGTGAAAGTGCCTGCCGATTTTGAAGTGAAGCAGACGCTCAGTCTGGATGAATTTGTGCCGGTGGTGAGAGATGTATTCGCTATGAACGAGGTGGCTTTAAAGGATGTGCATCGTCAGCTTCTTCAAGCCGAGCAAGCAGGGCTTAAGCCGAGACATTTTTTAGCTTATTGCGGTAGCAAGGTCTGCGGTTCATTTAGTTTGTTTCAAGTGTCGAAGGATTATGATTTTCGTATGAATTTGGGACTTCTGCCTGAATTTCGCGGCAAAGGACTTTCGTATTGTCTGAGTGCACTAGCCTCACTCTCGACTCCTCTAAAGATTATTACGCATACCACTTCAGACGCGTTAAAAACAAAAGCGCTTCCTAAGACTGGATTTCAATCTTTAGGCGAAGTGAATATTGTTCCTTTTAAGAGTCTGGTGGGTGCTCCCTAGTGTTTCCATTTCGAAGTTTGCTGGTTCTCTTTGGAATTACGGCAATTATTATTGCCGCCATCGTCGGGCTTATTTTCCAGCTTCAGAAAACATCTGTTCAAAAGCAAATTGCGACGACTTTTCAAGTTTCGGCTCGTGAAATTGCCGGGCAACTTTCTTTGCCGGTAAAAGTTCACAATATTCAAGAAATTAATCGAATCCTTTCTCGCTCCTATTTGTACGACCATACACAACGTCTCACGTTAGTGGATCAAGAAGGGCAGGCCATTGTCACTTACCCTCCTGATCTCGATGAAACTTCGGTTGAGGTATGTGGCGAAAAATTTGGAAGCATGCCGGTTATTTTTAGTGGCGCTCAGGTGGGAGTTTTGAAGTTTTGTTACGATGAGATTCTGAGTTCGGCAGATCTTTTCTCGGGATCTCTGCTTTTTTTCATCGTGGCTCTTCTTTGTTTTATGTTCATTACCATTTGGTGGTGGCATCGTTTGGATCTCAAGATTAATGAAAAGTTTTTTAGAGCTTTGGATAGAATCGATATCGAAAGCAGACTTGGTCTTTCTCACGATGCATTTTCTGAGTTTCAAGGGACATCGTTGGCAAGACATGCCGATAAGACTCGAGTTTTGCTCACGCGTATTCAGGATTCTGCAGATGAACGTCGTGTGATGGAGGCGCAACGAGTGCAATTGCAAGTGTCTCAGCAAGTTTCTCACGATATTAAGTCTCCACTCCTCTCTTTGAAGGTTTTGAAAGATACTCTGACAGGCGTTTCTTCCGAGCAAAGAGGTTTGCTGACAAGTGCAGTTAAACGAATTCAGGATATTGTGAATGATCTTGATTTAACCCGAGCGACTCTCAATTCAATTTCAAAATCGGCGGGTATTGTTGATGTGGCTGAAGCCATCGAGAGAGTCTTTGCAGAAAAAAAACTACAGTACCCTTTGATCACATGGGAATGGATCGGAGCATCCTCAAGTTCAGGGTATGCTCAAGAAATCGGATTGCAGCGAGTCTTTTCAAATCTTTTTCAGAATGCTGTGGAAGCGTTTGGTGACTCGAGTGAGAAAAAGATTTCACTTATCGTGGAAGATTTGCCCGAATTTTTGAAAATAACTGTGAAGGATTCGGGCTGTGGAATTCCTCCAGATATTCAAGAGAAGGTGTTTGATCGAGGATTTTCATTTCAGAAAGCTCAAGGCAGTGGCTTGGGACTAAGCCAAGCGCGTTCGATGGTTCGGCAGTGGGGTGGAGATCTTGTGCTTAGGTCCGAACTCGGTAAGGGAACTGAAATCGAAGCTGTCTTTCACAAACTGAGACCTTTTCTCATGGAAGAAGTCGATCAAGATGCACAAATTATTGTCGTCGAAGACTGCCCGGCGATGGGACAGGCGTGGAAGACTCAGTTGAAAAAGCGAAATTTTCAATTATTTAATTCATCTGAAAATTTTGAGCAATGGATGTCGACCGATTATGTAGGATCAAATCAGTTTTTTATTTTTGATTTTGATCTAGGCGAGGGGCAAAAAACAGGCCTCGACCTTATCCGACAATATAATTTACGTGATCAAGCTTGTATTGTGTCGGGGCAGGCTGAGCAAGTAATGCAGATCGTTGCGGACGAAGACTTAGACATTGACGTCTTCTCAAAATCTGTTTTGAACTCAACGAGCTTTGAGTAATGCTTCGAAACAGGGATTTGTTGTCTCACAGAACACTCGTCGACTTATATTTTTAGGTTTTTATCTTTCAACAAGCTTTCATTTTTTATTTCCTATGATGGTGATATTACTGGCGACTGCAGGATTTCCCAAATCTGTAGCGCTCCTCACTCTTTCATTAGCGATGTTAGCAACGGCTTTTATTTTGCCGATCAGTGGAAGTCTTTTAGATAGGCAGAAAGCCACGTTTCCGATTCTTTTTTCTGTGGTCGGAATTCTTTTGGGTCTAATTTGTTATTTTTATCTTCATCATCTTTCTTCGCTGGTGGTCATCACGGGAATGATGGCCTTCACTATGGGAACGGCGACTCTCTATGCCGGTGCAAGACGCATTACAGAGGGAATGGCGGGAATGCAAAATGTTTCATCTGCGGCAGCTCAATCTTATGCGGTTGAAAATGCGGGTTTAGGAACAGCGGCGATTCTTTCGGCTCTCTTTTTAAAGGATCACTCCGATTTACTCGTTATTTTAGATGCGGTGAGCTCGCTTCTTTTCGGAATCTTCCTATGGAGGATGACAAAATCTATTCATTTGAAGCCTAAAAATCCCATGATGTTTTGGAGCGCGGCCCGTCGCTTAAGAACTTCGATAAGTTCAATTATTCCAGTCATTTTTATTTTAATTAGCATTCACAGTATTTTTTCTGGTTTGCCTTCACTCTATCTTTCTTTCTTACCAGACCCTCAGTCTGCGACGGGATGGATGAGAGCGACAAATACACTTTGTCTTGTTTTGGGTTCGTTTCTCATTAGTCGAAGGCCGTTAGGCTCTCGGCCTCAAACTCTATTTATTGTCAGTGGAGTTTTTATTACCTTAGGTTTTTTGGTGGCTGGCAGTCAGTTGAATTGGGTGGGCGTATTTATGGGTACGTTTTTCTGGTCCGTGGGAGAAACATTGATCTATCCATCGCTGACAGGATGGATTGTCGGACTTTTTCCGGCTGATCAGCCTGGAATTGCAGTTGGTGTAAAAGATGCCACCATAAGGCTTTCGCTCGTGAGCAGTCCTTTAGTGGCGCTTTTTATTGAACCTATAAAACCAGAGAATTTTATCTGTTTTTATGCCGGTCTTCCTTCCCTTGGCGTGATTCTGATTTTCTTTAAGAGAAGGATTTCCGGAAGATAAAGAACGGGACAGCAGCCATTCCCTGTGAGAGCTAAAACTCAGTTTTTGAGCTGCCTTCAGAAGTATTGCGATAGCGGCCTTTTCTTAGGTCAGAACATACCCAAGGCAGTATGCGAGTGACGTATAGATATGCTCTTTTGTGATGATTAATTTTTAGTCTGGGCAGGACGGTATTTGCTAAGTCATCCGAATAACCAAAGTTAACTGATCTCAATGTGGTAATTAGTTACGAAGACTTATGAGTATTGTTTCGATCATCGAGTTCAGGTTTAAGGATTGGGCCCTTACAATCTGTTTTTCCGCATGCTCGCCTTTGATTCTCTTAGTTTATCTGGCATTCCATCGTGCGAGCCCATCTTTTGCTTAGGCGCATCCTTCCAGCAAAAATCTCCGATCTCCGTATTTCTTTCGGGGTGATGTGAATAATAGCACTGATTATCATCACGATTGGTGTCGCCCACAACCAGTAAGCGGACGTCTTTCTCCGTATTATTGATAAAAGTATGGCAAATTCCGGTGCCGGACTTAAATCCGACTCCGTCACCAGGGTTTAATCGATGAAGCTCGCCGTTAATCCACACATCTGGGTATCCTTCAATCACATAGATAAATTCGTCTTCGCTTTTTTCAGCATGCGGCCAAGATGTGCGCCGGCCAGGCTTAAGAAGTTCATGATGAATTCCTAGTCGTTTGAATCCAAATGCCCTTCCGAAGGGTGAACCGATACTGAGAAGTTCTTCACTACCTTTGTAGGTTGCAGTATCAGCTTCTTGAATTTCTGAATAATGCTTAATGCACTCATGTCGAGGTGAACTCATTAAAGGATTTTAATGGCTCTAAAAGTCAGGCGACCAGAGATATTAATTTAGAACTCTTAAAACCCAATTAAGCTTTTAAGGGGTAGGCTTTGTTGATTGATGGACTACTTTTAATTCAGCTCTTCAAAAGCAATAGTAGCGCAGGTTGTTCGTAACCGATCGCTGGTAAATCACTGAAAATTAAGTTGCTCAGCAGAAATTCCAACAGATTTTAAAATTTCGAGCGAATCGCGCAGGCGATAATCTTGCCAATAATAAATCTTTTTGACGTTTCCCAAATTGATCAGACGTTTTGCGCAGGGCGTACAGGGTAGATGAGTAACGAAAACTATTTTTTCGATCGATCGAGGTGCGTCGCAGTTGATTACAGCATTTTCTTCAGAATGTAAGCAGCCGCAATTACCTGGCTCATCGCGATCACAACTATTGGGCAGACCTGTGGCATTGCCGTTATATCCGACAGCAAGAACTTTGCGGTAATCGGTTGAAGTAATAACAGTGCCAACTTTTAAGCGCTTACAGGTTGATCGCTCGGCCAGGATTTTAGCGAGTTGAAGATAGATTTCAGGAAAACTAGGGCGACTGGATTGCATTAGCAAAAAAATCTACTCGATTGCTGCTAGCTTGCAAATTAATGAGTCGAAATAATTAAAACGAGAATCAAAATGACCAAAAATCTATCTTGTAAGCAGCAGTCAAGAATTTGAGTTTATTTGTACATATTGAAATTTAATTGTACAAAAATATAAATAGTATTTATTTATATTCTGTATGCAAGAGCAGTTTATATCGACCTATTTAGCGCTCATCTTGCCGTTCTTTATAGCTTTTCAGATAAAGCATTTCTTATGCGATTTTGTTCTGCAAACGAAGTGGATTGCAAAAGAAAAGGGGGTGAAATACATCCCCCTCTTAATTCACTCTGGAACCCATGGCCTTGGCACACTTCTTATCCTTCTCTATTTAGCGCCGAAGTACTGGTACCTGTGTTTCTTAGATTGTGCCGTTCATGCCATTATTGATCGCCTTCGAATCTGGCTGATTCTGAAGGCTGGGGAGCAGGGGTTTTGGATGACTCTCGGTGCAGATCAAATGGCTCACCATCTTTTTCATTATTCGATGATTTGGTTTGTTCTTAGTTAGATAGAATGTTGCTGTATTAATTTGCTAGAGGAGACTTATCGATAATATTTTAAATTCCTTAAAACCTCTCAACACGCATGATGCCGAGGTCTCTTCGCATATATTCTTGAAAAGGTAATCGCCTCTAGCTCTGTGACGCTTCCATGGGTGATAAAACCTAGGATTGGAGTTTCTGAGGCCAAAGTGTCGGTCGAAAAAATTAAAAAAATAGAAAAAAGCGATTTTGAAAGTGAATTTTTTGCGTTCTTCGAAGTTCCGCAAAGAAAATGTCCAGGCCAATTCTTAGTCCTCATGAACGTCAAAATACCTACAAATTTCATGACCATAATGATGCCAAATTTAGCTGGATTCGCAGAATTCAGGCACTACAGGCCCAATTGCTCAACCCGGGTTCTGCAAATAGAATTCAATCTTTGGTGGTGACGGAGGCCGCGATTCGCCTGACTTTCACGACCTTTTTTGGTCTCAACTAACTTTCTGAAAAATCTTTCACTTTTTGCTCTTGCTCTTCGAAAAGAACTTCCATTAGAAATTGTCTACACGCACAAGGTTCTTGAAGTCGTAAGTGACTGAGAGGTCCAAAAAATTGTGCTCGTTCTTTGAAAACTGAAGAAATAGTTTGAGTAATTATTGAAAATAATTTGATTTTTTAGCTCGTGGATCGAAAGCAATTTCGAAAAGCGTGCGACAAAAATTGAAAATGTAATGGTAAATTTGAACCGATAAATTCAAGTAAAAAATTCTTATCAAGCGTTCGAAAAAGTTTCGTAAGAAACAAATCGAATTATCATATTAATATCGTTGAGCTGATCAATCTTAAGTGAGTCTGTGTCATGCGGACAAATCTTAGGAGTTTTATGATCAAGCTATGAAGAGCGTACAAAGGATTCCCTGGCAGTAAGAAGCGATGAAGGACGTTGTTGGCTGCGATAAGCTTCGGTAAGCCGCCAAACAGGCTTTGACCCGAAGATGTCCGAATGAGGAAACTCCGTAAGAGTAATGTCTTACGATCTTGCACTGAATACATAGGTGCCTGAGGCAAACCGGGAGAAGTGAAACATCTCAGTAACCCGAGGAAGAGAAATCAAACGAGATTCCCTTAGTAGCGGTGAGCGAAGGGGGAATAGTCTAAACCTTTTCTATGCAAGCTTGCAGGCGTTGTAGAAGAGGTGTTGTGGGGCCTTACGGTGTATCTGCTAATGCACCAAAGAGTTACAAAACTTTCTGATAGCTGAACAGTATGGAACGGCTGACCAAAGTAGGTGAAAGTCCTGTAGGTGAAATCAGAAAGTCTCTTTAAGAGTCCCCAAGTACATCGGAGCACGTGGAATTTTGATGGAATCCGGGAGGACCACCTTCCAAGACTAAATATTCCTTACTGACCTATAGTGAACAAGTACCGCGAGGGAAAGGTGAAAAGAACCGCGACGAGCGGAGTGAAATAGAACATGAAATTGTACGCTTACAAGCCGTACGAGAGCTATGCCCGCAAGGGATAGGCTTAAGTACGTACCTTTTGCATAATGAGTCAGCGAGTTATTTCAATGCAGCAAGGTTAAGTCGTGAAGACGGAGCCGTAGCGAAAGCGAGTCTGAATAGGGCGATTTAGTTGCATCGAATAGACCCGAAACCCGAGCGATCTACTCATGGCCAGGATGAAGCGTAGGTAACACTACGTGGAGGTCCGAACCGACCTCAGTTGAAAATGCGGCGGATGAGCTGTGAGTAGGGGTGAAAGGCCAATCAAGCCGGGTGATAGCTGGTTCTCCTCGAAACATATTGAGGTATGGCCTCGGATCAATGATGCCGGAGGTAGAGCACTGAATAGGCTAGGGGTCTCACCAGACTACCAAACCTAATCAAACTCCGAATGCCGAGCATTCTATATCCGGGAGACAGGCTGTGGGGGATAAGCTTCATAGCCGAGAGGGAAAGAGCCCAGACTACCGACTAAGGTCCCTAAATAAGTGCTAAGTGGTGAAGGAAGTGGAACCGCTATGACAACCAGGAAGTTGGCTTAGAAGCAGCCACCTTTTAAAGAAAGCGTAATAGCTCACTGGTCGAGCGGATCTGCGCCAAAAATGTAACGGGGCTAAAGCACTTTGCCGAAGTCGTAGATGTAAGAGCTGTGCGCAGCTCTTACGTGGTAGAGGAGCATTCTCTAGGAGATACACGGTAGACCGATAGGACTGCTAACGGCCTAGAGAAGAGATTATGCTGACATGAGTAAACGATAAAACGGGTGAAAAACCCGTTCGCCGAAAGTCTAAGGTTTCCTGGGTAAAGTTAATCTTCCCAGGGTTAGTCGGACCCTAAGCCGAGGCCGAAAGGCGTAGGCGATGGAAAGCAGGTTAATATTCCTGCACCGGCTTTAGTGCGTTGATCTAAGGAGTCACGGAGAAAGCTAGGTCAGTCGAGCGTTGGATATCTCGATTCAAGCCCGTAGGGTGGATGCGTTGGCAAATCCGCGCGTCTGTTAAACCGAGAGGCGAGTACAAGAGCGAAAGCTCATAAAGTGACTGAGGCTCTGCTTCCGAGAAACCCTTCGTAGGGAGCACTAAGGTCGATCGTACCACAAACCGACACAGGTAGACAGGAAGAGTATTCTAAGGCGCTTGAGAGAACCGTGGTTAAGGAACTCGGCAAAATCACTCCGTAACTTCGGGAGAAGGAGTGCCTCATATTGTGTAAGGGTTTACCCCTGAAGCATAGTGGGGTCGCAGATGATCGCGGATTGCGACTGTTTAACAAAAACACAGGCCTCTGCAAAGTCGTTTTGACGACGTATAGGGGCTGACGCCTGCCCAGTGCTGGAAGGTTAAGGGGAGAAGTTAGCGCAAGCAAAGCTTTGAACCGAAGCCCTAGTAAACGGCGGCCGTAACTATAACGGTCCTAAGGTAGCGAAATTCCTTGTCGGG
>CAZRLF010000034.1:0-21911 GCA_964601045.1 uncultured Bacteriovoracaceae bacterium
TAGGTAATAGTGGGAATAACTCTGTAATCTCGATTGCCGATATTGATGGAGATGGTCATCTCGATTTTATGAGGGCAAATGGAGATTCCCAGTCGGTTTCTCTCTTCTTTGGAAATGGGGATGGAACCTTCAAGGCAAGAAAAGATATTGCTACTGCTGTAGATACTTCTCCATCGGGATTGGCCGATATTGATGAAGATGGATTTATCGATATTGTTGTAAAAGGCAACCCAACCCAGATATTTTTGCAGGGTACTACGCAGGTATCTATTGATTTGCCGATTTCTGTGCTCACACAAGAAGAAGCTCAAGATCTTCTCGATATTCTCGATGAGAATCTCACAGCTCTAATGGAAAGAAGATCTGAGTTGGGAGCGATTCAGTCTCGACTCGATTATGCTGAGAACAATGCACTGAATTTAATTGAGAATATATCAGCCGCTCGCTCTCAACTCATGGATGCAGATTTTGCAGTTGAGACGGCAGAGTTTACAAGACTGCAGATCTTGCAAAAAGCGGGCCTCTCCGTAATGGGGCAAGCGAATCTGAATTTGAAATTGGTATTGGAGTTGTTGCAATCTTGATAATTTTTTTGGACAAAATTTAATTCTGAGTGACAAATTTTGTTCAGTTCAATGCGCCTCATTTCCTAGGGCAAAATTGCCATCATGTATGTTGTCCGAATAATTGACTATTTTTTTTGCATCGACGGTCTGAGTTTTGCATTTGCTTGAGTGAAGTCCAAAGCAAGGAGTGCTTAAAATGGCAAGAGCCGCTACTATTCAGAATCTTTTCGTAAACCCAAGTCAATTCGGTCAATTAGCTCGAAAACCACAGAAATCTCATTTGGGGTACAATTACTTCTATGTCAAAAGCCAGGGGAGATTTTTAAGAGGATCTCGCTTGATGTGGGGGGCAGCGTTTTGTTGAGGGTAGCACTTAATTATAGATTTTTTAAATCTTTGGTAGAGTATCTTGCCGTAATTGTTTTCTTTCTCTCTGGTCCATCTTCAGTATTGGCAGGTACTGTTCCCTCAGCAAGCAGGCCTTCGATTCGAATTTCAGAAGCAGATTTTTCTCGTCTCTCAGCAAGTGTTTACTCGAAGGTTCCAGAATTTATTCATTTATCTCGATCGATTGATCGACCCGATGTTCGAGTCGGTGTGTTTGGCGGTACAGCTCGAAATATATTGATGTATATTCAAACGCAGGTTGACCGATTAGGGTCGGTTCAGGCATTTGAGCAATCGCTTGCTTCTCGATCAAGTATTCCGCTTTTTGATATTCACGCGCCCACATCGGATTTAGATGTCATTGTTATTCCCCAGGGCAATGTTGAGCAGGCTATTGTTGACGAAGCGACGAGCGCTGTATCAGTTACTTTGGGGCATTCGCCCTTTTTCGATCACCCGGACGTACAAAGCTTAAGCATGGCTACATCAGTCATGACGCAGTACCCTGGTTGGGAAGCTGTCTCTAATATCATTATTAATACAGACGGTGTTGTGGCTCCTTCATCGCTCAATGTAGATATCGGCGGTGGACTTACTAAAAATTTATCTTTGTGGGGTTTAGAGCAGTTCTCAAAGGGAGTATTTGATTTTCGAGTTCGATCTGGCATCTCAGCTGCGGTTGATAAGAGCTTTCAACAAACGCTTCGATTTATTCGATTCATTACAGAAATTCCATGGATGCAGGTTTCTGATACTTCTAAACAATCTATTTTGGATCTTGTGAGATCGTGGAATTCAACTCCTGAAAGATCGGCTGAGTTTACTAGGCTCGTTGGAGAGCTGAGTGATACTGGCTCTGCAAGCGGAGCCATAAAACGTCTTCAAGGTGCGCAGTTTAACTCTCGAAACCTTGTTCAAACGCGACAGAACTTGAAAGACTTTGGAGTTGAAGATGCTATTAAGAATGTTTCTTCATCTGCTGTTACCATGCGCTTTTTTGAGCCGGTGCGACCACGTCCGCAGGGAACTGTGGTAGACCCAGCTCGGCGATTAGGACGCGAACTAAAGGTCTATCACAATACCTCTGACTTAGGTGCGGCAAGAAGTATTTCTTTTGGAGCGGTGATTAAATCAAATGAAGGAAATGCGATTTCAATTAAAGTCGGAAACGTCATTCAAAATCGAATGATGGTGGCAGCATTTGGTACAGGCTTTTATACGATGCAGACTGCGAATGGCCGCCCCCATGCGAGTTATGGCGATTATCCCGTCGAGGTTTCTCTGAGTCCAGATGCTACGTTTGCAACTTACGAAGAGATTGAGGCTGACCCAAGTCTTCGAAGTAAAGTTGATCTGATTGCTGTTACTCAAACACAAAACGGCATCCCCACGGGCGAAATAATTTGGGTTGTACAAAACATAGAGGCATTTGCAAAAAATCCGGATGGCTCTTTAAAAGTTACATTCGATTTAAATATGTTCAAGCAGTCTCTCATGTTCTCGCTAGACGAGGCTGCTGCAGGACGACTCACTCTTACGCATAATGATTTACTTCGAGTTGTTTCGGGTCTTGCTGTTCTAGTCGATCCCAACTCGGGATCTGTCGAGTCACTTAAAATTATCGATAATCTAAATCGAATTGAGGTGTCTTCAAGGTATGGCGATCTCTACCAACTTTTTGGATTTAAAAGATTGATGACTTCGATATCTATAACTCCAGCACAGGTCGAAAAGTCCGTTAGATCAATTGAGCAGAATTGGTCAGTTTGGAAGGCAACTCCCGAAATTGCAGGAGAAATAAATTCATTGATAAGCCGGCTTAGTCAGATTTCAAATTTTTTACAAATGGGTGCGCTACAGAATGGTTGGTCTTGGAATCAATCGCTTGAGATGTTTTCTCGGCTTGCAAATATTGATGTTCGTTTTGCAGAGGAAATGGCTAAAAAGGTTACATACGCAGTTCAGTCGATGAGTGAAGCGAATTACCTTGCGAATGAAGCAGAGATAAAGAGATTTTTTAATGGAGCTGAAGCTTCTGCTTTAAAAGTGGGAGAGCAGTTATACGTACGAATTTTAGAACAAATTGCTTTAATTTCGCATTCAAACTTTAAGCTCTTTAATGAGTCTTTCGCCTCATTTGTAAGGGGCCCAGATATTATTCGATTTGTGAAAGCCCAGACCAATTCTCTGAATCAAAACTCAGGTTTTCTGCTGTACCTTATGAGAATTATTTCTGGCGGGATTCACGGCAGTGTAGGTCTTTTAGGGCCTGATATCATGAACGCACTTAAAAATGGAAATATCTTTTTTCAGAAGCAAGTTCTGCACGAATTAAGTAATGGTACTGGCAATATAATTGTAAATGCTCCCCCAGAATTTATTGATGCTATCGCCGGCTTTGCGAGGGACTTTTATGCAAATCCACTCCGCAATGTGAATGATTCAAATCTTGGTTTCTGCGAAAGAATATCAGAGAAATTATCAGAGCTTTCACTTAATCAAGTGCGTTTTGATTTTATCTCAATGCTTATTCGAAAGGGAGAATTTCAAGAGGTTCTTGAGTTACGTTCATTTTTTAGAAATCCGTATCGAACTATTGAATCTCCTGACCTCATTGCAAGTTTCGCTAATAGAATAGCGTCAGATCTAAGATCTCCACCTCCGGGCTACAGTGATGTCAACTTCATCAAAGAATCGATTGAGTATTCGTTAAAAGACCTCTTTAGAGATTTAGATAAGATTTATTTGCCAGGCGAAACTGCCTCTTCGAGGTCGGTAGCAACGGTCGAAAGATTCAGATCTTTTATAAAATCAATCACACCTCTTTTAGGTCTTCCCATTGATGTCAGTGGGTTTTCTACCTACTTGGACGATTTGGTTAATGAATCCGAGCTCAAGCCTCTTGCAGACGCGCTCAAAATGACTCGACCTGAAGAGAGAATGGAATTTTTGAGGGCTGGCTCGAATGAGGTATCATTTCTTTCGGCTCTGAACACCATGAGAGACGAAGCAGATTTATTCATCGAAGGAAGAACAGCGACTAATCAGGCAATTGCTATAGATGCAGGCAAGTATACCAAGCTCAATTCTGATCTTACGGCAGCTCAAACTCCCAAGGCTGTCGAAGCTCAGCAACGTTTGGCAAGTCTAATTGACGAGCTCAAACTTAAAACAACTCAAGGCAGTCTTAAGCCTATGTTGGCCGAGGCATTTAAGTTGATGGTCGAATCGAATGTGCATCTCATCTACACCGATATGGCCCCATTACTTGGCCAAAATGATATTAAAATTTATGGCCAGCTTCGATCGCCAAGTGAAGGTCTTTCGGGCCGTTGGGAAATTGAAGTGGGTCGAGGTGACTCTTTAATTTTTGGCCGAAAGAATTCATTCGAAATTATTGCGCATGAGGTCATGCATTTTAGAGATATTGCGTTAGGTCTTTTGCCTCCGGGTGCCACTGATGAGGCAAGTCCGTTCAGATTATTTGCCGAAGTAAATGCTAATTTGGGTCTCAATACACTCGACGATGCGATTCGAATTGCTGAATCGACATACGGGCCCATCATAAGCAGCATACGAACTAAGTTTTCTGCCTGGAATAACTGGACCCCCGCTCAACGATATCAATTTCTCGTCGACATCTCTCTGGGACAAATTGAAATCGCAAAGCTTACATCCGCACAAGCCGCAAAAATAACGACCGCGATTAATCAGACGGGCGAAGCAAATGGATTATTCAATTTAGATCGATATCAGTCGGCCACAAAAGCTCGTGGTTTACTTGACTTTCGTGTGAGTGATGGAATCACTCGCCCTACCAGTACAGATCCGAATCTAGATGTTAAATCTCTTGGTCTGCCTACGGTGAGTGGATCAGTCAGAAATATTCGCTCTGGAGGCACGAGCGAATTTTTTGTTGTCAACACGGCTGGCCGACTTACGGATGTGAAGGTGATTAATAATTCTCAAGGACAGGCGAGCGGAATTGCTCAAGCTCGAGCACTTCAAGAATTTTTTGGAGCTCGTGTTTTGGGTGAGGTGGCTATCTGGATCAAAGACCCCGCAACGGGTGAGAACGTTCTTCGACGAGGAGTTCAGTTTGAGCATGTAGATGGCATTTCGCTAGGAGAACTTTTGCGTCTTCGAGCTGAGGGGTTGACCGTTCCTCAAGTTTTGAATGACCTTCATCTGGCAGCTCTTGAGAGTCTTCAAGCGAAACTTTCGTCTGCAGGAAAATCTCTTGCAAACTTGGATCCTTCAGATGTCGTATTTACATCGGATGGTCGCATTGTCGTCTATGATGCAAATTTGACCACTAAAACGACTGCGTTGAATGGACTCTTTGATCCAGTTACCGGAAATAGTATTTCGTCACTTCTTAAAAACCTGAGAGATGCAAATATTCCTTTAGTGCCCGTATCTCTGCCTATCGGTGCTGAGGGCAGTCTTCTTCAATATCTTAATCGAGATTCTTACGATCTTGCCCATTTGAGTGATGGCGAGATTTTAAGAGCCGTGAGAGCAAAGATCGAATCGAGCGGACTCAGTGATTTACCGCCCGGGCTTCAGATTCAAAGTCGATATCAGTTTAAACAGATGTTTAGTTTAGATCGAGCACTCACGAGCTTAGAACGAAATGCATTGTCTTACTTACTTCAACCCGACGTAAAGATAAGCTATCACCCCACCGATACAAATTTTCATGGTCATAGTGTCTATCCTAATAATGGAATTTACGAAGTTAGGTTCTCTGGAAGTTTAGGTGTTCTGATAGAAGAGGCCTTTCATGGCGTAACATTGCGGCCTCGATTTGCTCCTGCCGCCCAGACCTATTTTTCAAAAGCACTTTTTGAAAGCATTTCGGCCAAGCAACATACCTATACCGAGATGATGTTCGAATGGCAGGCCAAATTTGCAAGAGTCTATCGAGAAGGGATGACAGAGCACGCAGCGCTTCAGGAGGCGTACGAGCTTTTGATTGAAGAACATCCCGAGTTGAGCTTTGAAAAGATTTTTGGACCTTACTATAGAGGAACAGGAACTGATCTTACAACAAGTCAGAAATTCCATTTAGGATTAAACCTTCTAAAACTCTCGCCCGATTTGACGACTGACCTTGCTCAGCACGGCTCGTTATTAACGAATGTTTTTATTCAAGCGAAAAGTGTGACCTCGGGCTCTTATACAGATGACACGAGTCTCTCGGATGTTCCAACTGAGCTTCGAAAGCGAGCTGTATTTGAGAGAATTACAGATCAAGTCAATCATGTCGTCTGGACAGGAGATGAATCTTTAAGTTCTTCTGAAGTCTATGTTGCACGAGCTGTAAATCGTGACGAATTTACTCGAACGATTTCGAGTGGCTCGAATTCAGTGAGAGCATCTCAGAACCTTACCGTAAGTGTGGGAGGCACCTCACAGGCAGCAATTTTGGATTTGGCGAATACAATGAATCGCGGAAACGGCTCGTTTCTTGTCATCGCAAAAGTAAACGGCTCGAATCTCTCATCGATTAATTCGTTTGGCGCTAACACTGCAATTTTAAAGGGAGCAGTTACTTGGAGCCAAGTGGCGGGCGTAGGAATGTTACCCAATACTCGCACTCCGTTTGAATTTGCCGATGACTTTAAATATGCAGTTGATCAGGTCACTCGCAACGGTGGGGAGATCAAAACTGGTGCTCAAGTATTTTTGAACCAGGTAAACTCAATAATGGACCTTGCTCCTAAGACGGGTGTCTACGTCAATTCTGTTGGACAATCATTTTTTGATCCAAATGCTGTTTCAGGTCAATTACGACAGCTCTATATATCGAAGGGTTTTGAGGGTTCGCGAGTAGTGCCACCTCAGGCGCAAACGCCTACTTTTCAATCGGTTTCGGTGTCTCAATGGGACTCAGCCAAGAATACTTGGGTTATCAGTATGTATGATCAAATTCCTATCGAGTCTCGTACCGACGATTTCATTAAGACGATTGGAACAAGCAATACCGCTCCTAGTACAACAATCTACGTGAATGGACTTCATCCGGCTTCGACTCTTGCTCAGCCTTTTCAAGGTATAAAGTCTCAAGTCATGAATTCGCAGACATTTCAGGGCCTCTTAACGAATGTGGGAGTAAATGGGGCTTCGGTTTATCTCAATGCGGCGATGAACAATTACTCGGCACAATCTATTTTATATTCATCAGGCGTTCCAATCTCGACAACAGCAGGAGTGGTTCTGCCGCGCATAAATACTGATCAGTGGACCCTGAGCAAAGACGTAAGTCTCAAACAAATAAATGTTCAACTCGACAGTTATTCTTCAGCTGCGACCTTAGGTGCTTCGGCGAAATTGGACTTTCAATATCATTCGAATCTCAGATTCGCAACCGATGGCCACATCAATACCACGACTTCTATTATCAATTCTGCGCTTCCTTTAAGTGGAAGCTCTCTTAATGGCCTTGCGACCATTGCAAACCATATGGCGAGTCCTGTTTTAGAGTATATCGGTGAGTCTGCATTTCAGGGATTGCTTCTTAATGCATGGAACAGTCCAGACAATGAGTTTCATTTGGGGCAGGCATTTCGAGATACTGTAAGCACTCTTTTTGATCCGTGGAACCTTGCATTCACTGCCGGAATGGAAACTGTATTTTCTTCAAGCTTGCTTGGAAGATTTGCTATTGCCGGGCCATTGGGCGCAGCCCTGGCAGGAGGAGCACTTTTTTATAGTTCGCCAGATCTGTACCAGCAGGCGTATACCGCTGATCTTAAACCTGGAAGCTTCGCATCTTATCAAAGAGATTTTTGGTTAGGAAATGGCGCTGACACGAGTTATTTTGCAACGGGGGCTGAGAAGCTCACCTCAGACAATATTAAAGGTATGGCGATGATGACCGCGTTTTTTGGTTTCAGTGCGGGTTTGCAGGGTCTCAGCTCAAATTTTATGAGCGCGGAAACAAAAGCCGATGCCTTTGATGGATTTCAGAAAATTTTAACAAAGTGGACGCCAGATCCGACAGCGGTTCTTTTAAGAACAGGAGGAATTATCTACCATCAAGAAGAAGCTCAAAAAGCTGAAGCACTTCTTCATAAAATTAACTATTACGAATCACTTGGCGTATCGACACCGGTTGTACTTAAAATAGCGCAACTTTCAGAACTTCCTGATGGCGAACGCGCAAGTTTATATCAATCTATTTTGAAAGATCCTGCGTATCCATCTCACGGAGCCTGGGGCTCATCGCTGACACTTAGCCCAGGATCTAGCCCAGAGCTAACAATGATGCAGGTAGGTAAGGATACCAGTCTAGAGATGGCAAAGCTCATCGTTGATAAACAGAAATCAGATAAAGATTTAAGTAAAACTCTTGATTCTCTTATTAACATTCTTGGGGAGTTTCCGATTATTGAAGGCGTACGAAGTAATTTTGATAAAGATACTGCGATGAAGTATCTTTCAAGTAACTGGGAGCTCAAACGTGATTTTATTTCGCGTATGGATGAGGCTGGGGTTGGGCTTCCCAGTTTTACGACAATGCTTGAACTTGACTCGTCAGGTCGCGCAGCTGGAACTCTTGCAATTATATCTGATGCAAAGACTGAGCGATACAATCCAGATCTTACTCAATCTCAGAACCAAGTATTAACTGTGGATCTTATCAATCGTATTCTTGGATCGGATTCACCGATAGATATTCGCGAAGATACACCAATGATTGGCGCGATGATATTTAACGGCAATGCCTCCTCATCAGACACACTCAATGCGATTATTAACGGAGCTCGAACCTTTGCAGATGTCGGCAAATATGACGAGGCACTCGCTTGTGCCAGTTTGATTGACTCATGTAGTAATTCTGGGCTCGTTCATCCAGACCTTAAAAAGTATACAGAGTATGAAGGGGTAAAAAGCCAAGAGAAATACTCCGAATACATGGGTCAGTTTTCGGCTGCTGTAGGTTCTGCAATGGGAAACACCAAAAAACTTATCGAAATGCTTGATGAGCGTCTCGATAAACTTATTAAAAAACTTTTTAAACACACAGAAAAACTCAATAAGAGAATATCAAAATTAAATAAGTGGCTGAATAAGCAAACTCGATATCTTTTAGAACTAGAATTTCAAAGGCAAGCTTGTGAGACTGCGTATAAAGCAAATATCGAATACGTGGGCGAAGTCTGGTCAACACCAGAGCTCAATAAGCCATCTGTAGTTATCGAAGAGGGCAAAACAATAGATCATAACGAGGAGGACGGACCTCCAAAAGAATGCAAGAAAATTCCTGAGGCAGAAAAGAAACTTGAGAAGGCGAATGAAAAGATTGCTAAACATAGTTCAAAGCTTTCACAAAAACAGGCAAAAATAAGCGCAATAAATAGTGAAATTCAAACAACGGCTAAAATGAAATCCGATGCGCAACAATTAAAGTATGAGTATGGCGACCAAATGAGTTATTCGGAGCAGCGCAAATTTGAGGAAAGTCTCGAAGATCATTCTCATCGATATCGGCTAGCTCAGTTGGATAGTGTTCTAAGAAAAAACGAGGGGATTCTGAATGCTAATGAAGCTACGGCCAGGCGAGATGAGTTGAGGCTGTCGCAAGAACGGCTGACACAAAACCTGATTACCAATAGGCTCTGTTTAAGTCGGTCGTTATGCGAGCAAAGGTACCCTGAGCTTTTTGAAGACCCATACGATGATGACTATCTGAGAGACTAATAGAGGGGTAAATTTATGGAGTATCTTTCAATTATTGCCGATAGATTAAAAGTTCCGAGTGTAGTTTTGTGTTTGCTCCTATCGAGCTGCAGTCAACCTGCTGTAGATTTTTCTTATGATCCAGCTACGCATCACGTAAAAAGCTCGACCGCTTTGACTATTGGAGCGAGAACTGATTCTGGAGTCATGATTAATGAAATTGTAGCCAATCCATCGACAGGAGGCGATTGGGTCGAATTGAAAAACTTAAACAGTTCGCCTTTAGATCTGTCGGGTTATAAGCTCAGCGATGAACCGTGGAATCTTTCAAAGTATACAGTACCAAACGGAACATCGATACCTGCCTTGGGTTTCATTGTCATTTATTTTGGCACTGCTGTCGCCGATAGCCTAAGCACAACTTTCTCTCTGTCAGATGAAGGCGAAGCCGTTGTTTTGTCGAGTCCTTCAGGTGAAGTGGTAGACTATATTTCTTTTTCTACACTCGAGATCCCCTCTGTTAAAAGTGTAACGAATTCTTATGGACGTCCGGGTTCTTCAAACAAAGGTGCACGAGCCGTTTTTTTAAAAACTGTCACAAAAGGTAAAGAGAACTCCGTTGCATTAGGAACTCAGCCCACTGTCGGATCAGGAATTGTAATCAACGAATGGCTTGCGGCAAACTCTTTAGGTTCTGATTGGATTGAACTCTATAATAGAACAAGTTCTGCAATTGATTTGGGATCTCAAAAGTACAGTTTGTGTCGTCGGCGTGATGATATTGAGAGTAGTTGCTTAACATTTCCTTCACCTACTCGATTGGCGGCAAAAGGATTTTTGGTTATTGCTGCTGACGGCACTGAAAATTCACCGGGACTCAATACCCCCTTTAACCTCAATCGAAGTGGAGATTCGATTACTCTCAAACGCAACGGTATCGTTTATGATTATCAATCATTTGGACCACAGACGGTTGATCTCAGTCAGGGAATTGCTCCCGACGGCACGCGTGCTCAACCTGTTTTCTTTGAAAGACAAACCCCTGGTGCCAGCAATTCAAGCCCGGCATTTAGAACACTGGCTCGAGAGGCTGTCATCATCAATGAGTGGATGGCCTTGAACAAAGACTCAGTGATTGATCCATCAGGTGGGTCAGATGACGAACATGATGATTGGATTGAGCTTCATAATCCGGGTTCTGCCCCGATTGATTTGGGAGGGTTTAGCCTAAGTAATAATCTCTCTGATAAACAGAAATTCACATTTGCCGCTGGCACCACCATTGCTCCAGGTGGGTACTTGGTTCTTTGGGCCGATGAACAGCCCGAACAGAACACGACTGATTTTAAACAAATACATTTACCTTTTAATTTGAACTCTGACGGAGATTCAATTGTACTTTCGCATCCATCAGGATTTGTTGTTGACGGAATTTCGTTTACTGCTCAAGGAGAAGACTTAAGTGAAGGACGCACCAAAGAGGAGATGGGATTCGTTCAGACTGTTTTTTCAACTCCAACACCTGGTTCGGCAAACAAAGATCCCTTAGCTCTTCTAAACTCCGGGACCGTAGTCATTAACGAATGGATGGTTCAGAATTCATCTGCTTACGCTGATCCTACAGATAAGCAATTTGAGCCTTGGATTGAACTTTATAATAAAAGCTTTCTTCCCATTCAATTGGCAGGGTATGAACTTTTCGAGTCACGTTCGGGCTTTTCTTATTCATTTCCGGCAGGAACCATCATTCAGCCTAGAGGATATCTCTTAGTATGGGCTGACAATGAGCCGACTCAGAACAATGGTCCGAAGTCTATGCATGCACCTTTTATTCTATCGACCCAAGGTGGCACTATTGTTTTAAAACACCAGTCTGGTCAAATTATTGATACAATTGACTATACCAACGCGCTGGCTGATAAATCTGAAGGTAGAACGCTCGATGGCCGACCATTGCCGGCTATTATTCAAAGTGGGCCAAGCCCCCTCTCTGCAAATCTGATGCCGCTGCCAAATTTAGCTGCGGATTTAACTGCTCTCTATCCCGATATTGATCAAAATGTACTCTTACAAAAGGCCCGACTTGCGAGCTCAGGCCATTCATTTTTTCGATCGTTTGTTTCTTATTTTTATTATCAGCTAAATCTGCACATGGCTGAGATTCCGGTTGCTTACCAGAACAGAGATTTCGGGGGATGGTGCTTAGGTGACGCCCATATCGAAAATTTTGGTGCGATTTTAGATCGAAAAAATAAAGCAATGTTTACAATGAATGACACCGATGATGCTGGGCCCTGCCCGCTTGTTGTGGATGTTCTGCGATTTTTAACATCGGCCTATTTGAGCAATATTGATATTCCGATATACGAAATTATTTGGGCCTACAGAGATGGACTCAAGGATCTAAACACCGAGCAGGATTACAAAGATTGGGTTGAAGAATTTCTGGAGGACTCTGAAGACGATGGCGTTCGAGCCATGAGAAATTACGTAGATTATGATAACTTCGTTTTTGTCGATCGAGAAGATTTAGCGCCAGTTGATGCCTCTTTAAGAAGTGAAATCGAGGCCATCGTAAATAAAACCTATGGAGATAAATTGACTGTTAAAGATATAAAGCAGCGCGTAAAAATTACTGGCGGCTCCGGAGGCCTCGCGCGTTTTGAGGTGCTGACAGCTTTGGGTAATGGAAACTTGCCATTTCATTTAGAGATTAAGCAGGTAGTAGCGCCAGGTATTCAACCGGTTGCGACAGCGAGAATACCAACGCCCGCCCAGAGACTGGCTTTGAGTTTACTGGTCGAACAGGACGGTCGCCATAGTCCGTTTTACACAGTTAAAAAAATACGGGGTGTAGACTATCTTATTCGCCCCAGATTTGCCGGAAATAACAATATCGATCTGGCTGAATACGATGAAGATGAGGCTAAAGATATTATCTTGAACGAAGCCTGGCAGATGGGTGCGCTTCATATGCGCGCCGCCGACAAACCTACAGACTATCGAGAGCGAATGCTTGCTATACCCACGCAGGTATGGACTGACGCCGCTTACGAATTAGGCAAAATTATGAAGTCCGCTTATTTCGCTACAACATCTCTGCGATATCCAAATTCACTGAGATATGCTGCAGGTAACTCAGTTGGTCTATCAACTTCAGTTTTAAAATATAATGTTGGAAGTCTCATTCCAATGAATATTCCGTTATACACAGGAACAAAATCGACTGGGATTTTTAAGGCAGTGCCAGATTTACCGTCTGGATTATTTTTACATCCTACAACTGGTGCAATCACGGGCACTCCACTTCAGGTAAGCTCACGGCAAACATACGAGATTCAGATTTCAGGGGATCCTGATATTGTTCAAAAATTATCTATAGAGGTTGGGCCAGCGCTCCCAGTTGTTCAAGAGCCTCCTGCAACAGCCACCGTTGAACCAGCGCTTCCGATTGTGGTGTATTCAAATAAGGAAATTCTTAGTCATCAGCAGCGTACGGAGGTTGATTTGGGTACCGTTGAAGTTGGCAAGGAGGCAACTGCTCAGCCCTTCATGGTTAAAAATGTGAGTCGTGGAGCTGTTACCATTTCAAATATTTTTGCAAATGGCAGCCTTATGTTGGCCTCGCCAGTAACCAGTGAAGTATTGAGATCGGGAGATAAATCGTATTTTTTTGTGCGGCATAAGTCAGAAAAGCTGGGCGACAGTGCGGGTGTCGTTGGATTTACTTATGTTGATTCAAAGAACGTGAAGAGAAGTTTCTTGGTTCACGCCGGCGGTCTTGTTGTCGGCACGCCACCAGCGACATCGTCAAACTCTAATACGACGACGACCGTTGTGGCGTCACCATCGCCTGGGCCTAGTCCGTCACCTGCTCCGGCATCAGGCGGAAAAGTCACACCCGTAACTACAAAGAGTGTTGAAGCAATTGCTGCGGATCTTTCGAGTTTTCTTACTACTCAGCCCAATGCTAACTTTCCGGAGTATGGTGGGCAAATCGCTGCGCTTGCTATGGCGAATACGAGAAGCCAGTATGAGGCAATTCGAACTAAACTATCTCGAACACCCAACGAGAAATTGTTGAAATCAAAACTCACCGGAAGTTTGTTGAAAGATAAAATCGATCAATTGGTACAGGCCGCAAATTTAAGTGAATACAGTCAAGGGGCAAGAAAGGCCGCTGTTGAACTCGCACGTGAGCTCAATCCAAGCAGTCCCGAAATTTTAAAGATAGTTGTCGAAATATGCGAAGGAGTACTTAGTCCGGATAGACAGGGGCAAGCAAGGGGAATGTTGCTCGCTACAGTCAGTAGAATTCAGGAATTGCAGCCAGCTCTCCAAAAGAAAACAAAACAATGGCTCGTTACAGATGCAGTGAAAGGAACTTTCAAAGACCTTGGAGCTACGGGAAGAATTCATCTAAGAACAATGATCTTGAGAGCATTTCTAGCGTCACGTGCGTCGCTCAAAACATCACTTGAAGTTTTGAATCCTCTCTTAAAAAATTTGGAGCCGCAAGCTCAGCATCCTCTCATTAAGCAGATGATTTATAACTTTCCGGAACTGACTTATGGACTCCACGACGGAGATTCATTTGTGTCTGAGAACTGAACTTGGTTTTTTGAACTGCGTACTTTCTTCGATTGAGCCTTAGTGGCATGGCAACAACCTCTTACCCAGATGACTATTCCGTGAAAGCACGCTAATTGCTTTGGTGTGGTGGAGACTGAGATTTAGATTTCGGCGAGAGCCTCTCTCTTAGGATAGTTCTGTCAAAAAGCGAAGCGCGGGAAGAACTCGGATACCTAAAGATGTTTCTTTGTCAGCACTTCCTTGCAGGTGAACTTGATAAGCAGCGGCCTGTGGAAATTTTGCCTTCAGATACTCAAGATGCTTCGACGTTTGATCATCGCTCAATTTGCATTCAATCAAATGAGTCGGCTTACCCGATTTTAGAATGACAAAGTCAACTTCTCGACCGTCGACATCTCTAAAATATCTTAAATCCATATCCCATCCTTCTGTATCCTCTTGCCAATGAACCCATTTGAGCAGATGAGATGCGATAAAATTTTCGAATTGCTGAGGTTTTTCGGAAATTACTGACCAGTCCCAATGATAATGCTTTTGCTCTTTCTTCACGGCGCGAATCTTTGGACTACCTAGCGGCGAAAGCCTAAAGATCATATAAACTCTCTCAAGAATATCTAGCCATTTGGCAGCAGTAGCGTGGGCCACCTGTAAGTCTTCTCTTAGGGAGTTAATCGAAAGAGGACTTCCAACTAGCGCCGGAAGTCTTAGACTTAATCGTTCGAGGGTTGGCAGATGTTGCGTGGATTCAAGCGCAGCAACATCGTCTCGCACAATTCGAACTCGATGTTCTCGACTCCACCGACGAGCTTCTTTTTCACTTTGACCCAGATAAGGCTCAGGAAAGCCTCCCAGCTTCATCAGATCTTCCAGATCAGATTGATTTTTGATTTTTAGCTCTCCTGCCGTGAGTGGATGAAGTCTCAAGTAGTGATATCGTCCCTGAAGTGAATCGCCTCCGAATCGATAAAGATCCAGTCGAGCACTGCCGGTCACCAAGATCTTTAAGTTTTCATTTTGAGTGTCATATATACCTTTGATCCAATTTCTCCACTTTCGATACTTGTGTATTTCGTCCAACACAAGAAACCCCTTTTTTGGAACATCTCCTTCTAGGATGAGAGTGCGGTGGTCATCTCGATCCCAATTGAGATAGTTGCCAGACTCTGTCTTTAAAATACTTTTTGATAAGGTCGTTTTTCCGACTTGTCTGGGCCCACCTAAAAAAACCATTTTCTTTTTGAGGTCGGAGCGGACCTGATTCTCTAGATATCGTTTCATCTAAGTCATGATACTGTGAATTTCTATTGGTGTCAAAATTACCAGTTATAAATTTCTACATGTATAGAAAAATCAAGCCATACTGTGGCATATAATGCCTAAAAAATTGGCAAATTTGGCATTCCGAGAACTGCCTTCATCTAAGAACAATGATCTTGAGAGCATTTCTAGCGTCACGTGCGTCGCTCAAAACATCGCTTGCTCATTTGTGTCTGAGAACTGAACTTCGCTTTTTACATGCAAGTCGTAGAGGCGGGTCCAGCTCCTGGACATGAAAGACATGCAGACTGTCCTGTTGATGGCTGGTAAGTATCGGGCATGCAAGCAGTGCATGCACTCGCTGCAGTTGTTGAAGAAAAATATCCTGCTGCGCAGGGCGTGCATACCGTAGCGCCAGTTGAATTACTGAAGAATCCGACTGGGCATGGGCTGCAAACCGAAGATCCAGCGCTCGCAGAAAATCGCCCAACCGGACAAGAGATACATGCCGATGCACCGGCATCGCTGTATTCGCCTGCATTACAAGATATGCAAGCTGTCTGCCCTGTTGAACTTGTGTATGTTCCCGCCGCACAGTTGGTGCACGAAGTTGAACCTTCTAGATCTGCGTAAGTTCCTGCAGTGCATGAAAGGCAAACGGTGTTTCCGGTCGAGTTGTTAAAAGTTCCCGGCGAACATGTGGTGCAGCTAGAAAGTCCGGCTGCATTAGCGTATCTTCCCGCGGCGCAGAGCGAACAAGTCGCTGAGCCCGGTGTCGCATTATAGGAGCCCGGGTTGCAATTATCGCAAGTGCTAGCTCCAGTGCTGCTAAATTTGCCGACGGGGCAATTTGCGCAAGTCGATGATCCTGTTGTGGCAGTAAAAGTTCCCGCCGCACAGTCTTGGCATGACGAAGAGCCTTCTGTATCTGCGTATTTTCCCACAGCGCAGGCGATACAAGCCGTGTTTCCTGCGGTAGATGTGAATTGTCCCACAGCGCAGTCAAAGCATGGTGCTCGACCTGTTGTTAAGCTGTACCTGCCTGCATCGCAACCATAGCTGGCAAAAGCTGCAATATAGAAATTCGAGTCAAAGTATTTGCAGGTAACAGTCGGATCACCTTCAACATATTCAGTTGTTACTCCGCTCGTAGTCCAAGTATCTGAAGACTCAGTGAGCGCTTTACATTCGCACGAACAAGTTTCAGTGCACGATGTTTGGTCGCAAGGCATCTCAACACTAAAGCCTTCGCCTGTCGTATTGAAGGTTGTGATATCAGTCGAATCAGTTTGAGTAACAGAGATTCGAGAAACTGCAGACAATACAGGAGTTGTATCTCCACTTGCGTAGTCAAAATAATAGGTGGGACTCACTGTCTGCCGAATCAAAAATGCTCCCGTAATTGATTGAACGAGGTCTGAGTCAGCAGTCGCAGAAAAAGTTTTTGAGTCGATGCTTTGACTCAGACTCATATCGCTGCTTCCAGAAAAATATTTCATCAAAAGGTAAATATTTGAATCAGTCGTATAGGAGTAAGATTGCGATTCGCTAGTGGTCGATGCTGCCGCATCATAGAGCGAGTCGATAACTGAAAGGGCTGCTTTTACGTCTTCAGCAGAATAGGGAGGTCCAGATATTTCTGTATTATCACCTGAAGCTACTGGAGTCTCATCTTCACTTGAGCTTGAACAAGCACTGAGCAAAAAAAGAGAAGAATAAGCGATACCAGTAAAAAATCTATTCATAGAGGTATTATATCGAGGACATTCATAAACATTGAATGAATTAACGACGCGAAGATTGGTCAGGGGGCTTGGCGCATTGCGCTAAGTTGTTCACGTCTTTCAGTTGGACCGATTGCTCAAGAGCAGAATGAAAAGATTTTTTTGATTGGTAGGCTAGGCCTAAATTATGGCGTGCCGCGCTTAAAGTCGGATCACGCGCGATGGCTTTTTCAAAAAGTGAAATAGCTTCGGCTATGTTTCCCTTTCTCGCTTTTAAGCTTCCTAAATTATTCAGTGCTTCTGCATATTCTGGTCTTAATCGCAGAGCTTCTTCGTAGTGAGGAGCCGCAAGGTCAAGTCTGCCGATGCGATCGAAATGAGAGCCCAGATTAGTATGGGCCATAAAATTATTCGAATCGATTTCGAGGGCATGACTAAAAATAGATTCTGAATTTCTCCAGTTAGGTATTTGCGTTTGACTTGCAAAGGCCATCACAATGAGAGCTGTGGAAGCGATCGTATACATCAATCGAGGCTGCAATTCGGTTTTGATTTTGGTTATTGAGAGACTTGCTCCCAATAAAAGGCCTATATGCGGAAGCATTGTCCATCGGTCAGCGAACGCTTGACCGCCAACTTGAATAATTCCAGCAGTGGGTAAGGCAGAGACGAGAAACCAAAGCCAGCCCAGCCAGATCATGGGTTCAAACTTACGAAGGGAGTACAAAACGTAAGACGTCGAAACTAGGCCCACAAAAATGGCTGAAACGACTCCAGAAAGATAAGTCTGTGACGGATAAAAAATGGTTTGGTCAAAAGGAAGAAAGAATTTTCCGAGATATGCACCTAGGCTGACGATTCCAGCTTCGAGTCGAGTGAACATATTAATATCTTTCAGTGCTCCCACTTGGGATTGTGCGTTTAATACAGCTAAACAAAAGAAGGCAGAAATAAAAAATAAATTTGCCTTAGATAGGATTCGATTTTTGAGTGAACGGGTTGGATCGATTTTTGATTCAAGAAGAATCAGTAAAATGGGCACGCTCACCATTGTCGGTTTTGCAAGCAAGCTGAGAGTAAATAAAAGAGAGACGCCTACTGACCAAATTAGCTTCGACTTGTTCTTCAACGAAAAATTAAAATAAAGAAGAACAGAGCTGAGGCCAAAAAAAAGACTTAAAACATCCTTTCGCTCAGATATCCAAGCAACTGACTCGAGACGCATAGGATGGAGTGCAAAGAAAAGCGCGCCAAAAAGTGCAATATAAAGGGCGACAGATAATCTTCGCATAAGCATAAACACGAAAAGAGAGTTGAATGCATGGAACATAAGATTCACCCCATGCATTGCACCTGAAGAGAGCCCAAAGAGGCTTACATCCGTCATGTGAGAGAGCCAAGTGAGAGGATGCCAATGTCCCATAGCATTTGTAGTAAAGGCCCATTTGACGCTCTCCCAGGAGAGCCCATTTTTGACAAATGGATTTTCGAATACATAGCCTGGGTCATCAAGATTTATAAAATCAAATCGAAGAAGATCCTGATAAAAAGCAAAAATAAGAAGAGGAATAAAAATAGAGATTAATTTTTCAGCATTTTTTTGTGACACTTAACACATTAAACATCGATCTATTTTAAAGGGCTACTGTGTTTTCTTTGAGACAATCAAATATTCGAACTGAATCTATTAGTTCAAGGCTTTCAATTATTGTTCCTGTCAGAAATGAAGAGCTCAGTATTGAGGTGGTTTTAATTAAGCTCAGAGAGAGGCTACCGCATGCTGAAATCATCGTTGTTGATGGGGGATCAGATCAAACCCGAAAAGTTGTAGAGCGAATTCAAGAGCGCGATCAGCTTATTCAGTACTTTAAGAATGCGCATGATAGAGGCAAGGGCCATGCCATTCGAGAGGGTTTAAATCGATCGACTCGAGAATTTGTTGCACAGTTTGATGCAGATCTTCAGTTTGATCCTCAAGATTTAGAAAAGATGCTTCAAATTCTTTTAGATGACAAAGCTGATTTTATCTGTGGTAGCCGATTTATGCCTCACTCTATTCGTGAGAATCAAAGTGTTCCAGGAGCAAGATCGGCAGGAAACAGACTTATTAGTTTTTATGCTTCAATTTTTGTTCAATCAAAGTTTACCGATGTTCTTGCTGGAATCAAAATGTGGAAGCGAGTGATTACCACTCAATTTAATCTGAGGTCTGATCGATATAGTTATGAAGTGGAATTACCCATAAAGGCTAAACGCTTGGGCTATCGAGTTATGGAGGTTGCTGTATCAACAGGTGCCCGCCAGTTCGGGTCAAGTTCTGTCAATGTTCTTAAGACAGGATTTGAACTTTTAAGAGATATACCCCGCTTTAGATGGCAGGCCCTGAAAGAAACAGAATGAAAATTCTTGTTACGGGCAGTGCCGGTTTTTTAGCGTCGAGTTTGATTCCTCTCTTAAAGAGTCGTGGCCATAAAGTCATCGGCCTTGACCGAAAGAATGAAACTATTTCTGATGAGTTTATTTGTCATGACTTACTTAAGCCTCTTACGATCACGGACCTTGCCTTTGATGTCTGCATTCATTTGGCAAGTGCTGTGGGAGGGTTTCTCTTTAATGCGACTCAGAGTAATTTGATATCAAGCGAAATTCAAATCTTGCGTAATCTTAAAATCGCTATGACTCGAACGAAGGCGAAAGATTTTATTTTTACTTCTTCAATGAATGTATTTGAAATGTCTCCTCCAAAAGAAGGGCCTTTAAACGATTTTAGTCAGAAAACTTCTTATGCGCAGGCAAAAGCTCAGGCTGAATTGTTTATTTCGAATCATTTTAAAAATTTCAAAATCATACGACCGACAAATTTTTTTGGACCTGATCAGCCGAGAGTTTCTTCGTCAATTGGATTCTCTCATGTGATACCCGATTTGATTTATAAGCTTCAAACCGAGAGCAGGCTTGAAGTTTTAGGTGATGGAAGTCAGATTCGAAATTTTATTCATCTTTCAGATGTCTCTGAGTTTATTTTTTTACTTCTTTCAACCAATAGAAGTGATTATTTTAATATACGTTCAGAGATATTTATTTCGATTCACGATTTAGCTTTACGTCTCATGAAGTTCTTAGGAATTCAAAAGGAGATTATCTTTCGTCCTGAATATATGAGGTATGAGCCGCTTTCGTTACCGAATTTTTCTCTTGAGTCTGCCCATGGGCTGGAGTGGAGATGCAAGGTGAGTGATTTAAACCTTGGGCTTTCAATGGGTCCGAAGTCTCAAGTATCAAGTCAAACCGACACGGCATTGACCCAGCGCCTATAAATTTTGATGCATAGTCTCGATGCGTATTCGTCTGACGCGCAGCAAGTGGATGGCTGTTTTGCATTTGAATTTGAGATTGGTGCTTGAGTTGTTAAATTAATTTGTTAATTCAAGTTCACAGAATTTTTGAAAAGGAATTATTCTTCCTGTCTCGGGTTTTCCAAAATCTGCACTTTTAAGATGGACTTGGTAGAATTTCGGAATTTTAGTTCTTTCTTTGAAATATCGAATTGATGGTGAAAGACTTTTATCTCCAGACTTGCACTCTACGGCAAATAGGGGTTTGTTGTCTCTGATGACAACAAAATCAATTTCCCTTAAATCGATATCTCGAATGTACCTCACCTCCATTTTATCGCCGAAGACATCCTCTCGATAATGACAGTATTTTAATAAGTGACAGGCCACAAAATTCTCAAATCGAGGGCCGATATTTTCGATAAGACTCCAGTCTATTAAGTATAATTTCTTTTGCTTTTTTACGGCTCTCAGTCTTGGGGCTCCAAACGGTGATATTCTGAAGCAAAAGTAGAGACCCTCAAGAAGTTCAATCCATGAGTTAACTGTATGGGGCGAAATTTCTAAGTCTTCCTGCAAGCTCTTAATTGAAAGAGGAGAGCCAACTTTTTCAGGTAGTGCATCTGCGAGAAGTTCTAGAAGACTAATTTCTTTAATTCGGGCGAGGTCTGTAATGTCTTGTTTCAAAAGAAGTTCGGTTCTGGATCTCTGCCATCGTTTGAGAAATGTATCATTCTGTTTATTAAGCGGTTCGGGAAACCCCCCAAATTTTAAGAGTTGATTGAGATCGTCTTGGGTTGGATGGGGGTTCAGTTCGAGAAGACTGATCGGATGAAGTCTATAATAGTGATAGCGCCCAAGGAGGGAGTCCCCCCCCTTTCGAAAATGATCGAGGCGTGCAGATCCGGTAACGATCAGTTTTAAGTCTGGAGAGTATTTATCGTACATTCCTTTTAGGAGAGTTCTCCATCTTATGTATTTATGAATTTCATCAAGCACGACGATTCCGGCGTGATGAGGAATGGAGTGTTTTTTGATCTGATCTCGATCGTCGAGATTGTCCCAACTGAAGTAAGAAGAGTGGGGGGCGATCTGTTTGCGAGCCAGCGTTGTCTTGCCCACCTGCCTAGGGCCACCAATAAAGACCATTTTTTCTTTAAGGTCGCTTGAAATGGGTTTAATAACATCACGAGTAAAATACATACAACTGCATTTTACTCGTGAGTAAAATGCAGTCAAGTGCGCTTTAGTCATGTATTCTTTTTGATTCTTTGCATCAAAAAAATGCTGCGGAGTCTAGACGCATATTCGTGTGACGCACATTAAGTGATTGAGATCTTAAGGTTTGCTGCACCGAAGTA
>CAZRLF010000035.1:0-18858 GCA_964601045.1 uncultured Bacteriovoracaceae bacterium
TGGGTAAGCTGATGGTGACAGAGCAGTCACTTAAACTGAATCGTAAAGAGGAAGACAAATAGTGGGTCGAGGGGGAACAATGAATCAGATTAGAAATATTCTCGCATTAATTTTTGGAGGGCTTCTAAGTATTAGTTGCGCCACAAAGAGTGAAATTGCAGACGCCGATAGTTCGAGCGCAATATTGATGGTTTCTAAGGTCGAGCTTACGGCAGATCCCAATGGATCGTTCGTGTTAGTTAAGACCAATAAAGAGCCTAAATATAATGTTTTTAAACTCATGGATCCTGAAAGAGTGGTGATCGATCTTATTGATGCCAAAATTGATGGAGATGTTCCTACCAGTATTATGGGGGAAGGCTTTGTCGAAGAAATTAAAATTCAGGCATTAGAGGATAGTTTGTCTTCGTTAGTGAGACTTGAAGTTATTCTCAAAAACTCGGCTAACTATTTGGCTGAACTTTCAAGCGAAGGGCTTTCTGTTCGTCTTTTGAAGGTTGGAGAGATTGTTCCTGAAGAAAATAAACAGGAACCCTCTACTAGTTTACCGCCTTTAGCGGCGGAGGTGCCCCCGGAGCAAGCTGCGTCATCAGAGCCTCCTGCGGTGATGACTCCTCCCGAATTGGTTCCCCCTTCACCTGAAATCGCTGCTGCCCCAGTTCCACTTCCTGTTCCTGCTCCAGTTGAGCCTCCGGCAGTTGCTGAAGTTCCAAAAGTTGAGGAGCCTATTAAAATTGAAGAGCCACTCAAGGCTGAAATGCCACCCAAAGCGAGTGAAGTTGCAGAAGCGCCTAAGACTGAAGAGCCAGAACTTCTTCCTTTGCCGGTGCCTGTACCTGTTGATGAAAAGCCAAAATCAAAAGGCAAATCTAAAAAAGACGAGCCTTTTAAAGCTGTTGGATCTCAAGATATCGGCGGAAGTTTAACCGATGGAACTTCTTTGCTGACCGAACTAGATAATAAAGTTTATACAGGTCGTCGTGTTTCTCTCGAATTTCAAGATGCTGATGTGCAAGACATTCTCCGACTTATATCTGAGGTTTCAAAATTAAACATTATTGCCGCTGATGATGTAAAAGGAAAACTCACTCTTAAATTAATTGATGTGCCTTGGGATCAAGCTCTTGATATTATACTGGCGACTTTGGGTCTCGATAAGACTCAGCATGGAAACATCATTCGTGTTGCGCCTTCAGAAAAACTTCGTCGCGAGCGTGAAGTGGCTTTGGCTAATGATAAGGCCGCTAAACAGCTAGAGCCTCTTAAGCTTAAATTGATCAACGTCAATTACGCCAAGGCAGATGAAATTGCGGGTCGACTGAAGAATTTACTTTCAGATAGAGGAACTGTTGATACCGACGGTCGAACGAATACTCTGATCGTCAAAGATATTCGAGAACATCTGACAAGAATGGAAAATCTAGTGAAGGCCTTGGATACTCAAACTCCGCAAGTTAGAATTGAGTCGAGAATCGTTCAAGCAAACGATCAGTTCTCTCGCGATTTGGGTATTGCTTGGGGTCCAACTCTTCATTTGGATGATACGAATAACAAAACTCGTGATTTTCAATTCCCTCACAAAATTACTGCCGGTAATGCAGACGGCTCTACGGTTTCTTTAAGCAGTTATGCAGTAGATGCTTTGCCCGGTGCAGCCTTACCTGGAACTTTAGGTTTTAGATTAGGATCGGTTAGCGATATTTTTAGTTTGGATCTTAAATTGCAATACCTTGAACAAGAGAGTCTTGGACGAGTTGTATCAAGACCCAGTATCTCCGTTCTCGATAATAAAACAGCGAGAATTATTCAGGGTACAAAAATTCCTTATTTGTCTTCGAGCGTGAACGGCACAACAGTTTCGTTCCAAGAGGTGGGCGTTGAGATTAGTGTTACTCCTCAGATCACGGCAGATGGTTCGGTAATTCTTAAAGTATCAACTCGAAGTAATGAGCCTTTAAGTTCATCGGTAGGGGGTAACCCGATTACAACTATTCGAGAGGCGAATACTGAAATGCTTGTAAAGAGCGGTCGAACGGCTGTCCTGGGGGGAGTTTTTAAATCAAGTGAGACGTCTTCAAAGGCGGGTGTTCCCGGACTGTATAAAATGCCTCTATTAGGATGGCTCTTTGGTAATAATAAGACAAACTCAAGTCGTGAAGAGACCTTAGTCTTTATTACTCCTTATATTCTTAACGATCAGAGGGTGGCCTCTACAGCGCCTTCCTCAGAGGCAAGTATTGAGAAATAGGGTTTTTTTGATCGACAAGGCGGCGTAATCTCGGTTTTCTCGTAGGCTTGAAGCCTATGGCAAAGCGTTCGAAGAATACGCCATCTAAACCTACTAGTAATTTACCCGAGGATTTAATTCGCCGACTTTCGGATCTGCTGAAGTCAACAGACTTGGCAGAAATTGAAGTTTCTATGAATGGCACTACTGTGAGGGTTCGCTCAAAAGAGCAAACCTCAGCAATTTATGTGCCTTCGTCTGTGCCTGCGGCATCTACAGCGGTCAGTGGTGCATCAAAAGCAAAGTCGGGCGAAGGCCAATCAGATCTTCATATTATTAGATCTCCTTTTATCGGTACTTTTTACCGAGCCCCCTCGCCGACAAGCTCAAATTTTGTTGAACAAGGCCAAGCCATTTCAAAAGGCCAAGCTTTATGCATTGTTGAGGCGATGAAGCTGATGAATGAAATTGAAGCTGATACTTCTGGGGTTATCGAGAAAATATTTGTAGAAAATGGCTCACCCGTAGAATTCAATACGCCTTTATTTGGAATTAAAAAATAATGAGCTTTAAGAAAGTACTCATCGCCAATCGTGGAGAAATCGCTCTCAGGATTATACGCGCTTGTCATGAGCTCAATCTTTCTACGGTTGCAGTTTATTCAACAGCTGATGCTGAATCTTTACACGTAAAATTTGCTGATGAGTCAGTATGTATTGGTCCTCCTCAACCTCGCGAAAGTTATCTAAATATTCATCGATTGTTGTCGGCTGCGGAAGTGACTGGTGCTGATGCGGTTCATCCTGGTTACGGCTTTCTTTCAGAGAATGCTCAATTTGCACGAGCCTGTATTGAAATGGGCTTGAACTTTATCGGCCCAAAACCTGATGCCATCGAAAGAATGGGGCATAAGATTGTCGCTAAAGAAACAGTGGCAGCTAACGGAGTGCCTCTTTTGCCCAGTGTAAAACTTGTAGATGAAAAAGGTAAACCTCGATCTGAGAAAGATATTCTCACTTTTGTAGAAGATATTTCGTTTCCTGTTTTAATCAAAGCTGCGATGGGTGGCGGCGGTCGTGGGATGAAGATCGTTCGAAGTCGTGATGAATTATTTCGGGCGCTTGAAATCGCAAAATCAGAAAGCAAAACGGCTTTTGGAAGCGACGAGGTTTATATTGAAAAATATTGTGAAGAGCCTCGTCATATAGAGTTTCAGATCTTGGCCGATAATTATGGCAACGTAATTCATTTGGGTGAGAGAGATTGCTCTATTCAAAGAAGACATCAAAAACTTCTAGAAGAAGCTCCAAGTCCTGCTCTGACTCCCTTACTTCGAGAAAAAATGGCGAGTGCTGCTGTCGCAGCAGCTGAAGCTGTTGGTTATTCAAATGTAGGAACAATTGAATTTATTTTAGATAGCGATCAAAAGTTTTACTTTCTTGAGATGAATACGCGCATTCAGGTCGAGCATCCCGTTACTGAGATGATTACCAATATTGATTTATTAAGAGAGCAAATTTTGATGGCCCGGGGTGAGCGATTAAAGTTTAAGCAAAAAGATATTGTATTCTCTGGGCACTCTATTGAATGCCGAATTACTGCTGAAGATCCAAAAACTTTTGCGCCAAGTCCTGGCAAGATTACACTCTTTCATCCGCCGATGGGACGTGGAGTTCGTTTAGAATCCTGTGCGTACCAAGATTATATGGTTTCACCTTTTTACGATTCGATGATCTGCAAACTCATTGTGCACGATGTAGATCGTCCAACTGCGATTGCAAAAATGAAGGGTGCGCTTAAAGAATTTGTAATTCGTGGAGTTAAGACGACTATTCCTCTTCATCTTGAAATATTGGATTCTCCTCAATTTATTTCGGGTAAGTACGATACGAGATATTTGACTCTGCCTCGTGCTGCTTAAGCTTGTCTTTATAAGTACCTAAAATTAATAGAGATTTTTTTTGAATCCATGCTGTGCTGCACCGCCCGAAATTCAGGTTTGCTGACGCATCCCATTAATTGCCGAAATGGTAGTAAAATGAAGAGATTCTAATCGTTTGGGGGGAAGGCTGTGGACAAGCCTAAAATTTTTGCGGCCGTAGAAAAAGCTATTCAAAAAGGTCAAACGGACAAAGCAATCGAGGGTCTCGAACAGATCTTGAGGGCTGATCCAGTTGATTTAAAAGCCTTGAGTAAAGTTGCTGATCTTTATCTTAAGGAAAGTAGTTTTGATAAGGCCGTTGAAGCTTTAAAACGCATTGGAGCCGTCTATGCGAAGGATGGCTTTTACAGCAAAGCTGTTGCCATTTACAAACGCATTCTAAAAATCGATAAACTTTCAAATCCCATTAGTCTCATCGAAATTCATGAACAACTTGCAAGTTTGTATGGACACTTAGGATTGGTCTCAGATGCGATGGGGCATTTTTCAATTGTTGTGGATCATCATGACAAAGCGGGTGATCAGGCTGCTTTACTTGAGACGCTAAAAAAAGTTTCTGAGTTGGATCCCGGCAATGTGGAGACTCAATTAAAATTGGCCGAGCTTTTTATTGCTCAAAACAGAGAGCCAGAAGCAATTGAGCTTCTCGATTCTTTGGTTGAGAATCTTGAAAGTAAAGAATCTCTCCCCGAGCTGATTCGGGTGAATGAAAGATATTTTGATTTGTTTCCGATGAATACCGGACGACTTAAATCTCTCGTGTCCATTTTTCTTGAAGCGAACGAACCCAAACGAGCACTTACAAAGATTCAAATTGCGTTTAGGGCTGATCCTCGTAATCAAGAAGTTCTCGAATTATTGTCAGCAACATTTCTAGCACTTCATCAGCCTGAAAAATCAAAAGCTGTGGATATCGAATTGCTTAAGCTCTATCGCCAGAATGGAGATACTGAGTTAGCAAACGCAGTTGAAAGTCGAATTAAAGGTAGGCCGTTAGTTGAAAGACCAGAAACTCCGGCCGGATCAGCTCCCCAGGCCATTATTGAAGAGCCTCAAGATCCAGTTGAATCTTTAGTGAAGGCGTTGCCTTTGACTCCTGAAGAAAGAAAGATTCTTTCGGAGTGCGATGTTTACTTTAAGTATGGTCTCGTTGAGAAGGCTTACGAAGTTTTAAAGAATAGATTGAGCCAGTTTCCGCAATCGCTAGTTTTAAGGTGGAAATTAAAAAACGCGTCCCATAATTTAAAGAAGACGGATGAAACTGCCCATCTACTGGCTGAAATTATTTTATTAGCCAAAAGCCAAAACTTAGGAATTTGGGCCAATCTGGCTTCAACAGAATTGAGAGCTATTGATCCTGAACATTCCGCTCTCGATGGTTTTGAAGCACCTAAGGAGAAGGAATCTTCTTCTGTTGTTGCAAAATCAGGCAAGGCTGAAGAAGACGAGTTCTCGTTTAAGGATTTTGAGTCTTCAGAGGTTTCAATTGTTATTGATGATGATCTTGGAGACGATAATTCAGAATTTTCTGAAATTTCATTTCAAGATCTTAATGATGAAAAGCCTGCCAAGGTAAAAAATATTATTTCTAAATCAAAAGAGCCGGAAGAACAAACACTCGAGCTTGTCGAAGATGTTTCACTTGAAGAAGACTCAGCTCCTCTTGAGCTTCATCATGATTCAGAAGTTTTGGAACTCTCTTCGTCCGACGAGGGCAGGGAAGGGTCGGTAGATCAAGCAGAAGCTTCGGAGCCTTCATTTGTTTTAGAAGAGGATGCAGAACCTCAAGATATTCTCTCTGAAGCAGATTTTTCTTTTGATGAATTGCAGAAACTCGATAGTAGCTTGGTTTCGCAAGCTCCTAGCGCCGCAAAAGTTTCTCAAGACGCCAAAGAAAAAGTTGATGCAGTCGATGAGGCCTTTGGTGAGATAGATAACAAAGAAGTGCTTTCAGACCCTGAATTTGAGATCAAGCAAGGGCTTGAAGAGGTTGAATTCTTTAGGTCTCAAGGGCTTGATAGTGAGGCTGATAATCTTATCAAGAGTTTAAAAGAGAGATTTCCGGACTATAAAAAATGGCCTACAGCTCTTTCGGCAAAATCAAGTTCATCGAAGGTGAAAGAGAACGACAGTAAGCTTGTTAAGAAGAGTTTAAATATCGAGACTTTGGGTCGCAATGTTAAGATGTCAGTGCAAGATGATCAGCGCGAAGAAGCGAGTGATGATTTTTTTGACTTAGCGGCTGAGATTCGATCTGAATTAGATAAACCTGTCGAAGGTTCCGCTCCGGCTGAAATTAAAGATGTTTTTAGTGCGTTTAAAAAGGGAGTATCAGCTACCGTTGATGCTCAAGACTGGCAAACACATCTCGATTTAGGAATCGCTTATCGAGAAATGGGGCTTTACGATGATGCGTTAGAAGCATTCAGATTGGTTTCAAATGCCAGCGGACAAAAGGTTTCGGCGCTCTATCAGATGGGACTTACACAAGTCGCAGCCGGTCGATTAGCTGAAGCCAAAGATTTTTTTGATCAGGCTTTAAAAGAACCTAAAATGTTGGGCGAAGAGAAACTGAGCGTATCTTATGAATTGGGCGAAGTTCTTCTTAAGCTCAATAATAAAGACAAAGCTAAAAAGATTTTTCAAGAAGTTCAAAAATTAGATCCTGAATTTCGTGAAGTAAAAGAAAAAATCAAAGAGCTAGGTTAAAATTTTTGAAATTTATTTTGTCTTCAGTTGAGAATCATTTGCGCGAATAAATTCTCGAATATCATCCGCAACATTTAAAAGCTTAATCCATTGCTCTTTATAGAGGGTGACAGGAAATCGTCCCAAGCCATAAAGGGAGAGCCCGCCTTTTTCGCTTACTTTCATTGAAATTGTTCCACGACTCGGAGCTTTTTTGAGTGCCTGGTTCTCAGCTCTCAGTCGTTCAAGTTCAGCTTTCAGATCGTCTTGATTTTCAGAAAAAGTCATACCTCTTATTAAGCTAAAGAAATGTGTGCGTCTACGTTAATTGAGGGTTTTAGATTCTGTGGCCAGACGCACTTCTGGCTTTACAAACATTGCATCAAAAAGTTTCATAACCTGTTTAACTGCTTGAGGACGAACATGGCGTTCATCTTCTTCCCAGGGGCGCTTCACGCAACGAGTAACTGTTTCGTAGCTAGGAAAATAATAAAGATCAGAATTTTTTAAGCTGAGTTCTTCTGCCACAACTCTTAAGACAGACTTTGAGTGTGTATTGGCTGCAATCGCGTGACGGTCAAGTCTTACGGTCCATGAAAATGGAACAGGTGAGACGCTAACAATAAATTTTACTTTTGGATTGTGCTGACGAACGAGATCAACAAATGATTGCATATAGTTCATATTCTCTTGAACCGTAAGAATCCGTGGGCGCATGAGTGAAATCATATCAGCACTTTTTGGAGCAACAGCGGCGATATCCCCTGAAGAAATAAATTCCCAACATTCGTTAAGACCAAAAGTGAGAACAATTACATCGGCTTCTGTAAGGGCTCTTCGACAAGCTTGACGATGGGTCTCATAATTTTTCTCATAAGCTTCTCGGCTCATAAAGACCATGTTCTCGCGAAATGGATCATAGAAACAGTTACCATATTTAGAGTGCCCTTCAACTTGCGTGAGCAATCTGGCGGTATCTCGAATTCCAAAAGCTTTTTCGGATAATTGTTTAAAACTTGGAGTATTAAAAATGAGTCCCCAGGCTGCAGAAAAAGGAACTCGAGGATTTTGAGGATCATGATCGCGACTAAAAATTCCTCGATCGGGATCAGATGCGTTTTCAGTAATTAAATAATTAAAATTGCGTGATTGAAGTTCTCGAGCGATTTCAGAAGCAAAGCAGCTGCCCATCGATACAATTTTGGTGCTGGCATCTACAAACGGATAAGTTTGAGCATAAGGAAGCGTATCATAAATATCTTGATCCTGATTCATGGTGGGGTCGGGCCAAAAAAATGCTTTTGCATTGCCCCGAGCCTGGGGATTCATATTGAGACTTACGGCGGTTAGATCTGTTTTAAACTTATGAAGCTCAGCTTCAGCCATTTTCATTTGTTGATCTGTTAATTGAAGCTCTTTCATCGCTGATTCAACGAGTGCGATGCATTCGTTGTTACCCATAGGTAATTCTGTTTTTGTTTTTGACCAATTTTTGAATTTTTCTAAAATTTCTGAACTTCTAAAGATCGCCTTAAGCCGATAATCAAATAGATGCAGATTATTCTCATTACTGTGATGATTAAAAACAACTGTACTCATGTCTATCTATTATATCTTTTGAAGTCTTTGCTGCTCTGAAGCACAAAATGTTAATCGGCAATGCGATGTATCAGTAAATGACAGATGGTCATCGACGCGATGAACCAGCTAAAATCTTGAAATGCGGATTCTTCTACTAAAGAATATCGATCCTAGTTTTGATGTCTATTTCGCTATTTTAAATGCGCAGGGTCACGAAGCTGAAATACTTTTAGCACATGGTCCACTTAGTGATATTCAAAATTCTATCAATCGTTTTAAACCTGACCTGATTCTTCTTAATAACACCGATTGTTTAAGCCCAGTAGGTCGTGCCGATGCGCACGAGCTTGAACATCTATTAAATACTTCAGGAGTGCCGGTTTCGGTTTGGGATTATGAAGCGCCCTATTTTGTTGGCGGTTCTTGGCTGATGGAGCGTTGGCGGACGGGAGATTATTTTAGAAATTTTCTCTTTTTTAATATCGATTCTTATATCGTTGAAGAATATCGAAAGAAAAATAATCACTGCTATTTTCTACCATTTGGAGTGGATCCCAGAATGCAAGATCATTCGTGGGTGAAGAATACGACCAGTCAATTCACGCATGATTTAGTCTATATTGGTACAGCTTACTGGAATGATCAGACTTGTCCTGAAATCGGCAATCAGCGTGCAGCACTTGTAGAAACTTTTTTCATGGATTTCTTAAAAGATATAGCTAAGAGAATTCATTTTTGTCTCAAGGATTTTCCTCATACGGATCAACTTACACAGAACCTAGTATCTTCTTTTGCTAATTTTTCAGCAGAAGTTTTTGATGCGAATAAGCACGATGTCTTTGAATTCTGGCAAGAAATGAAAAAAGTTGAATCTCAACTTAAAGTGCACTTTGGTCCTTTTTTAAGTCGAAATCCCGCAGTTTTAGATTTGCTTATGGGCCGTTTAGCCGTTGCCAGTTCATACTATCAGGTTGCTCGTCGCCTCGATTTTCTTATTGATTACGGCCTGCGCATATACGGAGAAGGTGCTTGGAATAAGATTTACCCGCATTACCCTCATGAAACAAAAAAACTCTCTTACCCTGAAATGTATTCATGCTGGAAAAATTCTAAGATTATTTTTTGTTACACAAAGAAGCTATTTCTTCACAATGTGCACGAGCGTATCTTCCATATTCTCGGAGCGGGTGGTTTTCCTCTGACAGATTGGAGGAAAGATATTGATTCTTTGTTTAATTCGGATGAACTCATCTCTTATCGTTCGTGGGATGAAGCTTTGTCTCATATTGATTTTTACCTCAAAAATGAGACGGCAAGAATGGAAGTTGTTAGTAAAGGACGTGATCGGGTATTTGCCGAGCATACTTATACCCATCGGCTTCAGACCCTGCTTGAACTTTCGGCGAGGCATTTTGGTTTTTCGGCAGTTCCTCATAGGAGCAAGGTTGTTATTTCAAGTTCCGAATGGGTGAATCCAGATTGGGCTGAAAATCTTTCACATGTTGCGAAGGTTTAGTTTTTTAAAGTAAATTCTTCGTATGCCTACAGAATCAAAACCAATTGAACTAAATGCCGCATGTCCTGATTTTAATCTTGATGGAGTAGATGGCAAAAAGCATGCGCTTGCATCCTATGCCCAATCCAAAATTTTGGTGGTTGGCTTTACTTGCAACCATTGTCCTTACGTTCAAGCTTATGAGGAACGCCTTAAAAACATTGTGCAAGAGTTTTCAAAAAAGGGTGTTTCGTTCGTTTGTATTAATTCGAATGATGAAAAAGCCTACCCTGACGATTCATTTGCCAATATGAAGAAGCGTGCGGCGGATCTCAATTTTAATTGGGATTATCTTCACGACCCTTCCCAAGAGATTGCGCGTAGGTTCAATGCAGCCTGCACGCCTGAATTTTATATTTATGACTCCAAGCGAACGCTTAGATACCATGGGCGTTTAGACGATAATTATAAGGAGCCTGCACAGGTCAAACATCATTATTTAAAAGACGCCATAACCGCGCTTCTTTCAGATCAAAGATTATCTCATCCTCAAACATCCGCGATTGGATGTAGCATCAAGTGGAAGGGGTGATCGAGTGGCGAAGAAACGCGTACTTTTTATTGTAGGGGGTCGTTCTGGCGAACATGAAATTTCTTTGATCTCGGGTAAACATGTACTTCAGGCGCTTGATCGAACAAAATATGAACCCTTACTTCTTCTGATTCAAAAAAGTGGGGAGATGACTTACGCCAAAGAGGCTGATCTTCAAGCGCTTTCGAATAATCCTAAGCAGGTAAAAACTCCTTCAGGCACACCACTTTCGATTCGGCCATACTCTTCAAAAAATTCGATGCCTTCTATTCTGGTGGGCAGTGAATCATATGAATTTGATTTGGCCTTTCCTATTTTGCATGGACCAGGGGGAGAAGATGGAACCATCCAGGGTTTATTTGAACTTGCTGAAATTCCGGTTGTCGGATGCGGAGTGAAAGCCTCTTCAATCTGCATGGATAAGGGAATGACTAAAAGATTGTGTCAGCAGGCCGGTCTTCCTGTGATTCCGTTTGTTGAAGTTTACCGTGGTGAAGCGATGCCAAAAATTTCGTGGCCGTTTCCTCTTTTTGTAAAGCCGGCGCATTTAGGAAGTAGTCTGGGAGTTTCAAAAGTGAAATCAAATGCGGAACTTAAAACAGCACTCGATGAAGTTTTTGGAATGGATACTAAAGCTCTCATTGAGCCGGAAATTGTCGGTAGAGAACTTGAGATTGCGGTCCTTGGTAAGCGCGGCGATTTAGTCGTAAGTCCAGTAGGTGAAATTAAACCAAAGACAGAATTTTATTCGTACGACTCAAAGTATGTGGATGACGATGGAGCTGAATTGATTCTTCCGGCTCAAGTTTCTGCAGCACGGCTTGCAACTTATCAACAAACTGCGAAAGCCATTTTTGAAACGCTCGACTGTCATGGAATGGCTCGTGTCGATTTCTTCGCCGATCAGAGCGGAGAGTTTTTGCTGAATGAAGTGAATACCATTCCGGGCTTTACGCCGATTAGTATGTATCCCAAACTGATTGGACTAACGGGCGTGACTTACCCTGATTTGGTTTCAAGGCTGATAGAGTTGGCTTCTCAGCGATAGGGTATTCCTTAGCGGAAGTAGCAAACCTTAAAACCCGCCAAATTCACCTCAAAACCTTCTAAAACCAGGGCTGCTCTGCTTGATTAGACGCGCTGGCCAGTGTTTAGATGGGTCGTGCCACGTCCTCAGAAGCCATTTAAAACTGATCCAGAAGTTCCAAAGTCTGCGACTGAGGTTCAAAAGCAGAAGCCCGATTGGTTTAAAGTGAGGCTTACTGAAGGTGAGCGATATAAAACGATTGAAGGTTTGGTTACTCAGCATGGTTTAGCAACTGTCTGTAAAGAGGCTCGTTGCCCAAATATCTACGAATGCTGGAATTCAGGCACGGCTACATTCATGCTGATGGGAGAAGTATGCACTCGAGCTTGTAAGTTCTGTCACGTTAAAACCGGAAAGCCTCTCAATCTTGATCCCCAAGAGCCTGAAAAAATTGCTGAGAGCATTAAAACTCTAGGACTATCGTATGTTGTCTTAACAAGCGTGAATCGAGATGAACTTGCAGATGAGGGCTCTAAACATTTTGCTGATACGGTTAGGGCGATTAAAAAATTAAATCCGGAGACTCTTGTTGAAACTTTAACTCCTGATTTTAGACGAACTCAAGAGGTATCTATCACCGAGATGATTTCGTCGGGCGTTGATGTACTGGCTCACAATGTCGAAACCGTTCGCAGGCTCGTTCCTTTTATTCGTGATGCTCGGTGTGATCATGATCAATCACTTCGATATCATGCGACTGCAAAAAAAATTAATCCCCAAATTATTTCAAAATCGTCAATCATGCTGGGCCTCGGCGAAAATGAAGCTGAAGTTTTGGAATGTATGGATGATTTAAGATCGGTTGGCGTTGATATTCTGACAATTGGTCAATATTTGCAGCCTACCAAAAATCATTATCCCGTTTTGCGCTATGCGCACCCTGATGAATTTAAAAAATACGAACAAATAGGACTCGAAAAAGGATTTCAATTTGTAGCGTCGGGTCCCATGGTGCGCAGTAGCTATCGTGCTGCTGAATTTTTTGTCGAAAATCGTCTGAAACAAAACAGAGAGAGGAATCAATATGGCAACGTTTAAACTTCCGGAACTCGGAGAAGGTTTATCTGAAGGTGAAGTAGTTTCATGGCGAGTAAAAGAAGGCGATACGATTAAGGCTGATCAACCGATGGTTGAGGTGATGACTGACAAAGCCACAGTAGAAGTTCCGGCTCCAAGATCAGGTCTTGTAAAAAAACTTTATTATCAACCAGGTCAGCTTGCCAAAGTCGGCGGACCCCTTATTGATATTGAGGAGGTTGGTGAGGCTGCAACCGCATCGTCAGAACCGGCAGCTGAACGAAAAGCGCAATCTCAAGGAACAGTAGAGGCTCCGGCTCCAAAAGCCGTGCAACCAGCCGCAACTCGTTCAACTTCTGCAGATAATCATCGCATATCTGCTAAAGAATCGCCGCGTGCTTCGGATGCGAGAGTTCTAGCTTCGCCAGCCGTAAGACGTATGGCTCGCGAGATGAATATTGATCTGGCAACTATCCGGGGTACGGGAGAGCACGGACGAATTTTAAGAGCTGATCTTGCGAAAACTCCTTCTCAAACATCAGCCGTTGTTACTCAAAGATCAACGATGATGACTGGTGCGTATGAAGAAAGAATTCCGTTTATTGGAATTCGACGAAAAATTGCTGATCATCTCACTCATTCTAAATTTACAGCAGTTCACTTTACTCATTTTGATGAAGTTGATTTCACTGAAATTATTAAGCTCAGAGAAGAAATGAATACTTATGCAGATCGTGCGAATTTAGGCATTAGGCTCAGTTTTCTTCCGTTTTTTATTAAAGGATCGATTGCCGCTCTTAAGAGATTTCCGATTCTCAATTCGTCGCTCGATACTGAGCGAAATGAGGTGGTGATCAAGCATTACTATCATTTTGGAATTTCAGTTCAGACCGATAATGGGCTTATGGTCGGTGTGGTTCGTGACTGTGATCAAAAAGATTTATTTACCATTGCTAGAGAAATTAAAGAAGTTGCCGATCGTTGCCGTTCCGGAAAAGCAAGTTTGCAGGATCTGACAGGCTCAACTATTACAATTACCAATCCCGGAAATATCGGCGGGCTTTATGCGACACCCGTTATTAATTTTCCAGAGGCGGTCATTTTAGGAATGTTCCAGATCAAGAAGCGACCTATCGTTAAAGAAGTGAACGGTGAAGATATCATTGTCTCGCGGCCCATGATGTATACCAATATCACTTGTGATCATCGTATCGTCGATGGTGCGATTGCTGCGGGTTATTTAAAAACTTTCTGCGAGTATATGGAAAATCCAGCTCGTATGGCATTTGCCTGAGGAGAAAAAGGGAATGAAAAAATTTGATGCTATTGTTATTGGTGCCGGACCTGGCGGATATGTTTGTGCCATTCGTCTCGCGCAACTCGGAAAAAAAGTTGCCTTGATTGATCGCGATAATCTTGGCGGAACCTGCTTAAATTGGGGGTGTATTCCATCCAAAGCTTTGATTCATGCCGCGCATCTTTTTGAGAGCATGAACCATGGAGCCGCAGATATGGGATTTTCTTTTAAAGATTTACGTCTCGATTTTGCAAAACTTAATGAATGGAAGAATGGAGTTGTAAAAAAATTAACGGGCGGTATCGGAGGTCTTTGTAAGCGACATGGCATCGAAGTTTTTATGGGAACTGCTGAATTTCAAGGCCCCAAAAAAGTTGAAGTCACTCTCAATGATTCAAAAGTAAAAGAAATCGTAGAGTTCGATTTCTGCGTTATTGCGACCGGATCTGATTCAGCTGCGTTGCCTAATCTTGCTTTCGATGGAAAGCAAATTGTTAGCAGTAAAGAAGCACTTAACCTTCCCGAACTCCCCAGACGTCTTACACTTATTGGGGGAGGCGTGATCGGACTTGAACTTGGATGTTTTTATTCAATGCTTGGGACGGAAGTCACTGTACTTGAGTATGCTCCACAGTTACTTCCTGGAACCGATTTGGATTTGGTTAAGGTTGTTGAAAAGGCATTTCAATCTCGAGGCGCGCAAGTTCATACCAATTTTAAAGTTGCTGGAGCTGAAGCCAAAGGAAAAAAAGTTTCAGTGAAAGGGACTGATAAAGACGGTAAAGAGCAAAGCTTTGAAACCGATATTTGTCTGGTGAGTGTGGGTCGAAGGCCATTCACCAAATACCTCTCAGCTGAGAAGGCTGGCGTTAAACTCAACGAGCGTGGATTTATTCCCGTAAATAAAAGTCTTCAGACAAATGTTCCGCATATTTATGCAATTGGCGATGTTGTAGCTGGTGGACCTATGCTTGCTCATCGCGCGTCTCATGAAGCCCTTATTGCCGCTGCCCATTTAAGCGGCGATAAATTTGCGGCGGTTGATTATAGAGTTATTCCCGCTGCTATTTTTACAGTTCCTGAAATCGCGTCAGTTGGAATCTCTGAAGCTGAAGCAAAGGCAAAGAATATGCAGGTTAAGATCGGTAAATTTCCATTCGCCGCACTAGGCCGAGCTTTAGCGAATAATGCGCCCGAGGGTTTCTGCAAAGTGATTGGGGATTCTCGAACAAATGACTTACTTGGTGTTCATATCGTCGGACCTGAGGCAGGAAATCTTATTGCTGAAGGTGCACTTGCTATCGAAATGGGAGCAAGTGTTGAAGATCTCGCTCTGACAATTCATACGCATCCTACTTATCCAGAGTCGATGATGGAAGCTGCAGACGCCTATTTCGATCACGCGATTCATATTTATCAGGCACCTCATGCTAAGGCTGCTCCGAGACCATCTGGGCATGTGGGGCACGCTTGATTCAAAAGCTCGCTAAGCTTTCGCTCTGGGGGCCAAATCGACAGGATTATCAGTCGATTTGGGATCTTCAAAAAAAATATGTCGATGAAATCTATGCTGGGCAAAGACGCGAGACGATTATTTTTTGCGAGCATGAGCTTTTAATCACTTGCGGAAGGCGAGCAAAATCAGAGCAAAATATTCTCGATCGTAATATTGCTTCGTATCAGATTGAGCGTGGAGGCGATGTCACTTTGCATGGCCCCGGTCAAATTGTTATTTATCCTCTGATCAAATTGAACTCGATTATTTTTAAACGAGGTCTTCACGAGTATCTTAGATTCTTAGAAGAGGTGATAATTCGAGTATTAGCTGATTTTCACCTTGATGCAGGGCGCTTTGGTCCAACAGGAGTTTGGATTCGACGTCAATCAGGTGAGATTAAAAAAATTGCTAGCATTGGAATCGCGGTCAGGCACTGGGTGACTTATCACGGGATTGCACTGAATTTTTCTTCTTCTATTTTGGAGAGTTTTAAAAAAATTCGTCCCTGTGATTTTGAATCGGCAGTCATGACTTCACTTGAAGCAGAGGGCATTAAACTCGAAATAGAAAATCTTGAAATTAAAATCCAGAGGGAGTTTGAGGCTTTACTTGAGAAGCAGGATCTCCTGACTTTAACGTCTTCGGTAGAACCTTCTGAATCTGAAAATTTTGACCTAAGAGATCAATCATTTTCTCACATACCGATTCCAAAAGCTTAAGCGAGATGATCGGTGCGGCTTTTTTCATATCATTCCATTTGTCATATTTAAGCACCCATAAACTACAGGGTGAAGTGGCGATAACTGCGCCTACTTTAGGCGAGCTTTTAATCAACGACATTTCTGAAAACGAATCGCCTGGACCAAGATCTGTTTCAAAGCCCTCAATGGCAAATTTAGCAGTGCCGGATTCAATAATAAAAAGAACTCGCTCGTTTGATTTCATGGAGAAAATAGTTTCATGCTGGTCAACTTGGAGTTCATCTAAAAAATGCGCTAATGCGCTTCTCTCTTCGAGAGACCAATCTTTTGTAATAGAGGTTTGTTCTAAAGTGGAAAATTTGCCCATATATTTTTTAAACTCTTACTGAGTTTTATTATTGTCTTCACGAGTTAAAGACGCAAGCGCAAGAAGTTTGCGGTAGTAAATTCCAACGAAGGCGCCAGAAAATCCGCCGAGCGTGTCAGCGACAAAGTCCCAAAACTCAATATCTCGACCTGGAACAAAAGATTGATGCCATTCGTCACTTGCTCCCCAAACTGCCCCAACGATCGCAGAAATAATCAGGGCCCGTTTATAGTCTTGGGGCGCAATATGAGAGCGAACTTTTAGGGTCAAAGCACGAAACACGACAAACCCTAAAATAAAATAAATACTAAAGTGTTCAATTTTATCTAAATAGGGGAACTCAAAATGTGGAATTTGCTCTGGCGGTAATGAGGAAAGATAAAAAATTAAACTTAAAACAAAGACAACCGGAGACCAGTAACGAAAAAAGCTTTTCATGAAGCTAACGCGTTTGAGATGGATCCATCTGAAGAATAAACCATCTGGCTTAACTGGCCTCTCTGCCAGGAGTGAGTGGCTTCATTCACTTGGACAAGGCAAATATCTCCCAATTTAAAATGATCTTCTGCAGGAATATGAACCACTCTGTTTTTTCGGCTCCGACCTGTCCACCAGCCAAGGTTTGATTTTGATGGACCTTCAAGCATCAGTTCTACTTGTTGGCCGATATCTTCTTGATATTTTTTTAGACTAATTGATTTTTGAAGAGTCAAAAGCTCTTCAATTCGCTCTGTTTTCTCTTCGGCCGGTACGTCATCTTGCCATTCGGCTGAACGAGTATAAGGGCGAATGCTATATTTAAAGGCGTAAACGTTATCAAATTGAACTTCACGAAGAACGCGAAGCGTACCTTCAAAATCTTCGCGCGTCTCGCCAGGAAATCCAACAATGACGTCTGTTGAGAGAGCAATATCAGGGCGATAACGACGCACCATTTCCATTTTCTTCAAGAAAGAGTCAATTGTGTAAAACCGTCGCATTTTTCGAAGTACTTGGTCCGAACCAGCCTGAAAGGGTAAGTGCAGATATTCGCAAAGTACGGGTAATTCTTTAAAAGCTCGGGCTAGGTTTTCGTCGAAATCTCTCGGGTGCGAAGTTGTGTACCGAAGTCGAAGGAGGCCTTTGAGAAGTTTTTCAGACTCTTGCTGAAATAGACAAAGTAAGTCGTAGAGTGAGATATTTTGGCCAAATTTATTTTTACCCCAGTATGAATTTACATTCTGTCCAAGAAGCATAATTTCTTTAATGCCTTTTTGAGTAAGTGAAGAGGCCTCGAGCAGAATTTCTTCGGGAGTGCGGCTCACTTCTCGTCCTCGAGTAAATGGAACAATGCAATACGAACAGAATTTATCGCAACCATTTGTAATGGTAATAAAAGCTTGAGACTGAGCTTCAGGTTTAGATGATGGCAAAAGTACTTCGGTCTCATCTTGTCGCTGCCAACGTTTTTCGTAAGGTTCTAAAAGCCGCGGAAGATCTCGGTAATTATTTGTTCCAAAAGCGAAGTCCAAAAAATGAAACTTTTTAACAAGTCGCGGACCTTCGGTTTGACCCACGCATCCACCAAAACCAATAACCTTTTGAGGATCTTTCTTTTTAAGCTCAGCAAAACGACCGAGCTGACTTAAGGCTTTGGTTTCTGACTTTTCGCGAACTGAACACGAATTAATAATAATTAAGTCGGCGCTTTCGGCTTCGGGTGTTTTTTCAAAGCCTTTAGTGCTCAAAATTTGGAGCATTTGTTCGGTGTCATATTCGTTCATCTGACAGCCGTAAGTTTGGATGTAAACTCGCCGCATTCAACGAAGGCTTACGTGAGGTCAGCCAAATTCTCAAGGCTTTCGAGGGACGATACCTTTGCTTCCGGAAGGATCTTTTTAACGAGGCCTTGAAGGATACTTCCTGAGCCAACTTCTAGAAATGAGCTAAAACCCTGTTGAGCCACGTAGCGGACCGACTCTTCCCATCTGACCGGATGAGAAACTTGACCGATAAGATTTTCTTTAATCTTTTCAGGGGTTTCTTGAGGTAGGGCTTCAAGATTGGAAATCACCGAAATCGTTGGCTTTGAGACCAGGGTTTCTTGAAGAGTCTCTCCCAGTTGCTGACCGGCTTGTTTAAGAAGTGAGCAATGAAATGGCCCAGAGACTTCTAATATGTGGACTTTTCGAATGCCAAATTCACGAGCTTTTATGGCTGCAACTTCGAGCGCCTTGTTGTGACCTGAAACTACAATTTGTCCAGGAGCATTCAGAAGAGAAATTTCGAGAATGAGCTGAGTTTCTTTTTGAACTGAATTGCAGAGGGCTTGAGCAGATTTTAGATCTGCGCCTATTAGTGCTGCCATTCCTGCGATACCTAGAGGA
>CAZRLF010000036.1:0-17756 GCA_964601045.1 uncultured Bacteriovoracaceae bacterium
AGCTATAGTTCAGAATAGTTTGGTCGCGAATTTGGTTTCTTCGTAAAAAAGGTATCGATCTATGTGTCATTCACTAAGATTTCAGAGAAACAAAATAGTTCTTACTCTTCTATTTTTATTACTGACCTGCTTTTGTGCCGTGGCGAGACTGGGAGCGTCTGAATCCGAAGCTGATTTTTTTCTCCCATCAGAAGATGAGTTTACAAAATTAGCTCTGCACTTAGCCCCACGCGTAAGTGTGTTTGCGGCCATTTGGAAGGAGGATCCAAAAGCCATTTTTTATGGAGGAACCAGTCGAGATTTTTTGTATTGGATTTTGGGTAAACTTCACGGGGCGAAAAGTAAGAATGAACTTCAAGCAAAAGTAGAGAAACTAAAAAAAATAAAAGTTATAGATATTCGAAAAATTGTTGGCATTGAATCAGATGTCGATGTTATCAGTTCCACTGAGTTAAATGTAGTTGCGGAAAGTTATGGAGTTCGAAAGATCGACCGAATTGATTCAAAACGCCTCGATCCCAACACTGACTTAGGTCAAAACGAAATTAACCAGGGTTATATTGCAGTTGAGAAAATTAGAATTGCTCGAGATTCAATCTCAACACCACAAGTCTTTGGTAATGGAGTCCGTGATCTCCTCACTGGTCAACTCAGTATTCACTTCAGCGAGCCTCAAGTTTTTTGGAAAAGCTATTACGCCAAGACCAGAAGTAATCACCCCGTTCTTCTAGCTGTTCGCTATCTACGATTACTTGCTGCTCATTGGTATCATTTAAACGGAAACGGTTATCCAGATCGAGATCGCCTTTTAGCTATTGATCCAGTGATAAAATCTAAAATTAAGCAAATATTTAAAGAGGCTATAAGTGATCGTGCCTTTTGTGACCTTCTCAATAATGAGAAAGGTTTGAGCTGGCTCAACGGAAGCATTATTAAAGCGTTTCGAAGTTATACTAACCCAACAGCGGCTTATGTTTTATTTTCGGAATTGGGATTCAAAGATTTACAGTCACTCCACCCGAAAATAGCATCGATCAATCAATTTCTTTTTAGACAATACCGAGATGAAAAAGAAATTCTAGAAAGTTTTAATAGACATAAGAAGCGAGCTGATGATGTGTATCAACCTGCTCATCTAGCTCTGCCTAGTTTAAAACTTTTTCATGGAACTAAAACAGAAGAGGCTTTTAGAGCCATTATCTTTCAACATATTATGCCGTCAGAGTTTGGTTCGGCCGGAAGTGGACTCTATGCGGTTGATGAGAACAATATTGAGTTCGCCGAAAAGTGGGGAGGCGACATCAAGAGAATCGTTTCTCTTGAAATTTCGCCTGAAGCGAAAGTAGTGGATATTACCTCTGGCGTTGGGGCGGAACTCTTTCAATCCTATTCACGGGCAGCGAGTACAAAAAACGATTTTGACGGATTTTCGAAAACATTTGGTATAGATATTCTCATCTATCCCTATGAGACGAAAGCTTACGTTGTCAAAAATTCGTCTGTGATTCTGAGTCGTCAGGGATTCAAACGTCGATTGATGACTTTAGAAGAGCTTTCGACCGAAGCAGAAAAAATAAATACAGAAAAAGATTTTAAGGAGTTTTTGAAAATCGTTGATTTCAACGGGCTGGCGAAGAACGAACTCGACTATGTACTGAGCCACGCTTCGACAACTCGACTGGCAAAAATTGCTCATTTTGTCGCCCATCATGCGAATGACTTTGATCGGAATGTCACTGATGTGCTTTTAGATTACGCGGATTCAAAAGAAGATTACGTTTTAACCGTTGTAAGCACGAGGGCCCCCATATTTAAGCAGCCCCCCAGTATTCACGACGTAATGAGGCATTCAGTTTACACCTCAGGGGATTTGCTTGAGCGCACAGTACTTAGGTTCATTGATAATCCTAAAGAAGAAATAAAATTAGGAGAGCTGATCGTTGTTCTTTATTTTTTCTATAAGAATCCGAAAGCGACTAAATTTCAAAAGAAGATATTTGATTGTCTAATTAAAAGAAAAGATCAATTTTTGCCACACTTTGGCTATTTTTTAGACAACGTAGTCTGGAATTCCAAAATCACTGCTAGATTTTTAGAGACGATTTCAAAGGACAAGGAATTTGCGAGACCTCTATTAAGATATCTCGAATCAAAGCGATTGAGGTATACCAAGAACGACGATGTTCCATTCGATGATCAAAAATTGTACTTAGGCAATGAATTTACGGATGGATACGATGTTTACGGCGACTATTTAAAGGCATTGAAAGCTTTCTCAAAAGATCGGCAGTTTGCATTTGAACTTCTCGAGTCAAAAATTCTACTCACAGCGCGTAAAAAATTATTTGATTACCAGCCTGATTCGACGCCCTGGCGTTTTCAGAAAGCATATACCCAATTGGTAAATTCATTGCTTCGATTACCAAATCCGCCCCCAGAGTTGCTGCTCCATATTTTCTTATCTGTTGTGAGAGATAAAACAGAATATCGCGACCGAAGAGTTGAAATCTGGGTTCAAGAATTAATTCAGAATAAAACGCTCAGTATCGAAATGAAAAAAAATATACTTCCTTGGGTCATCGAGAAGCTCACTCTCACCTCTAATGAAGCTCGAGATTTTGTTCTTGAGGCTATTTCAGGTTTTGATCGAGATAGAGTGTACGGAGAAAATGACTATATGCTGGAGTATTTGAATAAGTATTTTTCAGGAGACCAGCTGGTACAGTCCACGCTCATAAAACTTCTCAAACGTAGGCCAAAACTTCGTGCCCAGATTCTTAAATTTTTTGCCTCCTCAAAGATTAAGGGCCACGGCTTTTTTTCGGAGCTTCCGTATAGAAAGTTGAGCATCAGTGAAAAAATGAGCCTTATCTCGTTTTATGAACAAAATGATTTAGAGGATCTCAGCCGTCAGAATGAGCTTCTTCTTCTTGCAGAATCGCTTAACCCGAATTTTCATGCACCTGAAACGCTAGAAGAAAAATCGATCGATCACTTAAGTCTTATATCGAGAACTTTGAAGCTGATTGCACAAACCAATTTTGATCCCAGCTTTAGTCCCAGACTAAAAAATCTTTTGATAAAATCACCGCTTTTTCATGAATTTATTGCACGCCTTGACCCTAGATACTCGAAAAAGTTTGAAATGAAGAACCCAGATCCACTGCCCTTGAGTAGTTCGGCATCAATTCCCCAATGCCGTACAATTCTCTTTCTTATGCATGTTTCAAAAAAGGCCCCACGCTATAAGTGAGATGTGTCTAATAAGTCGTTCCACGATCTCAGATGTTTTGGGCTGGTACAGATAATTCGACTCGTCTTTATTGGAAGGCGCCGTAATTATCGTTTTCAAGTTTTCGTAGCAATTCTTCTGCGGCGACACATTTAAACTATTGCTCTCCCGCCAGTACCGTCGTGAGTATAGCAATGCTACACTTTTTTCCAGCGGCCTTGTTGGGCACTATAGCTATGCGATAGTCGGACCTGAAGCGACGGAATAAAAACTATAGCATAGCTATAGTTCAGATAAAAATATCGCCCCATCTCATTTATAGCGGGAGGCCTTTTTTGAAACATGCATAAGAAAGAGAATTGTACGGCATTGGGGACCCAGGCCCGCACCTGCCAACAATTGGCATAAAAATTGCACTTACTTATCATCGGCTGGCTTATGTATTGAGATGAAATCATTATTTAAATTTCGTTGGATTCAGCAATTGATGAGCTTACTCGGGCTTTTGGTGAATCTATTTATTTTAGAGCCGACGCTCTGTGCGTCCGAGAATCAGACTCGCATTTCTGAAACTGAATTACGTGAATTGGCAAAAGCACTCGCTCCAAAGGTCGCACTTTTTGCTGAAATATGGAAACAAGATCCAAACGCTATTTTGTTTGCGGGGACCAGTCGTGATTTTATCTATTGGATTTTAAGAAAACTAAACACTGCCAAATCAAGATCTGAGCTCAATCAGAAAATAGAATCTCTTCTAGAAATTCCATCTATCGATATCCGAGAAATCGTAGGTGGCGAATCAGATATCGATGTGATTTCAGAACAATCACTTAACATACATAAAAAAACATACGGCGTTCGAAAAATTGATGTAATTGATGCCCTAAGATTAGATCCAGAAACAGACACGGGAAGAACAGAACTTGAACAAGGCTATATTCCCGCCGAGAAAATCCAACTCTCAAGCGACGGCCTTAAAACTCCCGAACAATTTGGAAATGGTGTGCACGAAATTTTGACTGGAAAATTAAGCGCACATTTTGTCGATGAAAAAACATTCTGGAATTCCCACTACGCGAAACAGAATTTAAATCATCCTGTCTTTCTGGCAGTGAGATTTATCAGACTATTAGCGGCTGATTGGTTCAATAAATATGGAAGGAGCTTTCCCGACGATGAACTCCTCAATTTTGATTCCGAAATCAAAAAAAGAATTAGAAAAATTTTCGAGGAAGCTATCACCGATCCAAAATTTGAAAACGTACTCAAAAACAGAAAAGCTCTTAACTGGCTCAACTCTAGCCTACTCAAATCGTTTCGCTCATACACTAGCCCCACTGCTACATACAAATTGCTTGAACATCTGGGCTTCAAAAAACTTCAAGCTGCCTATCCAGAAATAGAGCCCATCAATCAATTTCTTTTTATAAAACATTATGATCCCGAACAGATAAGAAGGAATTTTGAAGAATTTAAAACTGATGCATCAAAAACCCTCATTCCCGCAAGCGATTTAATTTCGGATCTTAAATTAGCTCATGGAACTAAAACCGAAGAAAACTTTAGAGTGATTCTATTCCAAAACGTACAACCCTCAGAAGCGGGAAGTGCGGGGGCCGGACTCTATTCGGTTAACTTAGATAATCTGGAATTTGCAGAAACTTGGGGCGGATCTGCAGATCGAGTGGTCATTTTCGATATCTCTCGAGATGCCAAAATAATTGATCTTACTGAAGGTGCAGGTGAAAAGCTTTTTAAGAAATGGGCTGAAAAAAATGGAGACGACTACGACCGCTTTGCTGATGATTTTGGGGCAGATATCTTACGCTACCCCTACACTCCCAAAGCCTTTGTGATAAAAAATTCTCAAGTCTTAGTTGGAAGAAGGGGTCTTAATCGAGATCTTGTTTCAACATCTCAAGTTCGAAATATAATTTCAAATATTAAAACAATAGAAGATATCAGAGCACTCGTAAAAATATTAAATCTTAATGCATTTTCTACCTCTGAAGTTCAAACTTTACTTCGCAGATTAACACTTTCTCCTTCTTTACTGGCTGAAACTTTATCTCTCATTCGCTTATCCGAAGATGAAAATGAATTAAATCTTCTTATGTCTATTGCCGTTGGATCGTCGACTACAGAGACGCAAACTGAGCAAATGCTGAATGAGTGGCGACTTAAAACTCTTGGCAGCAGAAATGATGAAGATGCATCTGCTAAATTCTTTAGAGATCCAGTCTTTAACCAGGCGGTAAGAAATAAACTTAAGGAATTCCCTCAGACAAAAAATCTTAATCTGGAATTTCATAGGCTGGGCTTCGAAATATTTAATTTTGAATCTAATGAAAATGACAGAACTGAAGCTTTGATAAGATATTTCAATCAATACTTCGAACTTGATCACTCCTTAGGGCAATTTCTGGAGCTTGCAAATCTAATAGGAATCTACCGCGGTAGCCCTGCAAATACTCAGCTTAAAGTTTATATTTTAGAAAAAATTTATAAGAAATTTAAACATCAAGAAAACCATAGAGCTATTTTTTCTAAGATATTTTCGTATCCACACTGCAAGGAGGATGTGAATGAATCCCATCAATTTTGTTGGCCAAGATATAATACATCTTTTTGGCAACGTTCCTGGTTGGATGGCTTTCTTATTTTTTTAAGCGATCTCGACGATTCTGAACTTATTCAGAACCTGGTAGATGAAATAAACGGTCCCAATGATCAAAGTTATGTTCTTAGTACCATATCAAAAACTCTAGATTATCCGCTTATCGCTGATCATTTGCGATTTAACGAATTTATTTATAAACATTTTGATATAGAAAGTCGTGCAACTAAGGAATTGGCAAAGTATGATATTGGTCACGCAACTGAAATTTTTTTAAAAACATCCCCCACTCCATGGGTCTTCAAAACTCGCTTCGAAAGTGTCGAGTATTCATATTATAAAGTAATGGATCAGAGTGAGCCCCATCGTACTATAGAAGCGGGATTGGGATTACGAGCGGAATTACGAAATGCTTTGAAGAGATTTGGACAACGCAGTGAACGAGATCTCGAATTCTTTTTTATAACCGCTGCACAAAAATTGAGCGAATTGAACCCTCGAGAACTGAAGGAGAGAATTGAGGCGTTTATTGGTTTGAATCCAAGTATCGATCAAGTCGATTCAATTCTTATGCGCCTTCATTACGATGAAAAAGTCTATCCAGGCATGTTCTCTGACCTCCAGTCTACGCATTCAACTTTGACGACTCTTTTGCGTTATATGCGTCGAACTGCGCTATCGGACAAGCAATTTTTTGAATCTGTCTATAGACTGCGCCCTCGCAAGTATACGATAGAAGACATGTCTGAATTTTTAAAAAGAGAGGCGGGCTTTATTAAACTCGTTAGCCAGGCCGAAGAAAGCGAAGCGGAAAGTGATCCGAAGAAAAAACGCATGTCTTACAACACCTACCTCGTCAATAAACATAACAAGGTACTTAAACGGCAGACTTGTGTTTACAGAATAAAAGAATTTTTCGATCGGTTTTTTTAAGCTTCCCGCGACACAAACTCCCCGATAATAAGAACATCATGTTGATCAGGGGACCCACTTCTCTCATTGGGTGGTAGGAACTGCCTATGCCGCCATATCATCACTTCAAAGCGATCTCACTCGATTCTCCGGTAACTCGTGATGAACTCCAAGCAGACTATAGAACAGATTTACGGCGCAGCAAGGCTTGCAGCAGCCTTTGCACAGCCGCCGCCGATCACTCCATATTTTCTTGCAAGAAAATAATAGGCCGCATTCTCAAACAACCTAGGATCTCGATCTTCAACACGAATTCCGAAATAATCATGCTTGCCAGCATGTTCGGCCAAACGTCTTATTATCGGCTGAATAGTGAGAACAAAGTCAGTACCATCATCCATGGGCCAACCGTTTGAAGTAAGATAATTAACCCAAAGGCCAAAAGACAAAAAGGTCGTCAGATCCGTGACCTTTGTTCGAATAATATAGGGAATGTCTTCCTCATAATAACCACCCACATTCACAGGTCTGGGATGCGGAAGCTCTGAAAATAAAAGCTGTAATTTATGGGAATCGGTTTCTCTTTCAATTCTTGCTAGCAGCTCAAGCGTGCCAGCCCTATCAAAGTTGCTTGCTGAAAGATTAGAAAATCCAGCGATTGTTAAACCGAGAATTAAAAACAAAAATGCTTTCATAAGCTTCACCCTTCACAAGAGCTATAGAAAAACTTCATACAGACCTCAAGACAAATTAAAAAATGCTAAAGCCCGAAGCCAAGCGATTAAACGCCGTTAAGAATGTCTTTGAGATGACCGAAGCTCAAAGAGAGATCCGTACCATCGTTTAAGAGCATATCCGTACCGACTAGTTCGAAACGCGAGATGATCGCGTAACTTCAGGGGTTTGAATGAGCCTTTGATCAGTACCTTCTTTAAAACAATACAAACCTCGCCGTTGGCGGCCGCCTGGTAATGCGAGTGATCCAATTTGAAAACTACGCGCGGGAACTTTTATGGAATTCATGTACACGCGCTGAGTGTGTTTATTGGTAGCTCGAAAGTCGATTTCGTCGTAATCGACTTCAAAAGAAGCTCTACAGACATTTCTTGGAGTTACAGCTATCTGAAATGAATAGTTCCAATCTTCATCTTCAGAATTCTGCAAGTACATTCGAGCGGCCCCAGTGAACGCCCAAGCACAGTTCTGACCTTCAGAAAAGTTGGGTTGAAATGAATTGACCTGCAAATCATAAACATTGGCTTCGCTCTTGCTGACAAGATCTCGGAAATAACTAAAACTTTCAGAATTTTTGGGGGATAGACCACATATTATTCGATCACCATGATTCAAAAGAGCTGTGGATGAATTCGATTCGCTTGCAAGTATCGATTGAGCTGCCAGACAGAACACAACTACAAAAAGATTGCCAGAACGGGCAAAATCCCCAAGTCTTACCATCAATTTGAGTATCGGGGAGAGTTGGTCAGCTTGTCAATCAAAGGTGAATCGGCTGGCCAGGCATTCCCGTATGGTCTATGAATTATCGTTCTATGGGCGGGCTTAAGTGGGTTTGGCTGCTTTCAATTCTATTCGGAGCTCGTGCTGTCGTTGGAGATATTCGACCGCGTACGAAGGAAGAATTTAAATGTGACCTCGCTAAAATTTTACATCTTAAGGTGGGAAATGATTACTATACCTTTCCACCGATTGCTCCAGGAGAAGAGACTCAGACCTTGTTTCACTGGGGTGCGATCGAGGAAATTGAATCTGAAGTTGCAGGAAACGGATTCCGAAAGTCGCAACTTAAGAATATTTTTACTGTGACGTCAGGAACAGGAGTAGGATTTTTCCTGTCTGGAGATCCACTGTCATCGAGTATTTATGGCGATTTGCTGATGGCGGTCAGAGTATATAAGGATAAAGTTAAAGAATATTTATGGAATGATTCGAGTATAAATTTTTCAGATTATTTTCGTCCAAACTTTCGGACTAAATTTGACATAAAGGGATGGTATTTTACGCGAGATTTTAGACTAATTGCGGGTTTGGAATGGCCAGATAAGAAATTAATCGAGGAGATTTGGCTGAAAGGATTTTCTCCAAAGCTTAGCAATTTAGATGAAGGCCATCTTTCATTCAAAGCCGGGGTTCAGTGGCTCGTAGCACCTAATTATTCCAATGAGGAAAGGTGGAAATTAGTTCGAAAGGATCCCAAAAGGTTTTTTACTTACTTTAAGTATTTATTATCTGACGGAATTGAAGTGCCTTCTCCCCATGAGACCAAAACATATTCCTGCGTGATTGCGAATAATGTTTTAAACTCGATCTTTTCTTCAAATCTAGAATTGGTCGATCAAAAAAATGGAATGATTTTTTATTCGAGAATCTTTGATCAGTGGAAGAAAGCTTCCCCCTCGTCATTGAAGCGCCTTCGTATTTTGGCTAAGGAGCTTTCTGGAAAATCTGAATTTGAGAATTTAATGAGAGGACTTTCAATGGCAGAGCGAACCCCTTCCTTGTTAGAAAGTTATTTGAATCTCGCACTCGAATCCACTCATAAAGATAAATTAAAGAGGGATTTCGGCTTGAGAATTAAAGTGCGAAAGAGGAAGTTAGATCGCATCAATCAGAAGGAAGCCGAGATTCGTAGAGTATTGAATCAACTTTAGTAAGGTGAGCCAAAATTTTAACAATCGCCGCAATAATTTGCGCAGCTCCTTCGTACGTAAAACAAATCGTGATAATCTAATTTTTTCAGACTCAGCTCCGATATTAAAAACATTTGAAAATGAATTCATTCCTGAAATTTCAGATTAAATCAAAGATGCTTTTCAAATAAAATCGATTCGGCCAATGAATTATTTTCGAGGAATATTTTTAACGGACGGACAACATATTAGCTAAAACCTCCATCGACACAACAACGCTAAGATATTCATTCACAGACAACCGAATGGAATTTTTTACGTTAAAAGATAAAACCGAAGCTCACAGCGCACTCACTCAGTTTAATTTATTGAAGAAAAATATTTTTAAGGACTAATTTTCTAATGAGAAAACTGCTGAATAATTCTTTTCAAGGTCTTCAATATGAGCTCGACAAACAGTTGCATATCGTTGATCGCGAAACTCAAACCCTGAAATTAACATTGGACTAAAGATCAACTATTCCGAGAGAATCAGTTATGCACAGACTATTTTTGTTTTTGATCTCGTCATTTCTTTTCTCGACAGCGGTGGAGGCTTTACAGTTGAGTACGTCGTTAAATCCATCTCAAAACGAATGGGTCTTAAGAAGTGGATTTAACGGACTCATCGGTGTTGTTAGCCCCAACAGTTCCTTCAAACATCCAGAGGGATTTAGTGATGCAAAACTATTTGAAGAGTACCTAGGTGTTTCTTACGGACTCGGTAATCTGGGGTTAAAAGATTTAGTCATTGAAACCAAAGGGACCCTCTACCACAGCGGTAAGGAGACATATAATGGGAGCAAGATCCACAATCACAATAACGGCGGCTATCTAAGTTTTCGAGCGTTAGGGAATTTCATACATCTTCCGAGATTTATTTTGGGAATTTCTCTAGGAGGCGACATCCCCATTGGAATGAGTAAACAGAAATTTGTGAAGCCCAATGTAAATTATCTTGGCGGGGGGCTTTCTGCTAGCGGACAACTGTTGGATAACTTTTATTTAGGGCAATCTGTCTTTTTAGGATCCGGCCTCTTTAGTCCTCGAACAAAGAATTTAAACTTCATCAGCAATACGTTCCCCTCTGCAAATCTCGGTCAACTTCTATCCAATTTTGATCTGACTATGACCACGGGTCTATCAGTAGAGGCCGATTTGACCAAACGAACAGATCAAGCCTATCAGCAAAGCAGCTTTGCTGATGGCAAAATTCAGAATCTTGTTTTTGTGACTCCTTTTATTTTTACAATGCCCATTTTTAAGGATCTCATGACTCAAGGCGGGATTGCAGTGAAATGGGCAGGACGATCTTCACGAGGATCGATGTTCTTCAATTTTGAACTAGCCTACCGTCTATAAGGCGGGCGTAACTCGACATGATCAGTATACAGAAAAACAGCTGGAAGCCCCTCGAAAAATAGTGTTAAGAGGTGTGATCAAAAGCAAGCAAGATTTTAGGCGATTATGATCTTCTCGGAACTTTTGTTGGAGAAATTTTTCGTGATAACCGACAAGAATTTTAGAAAATCTCTGTTTTATTTCATTCTGATTTTCATGTTTGGAGCACCACTTTGGGTTGCGACTGCAACGGGTAGTAAAGATTATTATAAAATTTTGGGAGTTCCACGAAATGCCGGAGTAGAGGAAATTAAAAAAGCATATCGTAAATTAGCTGTAAAACTTCACCCTGATAAAAATCCTGGTAGTAAAATTGCGGAAGAGAAGTTTAAGGAAATCAATGAGGCGAACCAAGTTCTTTCAGATCCAGTGAACAGATCAAAATATGATGGAGATATGCAAAAAGCAGTTTTTGCCTCAGTATCATTCGCTCAGTTAAGATCAAATATCAGAGAATTTTCCGAACAAATTATACCCTGGAGTCAGTGCCGTCTCGATAAGCAACAGAATCGAGCGAAGATTATTTTCATTTTGGATGGTATATATAGCTATTTAGATTCAATTTCATGGTGGCAGATAGCGTCCGAATATGAACACCTGAATGGGCTACCTTCTGAAAATCAGACTACCGCTGATCATTTGTATTGGCATTATTTAGGAAATTCCGGGATTAAAAATTTTTTGGGACTCATTTTCACTGCAATTGTAGGAAACGATCTCCAAGTAACAGTTAAACAAGTTATGCCAGGTTTTAAGGTTACTACTGGCCAGGATCTTTATTCAGGTAAGAGTAAAGAGGGCGATGTACTTTCATCGCAGTTTTTAGGCCAGGTCGAATTTGAAAGATTTGTGCGAAATATAAATTCGATTCCTTCGAAGGCTGCTAGACTGCTGTTTTGGATGGAATATGATTTGTGGGTTGAGCTTCATCCTAAGCAAAGAGAATTTCTTGCCGTTATTTTTAGAAACCTCCCCTTGGACGTGGCGAGAAAAGCCTTATCGGATTATGCAGACACCGAAGCATTTGAGCGAATGTATTTAAACCCTGGAGTGAATTGGAAGGGGTTCTCTTTTTTGCAGGAGTTGTTGAAAGCGGTAAGCACAAATCGTGTTAACGCCTCAAATTGTAGGAAGAATCTAGGAAAGATTCGTCGATAGAAGGAGGATTATTCATGAAAGTCGTGGCGAGAATTTTTTTAATCTGGAGCATCGTTCTTTTTTTGAATTTAAATTTTGTTCAGGCCGCTAGTTTTCCAAAAATTGAGGGCAAATTCCTGAATTACACAGGGGATAAACTCGAGTCTCTGTCTCTTGAAATTGAATGGAACGAAATGTGTGCGATGCGAAAAGAGCTCACATGCAAATCGGGAAAGGTTTCGATAGCGGCCGATTCAAATGGAAATTATTCAATTCCAAAATTGAAAACCTCCAGGTTCTTTCGATCGCTTGTTTTGAGAATTGGCATTTACGCAGGAAAATCAGTGATCGCATCTCTCAAGTACGACTCATCAGTAAACGAATCTGAGCCTTATGCTTACGGTTGGCGGAGAAAAAGACGATACCCTGTCGAAATGAAAACCATTTCTATATATAAGACCGGAAGACTCCCAGTTAATTTTAAATTAAAATCAGGAACTGACATTAATACATGGGTAGAAGAGCGAGAATATCTTGAGCTCCCTCATTTTTATTTATCAATTCTTTCTTCGGACGAAAAAAATAAAACGCTTGGAAGCTCCATTGTCGATTTTAAATTTTTAAGAGCTGATTTTAATGGCCAGGGTGAAATTCCGAGCCGCCTCGTTGGGATAACTGGGGACCTAAAGGAGAACCCCATAGTCGATATTCATGGCACTATTTTTCGATTGAAGTTCTCGGAGAATAAAAAGTTCTATTATGACAGAGAGGCTAAAAGCGTTTCATTGAAGTCGGGCATAGAAAAATTTATGGCTGAATATGAGGTCGACGATTTGAATCCGATTATTGGCAAGTTGGCTGAATAAATTAAACGAGATCAAAACTATCTCGAGCCAAATTAAGCTCAGGCATCGACCAGAAATTCTTAGATTTTCTGGTCGATAAATACAAAGTATCGAAGAGAGCCTTTTCTGCAGTGGCCAGTCGATAGGGATTAGCGCCTTCAACAAATTCAATGCCCTCCTTCATAATGTCTGGCTTTAAATGATAGAACTCGAATCGCCCGAGCTCCGATTCGAGAATTCGAGAATGACCCGTTGTAGCGATTTGGACCGCGCTAGGAATCTGGGAGAGAACTCCACGTCGATGAAGCGCAGAAAGGAATGAAATATAGCCCTGCTCTTTTCGGAGCAAATAAGGAGTGGCTGCAAAAAGATTAAAGTGAGGATGCGAGGGATTTGTCCAAATTCCGATTATGTATCTGAATTTCCATTTTTGGCAATTCAGATACATAATGGGACCACCGCGACTCGTAGAAAGAAAATCTTAAACAAAAGAAATTACTTAGGAATTAAACTCTTTTCAGCTTAGCGATGGCAGTTTCACATTCACTACAATTGGGCCATGCAGTTGCAAAGTGAGCCTCAAATAGCTTTGTTGGCCCTTTCAAATCGAATCGATCGCTGGTCTTTTTGAATTCTGCAATTCCGAAATTCCACCCTTTTTGAAAGGCGATTTCGTCAAACTGAATTGCTACGAGTAGCTCCTTACGCATCTCACCCCTTAAAGTCGCGTGGCTTTAACATCAAAAAAGGCCTCCCGCTATAAATGAGATGGTGCGATATTTTTATCTGAACTATAGCTATGCTATAGTTTTTATTCCGTCGCTTCAGGTCCGACTATCGCATAGCTATAGTGCCCAACAAGGCCGCTGGAAAAAAGTGTAGCATTGCTATACTCACGACAGTACTGACGGGACAACAAGAGTTTAAATGTGTCGCCGCAGAAGAATTGCTACGAGTACTTTCGCAGATCGACGACCAGAAGACCTAGAGCAGGAACGCCACAACCAAACGAGATGAGAACGCTTCGATAAGTTCGACGTGAAAGTTTTATGCCTCTCGATTGAGTGAGGAAAATAGCGCTTCGAACTCAGCCTCAGTTTTGCACTCGCAGCCTTAGTTTGCATACAAGTAGATTCTTATGGGCGTACTCCTGCTTCATACCATTTTCGTCGAACAGCTCAACATCAGCAGCAACGACCGACGCAACGACTTGAAACAGAATCAGAAAAATCCGCACAATCACAACCATAGCCGGAGGATAAAAAACGCAAGTCTTGTGCCATCTCCCCAACCTATTGAATTTACTTAAGTTATTGAACCCACCTTGTGCTCTAACCCCAGCAATTTAGTATATTGTATAATACATTATATTGTATTATACAATATATATGGACGATCCACTTACTATCTTTAGGGCTTTAGATGCTGAGCTTATGAAAGCCAAGCAAAGGCGGGAGCTTGTGATCTGTGGAGGCGCCGCCTTAATTGCGTTGGGAATTGTGTCGCGAGAAACTCGAGATGTTGATGTTTTGCTTCCGGAACTGGACGACATTCTAGAAGACGCTGCAAGAAAAATTGCCCCAAGCTTTGAGCTAAAACAAGGCTGGCTCAATAATGGTCCACGGGATTTAATCAAAGACCTTCCCAAGAATTGGCAGAGCAATTGTACAAATGTTTTTCAGGGTGCGTACCTCAATGTTCTTTCGATTGGTCGTGAGGATTTGATTCGATCGAAGCTTTTTGCGGCCTGTGATAGGCCCGAACATTTTTCCGATTTAATAGCACTGGAACCTAGTCAAGACGAGCTCGCAATGGCAAAAGCTTGGACACTCGAACGCGATACCTCTGACATTTGGCCAAAAGTGGTGGAGGAATGTGTAGCCGCTCTCAGAAGAAGGTTGGGCTATGACTCAGAGTAAAGTGAAGACAGACGATATTAGAGATCGATGGGAAAACCTGGGGATTGCATTTGCTATCAATAGTTCAAAGGCATCCGACGCTGATCCCGAAGCAACTCTGGTTGAATCGCTTAAAGAATTTCAAAATGACAGAAAGTTACTTGCCCTGATTTTGGCGTGGCTTAAGGAGTTCGGAGATCTTGTTCATGTCGAGCGAGTCAAGGCGATGATTCCAAATCTTTCTGCGAATGAACTGGCATGGCTGGGCGGTCTTGCCCAACACCAGGTGACTCATTCTGCCAGCAACAGAAATTCGAGATGGCAGTCAATAGTGGCTACAGCTCAGAAGCATCTCGGAAAACCAGCACCACTGTTCGAAACTTCCAAACTTGATAATCTGCAGTCTGAGCGAAATGGCGAAGACGAGTCTTTTGCTCTCTTTGGTTTAAGAATTCCAAAGGTTTTGCCGGCAGATTCGAGAAAGATTCGTTCTCGAGATATCATCAAGAAGAATCTCTGGCTTAGAATGCGTCTTCTTTTTGGAACCAATTGGAGGGCTGATGTTGCGACGACAATTTTGCTTGAACTTGCAAAGACTTCTTATCAGGCAGGAAAAGTTTTGGGCTGTTCCTCTGAAACTGCTTATCGAAATTGGAACGCATTAAAAGAAGTTGAAATCGAACGGTTGCTTAAAGCGTTTGTGTGAGAGTAGTAAAAATTATTTCTTGCACGGTTCTTCTTTCACCCGCTGTTTTTTGGCGATCAGACATAGAACACTCCTCCATGCCCCCCCAACCCTCCGGACTTCCTATCTAACCAAATTTTTGCTTAAGTCTCGGTTTTTCGCTGGGGGTAAATCGCCCCGGCGTCAGCCGCGACCACTCTTAGGCTAATAGCCCCACGTACGGCCTAACGCCGACTGAACTCCGACGTTTCTGCAATTTTTTATGCGAAGATGTACGCCCGCCCAGTTTGGCTCTCTTCGAGTAGATTCTCCAGGAATATTGCTCGTTCGTTGGCCGAATGTGATGCAGGGATATCTCGGTAAACCCGAGCTCACTCGCGAAGTTTTAAAAGATGGTTGGTATATTACGGGCGATATTGCGCTCGTAGATGAAGAAGGGCTTTGAGCTTAAGTGCTGCCCAATGATCACATGAGCAAAATAGACTATACTCCCTTTTACTCATGAGTAAAAGGGAGTATAGTCTATTTTATGGACGCACCACGATACCTGGCTCATTACGTTAAAACGGCCCTTCAGAAGAAAATGGCTTTTATTGATGGCCCAAGGCAGGTGGGAAAAACCACATTCGCTCTGACTTTCATTGGAAAAAAGGCGACAGAGAAATCGCCAGCCTATTTCAATTGGGACAATCCTGTCTCTGCAAAAAAGCTGCGTCAGGTGGAGCTTCCTGAAAATCAGCCAGTACTGATATTTGATGAAGTTCATAAATACGCAAAGTGGAGAAATCTCGTTAAGGGAATTTATGACACTGAAAAGTCTGAAAGAAAATTTATCGTCACGGGCTCTGCTCGACTCGATTTTTATCGAAAAGGTGGCGATTCGCTCGCCAATCGATACCGCCACTTTCGACTGCATCCATTTTCTTTGAGAGAATTTTCTTCTCATCCAAATGATAAGGACCTCCAGCTCCTGTTAAAGTTTAGTGGATTTCCAGAGCCACTTTTTGAGCAAAATGAAGACGCGCATCGAATTTGGCAGCGTGATCGTGTTCAGCGAGTGGTTCGAGAGGATCTCCGAGATCTCGAATATGTTCGAGAAGTCAGTTTAATTGAGCACCTTGTAAGTTTGTTACCAGAAAAAGTGGGAGCACCACTTTCAATCAAAAGTTTGCGTGAAGATTTAGAAGTTGATCCAAAAACTGTAAAAAAATGGATTCAGATGCTCGAAAATATTTATCTCTGTTTTCGGATATCACCTTTTGGCTCCAAAAAAATTCGCGCTGTTAAAAAGGAGCAAAAACTTTACCTGTGGGACTGGACCATGGTTCCCGATGAGCCACTTCGCTTTGAAAATCTCGTAGCTTCTCAACTTTTAAAATTTTGTCATTTTATCGAAGATACAAAGGGGCATGTGATGGAACTTCGGTTTTTGAGAGACACCGATCGGCGCGAGGTTGACTTTGTTGTTGTCAAAGACGGCAAGTCACTTTTCGCAGTGGAGTGTAAGACGGGTGAAAGAAATATTAGCTCGGCCATTTCGTATTTTGAGGCTCGAACTGATATTCCCCATTTTTATCAGGTCCATCGCGGTGCGAAAGTGTTTACCCGTGGACGTGTGAAGGTGCTGCCCTTTATAAAATTCTGCGAAGAACTCGAAATGCCTTGAAAGAATAAGTATTTTTAAGCCTATTTTTTATGGAGCTTGATCAGCCTTTAAGACCCACTTCCGCAACTCTTAGCCAACTTGGGCTCTCCTCTAACCAAATTTTTGCTTAAGTCTCGGTTTTTCGCTGGGGGTAAATCGCCCCGGCGTCAGCCGCGACCACTCTTAGGCTAATAGCCCCACGTACGGCCTAACGCCGACTGAGAAAGCTGGCATCGCGCGGCCTCGTTAAAAATAAATTGGAATGATTTCATTCGCCATTTAGGACCCAAACCAGAAGGTGCAAGCATAGATGGAAGTTGTACGCTGCGTTGCTTGAGTCGGTAACATCGTAATAACGGTTACTTCAATTGGTCCCGAGATGTTTGAAATAAATGAACCTTTATCCACTCTTCCGATGTCCGTAACCGAAGTGAATTTTACGATGTTTAAATCCTACGATAAGCTACTAAAAGACTGGGATTTGCGGCTTCCTGATTACGGGCAGCTTCCTTGACTTTTTACCTAGCCCGACTAAGAGAGCTGAATGATTGAAAGGGGTCTGAGAGGCCTAAGGGTACGTTTTTCTTTGATTTTGGGGTTAGCTGCCACAATGGCTAGCGCCGCTCAGGCTTCCGACCAAGCGTGAAGGATCTACTTGTATGCAATGAGGCAAAAGCCAACCGAATCGGCATTGAGC
>CAZRLF010000037.1:0-17407 GCA_964601045.1 uncultured Bacteriovoracaceae bacterium
TCACTGACTGAGTCTCCGGTCGACCCCGTCAACACCTTCATGGGGAGCACCATAAGCACACCCGAACCATGGTGAATACTCCGAAAGGAAACGCTGTCATCGAACGATTCTTTCGAAGCCTTAAAGAAGAATGTGTTTGGCAAAAACCATTCCTTAACTTCAAAGAAACACATGAAGCTGTTTCAAAATGGATCGAAGAATATAATGAATGTCGGCCTCACCAGGCCCTAAACTACGTCACACCAGCTCATTTCTATGAACGAGCTGTCCGGAATGTGGCGTAAAAACTGTGTTGCTTTCGGGGGAGCACTACACTCTTGCGATTCCATATTAACTGCTACGCAAAATTTGCGATGCGACGCCTGTGCCCCAGAAAAATTGTCAAAGGTGCGAATAAATGCTTTAAAACAGGTTAAATTCAGTCGGATTTGGGCTTAGAAATTGCATAGATAGGAAGGAGGGAGGAGAAAATGGGGAATATGCATTTGAGGAGAGTGGCGTTTGAGCGATCATGTACGATCTCAATTTATTGGTGTGATTTGGATAATGACGCCAATACTTGCTCTGACCATTTTTTTCTCGGCTTCACTTTATGCGTTCACCCCTGGCATTTGTAAGAAAAATCTTAAAGAGCTCAATCGTTCTGGTCCCGCAGTTCTTCCCGAAGCCCCGCCCGTTCCGAAAAAAGCTCCTGTAGAACCTCAGCCCATCACGCCAAGACCATCTGAACCGAAACGCCGTGAAATTCCGATTCCTAATGAACCCGCACCTAAAATTCCTGCGAAACCGTTAGAAGATCCAAAGGATATTCAGCCCGAGGATTTGTACGCATCTGATTCTCGTGTCGCTTTTTTCTGGAGAGAGATGCCCATTGGCCTTCGTCGCTTGATGATCGAAGAAATGAAAAACGAAAAAGAGAAGCTTCAGACTCATATGAGAGCGCGATATGGCGGTGCTGAAGCCCGAACGCTTATTAGAGCGACTTTGTCCCTTCAATCTGAAATCGAAGCCATAGAAGTTCATCACAAAAAGGAAATTTTAAATATCATTGGTGAAATGATGGAGAAGCGTTATGGCCCGGCGATCCAAAGTCTTTCGATTCGGATAACGAATGAACTTCCACGGCCAACGGAGAGTAAGGCGGATGGGCGAATGATTCCTGAACTTCCGAAATCTCTTGATGAAGGAATGGTCTATAGGACAGAGATGAGAAATCTTTGGTTGCAGGGAGAAGGTTGGGTCGGAATGAAGGAATTTGCTTATTTATACGCGCCGGAATTGAACGCGATTCAGCCGGGGTTGGCGGAAAAATATCAAGAACTCGATCGTCTTTATCGGATTGGGCAGTTGGCACAAATTGATTTGATTCCTTTTGCGGAGGCTCTCGAACATCTTCCGAAAGAAGCAATTAGTGCGGGACGAGAAATTGTTTCAACTGATTTTGAGATTGTTGAGCGCGATGGAGCATCATTCGGAAAAGTTAAAAACACCAGAGGTATTGCCGTCGGACGGAATGGATGGGCTGCTGCACACGAAGCAAGAAAAGCGGCTTCACAAATGGCAACTTCAAGTGAAGGTGTTTTCCGGTGGATGATGCCGATTGAACGCCGTGAAAAATTAAATGAGGCGACTAATTCTGCACGTGCTGAGATTCGACAGGGGGTTTTTGGTCCCGCAGTTGTTCAGTCGTTGAAGAAACGGATTGATCTCGTAGTTGGAAAATCCTTAGAAGATGAACGGTATTATCAAATCATGGACGGATATTTCTCGCTTCCCCCGAGCATTTTTATTCAGGTCAATAAGCTTATTTTTGACTCTACCTTTGAAGTGAATGGAAGCCTTCAGGGGGAAGTACGCAAATTACTGAAGGCGAACGGAGTGATCGAATGAATTTAATCGGTCGCTTGCTTCTTTTAGGCGGACTCCTTTTTATAGGATTCCCATCAGCTCGGATTTCTGCGGCAGCAGCCTCAAGTGGATCTCATGAAATGAGTTCTGATTGCGCTAAAAAAGTAAGTTGGATCGCTAAAGCTGGAAATATTTCGGATCGATTAAAGCTGCTCGTAAGTCTTCTTGATCGTCATCCCAATATTGTTACGGCGAATCTTTCGTTCAAGCGAAGTTTGATTGAAACCTATGCGCACATTGCTGAGCTTCAAAAGCATCTCGGAAATCACGGAGCAAGTTTTGAAACGACTCCTCCCACAATTGGTCGAGCTCGATATGTGGCGACAGGTGAAGCTCAATATAACGTGGAAGCCATAAAGAAATTTTTGGAAGGTCGTGTCGAGGATGTTCAAAATTTGGAACTGCTCGATGGAGGAGATTTAGCAACGCAGATTCGAGCTTTCAAGCGTGATCCGAGAGACCGTAAAGCTGATGGATCTGTGGATGAAAAGGCTTTTATCAAGAAAGTACGAAAGCTTTTGCAAATTGTACCCTTTGTTTTTAACTCAGATGGAAAACCGCAATTTGCCAGTTGGATGAGAGATCGCGAGGGCATCATCACACAAATCCGAGCTGGCACACCGCAAGACTTAGAAAATCGTTACGGAGATCTTTTGAAAGAGCATTTGGAGAAACAAATCGATGCGATATCTCAAGAAAAAGGGCTTGGGCAGGTCAAAATTATTTACGAAAACCTACGCAATCAGTTCTTAGGAAAAGATTTAAAGTCAGCTCTCACTCCAATTAGTCGAGATGGAGGTGTTGCTGAGGAGAGAACGCTGAGCGTGGAAACTGTGCCAGCCTGGGTTGCAATTGTTCGAGGCTGTTATGGGGGAGACTGTTCGATTTTGTCTGTTCCTTATTATGCGCTCGTGAAAGGAGCCAAGGCTCATTTCATTCGAAAGAGTCATGATCTTTCGGAGCAGCCTTCGGGATATGGATTTAGTGTTCCGGTCGAAGTGAACGGAAAAAATGCTCCTTATAGTTTGACCATTAATGGAGTGACCCTTACTCAAGTGGACGTTGAAATTGCAGAGCGATTGATTGCGGAAGATTATGGGACATCCGATGTTGTTCTTCCAGATTTTAAAGCTCATCGCAACCTTGTGAATACCGACGCCGCTCGTACAGGCTTGACGATGAGCAAACGAAAAGCTGTGAAAGTTAAATTTCCACCCGGCTGGGCCATCGTCGATGCCTATATGAAAGAGCATCAAGTTTCTGGCTATACAAATTATTATTTGGGTTCCAGCGTCGAAGACGCTTATCTAAGTACCTTACCTCCAAGAGATCCTCGCGTTTTAGAAACATCTCATGAAGAAGCGAGCGCGCTTTCCTATCGAGAAGTCAAAGATCTTCTTCAAATTCCACTGATTCAGCGAGCGATTCTCGGAGTTCAGGCTTTGACGGATAACAGTGATGGCGTGAGAACGGCGGATATTCAAAAAATTTTAAATTTATCGGAGACCCAAATTCAAGCAGCGCGGCCCTTGATTGAGCTTTCTTCTACAAGAGCCCTTTCACTCAAAGAGTATCGATTGGCTCAAGAAGAATTGGGTCTCAATCTTCAAAGTTTGTTGGATTTGGAACCTATGGCAAGAGCCGCGACACTCCGGTCGCTTTATTTAGAATTTTCTCCCCTTTTTACTGAACATAAGGTGCGGAATAATCCAAAGGCGATTAATGCCCTCATTGATGTTTATGGAGCCAATTTTGCAGAAGAGATTCGGACCATTTTAAGAGAACCATCAATCTCAGACGATCGAGTTCTTTTACTTTTGAAAACGATAAAACCTCGTTTGTCTGAAGGTGACTTAGAAAGCATTTACCACTTTGCAAAAGAATATGGTGTGACACGATCGGACGCTCAATTTGACCCGATGTTCGTTCAGTCTTTTATTCGATCGAATCCTGCCGACACAGCTCTTGGAAGAAAATTGGAAGCGGGTTTTCACTCAGGAAATCCTGGCATCGAAGCGTTTGCATTAGCTATTGCAAAAAGTATGTCTGCGCGCACATCTCAGATGCTCCAAGCTTTTCAAGAAATTTCAAGGAATATGGAAATTCGAAAACTAAATTTTGGTGAAGCAAGGGATCAGTGGCTATCCGATGAAAAAGGATCTGTGCAGGCGAAGGCTCGCTACTTAGGTAAAAGATTGATCGTGGAAATACCTTCAGCGAAGGTCGCAGATTCCTTCGATCGATTTGGTGAGTTTAAGAAGCTATTTGATCGAATTCCTGAAAGTCAGAAAAAACAAGTTGAAGAAGCAATCGATGGTTTTAGCTCGTTCAGAGTTTTTACTGGAATTACGAGAGAAGCACTTGAAAACGAAAAGTCAGAGAAATCCATCGCTTCAAAGCCCGGAATTATTCGACGCTTATTGGGTCGGGAAGAAAGTGTTGCCAAATCGCCCTCGCCTAATTTTGTGCCAGACAATCTTAAATTGGAAAGTTTCGAATTTGTCGATGCCCCCATTCCTGAAGGGGGCGCAAAATTCATGATGGGTAGTCCTCCCAATGAGCCAGGACGTTACAATAGTGAGACCCAGCGAGAGGTTATTTTGACAGAACCCTTCCAAGCTCAAGTCACTCCAGTAATTCAGTGGCAGTGGGAAAAAATTATGGGATCAAATCCTTCTCGATTTAGCGGTGGCGACAAATCGAGAAATAGACCGGTTGAAAAGGTTTCGTGGGAAGAATCCCAAGTGTTCATTCAAAAGCTCAATCAACTCGATCCAAAATGGAATTATCGTCTTCTCACGGAAGCCGAGTGGGAATTTATGACGAGGGCAGGAACGACATCGGCTTATTCTTTTGGAAATGATGTGGCCGATTTAAAGGAGCACGCGCATTTTTCAGAGAATTCAGGCAGTGAAACGCACTACGTGACAGAGAAATTTCCAAATCCTTGGGGAATGTACGATACACATGGAAACGTATGGGAGTGGGTATCTGATTGGTATGGTGAAGCACTAGAGGGTGGTGAGAATCCTAGAGGTCCTGATACTGGCTCCTACCGTGTGGTGCGGGGCGGTTCCTGGGGCAACGATGCTCGGGGTTTGCGTTCCGCTCAGCGCGGCAGCGATCCTCCTGGTATTCGCGGCGACTCTGTTGGTCTCCGCCTGGCGAGGACTCCCAAGTAGCCCTTGGCTCTTTTACACTGTTTCCCTTTTCGCGCCGTAGGCGCCATGGTTTTTTGAACGAAGGCGTGCGAAGCCGACTTCGTTCAAGGCCGCGATAGCGGCCTCGGAAATTTCTGAAGGTTCTGTTTAAAATCTAAATCATAGTTTTAATTTATATCTAGGCATCAAAGTCACTATCCATGCGGGTTTTAATGATTGTCACGAAGCGTTGAACCTTCTTGACTTGTACATCATTTAACGTACAAATGAAATTGTGGGGGTGGAGGGGAAAATACGAGCCCGCGCTGAATCGAAGGTTCGCCTGAGATTGATTGCAGCTCTGAAGAATGGAAGGATTCAGCACGAAATGCTGGACGGAAAAGTGAATAATTGTGATCTTCTCCAGTCAGGACAAGTAAGCACTCAGGAAGTTCTTGAATTTTTAAAACCGTCACGAGGGCTTAAATATGAAGAAGCTCCACATATCTCAATTCCAGATATAAAAACTATGAGTTTTCGGACCAATGTCGCACGCGGCGGGCTTCCAGTGAACTGGTACGTGAAGTGTTATTGCCTTCCCAAAAACGAAGAAGAAGTATGGTTTGTCGGAGTATATTCGACACTAAAAAGGAAGGCGCCATGAAAAAATTCTACCGCGAAGGAGATCAGTCCAAAGGACCATGTAGTAAATGTAAAGCAGTCGTCAATACGACATTCAAATTGGCAACCGTTCCTCTGATGTCTGGCAAAGGAAGCGTCGAAGGTGTTTTAGCTGCTGTCTGCGATCAATGCGATAGTTTAGTTTCTGTTCCCGAACAATCCGTTCCAAGAATTCACGAGGGGCTTTTCGGAAAAAAAATTATTGTTGAAGTAAGGGTTCCGAAACATCTCAGAGATGTCCTTCTTACCATTTGTGCAGAAATTGCTTCCGATTCAAAGCCGACAGAAATCGAGCCTTTCGTTATGCGCTACTATATGGCTTACATCGCTCAAAATAAATTGAAGATACGAGCATTAAAGCGACATTTGAAATCGAAACTTGTTGAGGGCCGTGCAAATGACAGGGTTTCTTTTAGGGTTAGCGAACAGATCCTGAGTCGGTTTGAGCAAAAATTGAAGATGGCAAAAATGACCAGAACTGAAGCGATTAAGGCCATCATTCTTCAAGCGAAAACAGATTTGATCGACAAAGCAGATCCTCGGCGATTGCAGGAGATTGTTTTGTCAGCTTCGTCTGCTTAGACAAGCTCAGTTTTGAAAATTTGGGAGGGCAAGGGATGTTGATGAAGGTTTTTTCACTTACTTTTAATTCGCTGACTGGCGGATTTGATGATGAGCCTCTTCGGGATTTTATGAAGGACAAAGAAGTCATCTCGATCCGAGATCATTTATTTGTTCGAAACGAGATTCCTTATCTCACTTTAATTGTGAAATATTTTCCATTTCGACAAGAGGCAAAGCCAAATGTTGAATTGAAGACTGGCGAAAAAAAGGATGAATCATGGAAAGAGGGTTTATCCGAAGTTGATATGGGACTTTTTAATTTACTAAGAGACTGGCGATCTCAGCGATGTAAAAAAGAAGGGGTTCCACCTTACATACTGATGACCAACAAGCAGCTAGCGGATGTCGTTAAACAACGCCCCCAATCACTTGCAGAATTGATGAAAATCGAAGGCGTGGGAAAAGGTAAAGCAGAAAAGTATGGCGAAGACATACTTTCTATCTCAAAGATTAATCCTAATTCGGAAGCGGCAAAAGAATGATGGCGGCTGCTAAAGATATACCGCTTCCCCTTGTGGCATCATCTGCCGAGTTTGAAGATTTACCTATTTTTGTAAAATGGACTGATTTTTTGAAATGGCTTTTGCATACGACAGACAAATTTCCGAAAAAAGTTCGTTTCACCTTTTCCGATCGTATCAATAACTTGGCCCTAAGTGTCGTCGAAGAGCTTGTTGAGGCTCGATACTCGGGCAACAAGCGCCTGATTTTGAAAAATGCGAATTTGAGACTGGAGAAATTAAGAATTCTCCTTCGAATTTCATATGAGTCTCGATTCTTATCTAAAGAGGCTTACAAACACGGGATGTTTTAACTTAACGAAGTCGGAAAAATGCTTGGTGGATGGATTAAGCAGCAGGAAGCAAAGCAATGAAACGCTTCGGAAACCTTTATACTCATGTAGTGAGCTACGAGAATTTGATTCTCGCCGCACACAAAGCATTCCGAGGAAAAAAAGCAAGAGCGTCCGTGGCATCATTTTATTTTCATCTTGAAACGGAAGTCATTGGTCTTCAAGAAGAGCTTATTTCCGGTCAATATTGCCCACGTCCTTATCGGCAGTTTGAGATTAGAGAGCCGAAGGTGCGACAAATTTGTAGTTCTGATTTTCGGGATCGTGTCGTGCATCATGCCGTTTGTAATGTCATCGATCCACTTTTTGAGCGACGATTAATTGGCGATACTTACGCATGCCGAAATAATAAGGGAGCTCATGCGGCTCTTAAGCGAGCTCAACAATTCGCTCGAACGCATTCCTATTATTTGAAATGCGACATCCGAAAATATTTTCAATCTATCGATCATCAGGTTCTAAAAAAGCTTCTTGGAAGAATTATTAAAGATAAAAAGCTTCTGAGCCTACTCGACCTCATTATTGACCATGCCGTGCCTGACAGTGATCCAGGAAAGGGAATTCCAATCGGAAATTTAACAAGTCAGCACTTTGCGAATTTTTATTTAGGAGAGCTCGACCATTATTTGAAAGAGCATTGTCGTCTTAAAGGATATGTCCGCTACATGGATGATTTTATTTGTTTTGGTCAGGAAAAGAAAATTCTGAAAGATCTGCTCGGTCAAATTCGTGTATTTGTGGATGAGAAGTTGAAATTAATTCTTAAGGATAAAGTGGTTCGCATTGCTCCTGTGACAGAAGGAGTTCCATTTTTAGGCTTCAGAATTTTTAGAAAATTAATTCGTCTTCAGCGACCTAACCTCGTCCGTTTTAGAAAGAAAATAAAAAAGAAAGAGCGACAATTTCAAAGTGGGCTTATTACGGAATCAGATCTTGCCGATTCAGTGAACAGCATGGTTGCGCACATTGCCCATGCGAATTCCGGAATGGTGAGAAGAAGGGAGTTTGAGAAATCATTAAGTTTGGCGTAATGACCGAACCTGGCTCCAACCGTGTGATACGGGGCGGTTCCTGGAACAACGATGCTCAGAATTTGCGTTCCGCTCAGCGCAACAACGATCATCCTGGTAATCGCAACGACAATGTTGGTCTCCGCCTGGCGAGTACATCCTAAGTTTGCGCGTAAAGGCGCTAAAAGTTTTGCCAGATAAGTGCAGTTTACGGATTGCACTTCCGTGCATAAGGCATGTCCAGGTCATTAAACCAGCGCCACTCTCGATAGAGGCTCGCCTCTTTCTAAGGTGGACAAATAAAAAACCAGCCCGCAACGTCTGGTAGTTTTTCAGTTGATTAACGAAGGCCGTTGCGGGTTTTTTAACCCCTGCACTGATTCAGTACAGTCGGATTTTTTAATTTATTACAAAGGCGTCGCTCGTAATCCTTAGTCATCATATCGATGAGTTCAATCGTTCTGACTCGATATAATTTTGTAATTAACCGTAATTTCGCTAAAGGAGGATGGCATAAACCACGTTCCCAATTGGAGACAATTTGAGGCGACGAGTAGCCGAGTTCATCGGCAACCCGACTTTGAGAGAGATTCATTTTCTTTCGTTTGCTCTTTAAATACCGTCCTAGCGGCGCTTCCTGGGTTTTCATATGAGCGTCGGAATAGCAGAAAACACGTATTAAATACAACGTGTTGTAAAAATGGCGTCCAACTCATCATAATGGGATGGGTATTGATGCAAAATACGAGCGATTATTGCGGCGTATTCGAGGCAATATGAAACGTATTCGCGAATCTAAAAAGCTTACCCAAGAAAAGATGATCGATTTCGGTTTTAATTATCGGCATTACCAAAATATCGAAAGCGGCAGGTATAGTCCGAATCTGCATACTTTGTTTCGAGTAGCCGAAGCTTTAAAGGTCGATATAAAGGAATTTTTCAAAACCTAATCGCAATCCATGAGCTCAGATCCAACTCCACTAGAAGTCTGTTCCGATTAGCTTGATTCAAGTTACTACGCATAATATGCGGAGTGCTCCCTAAAATCTGCGTATCCAACAATTACTTCGTCGGTAGTAAGAGTATTCGCCGACGCTTTTTTGGCTCGAAACTTGCACATTTCATCAAAATGAAGAGAGTGTTGTGTGAATGAAGTTATTGCATCAGAAAGAAGAATCACGTTATCGAAATATTTTATTGATTTCGTTTCATACTTTAGCTTACTCTCTCTCTCTCTCTCTCTCTCTCTCTCGTCGCTTTCCGCGCAAGAAGTTAAATCCCTTCAAAGCACTCCGATAGATCAGATCCCTTCTACAGAAATTCAACGAGCTCTTCGCACTGGAGCTGATCGATGGATGGATCCAAAAGAACATCCTAATGTTTCAAAGCTCAGTGAGAAGCTCGTTGAGTATGTCAAGGAATTGCGACTGCCTTCTGACGGAACAAAACCAATTTATGTTTTTATCTCGGACGATTTATATCCAGATGCATATGCCAGAGAAGAAGCAAATGGCATTTACGTCGGAGTCAGCTTTGGAATGCTGATGTTCGCGAAGAACGACGCGGAAGTAAAATTCGCTATTGGCCATGAGCTTGAACATCGACACTCGCAAATTAAAACCAGGCGCGAAAAAGAATTTGGAAATGATGACGACATAAGGTCTGGAACCAAAGAGCTCGATCTTTTCGAAAGGGGTGTTTGGACTACTTTGCAGGGAGCGGAGGAATCCGAAGTTGATATCCGAGCAATCATTAATCGCTTAGTTCAAAAAGACGAAAACCCATATAAGGCGGAAGATTTTATTTTGCGATATGAACAGCAATTACAGGGAGCGAAAAGAGAAAGATATAGACAAAGAGCTTCGGATTCGACGCGACGACAGGCCGTTGGGATGGCAATTTCCGTTATGAGTCGTGGATTTGGAAAGCATATCTCTCAATCTGAGCCAACTGCAATTTTAAATAAATTGGCGACTGACTATGCATCAACGGAAGATTTTAAGACACGACAAAAGAATAAAATTGATGAAGCCTTCAATTATAAAATTCCGGACCTTGAAAAAATGTACTGGAACATCGAAGCCAATTTAACGGATGATTTGGCTCCCGAATCGGTGAGCCAATATTACGATCGCGTTTTTTCATGGAGATGGAAATGGCTTAGTCGATATATCGAGCCTCAAAAACTTTCAGATCGAGAATATGTCGATTACCAATTGCGATTGCACGCCCAGATTTCTCATCAAATGGATGAGGTGCGCGAAAAAGTTATTGGAGCAGACTATAAGCCAGCGTCCATAACTCAACTCGATCTTCTCTCAAGGCTCGAATCTCGAAGATACGATACTTCGATGGATACAGGTGGGCAACATCCTATACTTATTGAAGCTGAAGTCGCTGCTGAAGAAGCAAACAGTCATGCCTTTCAATCCATGCATCGTCATGAATCATCGGACAAAACAAAGGAGCTTAGCGAACTGGCGCACTCGGCAAATGCTCGACGTATTCTGATTAGGAATTCGTATGAAGGCCCAATCGATCCGTTAGTATCGGAAGCAAGAAAAATTCATGATTCTCTCAATCCCGGCGATATGATCCCTCAGCGATATCGCGATCTTGAATATCAACTTAAAACTCATCTAAAATTTTCAGGACCAGCCATTTCTGCTTCCCATGATCGGGCTCATGATTTGGCTTCCAAAAACCTTTCAATGATTCTTAGAGAGCTGACTTCGTCATCTGTTCATGCCGAACAAGCCAGTAGCGCGTTTGGTAGACTGACGGAAAGAGAGCGTGAACAAAATAGAGAAAAAATTTTAGAAGCACTTTTTGAAGGCGCGATAGCGGATTTGCAGTCAGCGGAATCGGCTAAGGAAGTTGATGATGCTGTTGGGCGTTTTTTTACATTGGGGAATCGTTGGGGTGGAAATTCTCTTCTCGAAGGAACGCTAGGAAAAGATTTTGCAAAAGCTTGCAATTATATGGGACGAGTCATTGAAGCTGGATTGGACCATGCAAAGAGTTTTGACCAGGTCATGAGATTTTTTCCGAAAGAGCGGCCTGTTCCAAATAAAAATTATTTCGGAATTGGATATGGTGTTCCCTCTGTTGAATTAAGCACCCAAATATTTGAGGGTACCTTTAACGATGAGATACTTCATAAATTTTTGGATGGGATGTCCCGGGTTTTAGAAAGTGTTGGACATGAGGGAGATAAAGAAAAAGATCTGGCGGAATTGGTTAAAACACTTAAATCTCTCGAAAGTTTTATTGAAAAAATTGATTCATGGGACACCCGAGGCTTAATTACTGGTGCGAGATTTAGAGAAATCTTAAGGCCCTCCGTCGAACATTTCGTCGAAAGAATTCAAAAACATTTCAGAGAGCTAGAATTCGCATTTCCTGATCGTGCGGTTCAATCTTGCCTTGCTGTTGGATTTCCACGTGTACTCTCGTTGACTGGATTTTCAAATCCACGAGATTCATCGGGATTAATTGCTGATCTTCAGGAGGTCGCTCAGAATCAATTTACAAGAGAAGCATTCAAGGAGCAGTTTGGATTCTATCAAGTCTATAATGCTCTGAAGCAAGCTGGATTTTTCGACGGTGCGCCAAATGAGGAGGCGCGAGAAGCTGTTGAGCTGCATTTTTTCAACCGCATTAAAAAGATCGGCGTATTAATTGGAAATATCGATCCAGAATTTGATCCAGCTACGGGTGCAGGAGCGTTCGTCAAACATCGCGAGTTGAAGGAACGTTTCGGTCATTGGGCTCTGGATGAACCCGACGCTCCTCTTGAGCTTGTTGGACGAGTCATTCATGAGCAGTATCATGAAGGTCAAAGGGACGCGTTTGATTCTGAACGATACGAGAAAAGATTTCAGCTTTCTGAATTGAAAAAAAGGTATCAACTTGCCACGAAAAAACACGAGGCTAAGAGTGGTATTGAAAAATATGAAGCGGTGATCGGAGATACACTCCCTTACATTTGGCCACTTGGAGTTGATAAAAACCATCTTGTCGAAATTGCTCCAAAGGATTTCAGCGAGCGAATTTTGTTTACAATCGCGACCCGTAGATTCTTTGAAAATTTTTGGGTCAAAAAGCAAACCGATGAAGAACTCAAAGCGCGAGCCGAAGGGTGGTGTGACCACACTAATGAAGTCCTTATTGGTAAGGATCCACCATTTGAAAAGGCTAACACTCAAACGTTGATTGATTATTTTAAGTCAGAAGAAATTAGTTTCAAGCCAAGCCGAGAAAGAGACTCGGTCTTTGAATTAATCTGGAAGAGAACCGAAGCCACTCCTTCAATGAGGGAACAGTTGTCTGATCCTCGACTAATTCAGTCACTTTATTTTGACGAAAATAAAGTTGAGCTCGCTAAATGTCAGCTTGAGAATCGATTTCATTTAGTCCAGATGGCTTTGGAAGTGCGGGCACCAGCTTCGAAGCCTCACATATCGGGACTGCGATCGGGAATCTCAGATATGGTTGGCTTTATCAATCAGCAATTTCCGAAACAAGAATTAGTAAAAGACCATGTCATCGATTTTGTAGAATATGAAATTCAAACGAATCCCGACGAAAGTGATGCCTTTTTTCTTCACCGATTGAACTATAATAATTGGGAACAGTCGCCTTTACTGACCGTCGTCGAACTCCCCGAGCAAGTAAAAAAGCATATTCGAACCAATGAGGATCGGTTGGAATTAGTGGAATATCTCATTGGTAGCAGAACGAAATTCCCGTCCTTTATTAAGAACATGATTTCCGACTGGGAAATTAAGAGTCAGGAGAAAGCCGAAAATATGCTGAAAGGAGCAAAACGATCCTTCGAAAGCGCTCATATTCATGTTCGAACATTTGCTCTCCTTCCATTTCTCGATAATCATACCGGAATTTTGGGCAACACAACGACTCGTGAAAAAATCTTTCAGCTCGTCCTGGGTGAAAATGTAGACAATGTCGTCTTTAGAAAAATTTTCGAAGCTTACTTGGAATCAACACCGCTCTCGGACCAAAGAGTCATTCTTTCTCACATTCTTTCTTCTTTCACCCGAGCAAAGCAGTGTGGAAAGGGAGCATCAGTAAGAGAAGTTCTGGAAGCAATGGGGCCATTTGGAATTAAGGCGGGCCAATTTATTCGCGCGAATGGTCTCGGATCTCCGGAATTGATGGCAGAGCTAGACGAATTTTTCGACTCTGCTCTCCCACCTAATCGTAGAAAACTGATCGAAGACGGAAGAAAACTGTTTGGAAGTCGTATGGGTCGAATTCGAATCGGAGATCGTCGAGGATCTGGATCGATCAATTATGTCTCGGAGATGTTTATATTTCCTGAAGGCGCTTTAGCATCGAACGCGGAGGGACAACCTGCGGCGCTTCGCGTTCAACGCGATCATATTGAGGGTCAAATTTTAAATGAAAATCGGATCTGGGAACGCGCTATTGAAAAGTTACGAAAAGAAACTCATCCAGATATTAAACGCGCGGCTAATTTAATGGATGAGGCTAGATTAGCCGCATTTGCCACGCTTGGTCCCAATGGGGTTGAACTGAATCAACAAATTGAGCGAGACGCATATCCAGCCGCTGAAACCGTATATACTTCTCCGGTAGATCCAGCCACGGGATATTCCATTCGTCCTGTAAAACCTGTGAATGAAATTCAGAATTGGATTCCAACCGAACATCAAAAAACGGCATCGGTGTATGAATTAATAGATGGAGTCCCAATCAGTCAGATCAAAAATCCAGTATTGCGAGGCGAATTAGCGTCGCAGATAGTTAGCCAAGAATTGAAGGCGCAAGACCGAGGACTCTTAGATCCGGATGGACATATAGGGAATTGGCCTGTCGATGAAAAGGCAAAACAGATTGTTCGTCTGGACTATGCACAGATGACACAATTGCCATCCGATGATGTTGAGGCTGCGAGAGAGGTTCTAAATGCGTTGACTTATCCGACGGTCGGTACATCTAGTCAGAAAAAATTAGCAAAGCGCTTCAACCAAACATTTGTCGTTACAGGTGCTTCGAGTGAACTGACAGAACAGGAAATAGCGCTCGCCGTCGATCAGGCAGTTCGCAGTAGATCCTTCCCAGTTACAGCCGATCCAGGAAAAAGAATCTTTCACATGCGCGAATCGTTGGAAATTTTTCTTTCGGAAAGGATGAATAATAATGGCATTCGTGTCCGGTTTCACCCAAGTTTTCGAACTATTTTGGGCTCAAACGGTCGACTGAATAGCTTTAGAGAATATTTACCACCCGGACGGCTTACCGAACAAATGGGGGTTCATCTTAAGGTTTCAAAAGTTGAATTTATAAAATCTAAGGCAGTTCAAGTCGGTAAGGGTCTAATGAATAAATGCGCAGAGACTGTTAAATCGCTTGGTGCCAAGAAAGAAAACAAAAATGCTGATTGAATACCGTGATTTCGATTCAAGTTCTTGTAACATCATTTTTTCTCAAAATTGACCAATTCCGATAGCGAAACTCCCAGATTGTCCGCTAATTTTTTTAAAGTCGAAACTTTAGAGTCAAATTTTCCAGTCAACACATAGTTGAGTGTCGTCCGAGACATTTCGTCCCCGACCTTTTCAAGCCAAAATTCATAAGGAGACTCATATCCCTTCTTTTGTATTAATTGCTCAATATGCTTGCCCAGCCGCTTCAACCAGGCATTTTCGGCTCTTCGCTTCATGTTCCTCCAAAAAACGCTTGTTCAATTCATTGTACGGATTTATGAAAGGCCATGCGTTCAACACATTGAACGAATTGGAGAGTGATCGTTGGAAGATGATATAGAAATAAAATCAGAGCCCGTGCAGACAAGACTCTATATAGCGGCAAAGAAATTGGCCGGTATTTCCTATTTAATGGAATGCGAAGCAAATACGGATCTACTTCCAAAAGATCAACACGATGCGAAATGGGGTCTGGCTCTTATTCTTCAGGATTTAGAGTCCGAGATAAGCGATATGGCCACTGAGTTAGAGAGCCGGGAAGTAAAAACATTCTCTCAGGAGAATTTAAATTCAAGTATTTTTCCACGGCCCAGGCGATCGCCACGATTTTGAAAATTTTTCGTCTGAAAGCGCGGCCTTCGCTACAGGAATCAGAAATTCAGAAATTTTTTCAACAACCTTATCGAGATCTTCTGGAGCGATGCTTAGGCGAGTCCTCTTTGTGAACGCTTTCCATTGCGATTGTTTCATCGGATTTTCGGCAAACTCTTTGCTTAGTCCTACGGGATTTGTGACGATTGTCGTTTCTCGGTTTTTAAAAGTTTCTACAATCGCCTTTTTTAACAAAGGGCCATCAAATTCAAACTGACCAGCCAAAAACCATAAATCATAAAAATCTTTCAGCCGGCTATTGGCGATACCCAGATCCACCATCGCTTGAAATTTTTCCGCAACGACGGTTTCTTTTGGATACGCTTTTAGATGCGGTTCAGGCTGAGATAGGAGGGATGGATATGTAATTTCAGTTGGTTTGGGAGTAATGACATCGCCGAAGCCAATATCCACTTGCATGGGAATTTTCGCAGAACCTAAATGGCCCATGAAAGTTACTCTGACTCCCGAGTAATCGGCATCTTCCGTGATTTTCTCAACTTCGACAGTTTTCGAATCAAATAGAGTTCCGTCGTCGGTTTCAATCGAAACAATTTCTTTAAATGTTTTTGCTATCGCAGCAGGATCATTATTTTGTTTGCCTAGAAGATCGATGTCCTTGGTGGATCTCGCTAAATCTGGATTCCAAGTATGTAAAAGAAGGGCGCCCTTTAAAATGAATCGGTCCGAGTATTTTGACTTTGAAATTCGATATAACAGGCGTTCGATTGCGTAATAGAAGAGGAGTTCTTGAAATGGACGATTCGTTTTTTTAGCTACTTCTTGAAGGCGGTTGTAGGCAGAAGCGCCTGGATTTTTAGGACTCATTTAGTGTCTCCACGTATGGCAGTATAATTTTTTCAACACGGCATATTTTGGCGAAGTGCATAAGCGTGTCGATGCTAGATTTTCGTTTTTTATTCCAGGTCCGAAGAGCTTCTATGGCGATATCGAGGCCGATTTTGTTTCGGAACTTGAAACAATCAGCGATGGTTTTTTCGGGTGAATAGACTCGTACTGAAATATTTTTAATTTTTACGATCTCAACGCCTTCTTTGAAGGGAATTGATCTGAACCAAAAATAGCGAAGAGGGGGATGTTTGATCTTTGGTCTTCGCGCTCCTTTTTGAAGTGCGATATAAATTTCATGTGGAATTTGAGTCGTAAGATTATGAATTGAGAGGGCCGAAATAAGACAAAGAACCCCTTCAGGAATTTTTTTAGCGATGATCGTGAAATCTGTGTCGCCGGAGGGAAGATCCTTTAGGCGGTAAAGACCACGGCTAAGAGATTCAATTATTCCCCGGTCACGCATTAGATAAAGAGTGCGCGGATGAATACCTGACTTGAGAGCTTCGTTGGTTCTAAGGAGACCATCGTGCTTTTCGAATTCGCTTCGCGCCCGTTGAATTTGGCGAGTCCATGATCTGTCGGCTTGTGAAGTCTTAGTCTTCATCTGGATAGTATCGTCTATCTTTGTTAATAAAGATAGACTTTTTTATCCAAAATCTTCCAGATTTTGGGATGCTGCTTCATGGACTTCAGTCTCGGATTGAGGCGTATCCAGAATTCTCTTCACCATCTGGGGATGCCAGGATTTGCCTCGTTCCTTGGTGGGTACTCCGATTTTGGTTAAAAACCCTGCTATTTGCCGCAAGCTCATTCCCTGTGCTCGCATATCTTCAATAGCCTTAACGACTCTAAGTTCGGCCATGTGACCTACCACCTTTCCATTGATTTTTTTCTCACCGTATTTAACTTGCGATTTGTTTCCGTGAGGTTGATGTGCTTCACGGATCTTAATTCCGGCGTCTCTTAACCCGCGTCTTACTGCATCTTTGGAGGAGAAAATCTCGCGGGCAATTTGGTTGATTGAGAGGCCCTCAATCACATATTTTCGATGGAGGAAAACGTGATCTTTGAAAAGTGGACGAAACGAATACTTAAGAGTATCGGATAGATAGATTGGATGGAGGAGAAAGTTCGTATTATAATGGCTTGGTCCGCCATTCTTGTAAAACTGCAGGACATAGCTGACAGATAGCGGTCTTCTTTCTAAAAAGACGA
>CAZRLF010000038.1:0-17308 GCA_964601045.1 uncultured Bacteriovoracaceae bacterium
ATTTAAATATCCTCTCTCTGTATCTGAAAGTGTTCCGTTCGCTGATTGCAGCGCAAGCTCCCTCATTCTTTGAATAAGGTCCGTCTGTGCTGCGAGCGCTCCTTCTGCTGTAGACAAAAATCCTCGAGCATCGTTCATATTGCGAACCGCCTGAAGCATTCCTCTACGCTGAGCTTCGAGTCCGCTTCCAATAGCCATACCAGCGGCATCATCGCGAGCAGAATTAATACGCTGACCAGATGCCAATCTTTGCATTGCGCGAGCTAAAGCCTTTGTTGTCTGTGACAACGTTCGCTGGCTCATCAGGCTTAAAATGTGAGTGTTGATTCTCATCTTCAGCCTTGCGTATTCCTTTGTATGACTAAATTTGTCATCACTCAAAGGATCGGATTTCAAAAAAATTCTTTCTGAAAAATAGAATGATGCTGAGAATCAAATTGAATGATCTTAAGAAGATAAGGCACAAACGCAAAAGCGCATCAAAACCTTCCCTTTTGTAAGTAAACAACTTTGTGGGGTAGAAAACTAACCTATCCGATTTTCCCCTACTTAAGCAGTTCTAAGACGAGTTTGAGATTGAGATTGGCTTGTGCAAGAACTGCGACTCCTGCGTTCTGCAGAATTTGAAGTCGCACAAGCTCAGCGACTTCGATAGCAAAATCCACATCCATAATTTGAGATTTCGCTTCAGTCGTTGAATCGAGCAAGCTAAGCGCATTGCTTGACGAATAATCGAGTCGAGAATGAATGGCTCCGATATCGGCACGAGCAGAATTAAGATAAATGAGTCCGCTATCAAGAATCTCAAGAATATTAGAAGCATCCTCTTGAGTTTCAATCGTAAAATCAGCAACCGATTTGCTCGTTGTCGACCAGCTCAAATTAATATTCAGCCAGTTACTAGTGAGTGCCACATTCGCTAAATCTGGAACACCATCGCCGTTATAGTCTCCCGCAATCACGCCTCGAGGACCGGTCGCAGCCGCTATGGTCGTTCTAGTTTTGAAAGTGCCATTTCCATTTCCGAGCATAATACTAATTGTGTTACCGTTAGCAGCATTGAGAGCATCCGAATTAATTAAATCTAATATTCCATCGCCATTTAAATCAGCGCTCGAAACAAAGAATGGGTTCGCACCGACACTCATCGATCGACGAGACTGAAAGGTCCCGTTTCCATTTCCAAGAAGCACACTCACGGTATTATCGGTATAATCCGGAACAGCGATATCCAAAATTCCATCTGCATTGAAATCGTTGATGTTTACACTGTACGGATTTGTACCGGTTTGAACGGTTGTTCGATTTTGAAATGTGCCGTTTCCGTTACTTAGAAAAATACTGACTGTCGAATTTCCATAATCCGAAACCGCTAGATCGATATGACCATCAGCATTAAAATCTCCGTCTTCAACGTAAGTTCCAGTTGCCCCAATCGATTTTGTAATCCGAGGAGTAAAGGTTCCATTGCCATTTCCAAAACCAATGCTGATTGTAGCTGATGTTTGATCAACTATAACAAGGTCTGCTATGCCATCTTCATTATAGTCGCCAGATGCTAAAGCGGCAGGGCCAGAGCCTGTCGTATATGTTTTTCGAGTTTGGAATGTGCCGTTTCCGTTACCAATGAAAATACTTGCAAGTGTAGTTCCAGTTGAGACTGCGGCAATGTCCATTCTTCCATCAGCATTAAAATCATCTGCAATCACACCCTGAGTTGTTGCTCCGGCAGCAAGAATTTGTCTCGCCTGAAACGTACCATTTCCATTACCAATAAAGACGCTCACCGAGGCGCTTGTAATATCACCAACAGCTATATCTAATATTCCATCTCCGTTAAAATCTGACTGAGTAAGATAACCGGGAGCTGAACCCGTCGTATAAGTCGTTCTGTTTTTAAATGTTCCTAACCCAAGTGTATTTACTTCACCAAAAACATCGATTGCGCGCGTGCCCTTAACATTAAAGTCAATTGTCTCTCCCTTATTTAACCCGACTTGAAGTGATCGAGTTGTAAAGCTTGCGTCTAAAAGTTTAATGCCCGCAAATTCTGTCTGTTCAGAGATACGAGTAAATTCTTCGTACAAGTCTTGAAACTCTGAATTAAGCGCCGCTCGCTCTTGATACGTCAATGTTCCATTCGATGATTGCAGCGCGAGCTCTCGCATTCGCTGAACAAGTGCGATTTGTGAATCAAGTGCTCCATCGGCAGCCGCAAACAATCCTTGCGTATCATTTACATTGCGAACGACCTGCATCCAACCTCGTCGCTGAGCTTCGAGTCTGTTGCTGATCGAAATGCCGGCCACATCATCGCGCGCGGAGTTAATCCGTTGGCCAGACGCAAGTCTTTCCATCGCACGCGCAATGGCGCGAGTTGTCTGCGACAGCGTATGCTGCCCTGTCAGACTAAGAATATGAGTGTTTATCCTCATATTCTCATCGCACCTACATTTATGACCGAGTTCGTCATCACCAGAATCATCGGATTTCAAAAAAATCCATTCTGAAAAATCAAATGATGCTGAGAATCAAATTGAATAATCTTAAGAAGATAAGGCGCAAATGAAAAAACGCATCAAAACTTTCCCTTCGTTTAGCTTTCCTGCAGACTAAGAGCTATGGCTGAAGGTTTTTGGAGAGTCTTTTTTAGTCGACGAATGATTGTGAATTTGTTTTTTGGATTTTCTTCGGGACTCCCACTGCTTCTGACCAGTTCAGCCCTTCAAGCGTGGATGCGAGATCAAGGTATTGATCTAAAAACGGTGGGACTGGTGGCACTCATTGGAGTTCCCTATGCCTTTAAATATCTTTGGTCTCCAATCTTTGATCGATTCACTCTTCCTTTTTTAGGAAGAAGACGAGGTTGGATTCTAGTCATTCAGTGTCTGCTTGCACTGTCAGTTTCGGCGATGGCGTACTGTGATCCACATGCAAACATCTCTTTGCTTGTCTGTGTTGCGGTGGTCATCGCGTTTTTAAGTGCCAGCCAAGATATCGTGGTCGATGCTTATCGACGAGAATCTTTGAGCGATGAAGAACTCGGTTTAGGCTCTTCTATTTTTGTGAATGGATATCGAGTCGGTATGCTCGTGGCCAGCGGACTCTCACTGATCATTGCAGATCAATTTGATTCATGGAAGATCGCCTATCTTTGCATGGCAGGTTTTGTCGGAGTGGGAATCATCACTACATTTTTTGCCGAAGAACCAGAACAGGACTCACCCTCGCCTCGCAATTTTAAAGAATCGGTTTTAGATCCATTCATCGAATATTTTAAACGCCCCAATGCTCTTTGGATTCTTGCTTTTATTTTGCTCTATAAACTGGGGGATACACTCGCTAGTAATATGACAATGCCATTCTATTTAGATATCGGATTTACGAAAACCGAAATTGGCAGCACAGTTAAACTCGTCGGCCTCTGGTCCGGCATCACCGGAGGACTCATCGGTGGTGCACTTATCTTGAAACTCGGAATTATTCGCGCCCTTCTCATTTTTGGAATTCTCCAGGCTCTTACTATCCCCAGCTTTTCAGTCTTAGCTTTGGTAGGCCCCAATATCACGTTTCTTGTTTTAGCTATTGTTCTCGAAACCGTCACCGCTGCCATGGGAACCAGTGCCTACGTCGCCTATATGGGAAGTATTACAAATCGCAAGTTCACGGCCACTCAGTACGCCCTTCTTAGCAGCGTTATTAGTGTGCCTCGAAATATCTTAGCTTCGCCAACTGGGGTCATTGCTCAGAATATCGGATATTTTAATTTCTTTATATTCTGCGCACTAGCTGCAATTCCGGGCTTGCTACTCATAGCGAAGATTCGAAAGATCTGATACGAAATCAGAATGTCAAATCCTCGCCCTCCCGCTGAATGGGAACCTCACTCTGCTTGTTGGCTTGCTTGGCCCTCTGCTCAAAGTCTTTGGCAAGAAGATCTAAAGCCAACCCAAGAAGAGTTTGCCGCTCTTTGTCGAGCTATTCGAGATTTTGATTCTCACAATCAAAAATTTAAAGGCGAAGAGCTTAATATCTTAGTGGATTCTGAAAAATCAAAAACTCAAGTTGAACAAATTTTAGGAGACCTCAAGCCCAATCTTTTTAATATTTCTTATGGTGATATTTGGCTGAGAGATACGGCTCCTATTTTTATTCGATCTGAGAATGGAAGAATCGGAGCTCGACGTTTTATTTTTAATGGTTGGGGAGGAAAATACGTTCTTCCTGGTGACGATCATATTTCAATGCGAATTGCTGAGATTCTTATCAACAAAATGTCTGTCACGGCTTTTCCATTTGTACTCGAAGGCGGTTCGCTCGAGCCCGACGATGTCGGCACATGTCTCACAACCGAACAGTGTTTGCTAAATAAAAATCGTAACCCCGGGCTTAATCGCGAGCAAATTGAAGAAGCACTCAAAGAATCACTCGGATTTACTAAAATACTTTGGCTTACAGAGGGGCTTATGAACGATCATACCGACGGACATATCGACACTCTCGCCCGCTTTGCTCCTGACTCTCAAGTTGTCTGCATGAGAGCACAAAAAGACTCCGACCCCAATGCGCGAGTCCTCGAAAAAATTTCAAAAGAACTTTCAAAAATGTCTGACGCTGAAGACCGCAAACTAAAAGTAATTGAAATTCCATCTCCAGGCAGGATTCTCGATGATGATGGAACCGTCATGCCGGCCTCGTACGTTAATTTTTATATTTCAAATTCCCAAGTGATCGTGCCCGTTTACGGAAGTGAATATGACGACGCAGCTGTTAAAGCCATTGCTCAATGCTACCCAGACAAAAAAACGATTGGTCTTTCTGCTCTTAGTATTCTTAAAGGCGGTGGAGCTTTTCATTGTATCACTCAGCAAGTTCCAGAAGCCGGTTAAGCGCGTTGGCACTTAACGTAATATCTGTTAAGGGTTTTCGATATGTCAGTCAAAATTGCCGGCATTCAAACTTCGTTCTCAAACGACCTTAAAAGTAATCTGCTTAAAACGAGCGATTGGGTAAAAAAGGCCGCCTCGCAAGGCGCACAAGTTATTTTACCCTCTGAACTTTTTGAAGGCCTTTATTTTCCTCAAGAAGAAAAGGATGAGTTCTTTGCCTCTGCAAAACCTGTGCATGAACATCCTTCAGTTCTCGCCATGCAAGAACTAGCAGCCTCCCTGAAAGTTGTGATCCCCACTTCATTTTTTGAAAAAGACGGTCAACATTATTATAATTCGATTGCTCTGATCGATGCTGATGGAAAAAATTTGGGAATTTATCGAAAGAGTCATATTCCCGATGGTCCGGGGTACGAAGAGAAATTTTATTTTAAACCTGGTAATACCGGATTTAAAGTTTGGAAAACCAAATACGCCACCATCGGCGTCGGCATTTGTTGGGATCAATGGTTTCCCGAATGCGCTCGGTCCATGGTTTTAATGGGCGCAGATATTTTATTTTATCCCACCGCAATTGGTACTGAGCCAGCAGATCCTACGGTTGATACAAAAGATCCTTGGCAGAGAGCGATGATTGGCCACTCGGTTTCAAATACTGTTCCTGTTCTCGCAGCCAATCGCATAGGAAGAGAGAATGCGATGAGTTTTTATGGATCGTCTTTTGTAACCGATCACCGTGGCGAAAAAACTTCAGAACTCAATCGAACCGAAGAGGGCTTAGTCCAGGCAACTATCGATACCGAAGCTGTACGACGAGATCGAGCATCGTTCGGATTTTTCAGAGACCGAAGGCCCGAGCTTTATTCTCGCATTAGTAATGCACAAGAATAAAAAATTTCTGCACCGCATCTAAACATTCAACTCACGAAATTTATTCAGTTGATGCACCGCCCCAATATTTATTTTGGGGCGGGGAGTTGTGCGGCACCACAACAAGCGTATGATTAATTTATCTTCAAAGGACGAATCGGCGTTATCTTGCCACACGGAAGCGGTCCTAATCGAAAAAATTGAGGAGTCATACTTATGAGTATCTCAGGTCTTCCGAATGCAGCAGTAGCCATCATGCCTAGAACCATCCAAAGACAACCCATTCAAAAAATACAAACACCCATTGATCCCCAACAAAAATCAGATGAAAAAACTGAAGAGCCTTATTTAATCGAGCAATCTCCGAGAGAATGTACATTTCGAACGGTAGTCTAAATTAAGGCGCTCAGGTGTTCTAGGCTAATGACTAAATTTGTCTCTCACTTCATCTTTTGAGAGAGCCTGCGCACCGCACCAACACAGTTCATAATAGTTTGTTTCAATTTTGGTTTCATCCCAACACCAAAAAGCGGTCTCACTTTAGCTAACTCAATCTGATATTTATTAACCAAACTATTTAACTCAAAAAATTCTTTGCCATGATTAGCTTTCCACAACTTCATATCTCGATTCGCTAAACTTTTTTCAAATGAGGCCAAACGATTTTCAAGTTCTCGAGGACCCATTAAAGCTATAATTTTCTTAGTAAGAAGTGGAGTATAAAGCAGAAGGGTATAGTAATCTGCCCATCGATTAAACGATGCCCTCTTAAAACTCTTCATAAATCTCTCAAGAAAATATTCGGACTCAAGAACTTCAGGATTCATCTGAACATACCGCTGAATAGCACTGAAAGGTGGATTCTCTAAAAAAAAGGCATCTGCTAAAGCTTGATTGAAATCGCCTTGAATCCGGCGAAATTCAGGCATTATATAGAGCTCTGGTCGCTTAAGGATAAAACCAATAAAAAACGCAGGTGCTGAGTCGATTGCAATAGATACAGAATTCAGAGCAAGCCTTTGGACCGCACTTTCAATTATTTCATCTCGCTTTAAATGCGAAAGATACCACTCAAACACAAAAGTATGCTTAAATAAAAATTCCCATGCATTCGCATCAAAATTCGAAACTCCTCTACCCTTTAAACTCTGGGAAAAATTTTCCCAAAAATATCCATTCTTAATAAAAATTTGAGCTACTTCGCTTTTAAAGCCTACTTCAGGCTTGGCTATCCAACTCAATATTAAATAAGCGGGTGAGGTGTTGGACGCGTATTCTTGAAGAAATGAATACGAAATCGCATCTAAGAACCTTGAATCAGAGGCAAGAATATCAAAAGAACTTTTAATTAAGCATGTGAGCACTAAACCCGCATTTACAGACTCTCGATGGAGAGTCATATAGTCATTATTTTTAAGATCATTTAAAAAATTAAAATCACTCTTACTTATAAACCATTGAGCCAGCTCTCTCATCCGCTTGTGTGATAAATTTCTAAACCATCTGTATGCACGAAACCTAAATTCTTTGTGCTGGCTACTCAGCAAAAACTTAAAACGCTCGAGATGTTCGTCTGAAAAACTATAACTAATTTTATCGAGGATCGTGTCATTTAAATCAGGAAACAACCAGCAAAATAAAAATCGCTCGCTCTCCTGGAGCACTGCGGGATAAAACAAAACGATCTCTTCGAGAAGTTTACCCATTATAAGATCGAGATTATCTTTAAAAATTTCTGACTTAAAAAAACCTTCGCTTCTAGGTGATTCATAGATGGCTTTTAATAAATCCTGCCGGCACTTTCTTTTGTCGATTATAATCGGAGAATCTTCTTTATATTGATTCACATTTACAGTCAGCAATCGAATTAAAATCGGAAACAATTTCTCATCCTGAGAAAACCTAAGAAATAATTTTGCAAGTCTATGCGTAGAATCAGAAATAATTTCTGCATCACTAAAATTTTCATATTCGTCTTCTAACTTCTTTACCAACGAACGTACCAGTCCACGTGACGCAAAAGCCTCCGCTACGACTCCACCTCCAAAAAGAGCAATCAAGGCTTCAAGCCTTGCTTTTGCGCTTTTAACAGGATCAACCATGTAAATCGCACTTAATTCATTCTTAATGTCCGGAAGTAAACTATTAGTCAGCCATTTTTCAGAGGGTAGTCGCATGATAAGAATCTCAATGGCATTCTCTAAGTCATTCAATAAATTTGAATCACGACTCAAAAGATAAAGCACTTTTTGATGCCAAACAAAATTAAGAGCTTTTGTATGTTTGCAGTAATCAACAAACTCTTGAAGCAGAAGGTTTTTATCAGATTCTGAGAGCCCAGTCTTTCGAGCAATTCGCTGATCAAATTTAAACTGAATACCTTTGTCAGACGAATTAATAGTTCCATCTTTAAGCAAATTCAAATAATCCATTGAACTAAGGTTAAGAAATTCGGGAATCACGCGCAGAGCGTTTTTATTTTTTACAACAATATAGTCTCCGAAAGGGCCCATAAAATCACTGTTTTGCCGTGCATCCGGATGCAAATGAAATCGAATCGTAATTCCTGTATTAGCTGCACCGTATTTTCCTACGCGAACATAAAATCCATCTCCATGAGCGGCCGCTTCTCCAGCGGCATTATTTCGCGAAATTAAAACATTCGCATCCCCTTGATGCGATCGAGTAATTGATTCGTAAGCCAAAAAATCTCTAGTCTCATGAGCCACCAAATCAAGTTTCATTTCTTTTGCAGTTAAGCCGGCTCCACTACCAATGGGTTTAGAGTAGAGCGGTTCACGATTCAGCCACCAAGAAAGGCTTCCAATTGCGTTTTCAGAATCAAAATGAAGAAGTTTTTCTCGAAGCCCAACCGCATCAAGCGTCCGCCTTGCAAATTCAATATTCACTGCATGACGAACCAGATTTTTTGCATTCTTAATAATCCAATTTGCAACATAAGAATCTGCTTTTAAGTGAGGAGTAAACTTTCGAATAATTTCGGATAAAACGCCAAGATCTTCAGGCCTCATATCGAGCTCATACTGAAATGCTTTAGTAAAATATCGAATCACCGAAAGAATGGGGGGATTAAGCCCAGCCTTCGCTCGCGAAGTTGATCCGTGCAATTTTGAAAAATAAAAATGAAGCTGCCCATCGCTTACATCTTTAAGAAAAGGGGGCTCGGTCTCTGCCCACGCTCTTAGATCTTTAATTCGAGTTTCGTTTTGTGGGGGATCGGTAATTTCAATCATTCCCACTGAGTGCGAGTCGGTATGTTGGTTAAGAAAATCTTCGTTATTAAGGAGCGGAATTTTATCGCCCCTAACTTCTCGAAGAAGACGAACCTCCCAACTTAGTTTTGAACCCTGCATATGCGGGTATTTATTAGCGAGCTCTTGCTCTAAATATTCTGCAGCTTGAAGTTCACCATCCACAACCAGATCGGCGTCTTGAGTAGAGCGATAGACATTACTGAAGTCGTAATCAAACCTCTCGGCCTGAAATCTTTGATCTCCGCTCTTTCTGAGTAAATCCCACTTTACGTAATGCGCAAAACCAGCGGCGGTCCCCCCAAAGAGATAAACCCGAATTCCGAGACGACCCGCTACTTGGTGAATAAATCTAAATTCATCGACCGAAAGAATTTTCTCTGAAATGGCCGAGCTTAATACCTGCGGATCAACACGATCAGCCGCACTTACCGCTAAGGCAAAAAACACGAAAATGAGGGCAATGATGGTGCGAATTTTCACCGCCCCCTGCAATAGTTCAAAGGAGGCCAAAGATCCAGTTTTTGCAGCTTTAAATGGAAATTTAAAATTTAGGGCGTAGAGGGATCGAACCTCTGACCAGAAGATTAAGAGTCTCCTGCTCTACCAGCTGAGCTAACGCCCCACTTATACAAGTCTATGCTCCGCCTTCGGCTCAGTTTGCTGAGCTAATTGCCCAGGTCCGGGGCCCCCACCCCCAACAAACAAGCTAAGCCAAAGCACGGCAAACACTATATTCTGGGCTTTTGGATGGCAAGCTGAGAGCCAACGAAAAACACCCGTTTTGCCTTGAATCTTGAGCCTCTTTGGGGTCAAAAGAGGGCATGCAAGTAAAGATAGAACCACTTAGTTCGGCGCAAGCCAAAGTCAAAGTTTCACTCCCACCTCAGTTCGTTTCTGAAAAGCTGGATAGCTATTATGCAGGCCTTGCTAAAAAGGCAAAAGTTCCAGGCTTTAGACCCGGAAAAGCTCCAAAAGACGTCGTCAGAAAGATGTATGCTCAGGATGCAACCAACGACTTAACAGAACGTTTAGTTTCAGAAGCCGTTGTTCATGTAGTGCAAGACCATAAACTTGAACTCATTATGCCCCCTCGTCTTGTGGCCACCGACCTTCCCGTCGAAGGAAAAGAATTTAACTTCGAAATCGAAGTCGATCTTCGACCTTCGGTTCCCGCCATCGAGTTTAAAGGGGTTCAAGTGGAAGAAACTGAATCCACAGAAGTCAAAGATGAAGATATCAATGCCCAACTCGAACTTCTTCGCGATGCTGATGCAACATTCGCTGATGTGACTCCTGTTCGTCCCGCCAAAAATGGAGATGTTGCAGTTGTTAAGTTCACAGGAACAGTCGACGGCAAAACCGCTCCAGAACTGCAATCCGAAAGCTCATCAATTGCGATCGGAGAAAAAAAATTTCTTCCAGAATTTGAGAACGCTCTTCCTGGTTTAACTCCAGGACAGAAAGCGAATGTAAAAGTTAATTTTCCCGAAAACTATCATGCCCCAGATTACAGAGGCAAAGTGGCTGAATTTGAAATCGAACTTCTTCAATTAAAAGAGAAAGTTTTACCAGCACTTGATGATACTTTTGCAAAAGCAATTAACTCGAATATTAATACTCTCGATGAACTCAAGGCTGATATTCGTAAAGAGCTTGAAGAACAAAAAGAGCGTCTTCAGAAGTCGAAATTACGAGATGCGGTTGGAGACAAGCTCGTCGAGAAATACCCGATTGAGGTAAGTCCACGTCAGGTTGAAAATCTAGCCGAACGTCTTGCTCAAGAAGCTCATCATATGATGCATCAAATGGGTGTAGAGCACGAAGAAAGTGAAGACCATATGCAAGCTCTACATGCTTCAAGCCTTAAAAAGGCACGAAGAGACATCCAACTTTCGTATATTTTACAAAGAATCTCCCAAGATCAAAAATTTGAGATAACCGGTGAAGATTTAGAAAAACGTTTCAAAGAGACGTCTAAGAAAACTGGATATAGTGTAGCACAAATTAAACAGTACTACTCAGGAAAAGACGAGGATTCCAGCGTCTCGCGTATCGATAGATTAAAGATTGATATCCAAGATGAGAAATCCCTTGATTATGCCCTTTCACAGGTTACGATAAAAAAGAAGGGGTCTTAATAATTGATGGTTCCGCAAAACGTTTTAGTTCCAATAGTCGTTGAGCAAACAACTCGCGGTGAACGCGCTTATGATATTTATTCTCGTCTTTTACGAGATCGAATTATCATTTTGGGCACACCCATTGATGATCAAGTGGCCAACCTTATTGTGGCCCAACTCTTGTTCTTAGAATCTGAAGATCCGGATCAAGATGTTTATCTTTACATCAACAGTCCTGGCGGATCTGTCAGTGCAGGTCTTGCGATCTACGATACCATGCAATACATCCGCACTCCGGTGAATACGATTTGCATGGGAATGGCTGCATCGATGGGTGCGGTTCTTCTAGCTGCAGGTACTGCTGGCAAAAGACATGTACTGCCTAACTCTCGAATCATGATTCACCAGCCTTGGGGCGGTGCCCAAGGGCAGGCCTCAGATATTGAAATTCAGGCCAATGAAATCCTCAGGTTGAAAGAGGTATTAAATCAGATCTTGGCTAAGCATTCAGGTCAGCGAATGGATGATATAATGGTTCATACCGATCGCGATCGCTATATGAGCGCGAAGGAAGCTGTTGACTATGGATTGGCTGACAAGATCATTGATAAAAATTTCATTCCTGCTGGTTCTAAACGAGAAGAAACCAAAAAATAAGGAGGCTATGCGATGAGCCGTAAAGACGATGACCGAGGGGTTGATCTATGTTGTTCTTTTTGTGGAAAACATCAGAGCGAAGTAAAGAAACTCATCGCCGGACCAAGCGTCTATATTTGTGATGAATGTATTGAGCTTTGTAACGACATCATCGCTGAAGAATATGACAGCGCTGATTTACCATCAGAGACCGCAAAGGTTCCAAAGCCTGCGGAAATCAAGAAAGTTCTAGACGATTATGTGATCGGACAAGAAAGAGCAAAGAGAGTTCTTTCAGTGGCAGTTCATAATCATTACAAACGTATTAATTCTAAGAATCATCCCAAGGATGAAGTCGAACTTCAGAAGAGTAATATTCTTTTGATCGGCCCCACCGGTTCAGGAAAAACCTTGCTTGCACAATCGTTAGCTCGATTCTTGAAAGTTCCATTTACTATGGTAGATGCAACAACTCTTACCGAAGCGGGATATGTCGGCGAAGATGTTGAGAATATCATTCTTAATCTGCTTCAAAATGCCGATTATGATATCGAAAAAGCTCAACGAGGTATTGTTTACGTCGACGAAATCGACAAAATTGCTCGTAAAGGCGAAAACCCTAGCATAACTCGCGACGTAAGTGGCGAAGGCGTTCAACAAGCATTGCTTAAAATCATTGAAGGCACGCTAGCGAATGTTCCTCCTAAGGGTGGAAGAAAACATCCTCAACAAGAATTCCTTAAAGTTGATACCACTAATATTTTATTCATCTGCGGTGGAGCTTTCGTAGGTTTAGAAGACATTATCAGCCGAAGAATTGGAAAGAACTCTATCGGATTTGGATCTAAGGTTGAGTCTAAGAAACAACGCAAAGTCGGTGAAGTTCTTGAAAAAATCGAACCACAAGATTTGCTTAAGTTTGGTATGATTCCTGAATTTATTGGACGTCTACCTGTGCTTGCAACTCTTTATGAACTCGATGAAGAAGCATTGGTCGATATTCTGCGTAAACCCAAGAACGCAATTGTTCGCCAATATCAAAAGCTCTTCAATATGGAGAACGTAAAACTTAAATTCACCGAAGACGCTTTAAGAGCTGTTGCAAGACAAGCACTTGAACGAAAGAGCGGCGCCCGGGGTTTGAGAGCTATTTTAGAAGATGCCATGGTCGATATTATGTACGAAGTACCCTCGCGCACGGATGTTAAAGAAGTGATCATTAATGAGGATGTCATCTTAAAGAGAGAAAAGCCCATCCTCCTCTTCGAAAAAGCCGCTGAAACCGCATAATTAGCTGTTTACGGCTAAGTTAGTGAATATACTTGCTAAGAAGGCCTCCATTTGGAGGCCTTTCTGCTTTTAAGGAGTCGCGCTTTGACAAATCTGTTTCGGAACTTATCTTACACTTTGAAGAAGGTAACTTATGACGACAAAGAGACTTCCCGCTATTCCGCTTAGAGATGTGGTGGTGTTTCCAGGTGTCACATTACCACTTTATATTGGTCGAGAAAAATCTATTGTCTCGATCGAAGAAGCCAAAAAAACAGGAGACGAAATTCTTTTAGTTGGCCAAAAAAATGCGGGTGATTCTGATCCGTCTTACGATGACGTTTTTAGTATAGGAACTCTGGCAAAGATTAAACAGCTTACAACCCTATCCGATGGCAATGTTAAAATTATTGTCGAAGGCTTAAGCCGATCTCAGATTCTGGAATTTAAAAACGAAAAATTCTTCGAAGCAAGAATTGAAACATTAATTGATGAAAGATCAGCAATAGAAGAAGAAACCCGGTGGACTGATGCTCTTAAAGGCCATATCAAATCATATTTTCAACTCTTAGGCCGAAATAGCTCTGAAATATTTAAAGCCCTAGATGCAATTGAAAACCCCCATGAGATTGTGAGCCTTCTTGCATCTCAAATTCCATTTAAATTCAAAGATCGTCAAAGCTTACTTGAGGCATCCCGTGCAGTTGAAAGGCTTGAATTGCTCTCAACTTTGATACTTTCAGAAATTGAAATTATTAAACTTGATCGAAAAATCAAAGGCCATGTCAAAGAGCGTCTTGAAAAATCACAAAAAGATTATTTCTTGAATGAACAACTGAATGCGATTCAAAAGGAACTCGGCCAAGACAATGATTCAAAAGAAGAGATTAAAGCGTTCGAAGAACGTCTAGCAAAAAAAGATATGCCTGACGCTGCTCGCGATCGAGTTATAAAAGAAATTAAAAAATTAAAGAGTGCTAATGCTCACCCTGCTGAATCTGCTGTTATTCGAAATTATATAGAGCTTATTTTAGATTTGCCCTGGAACGAGTTCTCGCAAGACGAAAAAGGCATTGAGAAAGCTGAAAAAGTTTTAAACAACGATCACTACGGGCTTAAGGATGTAAAAGAAAGAATTCTAGAATATCTCGCTGTACGATCTCAGGTCGATAATCTCAAAGCTCCTATCTTATGCCTCATTGGACCTCCTGGAGTCGGAAAAACCTCTCTCGCTCGTTCAGTTGCCGAATCGCTCAACCGAAAATTTGAGAGAATTTCTTTGGGAGGTATTCGCGATGAAGCTGAATTGCGCGGCCATCGAAGAACTTATGTAGCTGCTCTGCCCGGTAGAATTATCTCGGCCTTAAAAAATGCTAAGACAAGTAATCCGGTTATTTTGCTCGATGAAATTGATAAACTCGGAAATGATTTTCGAGGTGACCCCGCATCGGCTCTCTTAGAAATTTTGGATCCCGAACAAAATAAGCATTTTACTGATCATTTTCTTGATCTCGAATACGATCTTTCAAAAGTCTTATTCGTTGCTACTGCCAATGTTGCTGACACGCTTTCACCGCCTCTCAAAGACAGACTAGAGATGATTCAAATCTCGGGTTATACCGAGAAAGAGAAAATAGAGATTGCAAAGAGCCATCTCATACCTAAAGAGGCAGTCGCTCATGGTTTAGCAAATCAATCTCTCGCTCTAACCGATGAAAACATTAGGTTTATGATTCAGAACTACACTCGTGAAGCTGGTGTGCGTGGTTTAAGTAAACAGATTGCTAAATTAAGCCGAAAAATTGTTCTTAAGAAATTAAAGAGCTCAGAAGAAGTCACTCTTGATACCGCACAAATCGAGCAATTTTTGGGAGTACCTAAATTTAGAAACTCCGAAGCTCTTCAGAAACCCGAAGTGGGTGTCGTTACAGGTCTTGCTTGGACTCCCACAGGCGGAGAAGTTCTTACTGTCGAATCTGAAGTTATTCCTGGAAGAGGCAAACTCCAGATTACCGGCCAGCTGGGTGATGTCATGCAAGAATCTGCGCGTGCCGCACTTACGTACATTCGATCATGCGTTCATCGTTTCGGATTTGAATCTGATTATTTTGCAAAACGAGATATTCACATCCATGTTCCCGAGGGTGCAATTCCAAAAGACGGTCCTTCAGCCGGTATAACAATGGCAACTTCGCTGCTTTCTGCCATTCTTGAATTTCCCATTTCAAAAGAAATCGGAATGACGGGTGAAATCACTCTTCGTGGTCGTGTGCTGCCGATTGGCGGACTTAAAGAAAAACTTTTAGCAGCAAAACGCGCAAAAATTAAAAAGGTCTATTATCCTCTCGAAAATGAGCGCGATAAAAATCAAATTGATGCTGAAATTTTAGAAGGCCTTGAGCTAAAACCCATCGCTCATGCAGATGACCTACTAAAAGATATTTTTGGATGTATTCGTAGAGCATCGACACAAACAGGAGAGCCGGTATCAGACTTTTATGTTGATCAAAAGCCCGTTAATCCGCCCCTTGGCTCGGGCAGCCTTTTCTTGCTCGAATCGTAGATTTCTAAAGAGCTCTTCTTTTAGGTAATCATTAGAGCTCTTTACTTTTAGAGAAGAGCCTTCGTTGTCTTTCGAGGCAGAGTTAATACTGCCTGATAACTGCTGAACTTTAATAAGAAGCTGAGATTGAATACCTTTAATATATTCTTTAGCCGCAGTCAAAGTTGCCTCTGATTTCTTAGCATACGAAAGTGAATCAACTCTAAGATCCTCAAGCTCAAGGCCTTTTGCATGCATCGCATCTAGTTTTAATTCGAAAGGATCTTTTCCGTCTCCCATACTAAGTGCTTTTGGTTTCTGACTTAATTTTCCTGAAAGTGGAGCTTCACCATCGAGTTCAGTTTGTTTTGCAAAGAGATCTAACTTCTTCTTTGTTTCTTGAAACGTTTTATTTAGCGTTTTCTGATCAGCATCGCTAACCCCAGATTTGGCGCCGGCGGTCGCCGTGGTTAACATCTCTCCAACTTTTTTTTCAACTTCACCAATAAGATCAGATAGAGATGATAAATAATCCCTCGATTTTGCAGCTTCTCCCTGATCTACTTCGACTGCTTCAGATTTAATTTCAGGTAATTCCTTTTTGCTATGGGATTGAGCTTCGTTGACCAAATCACGACGAGCGCGCTTCTCGCGATAAATGACAGAGGGATGATATGCTAGTAGTGTGTTAAGCACCTGATATTACTTCCCAACAATAATTATAACGCTCCGCGTCAGAATCAGGGTGAATCAAAGTTAATCTATTGAAATCACTGAATATTTTAAAGGGGACTAGAAGCCGATTTACCTCTGAGAGAGGCATAACTAGAAGCCACGATTCCTCCAGAGATAATCAACTTAAGAGCCTCCTCTGCCGAAATCTGAACGGGAGTGACCTTCGAAGCCGGATAAATTACCAGATATCCAGAGGTTGGATTAGGAGTAGTGGGAATAAAAACAGAAATCTGATCACCTATGGTTCCCGCAACAATACCGTCGTTAATTTCTTGGGTAACAAAACCTAAAGCCAAGCCCCCTGTTGTAGGAAACGGCACCAGAACAACACTACTGAATTTAGAGAGTCCCGATTGAGAAAACGCATCGAAGATTTGCTTCGTTCCTGAATAAATAATTTTAGCCAGAGGAACCCGATCAACTATTTTCTCAAGTGTCGTTAAGACTTGCTTTCCGATTAAGCTTGGAGCCAACAAGCCCACAATCATAATCGCAAAAATACCAATTACGATTCCGAGCCCAGCAATAGGCTGCGAATAACCAGGAATAGATCGAATCAAAATCGGCTGAAAAAGCGAATCAAACCAAGTGGCCAGTTGAATGATGAGATAAATCGTAAGAGCCAAAGGAGCGGTGGCAAAAATACCTACGATAAAAACTCTTCGAAGCCTTTGCCCCATAACCAGCAACAGCATACAAGAAAGATCTCTATTTCAGAAAGTTATATTAAGTATTTTCACTTTTGTGAAAGAAGCTCGATTATGTAAGCAGCTGGCCTGAAGGGTTCGGGATTTAATGAAACGCTTATGCTTTAACCTTCGCAAAAACACTTCGGGCTTTTAGCACAAATCTTGAAGTACTGAATAATTACTTTCATAAGGCAACAAAATTTTCGTTCCGCTAGGAATTTTAAGGGTCTAGAACATGAAGGCCAAGCTGAAGACGGGATTCGAACCCGTGACCTACGCATTA
>CAZRLF010000039.1:0-16377 GCA_964601045.1 uncultured Bacteriovoracaceae bacterium
AAATTTTAGGAGAGGCAGATCAGCCTTGGGGGCATATGCTTGTGTTTGAAGATCTCGATGGAAATGTTCTGAAGCTCATGAAGCCGAAGTATTAATTTTGAAATTACCCAACCGTAGTCTTTTTGGCAGGAACCATTTCAACGATAACAAGTGCGGCGAGTATTAATCCCATTCCGCCATAAGCGATAACCGATAAGACTTCATTTGAAAGAAAATACGAAAAGACCGCGCCCCAAATAGGTTCCGTAATTAGAATAAATGCTGCTTTTGTGGCGGAGAGGGATTTTTGTGCAATCGTCTGGCAATAGAATGCACCAGCGGTCGCAAAGACTCCGCAAAAAATAAGGCTGGCCCATGGAAAATCATGAAATGAATAGGACGCAGTCTCTCCAACAAGTGATTGTCCAAAAAAGAAAATGACGGAGAGCGCTGCTGTTGCGATCAGCTGACAAAATGTAAATGTAAGTCCAGCCTCGGTTTTGGGTAGTCGCGAGATAAACAAGACCTGAAGGGCAAAGGCAAGAGCGCAGCCTAAGGTTAAAAGATCTCCAAAATTAAGCGGACTCGCTCCGGCATCAGACATCAAAAAGAGACCGACTACGGCAAAAGCGAGAGCGAAGAGAACTCGCCGCTGAATTTTTTCGCGATAAAAAAGCCAAGATAAAAGTGGAACAAAAACGACAAGTAGTCCGGTAATAAAAGCGGAGTGGGTTCCACTTGTGTATCTCAAACCAAAAGTCTGAAAGGTGTAACCTAAGAAAATAATCACGCCGATACTGAGGCCTGAAATGATAGCTGTTTTAGAAAACTTTTGTTTTTGAAACCAGAAGAAGGGGAGTAAGACCAGACAGGCCAAAGTAAATCTCAGCGCATTAAATAAGTGTGGATCAACTCCTGAAATCGAATTTTTAATTAGCGGAAAGGTAAGGCCCCAAGTGAGGGTTGAGAATGAAAGATAGAGAAATGGCTTCATGAGTGAGCCGTCATCTTATCCTAAGATTTCAAAACTGATCCAGATTCTTTCCTTGTCTGGGGGCTTTATACGGTCTAGAAATGCCTTTTGGCTCGATGAATAACCATGGTTGGCGTAGCAAGAATGAATGAATCCTTAGAACAAGAGGCGGCTCTTTTGCCTTATGAAGTAACAGTAATTGTGCCTACATATAAAGAGGCTGAGAATATTCCTGAGCTTATACGACGTTTGGCTCTTCTAAAGAATAGATTTTCTCAATTTAAAGTCCTGATTATTGACGATAATAGCCGGGATGGTTCGGATGAAGTTTTCAAAAGTCTAAAAGTTGATGACTGGGCTAAATTTATTGTTCGTACAGGTTCGAGAGGGTTGAGCCCCTCAGTCATTGACGGTCTTAATATGGCTGAAACTAATGTTCTCGTGGTAATGGATGCCGATCTTAGCCATCCACCTGAATCAATTCCGCAAATGGTTGAAGCTCTTCATCAAGAAAACGTACAAATGGTATTTGGGTCTCGGTACTGCAAAGGAGGCGGAATTGATCAAGACTGGAGTATGTTTCGCCGAATTAACAGTTTAGGTGCAACTTTACTTTCGCGACCTTTTACTTCGATTTCAGATCCGATGTCGGGATTTATGGCTTTAAGAAAAACAGACTTTGTGAAATCTGCGCCACTCAATCCCATCGGCTATAAAATTGGACTCGAACTTTTAGTGAAATGTCATTTTAAAAACGTGCAAGAAATTCCCATTCAGTTTGCGGACAGACACAAAGGTGAAAGCAAGCTTACCATGGGAGAACAGATTAAATATCTTCGACATATTAAAAGATTAGCTGATTATAAGTTCGGTAATCTCTCTTTTCTTATTCAGTTTTGTTTTGTGGGTTTGACGGGGCTCTTTGTTGATATGAGTGTTGTCACATTTTTTCATTGGATGGGAATGTCGCTCTATATTAGTAATTTTTTGGGTGTGGCCATCTCCATGCATGGGAATTTTCTTCTCAACCGCTATATTACGTTTGATCACGGTCGAAGAGATCAATGGTTTATCGAGTATCGGAAATATATTGCTGCTTGTGCTTTAGGTGCCGTCGTTAATTACGTTTCTCGTCTGGGCTTTTTATTTCTTTGGCCCCAGTTTCAACAGATTCCGCAAGTTGCTGTTATCGTTGGGGCGATTTTTGGTTTGAGTTCAAACTTCTTTTTTAGTCGCTATATGGTCTTTGGCAAAAATCTTGTCACTCAGAAGAAGCGTTAGGGTGAAGAAGACGATCGCGCGAATTTTTCTTCTCCTTCTTATTTTGTGTGGTGCTCGACTATGTTTTATTTCTGAACCTCTTGGGGTTTCGGTGGACGAGTCGACCTATCTTTCGCTCGCAGAAATTCTAGATCAAGGTGGAGTATTTTATAAAAATGCAGTTGATCGAAAGCCTGTAGGGGTGATTTGGCTTTACGAACTTATTGGCAAGATTTTTGGATTTTGGAATATTCACGGAGTCCACTTAGTTTTCTTTCTCATTCTGATTGCACTGGTTATTTGTGCCTATCAAGTCTCGTTGCGTCTATTTTACTCTCAGAGAATAGCATGGGTGGCGGCTTTTACTTTTGCTTTAAGTTCCTCTAGTTTTCCTCGCGAAATTCTTTCTGCAAACGCTGAAATGCCTATGCTTTTATGTGTAAGTATCGGTCTTCTCTTTTTCTTAAAGTCAAAGCAGGGGATGAATCTTTTTTTATTCGCTGTTTTTTCAAGTTTTGCCATTTTATTTAAACAATATGCGGTCCTTATTTCACTCGGAGCTTTTTTAGGATGGCTTATTTTTAAATGGCGATTTCAGGGCCGACACATTTTAAGAGAGTCACTTAAGATTATTTCTATTTCATTTTTGGCTGCGAGTCTTGTCTTAGGATTTGTTTCATATTTATTTTGGCGCGAGCGTGCCTTTGGTGAATTCTTGGATTATTTTTTATTAGACGGAATGAAGTATGTCGCTAAATCCAGAGAGGTTAGTAATCACCAAACTTCGGGGGTCTTTGCTACTTTGGCCATGATTGCTTCATGGCCGGTTCTGTGGTGGGGGCTTGTTTTTCAATTAAAGACGCCGAAAAGCTTAGATAAATACATTGTAGTGGGGGCTTCTTTTGGTGCTCTTTTTACGATTTACCTATCGGGACGGTACTATACGCATTACTTTTTACCTCTCGCATTTTTTCTTTCAGTCTTAGTTTCAAAATTTATCTTTGATTTTCTCTCTACGGCGCAGAAAAAATGGCGAGTTGTCATGCTAATGGGTCTCGTGGCCCCGTATCTTGTTTTTGCCTGGTTTAATTTTTATCGAGAAGTAGTGACGACAACCTGGGCTTTTACTCAAGAAAAACAATTAGATATCTCGATTTTAGGGGCTTGGATTCAGCAAAGAACTACTCCTCAAGATCGAATTGTCGTTTGGGGAATGGCATCTCAAATTTATCTCACTTCTCAGCGAGGAAGTGGAAGTCGCTATGTTTTTTCTGATTTTATTTCGGGTAGGCAGCCAGGGTTTAAATCTCCTGAATCAGTGCCGACGCCCGGAGCACTCGAACTTTTTTTAAGTGATTTAAAATTAAATCGCCCTCGTGTTTTTATTGATACCAGTTCAGCTGCGATTAACGACTACCAGTGGTTCCCACCAACTCGAATTGCCGAACTTTCAAATTTTCTTGAAGCGAACTATCGACGAGAAGCGCGAATTCAGAATTTTGAGGTTTGGATCTTAAAAAACTAGACCTTCGGTCTAGGCGGATTTTACATCCTGTGGCTTAATGGAAGAATACGCCGAAGAGGTGAGCCAATGGAGTCTTTTGAGCAAGGCCATGTGATGCAGCCTTGGGAAATTCTAAAATCGATTATTGATGCAGCTGACGTCAATAAATTGAATGCTTACTTAGATACTTTAAGTTCGAGTGAGACCGCTCGCGCAATTTCTCGTCTCGATCAAGAGTCTCAGAATAAATTACTTTCTTTGCTTAATCCTGAGGATGCTGCGAATTTGATCGAAGAACTTCCTGAGGCTCAAGCTTCGGGTCTGATTGGCGATTTGTCCGATGAAAAGGCTGCGGCGATTGTCGATGAACTTCCTAGCGATCAGCAGGCAGACTTACTTCAAGGTCTCGCGCCTCAAGATGCTGAAGCCATTCTTCAAGAAATGGATCCGGACGAAGCGAAAGATGCAAGACATCTACTTTCTTATGCTCCCGATACTGCCGGGGGATTAATGGTTACGGAATTTCTATCGTATCCCGAAACCTTTACAGTGAATGAAATCGTCGATGACTTACGAAGGAATTCAGAAAAGTACGTGGCTTACGATGTTTTTTATGCCTACGTCATTGATAGCGCAAAAAAATTAAAAGGCGTGGTTCGACTCCGAGATCTTATTTTGAATCAAGGCTACACCAAGGTGGAGTCGATTATGATTAAAGATCCGGTCTATGTTCATGTTAAATCGAGTCTTGAAGAACTTAAAATTTTACTCGATCGTTATAATTTTTTTGGCGTTCCTGTCTGTGATAGTCAAGATCGACTGGTAGGGGTCGTTAGGAGAACATCGGTGCGAGAAGCAATGGTTGAAGAAGCTGAGAAAAGTTTTCTTCAGGCGAGCGGAATTTTAGGGGGAGAGGAACTCCGAAATCTTCCCATGAGTCAGAGGGCTGTTAGGCGGTTTACAGTCTTAACAATGAAAGTTGCTCTGAATCTCATTTCGGCAAGTGTGATTGCGGCCTATTACGATACTCTTTCTACGGTCGTTGCCTTGGCGGTCTTTTTGCCGATTGTTTCTGATCTTGGAGGAAGTTCTGGCAATCAGGCTGTTGCGGTTAGTATTCGTGAGCTCGCGCTTGGGCTCATTAAGCCAAGCGATTATTGGAATGTGATTATTCATGAAGCTCGCTTGGGCATACTTTTGGGAGGAGGCATTGGAGTTATTCTAGGATTAGTGGCTTTCTTTTGGAAGGGAAACCCATATCTTGGCTTAGTGGTAGGTATGGGTGTTGCTCTTAATACGATTCTTTCTGTTGTTGTAGGGGGAGGGTTGCCACTGTTTTTGAAAAAATTCAAAGTCGATCCGGCTGTGGCAGCTTCGGCTGTGCTAACAACCATCACAGACGTTTTTGGATTTTTTGTGGTTTTAAGTTTAGCGACGTTCTTGCTGAACCATCTGAATGCTCTTTAACTATTTATGATACCGAGCAGATTCCTTCGAAAATCTTTTAAAGTGGCACCTTTGTAAATAAATCCATCAGCTTTGAGTGAACGAGCTTTTTTCATATCGGATTCAGCTTCAGAGGAAGTGAAAACTATGACTCTTATCTTTTTTAAATGAGGAGTGGATTTTACAATCTTAAGCACATCAAATCCATCCATACGTGGCAGATTTAAATCTAGAATTATTGTGTCGATATCAGAAACCTCTTCTTTATTTTTTTGATCAAGTAAAAAGTCAATGGCCTGACGGCCGTCGACCTTATGACTAATTTTTAAATGGATATTCCATTTTTTGGCTGTGTGTTCAAAAAGTTTAACGTCTCCAAGATTATCTTCGATCAAAAGGATATTTTCTGGTCGCTCGGGGGAGGGTGTTTGAAAGTTTTGTGAAGAGCCCGACATCTCATTCGCCTCAGTGAAAAACACCTTGCTTGGGCAGTGAGAATAAAAACCGACTGCCTACTTGAGGAGTGGATTCAACCCAAATTTTTCCACTATGTCTTTCGATAATTTTTTTTGTTGTCGCTAAACCAATTCCGTTACCAGAGTATTTATCGCTTTGATGTAAGCGCTTAAAAATTTTAAATAGATTCTTGCAATCTTGAGAATCGATTCCAATTCCGTTATCTGAAATTTCAAAAATCCAATTTTTTCTGTTCGACCTGGAACGAATCAAAATCTCAGGGATTCGTTCACTTCTGAACTTTATGGCATTCGAAATAATATTTTGAAAAATAAGAAGCAGCTGAGAGGGTGCTGCATTAATGGTGGGAAGGTTTTGATGTAGAATTTTAGCTTGAGATGATTCAATATCACTTTTTAAATTATCTAAAACCTTCGAGACAATCTGGGAGCAGTCGACGGGAACAGATCTCATAGCAGCAATAGAAACTTGCGAATAGTCGAGGATATCTCGAATGAGACTTCTTAGTTTGCCAGCCCCATCTTGTGCAAATTTTAAATACAATGATGAGTTTTCTTCGAGTTTTTCTGCCATTTCTTCTCTCAGTAAATCGAGGTAGCTCGAAATCATTCGAAGCGGCTCTTGAAGGTTGTGGGAGGCTATATAGGCAAACTCTTCGAAATCGAGAGAGGAGAGATCATTCTGCAGCGGCTCGCTTTCAGGTATATTTCGTACGTAGATCGCAAGGCCCTCATCAGTCGGGTAGAGACTTGTCTCAAACCAAGATTCAAAATTTGCAAAATACTCTTTGAACCGAATATCTCGTTTTGTTGACATGGCTTCAGTATATTTTTCGTAAATTTTGGTCTGAGTAAGTCTTGGATACAACTTCCAAAAATGCTTACCGAGAATTTCGGCTCGTTGCTTTTGCGCAATTCTTTCAGCTTCTTTGTTTAAATAAAGAAGCTTCCACTGCCGATCAACAGCAAAAAAACCTTCAGGAATATTTTCAAGCATAGCAAAAGCCTTCTGCTGCGATTCAAATCGCACAGTCTCAAGTCGTTCAGCAACAATCCGCTTCTGGATGTGATCCAGAGCTATAAGTTTAGTTTTTTGAGTCATTGCCTCCGGCTTCCTTGCTTGAAGGTGTATGATTTCTTATCATTCAGGCCCTACTGGATCGACCGACTTTTGTCTCAGCCTGAATCCTTAGTTATTTCAGGATGTTCACTAAAAATTTAAGCGGAGATGCGCTTACGCCTCAGATTTTAGGGGCAAATTCTTCTAGATATCGTCTTAAGATAGACTGTTCGATTCGCCCCTTTCTTCTGGCTGGGGTGGGAATGCGAACCAATAATTCGATACGCCCGGGTTCTGGCAGATGAATGGTTACCCGGGGTTCAGTTGCGGGTGTTTCAAGACCTCGCGTACGAGCTTGATGGATAAGATGTCTTTGAGCACGATCTAAAAAGTCTGCGCATTCCTCTTGAGAAACTCTGAGAATGATTTCTTCGGCCTTTTGCCAATTATCTGAAGCAAAAAGAGGAATAACAAACGAATGCAAGACATAGTCGTCTGTATAGGTTTCGTTAATTACAGAGTGGGCCAGAAGTAGGGAGTTAGGAAATACAACCGAACGGCCAGTATATTGATGGCTTTGAGTTCCTGGCCCAACCTCCAGAAGAGTGGTGACGAATATATTTTCGTCAATCACATCACCCCGAAGTCCCTGAATTTCAATTCGATCGCCAATTCCAAACATTCGAGAACTAGCGCGAAGAACTCCTCCCGAAAGGCAAAGAAAAATCTCTTTTGTCGCTAAAACAATGGCAACCGCAATCGCAGCAAGAGAAAGAGCAACTGCTCTAAGTTCTGCCGCCCAAATGACGAAAAGTCCTAAGACAAATAAAATGAAGGCCGTATTTCTTACGCCGACAATCCATTTTCGCCGATCATCGACGCTCGACCATGTCCAGCGATTAATCCAGCGAAGCAAAAGCAAACGAACAATAACAATGAAAACAAAAAGAAAGAATGAGCTCACCGAGTTCAAAAGAATATCGTGTTGTTTAAGCTGCGATATAATATTTTCAATCATAGCTTACCTAGATTTTTGAGTGCTTTATCACAAAATGATGTGACATCGCTTTGAAGTGCTTCTCTATATAAAGGATTTGCCAAGACTTGATGTTTTGAATTTTCAAAATGATGATTTGAAATCTGAGTATGGCCTAAACTCTTCTGAGTTTCGATCCAGCGGAGCGTTGCTTCTGATTTCACATACAGATCTTTGCCAGCAGACGAAACATAAATCGGAATTCTTGGATCAACTAAAGTTTTTTGAGAAGGCTTTAAATTGATCATAATTGAACTTGTGATGTCCCAAACCCGAGGCCAAAGCGGAGTAGTCGGTTTAAGGGGCTGGGTAATAAACTGTGGGTCATCGGCTAGAGTGTCCTTGGTCGCAAAACCGAATTTACCTACCATGGGATAAACATCAAAAGCAGGTGAAAGAAGGATGAGCCCGGCAGGAGTTCGAGTGGGACGAACAAATCCAGAGTTGAGTTGATATTTACGTGCAATGATTTGCCCTCCAATTGAGTATCCCATTTCAAATAAGGGGCGACTTTGATCTTGGAGAGTTTGGTACTCAATGGCGGCTGCAAGTTTTGAAATGTCTTTGTAGCTTGTCATTCGAACAGCATCTCCGATTCCATAATTGTCGCCGTGATGGGGCAGAGTGTAGGCAATTACGCGATATCCACCAGCCGTTAAATGTTTCATAAGCGGTAGATAATTCAGCGGATGATCGTAAAATCCGTGAGTAAAAACAATATCTGCTCGAGTTTCTCCATCTGGTCTAGCTTCGATAACGTTGGACCAAATTTCTTGTCCTTTCGCATTGTACTGAATGTAAAAACTGCGAATTCTCATTAAAAATGGATCGAGAAGAATTTGATCTAATCTCTTTGCGAGCTCTTTTGCATCTCGACCTGATCGAGCGGTAATTAAACCGCGATCGGTGATCGAAAATCCTCGATCAAAAATATCAGGAAGATTAAATCGAACTATATTTTCAGAGAGATCTTCAATTCTCGATGGACCCGGAATGAAATCTGTAACTGGATCTCGAAGAACATCTTTGATCTGAGTTTCAGTTTCTGATGTTCCATCAATAATTTTGAATCGAGTAAGTAAATTTCTGCGATCTAAAATTTCGTTAGGACCGGTGACAGTTCGTCCGTAAAGAAGGGATTGGTCGGAGTTAAGTTTGGGAGTATAAGCCAAAACCTCGACTCCGTGAGAAAGTGCTGCGATGGGTTTACCATGACCATTAAAATGTTGAGCCATGCCTCGAAGCTCTGCTGAATCAAGATAGAGCTTTAGCGCTTGGTCCTTCTGTTGGTCTGTTTTCGTGGGCCTCATTCGAGCGGGGCCTCCAATTAATGCCAGTGCTTCAAATCGAAAAGGATCTATATCTTTCCATGGTTCATAATGGGCTGCATCGGAGCCTTTAGAAATCTGAGGATCGATCGCAAATTTAATTCCACTTTTTTGCCATTCTCTGACATTGGGGCCGATTCCCGGAGGCACGGTAATCGTGACTTGATGGCCTTTTTTCTCAAGCTCATCAACCACGGTCGAAGTTCTTAGATTAAAAGCGCTAGAGCCTGGAATCACGACAAGAATTCGGGCTGCATGAGCTGATCCGCAATAAAAAATAGCGGTCGTTAGAATTATAAAAAATTGTCTAAAATTCATCTGCATATGCTCGCGACCTGGCCGACTCCTGAGCATTTATAAAGCAAGTTTAATGCCAGGCTTGTAACCAATTGTTTTAATTAGTGAATGTCAAGCGGCCTGAGTCCTAAATTCCATAGCCTTATCAAGCCCTTAGAATTGCAATTTTAGGGCGAGAGACCTAAATTATGGTTGATGGGGGATGAGACGCAATTTTTTCCGCATGAGGTACTAAATCGCAGGGCGCAGACAAAGCCCCATATTCGAGCGGTTTCGGTTCTAAAGCTTGGCGATCAAGTTTTTGATCAATTTATGCATTTTACTTGGAGCGAAATTTATGAGCGCTTTAAGAGTTATGTAAACTTTGTAGAGGGCCTACATTTAAAGAAGGGAGCTAAAGTGGTTCTCATCGGACGCAATAGTCTTGAATGGGTTCTTATTGATTGGAGCTTAATCACTCTAGGTTTAGTTTCAGTGCCGCTTTTTTCTCAAAGCCATCCCGACGAAATAAAAAAAATTTTAGAGGACTCTGAGGCGGACTTAATTTTTTGTGACGAGCCAGCTAAAGATATTCCAGTAAAGCAGATTCGATTCGGTGATATTGAATCTGCACTAAAGCCTGCTGTGCAAATTCAACCTCGTCCCGCTGGCCCAGCAGAAATATGCACATTGATTTATACAAGCGGAACAAGTGGCGATCCAAAGGGCGTTGTTCATAGCTTAAAAAATATTCAATTGGCCGTTCAATCCGCATTAGAAAAAATCCGATTAAGTCCTCGCGACCGATTGTTTTCGTATTTGCCCTTCTCTCATGTTGCTGAACGCATTTTGGTGGAGTTTGGCTGTCTTTACAGCGGAGCCTCTATGACAATTATTGATAGGGTCGATCGAGCTATTGGTTATTTGCCACAGACTCGACCCACAGTTTTTTTTGCAGTGCCTCGTGTTTGGGAAGCCATCGCAGCCAAGGTGGATAAAGAATTGAGATCAAATCAACTTTTGAAACGGCGCTTAGAATACATTCCATTCTTCTTAAGGCCTTTTCTTTTGGGGTATTTTATTAAAAGAAAAATCGGACTTGAAAAATGTAGGTTAGCAATTTCGGGAGCGGCAAAGCTTTCTGAATCTATTTTCAATAAATTTGATCATTGGAATTTAACTTTGCATGAAGCTTATGGACTCACAGAAACTCTCTGTGTTTCGACTTTTAATTTAAAAGGCAATGAAGCCCGAGGAACTGTGGGGCAAGCCTACCGAGGTGTCGAACTAAAAATAATGGCTGATGGAGAGATTTGTATTCGAGCTCCTTTTCATTTTTTGGGATATTACAAAAAACCCGACTTAACGAGTGAAGCTTTAAAAGAAGGGTGGTTCTATACCGGAGATATCGGCGTATTGGATAAAAATAAAAATCTGAGAATTACTGATCGCAAGAAAAGTCTATTTAAATCTTCGAACGGTAAATACATTGCGCCTATGCCCATTGAGCTTTTGCTTAAGAGCTATGCAGGAATTCGTGAGGTGCTGGTGGTAGGAGAAAACCGAGCTCATTGTGTTGCAGTAGCTTCTGTTGAAAAGGAGGGGGTTGATGAGCGAATTTTGACTCAACATCTTGAATTCGTGAATTCTCGATTGCCTATTCATGAACAAATTAGATGTCTGGGCTGTGTCAAGAGATCTTGGAGCACTGACTCAGGAGAACTCACTCCGTCGCTAAAAGTAAAACGACAGGTGGTTCTTCAGAACTACAAAACGGAGATTGAGCAGCTCTATGGTAGTTCGAATCGCGTGCTCATGTTAGATTAAGAAAAAGGAGTGATGAGTGCTAATTTTGGTTTCGAATGACGACGGAATTTTCTCTGACGGTATAAAAACTCTGGCAAACAAATTAAGAACAATCGGAGATGTTTGGGTTGTTGCTCCCGATCGTGAGCAATCGGCGATGGGTCATGCTCTTACACTACATCGCCCTTTAAGAGTGAAGCGAGTTGATAAACGGCCCAATGAATTTATGGTCGACGGAACTCCGACCGATTGCGTGTCGATTGGCGCTAATAAGCTTATGCCGCGAAAGCCTGATATTATTGTAAGCGGGATAAATCGAGGCGCAAATCTTGGTGATGATGTTACTTATTCTGGTACAGTTGCTGCAGCACTCGAAGGAGCTCTTCTAGGAATTCCTTCGATTGCTGTCTCGGCGATTCCCACGGCAAATGATGAGTTTCATTACGAAGCTGCGGCTGATTTTGCAGCTTTTTTAGCTGGAGAAGTGATGAAACATGGCTTGCCTCCGGCTTCGGTTCTCAACGTCAACGTGCCGAGTGAAACGCCCGTTGGTGAAAGACGTTCCGTACTCGCTCGAATGGGTAAGCGAGTTTACAGTGATGTGGTTGAGGAGAAGATTGATCCTCGTGGTAAGCCATATTATTGGATCGGTGGACCTAAAGTTGACAGTCAACTAGATCCTGGCACAGACTGTGAAGCTGCGGCTCAACATAAAATTTCAGTAACTCCTATTCATTTAGATATGACTCACTATACATTTCTTTCACGCATGGTGAATTGGAGTCTTCCTAAACACTAGTGATTCAAAACCAGAGTTTGAACGACCTGAAACGCTTGGTTGGGTTTGGGTAATTTGAGTTTCGCCAAGACCTGAACGAAACAAAATCGAAGTTTTTGAGTTATTTCTGGGCGGGCCGAAAGATGGGCTAAGAGAACGTCGGCCACTTCTCCGTTGGAGTTGATGTTTAAAGTGAGTTGAGGTTGTCCCCTCAGCCCGGCATCGATACTGAGAGATTTTTCGTAACAATTTTTAAGATCAGGATATATCTGGGAGAGCGCAGATCGAATTTGATTTTCGGTAAGATTGAGTTTAGTCGTTAGTTTTTTTGTCTCAATATTATCTACGTTCCAAGTCGACTGAGAAAAACTTACCCTTTTTGAAAATGCATTTCGATTTGCAACTCGACGCACGTTCGGATTTTTCTTTCGTGATGACTTTTTTGAACTGATATGAAAGTCATCGATCAGATTCTGAGTGTAGGTTTTTGAGTCTATTTTATTGAGGGTTTCAAGCTTTGAAGGCGAGATTAAATCGATACTAATTTTTTTGGGCTGATCAATTTTAGTTGTCAGAGGTAGAAGTGCTGCAATTAATATCAGAAAATGTAAACCGAGCGCAAAAAGTATCGGAGATGCTTTGGCGAGAAAGTCATAAATCGTGACCGAACTTGAGTTGATATAAATTGTTGAGCGGTTGGGTAGAATTAACTTAAGAGCTGAAGGAATGCTTTTCCACTCGTAAGTCATTCGAGAAGTCTCAAGAGATTCGGATGCGGAAATCCGAATTCCTTCAATTTGGATATCTTTTGTAAGTGATACCGAAAACGCGTTTGCTTTTTGTTCAATATGAATAGGACTTAGATTATCTCGGCAAAATCTATCTAAGTGGATTTTCTGAGATAAGTTTTTAATAGAAAGGGACTTTAAGAGAGGGGACTGTGTTTCAGTTAAGCAAACGCCTTCTGGGTTAACCACTCGAATATGAAGAGCTCGAAACGCAAACATTGGACGCTTTCATATACGGGATTGAACTAAAGTTCAATCAACACAAACTAAATTTATTTATATATAAAATCTCTAGTGGATTGAAATCTCAGATTTACTGGAACTTTCGCGCTTTAGACTGAGCCAACGTTGCCAGGCTTGTTTAAGTTGCGTCTCAAATAGCTGCCATCTCGCTTGCTTTGTGTTCTCCGATGGATCTTGAATGAGGGCCGGTGCAGCCAGAATCGAGGACAAGGGGATTTCTTCGATTTTAAACCAGTCTTGATGAAACAAACGAGTCAGTTCTTCTCTTAAAGCGCTCACTCGATCTTCTGTAGCAACGTACTTTTGTTCTAGCTCGCTTGAACGCAGGCTCGTACTTTCAAGAACGGCTTCAGCTTGTCGAAGCTGTCTGAATTTTTCAGCAATTTCATTTCCTAAATCTCCCCGAAGTGCAATTTCTCGAATTCTGTCATGGTGTTCAATCACGGCTCGCTGGTATTTTTCGGAGGCTGCACCAAATTTATTGAAGGCCGATTTGATTTGCTCGTCAAAATGAGTTTCTTCTGGTTCAAGACTTGCTACCCCGTCACTCAATGCAGTTCGATAAAATCGATCTATTTCGACTTCAACTGCGGAGTATTCACTTTGTAAATTTTCAAAAGCTTCATCTAGTTTACGATCTAATTCAATAAGAGCTTTTGGCCCTTGGCTTCTTGTTTGCGCTATTTTCTCGTCAATGGATTTTTCAATCACTCGTAGATTATTTTGTGACTGAATAAGATCAACCTTAGCTTTGCGTCTTTCGTCTGAAAATATTTTGAGAGCTTTTTCTTCAAGGCTAAGTCTATCTAGAATACTTCTTCCTAAGTCGGCATGCTTATGAGCAGGATCAATTCCTGTTCCATTAATAATGCCCATTAATTTTGTATGAGTTGCTCGAACTTCTTCTGGTGATAGCGGGTTTTCCCAGGCAAGGGGCGGCAATGCAACGGGTGTTCTTGAAATTCCATTTTTGGCTGCATTTTGAGCTTCTCTATCTTCTCGCTTCTTCCAGATTTCGTATTCTCTCAACCATTTAAATAATAGAGAGGCTTTATCGCTGAGTATTTGAATCTCACCAGGATTTTTTGGAATTCTTCGATGAGTCAGAAAACTTCGCGTAAATTCTCGAAATGCAAGATTATTGGCGTAAGCTTGAACGAGACTTCCAATGAGAGGCAGATTTTTACGGCGTTGATCTTCGGGTAGAGGGGAGAGATCTTTGCCAGCAATTCGAGACATAAATTCACGCATTTTCCAAAATACTAAATCCTCTTTAATATCAAAAATGAGATGGCCAGTTGGAACTTGCACACCTTTCATATTAGGGTGGACACCAAGAGTAAAAAATTCTGTATTTTTTAATTTTTGAAAATGGTCTTTAAAAAGTTTTTCTTTGCCGACATATAGCCAGTCAAATTCTCCTATAATTCCCAGGGCAGGTATATAATCGCGTCCCTCATGTTCGGGGTTCTCCCAATCATTGCTTACCGAGAGTAAAGTTTCGAACCAAATTCCTAGGGGCGAAATTTTATTCTGCTTCATTAGATCTTGGCTAAGCTTAATATCTTGGTGGGCAATTTTTTTGGCGAGCATAGGATCCCGCAATGCTTGAGTCAGTCCGGGTGCGGCATCTAGTCGTTCAATGGCGTTTCCACCAGGCTTCATATCAGGGACAAAAGAGAGAGGAATGACTCCTGTCATTAGATCGTCTTTAGGATAGAGGCGCATATAGCGATCAGCTTCTTGTCCCCCCATTGAGTGACCGACAAGAAAAATAGGAGCGCCGCTGGGGGCAATATATTTTTTGACGATAGCTCTGAGCCATTCAAAATATTCGCGATCTGTTTTAAAAAAAGTTCGAGGGCCTTCGCCATGCCAGGGAGCGTCGAGCGTAAAGACATCAATATCAGATGAGGCAAAATGATTGAGAGCTTGAGCGCCCACATGAAAACCAGTGGTTCGAGTTCCCCCACCGTGAAGCCAAACAATAACAGCCCGTACATCTTTACTGACTAAAAGTTTCTGCTGACCTTGTAGTTCTCGATTCAAGTTATCGACGAGAGCTGTTCTTCTGACCCCAATATTCGTTCCTAGAAGTTTATCTTGAAAAGCCATTTCAAGACGTAACGAAACAAATTCACCATTATCTGTTTTAACAACCCCGGCTTCCATAGGGTTAATGAGCTGATGATTAATAAACGAAACGCCTTCGGGCAGAAGGTCCTGAAGCATTTGAGGTCCTCGATGACCGATCCAGTGTCTCGATCGACTTAAGTCAGCATCAAGATCATAACCAGTTGGAGTAAGCGCGGTCTCTCGTGATCGGTGTTCGGCTTGTTCAACGAATTGCTCGTAACTTAAAGTTGGTTGGCGAAGTCTTTGCGATAAGTCGGCGGGAAAGTGTTGAGGCAGTTGTTCAATAGCAATGAGACAGTCTTGAGATGTTGAGGCGTGAGCATATTGAGCAATGAGAGAAACTAATATTAAAGAAAAACTAAATATCCGAATCATTCCTTAAAACCCTTAAAAGCTCCGAATTCTGATAGGAACTCGGAGAGATGACACGATGCATTAATTGCTGTTCTCAGTCAAAACTAAAAAGCAAGGCAATTAAAGGGGTTATCCCGTGTCATTTTTAAGAACTGAGGGCAGTTATGAGGGTGCTTTTATTCGGTTAGAAGCGGTGCGTCATAAAGATTTTGTTATCTTTCTAAGTTGGCGAAAAAACTCGCGTATCAAAAAACTATTCAATGCTCTTAAAAAAAAAGAGTAACCCACCGCGTCAGTTGGCCGATGAGCTTGCATCACTTCGGACAACGCCGTCTTTAAGTGATGAGTAAAGGAAGTAAAGAGATGGATCACGTAAAAGGAATGGGCGGTTACTCTTCGTCAGGTCGATGGAAGGGAAAAGGGCTCAATCACAAAGGAAAAAAAGCTCTCGCCTCACTCACAATCGAGGAGGTCTCAGAAGCATTACTTGAAGTACACGAGGAGAATTCTGCACTCCAAATGTTGGGGGAGCGACTCAAAGATGTTTACGGGGTCGAGCAGCAAGGTAGTGCTGAATTTTCGATGGATTCCGAAAGTGGCGAAGTCATCGTTCGGCTTTACGATCCTAAATCAGAAGTCATTGTCGTAAAGCTTTCTCTCGAAGAACTGACGAAGGCACTTAAATCACTTGAAGAAAGTGACGATGTTCAAAAACCATTGAGCAGCTTTTTTTTAAACACGGTTGTTTAGAGTTTTAAGATTTGAATAGGACCAAGGAGAACTAGATCATGGGCTTAAGAATAAATACAAACATACTTTCGTTAACTGCACAGAGAAATTTACAAAATAGTGCAAAAGCATTTGCGCGAGCCTTGCAGAGATTATCTTCAGGTTCGCGAATAAACCGCGCTGGTGATGACGCCGCCGGTCTGGA
>CAZRLF010000040.1:0-15906 GCA_964601045.1 uncultured Bacteriovoracaceae bacterium
AGCTCTGCAGTAAGATGCTGAAAACGGTCAATGACCGTCTGAAGTCGATCTTTCACTTATTTCTTAGAAGCTGCGGCGTATTTCTTCTTAAATTTCTCAATACGACCTTCAGTATCCATAAGCTTTACCGAACCAGTATAAAACGGGTGGCAAACATTACAGATTTCTACGTGGATATGAGACTTGGTCGACGCAGTGACGAATTCATTTCCACAGTTACAGACTACTTTTGCAGGAACATAATTAGGATGAATATTTTCTTTCATATACTACTTCGACCTCCGAGAGCTTACTGATTCATGCTCTCTAAAAACTCTTTATTCGTCTTAGTCTTTTGGATCTTATCCAAAATGAACTCCATACTGTCGGTTGGTGACAGAGGAGCCAATAACTTTCTTAAAACCCATACACGATGAAGGACTGTAGATTCCAGTAGTAATTCTTCTTTTCGAGTACCTGATTTGTTGATGTCAATTGCTGGATAAATGCGTTTATCAGCCAGTTTACGGTCCAAAACGACTTCCATATTACCCGTACCCTTAAATTCTTCAAAAATGACTTCGTCCATACGGCTACCAGTCTCAATAAGGGCGGTGGCAATAATAGTAAGGCTTCCTCCCTCTTCGATATTACGGGCCGAGCCGAAAAATCGCTTCGGTCTATGAAGGGCATTGGCATCCACACCACCAGAAAGAATCTTTCCGGAAGGAGGAACCACAGTATTAAAAGCACGGGCCAGACGAGTGATAGAATCCAAGAGAATAACTACATCGTTTCCGTGCTCAACAAGTCGTTTAGCTTTTTCAATAACCATTTCGGCCACCTGAACGTGACGCTGAGCGGGCTCGTCAAAGGTCGATGAAACAACTTCAGCGTTAACACTTCTTTGCATATCGGTGACTTCTTCAGGTCGCTCATCAATCAAAAGAACAATCATCTTCACTTCAGGATGATTCTTTGAAATGGAATTCGCGATATTCTGAAGAATAATTGTTTTACCCGTTCGAGGAGATGCAACAATCAATCCCCGCTGACCTTTTCCGATCGGGCAGAGCAAATCCATGATACGCCCAGTGAAATTGTCGTGAGCCACTTCAAGCTTAATTTGCTTATTGGGATAAAGCGGAGTGAGGTTATCGAATAAAACTTTATGAAGCGCTTTTTCAGGTGCTTCAAAATTAATCGACTCTACCTTGAGAAGAGCAAAATAACGTTCGCCTTCTTTGGGATGTCTAATTTCACCAGTTACGGTGTCGCCTGTTCGCAAATTAAATCGTCGAACTTGCGAAGGAGAAACGTAAACATCGTCAGGACCAGGCAAATAGTTAAAGTCAGGAGATCTTAAAAAGCCAAAGCCATCAGGCAAGACTTCAAGAACGCCTTCTGAATAAACAGCAACATTTTGTCGCAAGCTGGCTTTAAGAATCGAAAAGATAAGATCTTGTTTTCGAAGCGAGCTTGCATTTTGAATACCAAGACCTTCGGCCATGGTAACTAAATCCACAGCGGACTTAGCTTTAAGGTCCTTCATATGAAGAGTACTTTGAGAACCTTGAGAAATCGCAGCGCCTTCACCATTTAAATTTTGAACATCTGCTGAAGGCAGTTCGCCTCCATTAACTTCATCGCCACCGGAGCTTTCAGGCATTGCTAGCTCTTCATCAGGGGGGAATACCTCAGGAACATCAAAATGCGAAGGATGAGCTGGTCGTCTAAAATCTCCGCCGCCTCCGCTGCTTCGACCCCCGCCCCTGCGTCCACCCTTTTGAAATGGTTTTCGGCGACCTCCGCCACGGTCACCGCCGCGATCGCCGCCTCCACCACCACGTTCTGCGCGGGGAGCAACATCGATTTCAACAACTTGTTTGGGGCCAGTATCGCCTGAGTCGGGATTAGACTTTGACATGAATTTTTCTTTCTGAATTAGTTTTTATTTAAGAGTCTTAACTTTTAAGATGGTTCCTTAGGGAGTGAATGAGAAAAGTACTTAAACCTTCTATGTGATTTAAGGAGGCATTCCGAAACTGTCAAGCTTTTATAGCTTTTCAGAGCCTTCCTACGTTCAGTATACAAGAAATTAATATTTAGAGGCATTGATTGTTAAGTGCTTAACTTTAGGAGGTTTTTGAGCTGAGCAAGCCTGATCAAAAGTCGAAAGAGAGAGTTGATGAACTAAGAAAGCTCATTAATCAATATAATCGTGAGTACCATGAAAACGATCAACCTTCTGTATCAGATGCCGAATATGATCGACTCAAATTAGAACTGAGATCTCTGGAGAAAAAGTTTCCAATACTTGATAGCACCCAATCTCCCACCCATAAAGTCGGGGCAAAACCACGCGCTGATTTCGCCAAGGTCAAACATTCTGTTAAAATGCTAAGTCTCGATAATGCCTTCTCATTTGAAGATCTCGAAGATTACGAAAAGCGAATGAAGAGATTTATGGGGGTAAGTGAAGACACAAATGGATCTTCAAAATGGTCTTATATGGTTGAGCCCAAAATGGATGGGCTGGCGGTCGAGCTTGTTTTTGAAAAAGGCAAGCTCGCCAAGGCAAGTACTCGCGGTGACGGAAGTGTGGGCGAGGATATCACTCAGAATATTCGAGCACTAAAATCAATCCCCAAAGAATTAAAGCACCCTCTTTCAGTAGAAGTGCGGGGCGAGATCTTTATGGAAATTAAAGATTTTGAAAAACTAAATATCGAGCGGGCCAAAGAGGAAGAATCTTTATTTGCTAACCCTCGAAATGCTGCAGCCGGCAGTTTAAGGCAACTTGATCCGACAATCACAGCCAAACGTCCCCTTAAGATTTTCTGCTATTCAGTAGGATTACCTCTCGATTGTACAGCAACGACTCAGCAAGAATTGCTCGATTTTTTTGATAGCGAAGGTCTGCCAGTTAATCCTGAAAATAGAATCTGCAAAAACTTAAAGGAAGTTCAGAATTATTATGAGGCTCTCGCTAAACGACGAGAGAAACTCGCCTATCAGATCGATGGACTCGTCGTTAAAGTAAACGAATTTAGAATTCAGGAAGAGCTTGGATTCACATCCAATCACCCACGCTGGGGAATCGCCTATAAATTTGACTCTCCCATCGCCTCCACTCGCTTAGAAGATATTGATGTTCAAGTGGGCAGAACCGGAACTCTCACTCCTGTTGCCGTTTTAACTCCAGTTGAAATTGGTGGAGTAATAGTGTCGTCTGCAAGCTTACACAATGAAGATGAAATTGAACGCCTCGGAATAAATATTGGCGATACGGTGAATGTCGTTCGCTCAGGTGATGTCATTCCGAAAGTCATCAGCATCAAAACGGCAGCAAAAAATGGTAAAAAATTTAAATTTCCAGAAGCTTGCCCCTCGTGTGGAAGCAAAGTTGTAAAAACAGAGGGAATGGTGGGAAGACGCTGCCCCAACACTCATACTTGTCCGGCTCAGACTGAAGGTCGCATTATTCATTTTGCCTCAAAAGACGCTCTTAATATTGAAGGCATTGGGCCTCAGTGGATCGCACAATTTATCGAAAAGGGTTGGGTAAAAAACCCGTCGGATTTATTTTCAATTACCGAAAATCAATTGATGAGTCTCGAACGAATGGGCCCAACGCTCGCAAAAAAAATGCTGCAGTCTATTGAGAGTCGAAAAAAAACTACACTTGCTCGCGCACTTTTTGGCTTAGGGATTTTGCATGTGGGTGAAACACTCGCTCAAAAACTATCAAAAAACCTTAATGATCTAAAAGGTCTCCTATCGCTTACCCAAGATCAGCTCCTTAAAGTTGAGGACGTGGGGGATACTGTAGCCATATCGATCTTAGAATTTGCAAAAAAAAATAAGGATGAAATTTTACGTCTCAATAAAATTCTTGAGTTTGAAGTGATCGCCCCCAAAAAAGGAAAGTTCTCCGGAAAAAGCTTTGTCCTTACTGGAACATTAAATTCAATGAACCGCACAATAGCCGAAGAAAAAATTCAAAATCTTGGCGGACAAACTCAGTCATCTGTCACAAAGACAACCAGCGTCTTAGTTGTAGGAGCAGATGCCGGAAGCAAACTTGAAAAAGCAAAAAAACTCGGCATTGAAATTTGGGACGAAACTAAATTACTTCAAGAGCTCGAATAGACTTATTTTTAAGTATCAAAATTAAAATTTTTAAGGAGATGGCTTGAAACTGAATTTACAATCTTTCGAGAGGCTGCCATTAAATACAATTCTTCATACACTCCTTCGAGAGTTCCAATTTGAATTAAATCTTTTGACTTCAACATGGCTTCAACCGCTGGCTCAGCAATAGGAATTAACCCTAACCCCTGAGCCCCTAGAATCTTCTGAAGGCTGGTATCTTGAGTTTCTGCGATAATGTCGGGCTGAATATTATTTGTTTCAAAATAATGATCTAAGTCATGCCTAAGTTTGCTGTGCTTTGTCGGCATGACTAATGGTTTCTGCGAAAGCGAATAGGGAAAATCCCTTCTCAAATCTTTAAATCTAGGAGACCCGCAGACCACCACTGACATTCGCTCCAGTTTCCGACTATAAACTTTTCGAGAATCTGAAATTGGAGGAAGATGGTTCGTCAAAACCAAATCAATACGATGCGCCAAAAGCTCCCGAAGCAGATGATCATCAGGGCCCTCTAGAACCGAAACACTACAAGGTGAGACTTCATAAGCCGCCTTCACCAAACTATAAATGAGCTGCTTGGGAACCGAATCAAGTGCTCCGAGTTGAACATCTGTTCGAGTAGGAGTCAGTCGATCATGAAGAACTTCGACCATTTCAGAACCCATGCGAAAAATCTCATTGGCATACTCAAGAGCGACCCGTCCACTTTCGGTCAGTACGAGTCGCTTATGACTCCTCTCAAAAAGCTTAATGCCTAAATTCTCTTCAAACTGTTTAAGCTGAGCACTCAGCGTAGGCTGCCCCAATCGGAGGCGTTGAGCAGCTTTGGCAACTCCCCCCTCATTTGCTATGGTCTTAAAGTAAAATAAATGATGGTAGTTTAACCAATTCTCCACAAGGGCCTCCCCGTAATCTTGATTCGCTTTTTACAATGTATAAGTGATTCTTTATCTATTTGATAAAAGCATGATTTTAGAGAAAATGAAACAAATGGACGAGTGTTTCTCGATCCAAAAAGGAGTTATTAAATGAAAATCGCAAAAAGAATATTTCTATTTGTTGCTGTTAACATTCTTATTGTTTCGACTATTTCAATTATTCTCTCCGTCTTAGGAATCTCGCCCTCCTGGTCGGGCAGGCAATTAGATATTCAAAGCCTCGCCATCTTCTGTCTCATTTGGGGCTTTGGGGCCGCTTTTGTATCGCTCGCTCTCTCTCGGATCATGGCTAAGTGGATGATGGGGGTTACGGTCATTAAACCCGAAGAAGCCTCAGGCTCTCAGAAAACTCTTCTTGAAACCGTGTATGTACTCTCTCGAAAGGCCGGCCTTAAAGTAATGCCTGAGGTAGGATTTTATGAAAGCCCAGAAGTTAATGCTTTTGCGACTGGACCCACCAAAAACCGAGCCTTGGTAGCCGTCTCAACTGGGCTTCTTGAAAAAATGAATGCTGACCAAGTCGAAGGAGTTCTCGCTCACGAAGTTGCCCATATTAGCAATGGAGATATGGTGACGATGACTTTAGTTCAAGGTGTCGTGAATGCTTTTGTCATGTTTCTTGCAAGAGTTTTGGCCTGGGGGGCAAGTCAGTTCGTTGAAGAAGAAAGACGACCAATGGTCCAGTTTGCGGTCACTCTCGCTCTTGAGTTAGGACTAGGATTTTTAGGAATGTTTGTCGTCGCATTCTTTTCGCGACAACGAGAATTTAGAGCTGATGCAGGAGGAGCGAACCTAGCAGGCCGAGGGCAAATGATCTCAGCACTCGAAGCACTAAAGCGCATCTATCATACTGGCAACGAAGATGAAATTGATGCACAACAAGCTCCCGCCTTGGCGAGTCTTAAAATTTCTTCAAAAAACTCGTGGTTAAAATTGCTTTCAACTCACCCAGACCTTGAAGAGAGAATTAGCCGTTTAGAACAAAATGCCCACAGAGGTCTAAGCCCATCACTATGACCTTATTGCATACGGACTGTGCATTTATGCGGCCCAGTCCGTATGCATTCCCTTAAAAATCAAGTCATTTCAATCACTTACAAACCACATAAGTTGGCTCGATTCTTGGATAAAAAGTCTATCAAGAGAGCCAAATCATATGCTTATGCGTTGTTTAAAACTTAAAGCCTGCCTCAAAAAACCATCAAGCACTTACCCGTTCGTCTCTGTCTTGTCGCTTTTTTTACTCGCAGGATGCAGCGGCGAAGAGACTGTCGGCAAATGCCCTGCCAACACCAGCCTAAACAGAGCTGCTGAAACAACGCGCATTATTGATTATTATTTGATCACGACCATCAATACCAAACAGATTGCCATTTATAAAAAAACTTCCTCCTCAGCTTTAGAGTTTCAACGTGGTGCTCAGTTTGATCTTAAAGGAACTCCCGTTGATTTTGCTCAGATTAAAACCTCAGATTCGGCCCTTTCGATTGGCGTTCTTACCTCAAATCCTAATAAGTTTATATTGCTCACCTACAAAGACAGCAAATTTGAAAGAACCGCAGAATACGATCTTACGTTTATTCCTGAAAAATTAATTTATGACGGAAGTCGTTACTGGATTGCATATTCGAACTTAAAAAACCTTTTGCCTTTTCCTTCACAAGGAGCCCCTACCCCTGCACTTGATTTGGTCGTCAATGTGCGAGCCCTGGCCTTAAATAGCTCAGGAAGTTTTTACGGACTTTTAAGTGATGAACCCCGAATTGCGCTCTTCGAATATTCCGGAAACATAAGAACAAAATTCGATCCTCTAGTTTCGGGCACAGTAAAGCTTTTTGGATACGGCTTAACCACACCATCCTCTAGTGAGGGAGCAGCCATGGCTATGACCTACCAAGTTTCTTCCTCAAGTTCGCCAGAAATTGCTTTTGGATTTTCTCGCGACGGACAAACTTTTTCAGAGACCATTAAATACTTTATTAGCGGAGAGCCTCAGAGTATCGCTCGAGAGGGCGAAACATTTTATCTTACGACTAAGAATTCAAATACTCTAGAACAACTTACTTTAAGTCCCACGACGCAAGCTTTTAAAAGACAGCTAACTCCCAATAAAATTTCAATCGATTTTAATCCTGGCAGAATTAGCGTTAATGAGCTTGGAGTCCTAATCGAAAGTCCCGCTAGCCGACAGCTTTTGCGATTAAGCAAGCCGAGCTTTCAAGAGACTAAAGTTCTCGACCTTCCCGACAATATCTCTGGCTTAGAGTCGGGATTGCTCAGTGAAACGATTACCGAATCAAGCAACGCTGCTGAAGATTGTTCTCAAGAATAAATTAAAACACAGCGCCAACATTCAGGTACCAAGCAAATGCTCCGTCCTCAAGGCCACGAGCAAAATCAAGACCAAACAAAGGAATTGCAACGCCCTTTAAATAGCATCGAAGTCCGATGCCCACACCGTTCTTCCATTTATCTCGCTTAAATGCATTGCCGTCTTCATCTTTAAGATCTTTAAAATAAATAGCCGTACTATCCCAAAATAAATTGCTTCGAACAATAAAACGACTGAAGTCAAATACAGGAAACATAAATTCTTGGTTAAAAGCATATTTTGTATCGCCTCTAAATTGACGATTTACATACCCGCGCAAGTTTTGAGCTCCACCCGACATAAGCTCAATATAATACGGCAAAGTTTTTCCTAACTGCACTGACGCCTTTGTCACAAAATTGGCTCTGTTCTTCCAGAAGGTAAATCCGTGATGCAAATAAAGAAGCTGCTTTAGATAATCATAATCACTGAAGTAGCGATCATCCGAAAACTGACTTGAAAGAGTGAGTTCTGTACCATCGAGAAGTCCGTTATAATTTTTTGAATGTTTAAAATCAAATTGAACCAGTACGGCGATATCGTTGCCCTCATCGTTGACAGGATCTCTTAATCGACTGATAACTTTGCGCTCATACTCTCGAACTCTTCTATAGTAAAGGCCGAGGGACGTCGTAACTTCTTGCGTCCACCTAATTCCAGGAAGAAATGTTCCACCAAATTCAACAGCACGAACCTCTCTAAACGAACGACGCTCAGAGTACTCATCCATATCATCAAGACGGTAAATTCCATCAATAGAAAGAGTCAGACGACTACCAAGCACTCCCGGATCTCTATAACCCAAAGCCGCTCTTCGAATATCGGGGCCCCAGTCAGCGAAAATGGCGCCTTTTTTTAGACGACCAAAAAGATTCTGCTCGCCAATCACACCACCGCCTGAAAATCCTGTTTGCGAATAAGAGAAAATTGGAACAGCAAACCAAGTCATTTTTTCTTTCACTTCAAAAATAACCACTCGATGATTTTGACTGCCGCCCGCTCGATTAAAAAGTTTTACGTATTCAAAGACGCCAGAGGATGCGATTGCGGCTCGAGCATTTTCTAAAATGACATTTGTGATTTCTTGACCTTGTTCAAGGCCGCTTAATTCAATAATCGTTTCAGTCGAAGTGGATTCGTTTCCAGCTACATCCACCCTTTCAAGAATATCCGAATCCGCAAATACTTTGGTTCCTAAAGAAAAAAAATAAATAAGACTTATGAGAATGAATGATTGTTTCACAATTTTTCATACTAGCGAAGTGAAGCGAGTAAGACTAAGGATTTCAGTTTAAATTTTTAATAAAATATTTAACGCCATCCTCTTCTTCATGGCGGCAGGCAAGCCACTTTGCTCGAGGCGTTAAAGGAATTTCACCATAAAAGAATAGCCTATCTGAAGTAAGTTCAATCCATTCTCTTGTCGTTGTATCTTCTGAAATGGATGAACATGCCCATTGACCGCGATCTGGGCCTAAAGCTTTTATGACGACAGCGTCAGGCTTTTCTTCTTGGCCAAAGACCACGTCGTCGTAAAGAGATCGGCCGTTTAAAATGAGATTAATTCTGCGGACCGGATCGACGAAAAATATATTTTTTTGGTCATCAAGATAAGAAGTTCTCCAGTAAATAATTTGATCTTGCTCCCAATTTTTTTGAACCACCCAATTTTTGATCTCTAAAATTTGAGTGGCAAATACCGTTCTAAAATTAGGATCACTCGCGAGCTCAATTTTGTACTGAGAAGCACGGGGGCCAGCATCCCAACTCAACCCAATTTCTTCACTAAATGGATTCAATGTAAGATCAACTTCTTCAACATTTGATGTGAGTGCCATTACTCTTTTAGATTTCTGTTGGCGGGAGCGATAGCCTACAAAAGATTCGACATTTAATTCTCCAGACTGAATCCCACCGTTCCAAAAATATTTGCCAGGGATAAAGGATTTAACATCCCAAAACCGTTGAAACGATTGTCCCTGATCTATCGGGGACTCCATCTTTTCATTTGTCGAAATAATAAAATCTCCTCCCTCACTCCAACGAAATCTAAATCCGGGTTGAGGAGCCTCGGGATCTAAAACCACCAATGATTTTAGTTTAAGATCAACCGCTGTTCTAACGACTCCTTGAGAGCGAGAGACAGGCAATGACTCTACTGCTAATTTAGCAGGTTTTGACGGCGCCGAAGGCTCAGCTTGAGCCGCCTCAACTACTTTTTGTACCTTCGGATCTGGTGTCACTAGAATCGGAGTGATCGGATGAGGTTTAATCTTCTCAAGAGATTTAAGCGCCGAACTTTTTTTATTCATATTTTTGAAAGCAAAATATCCCGAACTTAAACAAACAAGTCCGACGATAAACCCTAGTGCTGTCCATTTAAATAATCTCTCTTTTCTTTTTGCTTCAATAGAGCGGTTAGCAAATTTGGTCAGATCATGCGGATTCTTTAGAAACTCTTTAAGAACAGTATGATAGGGATAAACTCTTCTCTCTTTTAAAAGTTTTTCTACATCTTTAATCATTGCTTCGGCTGAGGCGTATCTACGATCCGCATTAATTTCGAGAGCTTTATTGACGATCGCTTCAAAGGGCTTGCTCAGCTCGGGGTTTCTTTCTCTTGCAGACTCGAAGCTGCCTTTTAATGTTTTATTCCAGACTGCAGTGGTTGAGTCGCCCTTGTTTTTAAAAGCATGAGTGCGAGTGGCCAGCATATACATAGTAAGGCCCAAGCTAAAAATATCGCTTCGATTATCGATGGGGCGTCCTTCGATCTGTTCAGGCGACGAAAAACTGGGAGTGCCCACAAAGACCCCTTCTTTGGTAATTTGCTCATCAACCCCGACGGCTTTTGCGAGACCGAAATCAGAAACTTTTACTCCACGATCAGGATGAACTAACACATTGGCGGGCTTAATATCTCGATGAACAATTCCTTTTTCATGAGCTGCATTAAGTCCCAACAAAATTTCGTTGGCCAACATAAGCACGATATCTTCGGGAATCATCTGAACAGAATTAACGAGATTTGAAAGAGTCATTCCGGGCATGAATTCAACAACAAGAATGGTACGTCCTTCAAAATCGAGAAAATCATGAGCGATAAGAATATTCGGATGCCTCAAGCTCGCAATGATTAGGGCTTCTTTGCGAAAACGCTCGACGACTTCTTTGCGGTTTTCGAGATGTTCGTGAAGAACCTTAATAGCAACTTCGCGATTAAGTGATTTATCAAGAGCTCTATAGACCACGGCGGTTCCGCCACGAGCAACTTTCTCGATAATAGAGAATCGGCCACCAATCACTCGCCCAACAAGCGGATCTAGTTTTTCGGCGATTTTAGTGGGGGCAGCAGCATCGTTGCTTAAAGTAATTGTCCCCTCGTCTTCAGACTTCACCGCTTAATTTTAGCAGGGGCTAGAGCCAGAGTCTTCTGCGATAAAGTATTTGAATCGCCAGCAAAAGATTGTTACAGAGCACTGGTGCAAGAAATCATTTTATTAGGTCTTTGCTGCGTTGGGTCTATCTCATGGATAAGTATTTTGCTGCTCCCGTGGCGTCCCTGGGACACCAAAGAACAAATTGAAGCAAACCCCGATATTACCGAAGATATTTCTGAAGTTACCGTGTTAATTCCTGCGAGAGATGAAGAGGAAGCGATAGGTCAAACAATGACCGCACTTAATGCTCAGGGCAGAAATCTTAAAATTATTTTGATAGATGATCAGTCAAGTGATCGAACCGCTTCTGTTGCCAGAGAAACCTCGACACAAAACTTAAGTATTATTTCAGGAGTCGAACTTGAAGAAGGTTGGGCGGGAAAACTCTGGGCACTTGAACAAGGAAGAAAGCGGGTCGACTCTCCCTATATTTTACTGATCGATGCCGATATCGAATTGGCCCCCGCCACTTTGGCCACCCTCCTCCACAAACTAAAAACTGAAAATCTTGATTTAGTTTCGATTATGGCTGAACTCAGAATGCATACATTCTGGGAGAAACTCTTGATTCCATCATTCATTTACTTTTTCAAACTCTTGTATCCATTTTCAGTCGGAAACTCTGCCCGAACAAAATTAGGAGTAGCTGCCGGCGGATGCATTCTCGTAAGAAAATCTGCCCTTGATGGAATTGGTGGATTCGGCGCCCTTAAGAATGCACTAATCGATGATTGCACCTTGGCTCAAAAAATAAAGTCGTCTGGCAAACTCACTTGGATTGGACTTAGTCGCTCAGTCAAGAGTCACCGTGGATACGGAGAACTAAAACCCCTTTGGAATATGGTCGCTCGCTCTGCTTTTACTCAACTTAAATATTCGAATTTAATTTTAATTGGGTGCACTCTGGTGATGGCTGCCATGTTTTGGTTTACGGTCATCGCCGTTTTTTCCGACATTGCGTGGGTGCGAGTTTTGGGAGCGATCGGCCTTTACTGTATGATCAAATCTTATATGCCCACGCTTTATTTTTACAGACGCTCCCCACTTTGGGCATTCGCGATGCCACTGATTGGAACGCTTTATCTTGCGATGACCTGGACTTCAGCAATCCGATACTGGAGAGGAAAGCGCTCGGAGTGGAAGGGTCGCATTTATAAAAAAGCGGCCTAAGGCTGTCTTGCCTGGGCTTTAGTCAGCCCATCTAAAATACTCCCCTATTTTCAGCTGCTTAGGCCAGTTCCCGCGAAGTCTCTGCAGCAGATATACTATATTGGGGGTTCGGCTTGAAAAGTCGCATCAATTCTAAACTCGACGCAACGCTCACGAGACCGCATTTTAGCTGTAAGGTCTATACGTCTTACCTCACCTTTCTTCGAAAAAATTATCCGCGCATCAATTTAGAATCTGTCTGTGAAGAAGCAGGGTTAAGTCTCAATTACCTAGAAGATGAAAATAATTTTGTTTCCGTTATTTTCGACGAAGTTTTCACAAGAATTTGTAAAGAAAAAACACGACAAGACGATCTCTGTTTTCAAGTTGGAGCTCAATCACTATCCGCTGAAGTTCTCGGTAAAATTGTTCACTTCTTGGTGAGTAATACTCTTTCGATAGAGACAATTTATGAACAGGTTCCGCGTCTGACTTCTGTTTATAGCAAAGTCACTAAGGTTGAAATTTTAAATCGCGGTGCAAAGAGAATTAGATTTCGCCTTTCAGCAGTGACTGATGAATTAGACGACGCCGAAAAGCGAGCCCTGCGATCGAATTTTCCCAATATTTTTCAGAATACCCTCGGTCATTACACTGCAATTCCAACCACCCATAATTTACCTCCTGCTCACGCAAATTATATTGAGCTTAAGGGTGCAAATGATTTTCCTATCTACGAAATTACTATCGACTACGAAAGATCCTCTCCCTGGAAGAGAGTTGCTTACTTCTTACTTCCTCTAGCGACAGCAATTGCACTTTCTTCTTTTATTGTTTTGCAAGAGCAAGTTTCACTCTGGGATTTAACTGGCCTTTGTTTGGTTCAGGGAATTTTATGGATTATCACGGGTCGATATTATTTTTTGAATCTTAAAGACCAGTTCGATCAAGCCCTCACGGCTGTTCAGAACGCAGATCAGCGCTATGCATCTCTTCAGAATGCTCAGCATGAACTTCAAAAACTCTCAGAGTCCTATAAAAAATTCGTGCCTTGGGAGTTTATCGATCTGCTTCAGCTTAAAGATATTACCGAACTCGGTCTTGGACAAAGTCTTGAAAAAGAGATGACGGTTATGTTCTTAGACCTTCGCGGTTTTTCAAAAATGGCGGAGCAGATGTCGGCCAAGCAAAGCTTTATGTTTTTAAATGATGTGCTCGCCAATATCGCACCTGTCATTCGTGAATACGACGGTTTTATAGATAAATATATCGGAGATGGGCTTATGGCGATTTTTCCTAAATCATCCGGCAAAGCCCTCGAAGCGGGTTTAGCGATCTTACGCAAACTGAGCACCTATAATTTAAAACGCCACAATGCTGGACTTCCTGAAATCAAAATCGGAATCGGAATTAACTGCGGAAAAGTCACTCTTGGAACAATCGGATATAAAGATCAAATGCAAAATACCGCGATCTCCGACGTTGTAAACACCGCGGCCCGTCTTGAGCAAGCCACAAAATTATTTGGAGTTTCTATCGTAGCTTCAGAAGAAGCGATCGAGCAATCAGGCCTGAAAGATGAGATCGGTAGACGCTACTTAGGAAGAATCACCCCCGAAGGAAAATCAAATCCTATTTCATGTTTCGAAATCTACGAAGCAAGCCAGTTTCATCTCTTTAGCGAGACAGCCAAACCTTTTGATGATGCTGTTCGGTATTACGAATCAAAAAACTTCGGTAAAGCTCTCGAGAAATTCGAAGAGGTTTTAATTAGATCGCCGCATGATCAAGCGGCATTAAAATATCTAAAATTGATTACCGAATTAATTTTGTCTGAAAAACGCGTGAACGAAGAATAGCCTCCCGCTAAGAAAACTTAGCGGGAGGTATTTGGCTCGGTTGTGGGTTTGGGTTAGGTTAGGCTGCAGCTACTTCGTGGGTCGAAATTCCCCACTCTTGTGGCTGGTCAGCTTGTTCAAAAGCTTCTTCAACCATGCGAGCGTAGAGACGGGCTGTGGTTCGAGCAGCGTAAATAACTTCTTCAAGATCCTCTTTGGTTTGGACTAATTTTTCGACGTAGATTTCCATCAAGGCGTTGTGCCCGATATCAATCGTCGCGTGATCTTGAATAAAGCTCATGGCTGATTCTGGAATTCCGATTCGTTTGAAGGCTTCCATATATCCTTTGCCTGCCTGAGTAGGCATAAATTCAAGATGAAAGAGGTAACCTAGGTAGCCAATACAATTAAGATGCTGAATTTGATAGTAAGCGTACGAAATCAAAGCCGTGGTTGCAGGAAGAGGTCTTTCGTATGGAATTTCAGAAGTATCAACGCCCATTGCATTGAGATCATCTAGAGCAAGCTGATCATGCCCGATTTCGGACGTGGCATGCTTAAAGAATGATTTGACGCTGTCACGTTGTTTGCCTCTAAAAAAAGCAGTGGCAAAGGCTTGAATTTGCGGATTCTCGCGAGCGTGATGAAAAATTTGTCGCATGACTGATTCGTAATGTTTTGATGTCATTTCACCTTTTTGGATTCTTTGAAATCCTGAGGTAGACATCATTTCGTTAAAAGCTTTTTGCCATTCATGTTTTATCATTTCGATCTTTTTCATTTTTGTATCCTTTCGTAGACTAATTTTTTTTAATTAAGCGACAGCGAGCTGAACTTGATTCACGGGACCAGGAAAAATTTCTGTTAAAGGAACCGAAGGTTCAATGGTCGGTTCTTCGAATACGGGAAGTTTCTCCATCGCATTAAAGAATCGACAAAGTTCGGACAAAGGAGATCTAACAGTTTCAAAGTAAACTTCGTCTCTGTTGTACATAACCATCGGGGTGACGTGACCATACTCAGGATGGTTGATCTTTTCTTGATATTGCTGAAAGCCGAGCTTTGCAAACGGCTTCACAAGGTGATCATTACAATCAATCACATTTACACAAACACCTTCGGTTCGAAGAATCTTAAAGAGCTCTTTCATAAATCGGATGAAGAGAGTTCCCTTTCGAAGTTCCGGTTTGATCATAAGCTTGGTAATGAAACTCACTCGACCCGGAAATAACTTTTCGAACTGTTCAAAATCGTAGAGTTCTGCGTAATCGAATGTCGTGTCTCGCGAAATATTGAGACGACAAGTAGCAACGACCTCATCACCTTGAAATGCTGCAACAATAATTCCGGTACGATCAAGTGGCTCACGAATAACCTTCAACGAATGGTCGGCCCATTTTTGTAATCGATGCATCTCTTCGATATAGATTTGGTATCTAAATTTAAATACCTTCTCTAAATCGGATTTGTTTGTGACGATTTTAAAAACAATTGGTGCAGTCGACGCACGATTCTCTGCTCGGATAAATTCATCTTTACTCACAGTCGTTTGCATAAGTTCTTTCTCCTTATGAAACTGATTTACTGAGTATCTTTCTGAATTCGAACTGACTTAGCCTGACAAAGAATTACATTCTAACTAGTTGAAATCACTAGTGTTTTTTATATTCAATTTTCGACCTTCCTAGCTCATTATAAAAAATACAAGTAATATCAATAAGTTAACTGATGACCATATAATCCATTTAAAGCCCTAAAAGGTCGAATATTTGCCAGAATTCCGGAAAGGGCCTATAGAAACCCTACCCATGAAGGTTCAAGTCAATAATCAGAATGGTTTAGTTACCCCCGTTAAACTTAGGATGCCTTCGTTTATTCGATATTCTTCCGCTGAGCAGATCTCAGAAGATCTATTGCGGTATCCAGCAGTCTTCATCAAGGGTAGCCCGCTCTCAGGACGCACTACTTTATTGCATCAACTACAAGCTGAGTGGCCCAAGAACACATATCAAGGATCACCCATGGTGGTGGAGTTT
>CAZRLF010000041.1:0-11631 GCA_964601045.1 uncultured Bacteriovoracaceae bacterium
CTCGTGATGATGCTGCAGGTATGGCTCTTGGTACAGGGCTTGAATCTCAAAGACGAGGCATGATGCAAGCCGTTCGAAATATTAATGACTCTCGAGGGTTCTTATCTACAGCAGAGGGAGCGCTCGCTGCGCAAACCGAGCTGATTCAGAGAATGCGAGAGCTAGCGCTGCAGTCAGCGAACGGAACACTCTCTGATACTGAGAGAGGGTATTTAAATACTGAGCTTCAGCAGCTTGTGAGTGAGTTTGATCGAATTGCAAATCAGACTGAGTTTAATGGAGTGAAGCTGCTCGATGGAAGTTTTGCAACGACTTCGCTTCAGGTTGGAACAGCGAAGGGACAGAGAATTGATGTTAATCTTACATCAAGTCGATCCTCAGATATTTTCTTTGGCTCTTACGAAGACGAGGGAGGGGCGATTGTAGGAACAGGAGCGTTCTTAAGTCGAGTAACGATCAGCAATCAGTCTCAAGCTATTTCGATGGATGCAGGTGATTTCAATAACGACGGAGCCATCGATCTTCTCACTACGCGGGGTGGTGCCGTAAGAATTTGGTTTGGAAATGGAAATGGTAGTTTTCAAAACTTTGTCAGTCTATCAACGGGTGGCAATGCGAGGGATGCAATAGGAGCTGATGTGAATGGCGACGGCCATCTCGATATCGTCCAGGGAAATTCCGATTCAACAGTTGCAGTAGCTTTAGGAAATGGTAACGGCACATTTATGTCCGTAGCGACCTTCGTGGCTGGAAGTATTGGCTTTGGTGCTGCGACTCTTGTTTATGATTTGAATAACGACGGCAAGCTTGATGTTGTGACATCGGATACGAATGACAATGCCTATTCGGTTCTCCTGGGCAATGGAAATGGAACCTTCCAGAGCAGAACAACCTTAAGTACAGATTCCCAACCCAACAGTTCTCATGCCGGCGATATTAATGGTGACGGAATCGTAGACCTCGTCGGTTCGGCTTATGCCGGGCATACTTTTTCGCTCTATATTGGCAATGGCGACGGTACCTTTCAAACGAGAACTACGATCGGCGGTATCGGTGGTGGAAATCCAGGCGAAGTGATGATGGCAGATTTGAATTCCGACGGAAAGTTGGACATTATCGGTGCGATTGCTTCTTCTGACCTTTATAACATCTATTTGGGTAATGGAAACGGAACATTTGGTGCCGCCTTATCACTTACACGAGATGATGCTTCAAACTTGGATATTTCAGACATAAACGGAGATGGTTATTTAGATTTGATCGCTTCTGACTTGAATAGCGTTGCAGTTTCTTTAGGTCGAGGGGATGGGACATTTCAGAGTCCAGTAACTTACACAACCGGAGGCACCCCCGTTCTTGATGTAGCAGACTTTAATAATGATGGCGTACCGGATATAGCCACAGCGGATTACGGAAGCACGACGATAAGCATTCTACTTGCGGAAACAACCGGCGGGCCTGCTACGATCGAATTGAATGAAAGCGATCTAAACATTGTATCCCAGACCGGGGCACAGAAGGCTCTCGTTCTGTTAGATTCAGCACTCGGTAGGCTGTCAAGTAAACGCTCGAATATAGGTGCGATACAATCACGTCTCGATTATGCCGAGAACAATGCGCTCAATCTAATTGAGAATATCTCCGCAGCGAGATCGCAACTCATGGATGCAGATTTTGCGGTTGAGACGGCAGAGTTTGCAAGACTACAAATTCTGCAGCAGGCCGGACTTGCTGTAATGGGGCAAGCGAATTTGAATTTGAGATTGGTGTTGGAATTGCTGCGTTAAGAAAGGGACGCGAAGATAAGTAAGAAGAGATGAGAATTGGGTTAAACATTTCAGGCATAGGCGTCTCGAGTCAGCTCGAAAGGACGAGCAAAGCTTTTGCTCGCGCTCTCGCACGTCTAAGTAGCGGAAAGCGAGTCTCTTCGCCGAGAGACGATGCAGCTGCTTATTCTCTTGGAGTTCGGCTGACCAGCCAGATTAGAGGTATTGCTCAAGCAAACCTCAATCTCAATTCTTCTCTTGGAATTGTTCAGACTGCTTCTGAAGCTATTTCGGTTCAGCTTGATCTTGTTCAACGAATGCGCGAGCTCGCACTCCAGGCATCGAATGGTTTACTAACCGATGCCGATCGCAATCAACTTAATTTTGAGGTTCAATCGCTCAAGGATGAGTTCAATCGCATCGCAAGTAATACTTCATTTGGAGGTCGAAAGCTGTTGGATGGAACTTCAGATTCAATAAGAGTTCAGGCTGGTTCTCAGGCTGAGAATTATTTTAATTTTACTTTGCCAGTAAGTACCTCTGACCATGTGTTTAATTTTCAAGAATATAGCGTGGCGGGTAATGGAACTTACGGATCGCGTTCAACAATTACTGCAGGTGCAGGAACAGATGAAGTGCAAGCCGTAGATCTCAATGGTGACGGAAACCTTGATGTTATCACTGCAGATGATGATGCAGGCACAGTTTCGATTAGCCTGGGCAATGGCAATGGAACCTTTCAAACCCGAGAAACATTAGATGCTGCACTTGGTGCATCGGTTGTCGGAGTAACTGATTTTAACGAGGATGGAAAATTGGATTTAGTGGTCGCTAATCAAGATGTAGGAATTGTGTCGTATTACCTAGGAAATGGAAATGGAACCTTTCAAGCGGAGATTAATCTGACAGTGGGGACGACTCCTCGCTCACTTGATGTCGGCGATTTTAACAACGATGGCTATTCAGACTTTATAACTGTAGATCAGGGAAGCTCGGAAATTTCAATTCTTTTAGGAAATGGAAATGGAACCTTTCAAACTCGCACGACGAAATCTCTTGGAGTTGGAGGTTCGTATATTGATACAGGAGACCTAAACTCGGATGGATATGAGGATTTAGTAATTACTGAGATTGCAGGTAATTCTGAGGTCTTAGTTCTTCTTGGAAACGGAAATGGCACGTTTCAAAATGGATTTGAAGTGACAGTTGGGGCGAGTCCGTACCGACCTGTATTAGGAGATCTTAATGGTGATGGTCGTTTGGATATTGTTACTGCCAACAATGGATCAAACACCCTTTCGATTATTTTAGGAAACGGTAACGGAACTTTTCAAGCCCAAAGCTTGTTAACGGTTTCAAACGGACCCGAAGCCCTTGCCATCAAGGATCTCAATGGCGATGGAAAGCTTGATATTGTCTCGGGAGAGATCTCTGCGGCACCATATACCCTGTCCATTTTCTTAGGAAATGGAAATGGCACATTTCAGGCCAGATCCACAAAGCAAGTAGGTAGTGCTCCAGCAAGTGTTGCTATAGGAGATCTTAATAATGATGGTGCCGAAGATCTGCTTGCGGCGGAGTTTTCAGCCGCAACAGTTTCAATATTTTTAGGAAACGCCACGACAACCACAACCACACTCACGGCCGCAAATGTTTCAGTAGGGACACAAGAGGATGCGGCAACAACATTAGAAATATTAGAAAGTGCCGTGAATTTGTTGCTTCAGTCTCAGTCTCAATTGACTGCCATTCATAGCCGATTGAACGCCGCTGTGGGATATAATTTGATCGTAAATGATAGCTATGAAGAAGCGCGATCAAATGCCATAGATTCGGATTTTGCAAGTGAACTTAGCGAACTTGTTCGAAACCAAATTTTACAAGAGGCGCAGATAGCGGTTCTTGCTCAGGCCAATTTACAATCCCAAGTTGTGATTCAGCTTTTAGATGAAATGATGCAGTTGAGGGACCAGGTTGAGAAACAGCCCGCTTCTTAATCATTTAAGCTTTTCTGTCTTTTTCCAAAAAATTAAACCAAAGAATAAGTGAGATAAGACTCAGTGCCGCCAAGGCAAAACCAAGAATGGCATGGACTAACGGAAACTGCCCGGCATGTGAGAAGGTTCCGGTGATGAGGTTAGTTAAACTAAAGACAATTACTAGAAGAGAAAAATAGAGAGCTCTCTGTCTTATGGCTGTAAGCATCAATAAATGAGGGGTTGACTCCTCGTTCTGAGAGGAGAGAAGAACCCGCTGATTAGCGAGAAATAATATTTTTTTGCTCGCGTAAATCGAAAGAAAGCCACCCGCGATCAAACAAAAAACAGAAATGAGAGCGGTTGAGAGATGCTGAGTGGCGCCTGAATTTTCTTCTTGGCTTAATCCTAAGCCGGTTAAAATATTGGCGGCAGCTCCTAAAAATCCAACTGCCAGCAGAAGAAGTGAAATCCAAAACTGAGTTTTCATGAATGCATTTTATCGTTCGAATTTAAAATATTTTTTTCGAGTTTACTAATTTTAACAATCGTGAATGCAACAAACCCAAAAAGAATAAGCCAAATAGCAAGATACCCGGAGACAAATGCGAAATATGTTTCAGGCATGAGGACTTCCTTTCATTATACGATTTCGATGCCACTCTCGAATTTTCAAAAATCTATAGAGTAGAATGCTCATAAGTGTGGCAAATAGAAAAATTCCGACAATCATGATTTCTAAACCTAATCGATAATCATCGGGCAAGCCGCCTTCGGTTTTAAGAACAGACGGGTGAACACCCCGCCAAAGTTTCACGCTAAAATGAATGAGTGGAATATCGATTAGAGCAAAAATAGAAATAATGGCACCAACGAGAGCACCTCGATCGGTCTGACTTTCACGCTCCTCAAATATTTGACGAACAAAGACATACGCCAATAGTAGAATGAAGATAATAAAGCTTGTGGTCAGGCGAGGATCCCACGTCCAATAAACTCCCCAAATGGGTTTCGCCCAAATTGGACCTGAAACAAGAACGGCTGTCGCAAAAACAGTAGCTGTCATCATGCAAGCTCTTGCTGCGAGATCGAGATTTTTCTTGCGTTCGATCAGATACACAATCGAAAGAATTGCTCCTGCACCTAAAGTTAAATACATGGCAAATGCAGAAGGGACGTGAAGAAAGAAAATCTTCTGGGCATAGCCCTGAGAAGCCTCAGGAGCTAAACCCATCATCACAAACCAAAGCCCACCAAGCATTCCGCCTAGTGAGAGAATAAATAGAATCCAGGTCTTCACTTTGATTAGTTTAGAGACTTTGCGAAAGTTCGTCGAAGAAAAACTCAAAGATCATTGCACTGACAAAGCCCCCGGCTAAGGCAAATATAGAGAGAACCGAAAGCCAATTAGGGCTGGCATCTGGCATACAAAGGTTATGGGCGGCTAATATCACCGGGGTAGCAAGGGGAAGATAGATAATTGAAAATAAAAACTCTCGCTCAAGTTGAAGCATAAGCCCAAGCAGGGTACCTAACGGAGATAAACAAATTGAAACGAGAGCAATAAGTTTAAGGTACATCATCCAGTCGATGGAGCCGGGAGAGAAGAAAACCAGGCATAAAAACAAATAACAAAGGCCGAGCAAAAAGGCGGAGACAAAATGTACAAGAGTTTGGCTCATAAAAATCTGAAGCCTCGAGGTTTTGATGGCCGAATACAAATGAAAATTCTTAAAGCGATGTTCTAAGCCAAAGCTTCTAAAATAAAGAGAAGTGGTAGCGATAAAAAAGCTAATCCAAAAGGCTGAAAGCCACGAAACTCTTTCGTTCGGACTTGATGACTGAGTGAACTCAACGAGAAGCAGTAGTGGAACCCCGAGCATGAGCGCAGGGGTAAAGGCCCATTTTGCATTCTCTAGATCTTTTGAAACAAGTGCAAAAAAAGACCTTAACATGAGAGCTCCAGCACTCCTTTGGGTTTGGATTTGAGATCTTCTTCAAAATGAGAAGTCATGATAATCAGTTTTTTCTGCGCAAGCTGATCTATTTGTTCAGAAAAAACGGGTCGGGTGTCGGCATCGAGTGGGCTTAGAGGTTCATCTAAAAAAAGACATTCAAAGGGAAGATAAAGAGCAAATGTGAGTTCAACCTGACGCTTCCAACCTTGGCTTAAAAGCGAAAATCTTTTCTGAGAAGTAGGTTTGAGGGCATGAGGGAGGTTTTGTATCTGTTCGAGATTCATAAGTTTTTGAATCCACACAAAATTTTCTTTTACAGTCCAAGATCCAAAAAGCAATGGCTCAAGACCTACCGTGCCAATCGGAAACTTCAAACCCTGAAGCTTGCCTTGAGCATGAATGCGTCCGAGAAGAGATCTAAGAAGACTAGTTTTGCCGGCGCCGTTTTTTCCACGAATAAGATAAAGGCCGGTATCTTCAAACTGAAAACTAAGTGGGCCCAGATGAAACGAACCCAATTTGACTTCCCATCTTTCAAGTTGAACGGCCATCAGGGTATTATCCCCAAATTTGAGTGAACTTTGCTATGAATAAAAGCTTTGAAGTTTAACCAAAGATTGAAGCCGCCTTTGACCGTATTCTTCCTCAGAAATCAGGCCTCTTTCTTTCATTCTTTGCAAAAGAATCAGGTCTTTTAAAATCGCCGTTTTATCTTTATCTGAGGACTCATCCTTTTGGCGCAGAAGTACAAAAAGGATGGCAATAAAAAGTAATATCGCAATAGCGAATACAAGATGAGCTTCACGATACTTAATAGGCAGGCCCTTTATTTTAAAAGATATATCCTTGAGATCTTTGACCGGAGCAAACCACGTTGGAATGAGCTGGCCATTAAGATATTTGGGGGCACCTTGGGTAAACCCGAGTTGTGAGAGTTTGAGACCTTTAATATCGCTTGAGACACTAATTTGCTTAACAGAGGCCGATGTTTTGATATCGAGCTCAGCTGATTTAAGTCCGCGTTCGATTGCGTACTTTAGGCCATAGGTTGAAGAGCCCGGCAAAAGAGGGCGGCTTGAAATAATATCACTGCCTTCGAATTTGGTATCTTCTTGGCTAAATCCGTTTGTAAATCGCAAATCATGAGCACTTTCAGGAATAGAAAGTCTTAAAACTTCAGCATCTTGTTTGCTTTCTCTTCCTACTACCGAAAAGTTTGAATTGTTTTGAACCAGGACTTCTTGGTCGATTTTTAGTTCTTCTCGATTTGTTGCCGAAATGAAGAGTCTTAAGTCTTCAATAAAAAGATCGGGGACTTCACTGATGGTTTCGTAGACATGAATAGTGATACCTTCTTTAGGAAGGGCCTGCGAAAAATAAGGATCTGAGAGATACTGAAGATCTTTATAAATCACTCGAAACAAAATCTGCGTATCCTCTTTGGTATTAACATCAAAACGGATCTGCCCTGAGGCATTTGTTTTTTTTTGAAGCGAAGTATGCTCGTCCCCGTTTTTAAACTGATAAAATTCAATTGGATGATTGGGTAGCGGTTTGTTTCCGAGCAAAACCTTAACATCTAAGGGAGTGGCTATAAGAGAGAGGAGTGCAAGAGAGAATATCATGTGAAACCTTCCTCCTCTTTTTTGAGATCTTGAGCCAGTTTTTTGAAGAAGATGTTTTCGTTTTCAATTTGTTCAATCGATGAATAAATTTTTGCGGCTTCAGAGAGAAGCTGAGTTCGTAAATTTTGAAAATCAGTCTGATCAATTTTCTGCATGCTTAAATCAAGTTCAAGATCCTTTATGTTGAGAAGCACCCTCTCTCTTTCAAATAAAAGACTTTCGTATTTTCTTAAAAAATCTCCAGAAATCGGAGGGAGGGATTTATTCTCAATATAAGGCCACAAAATAAGTAGAAGGCTCAAGATCCCTATTAAAATTGTGAGTATGACTACTAACATATCTTCAGTCAGCCTTCTCCTTTAAAACCCCTCGCTTACTAAGAGCAGGCAGCATCGCGATAAGAGAGCCAAAGATCAAAACCAAACCGCCGACCCAAAGAAAAGAAATGAGTGGGCTTAACGTCATATGAATACTAGTTTTGCCCGTATCGGGGTCGATTTTTCCGATTGTAAAATAAACGTCTTCTTTAAGACGTGAGTAGATATCAACTTCGGTGGTGGGCTGCTCCGGCTGAAAGTAAAAGAAACGCGCAGGTTTAAGGCGGGCTTTAAGCTGGCTTCCTACATATAAATCAAGCAGAGCATAAGTCTCTTCTTGGTTATTCGATTTTCTCTGATCAAAGCTAACAAAGTGAACCGTATATTCTTTATAAGAAATTTGTTCTCCCGGTTTGAGTTCAAACTCGTAAACATCTTTATAGGCAGAGCCTGCAATTCCTATAAAAATTAAAACCAATCCAAAGTGCACAATATAGCCGCCATATTTTCGATTGTTTTTGAAGGTCGATTTGATCAGTGCTGTGTGCCAGGGCTCTTGATGTTGAATCATGCGGGCTGCAGTACCTCGATAAAATTCTGTAATAATGGTGACCGTGACGAAAGCCGCGCCAAAAATAGTAGCAACAACGTACCAGTGAGTGACTTTAAGAAGTAGAGCGCCGCCCGCAAAACAAAGGCCAACAATGAGAGGCCAAATAAAATGCATTTTTAAACTAGAGCCCGAAGCTTTTCGCCATCCAATGAGAGGGCCGATTCCTGTTAAAATAAGAAGCGTGATTCCGAGTGGAGCTAACATTTTATTAAAAAACGGAGGGCCTACGATAATTCTGGTTCCAATAATGAGTTCACTTGCAGTGGGAAACATCGTGCACCAAAGAACAATAAAGGCGGTTCCTACTAGAGCGATATTATTAACGACGAAGGCGCTTTCTTTAGAAAGAAAGGATTCAAAAATATTTTCACTTCGTAGATCTTCGCGACGTTTATAAATCCAAAATGCGGACCAAAGAATAATAAAGAGAAGAAAGCCTAAGAAATAATAGCCAATGTCTGATCGAGCAAAACTATGAACACTCTGAACAACTCCTGATCGAGTGAGGTAGGTTCCTAAAATTGTCAGACAGAAAGAGATGACAATCAAATTCATATTCCAGAATTTGAGCATCCCTCTTTTTTCTTGGATCATGACCGAATGTAAAAAGGCCGAAGCTGTGAACCATGGCATGATGGCTGCATTTTCGACTGGATCCCAAGCCCAAAATCCGCCCCAACCCAGTTCGACATAGGCCCATTGAGCACCAAGTAAATTACCGACAGAAAGAAAAAACCAAGACAGAAGAAGCCAGGTGCGAGTGGTGACGATCCAACGTGAATCAAGTCTTCGCGAAAGAAGTGCGCTCATTGCATAAGCAAAAGGTACCGACATTCCGACGTATCCGAGATAGAGGCTGGGCGGATGAATCGCCATACTAGGATTTTGAAGAAGCGGATTAAGCCCGCGGCCATCGGCAGGAGCATCTGGAAAAAGTTTAAAGGGGTTATCTTGAAATAAAAGCAAGCAGAGAAAAAAGCAGATAATCGTATTAAGAGTTGCCATTGCATAAGGCAAAAGCTGCCGATCGGAGTGACGGTGCGTAAAAGTTGAGAGCGCTGCAAAAATCGAAAGTAAGCTTACCCAAAAAAGTAGGCTACCTTCTTGCCCACCCCAAAGCGCCGTAAATTTATAGACGATAGGCATTGCCAAATTGGAATAGCCGTAGACATAACGAACCAGAAAATTATTGGTAAGTAGACATCCCCATAAGATGCACGCCGATAAAAGAATAAAAGCCGTAGTTGTATAAAGAGAACGTTCAGATGCTTGAATAAATTTGGGTCGATTTAACTTGTGTCCGACAACAGCAGTAATAATCGAGAAAAGTGAGGTAGCTAAGGCCAATGCGAGAAGATTTTCACCAAGATTGGGCCAAAATACTGCTGCACTCATCAGGCTTAAACTACAGAATGGGATACGAGCGGCAAATGATTATTTTTAAAGAATGAACCCTAGCGAACAGACTGATTTCTCATCTCTTCAAAAGGAGCAGGACCGCCTGACTTATATTTAGAGGCACATTTGGCCATAAGATGTGTGGCCTCAAAGTTCTCATCAAGTCGACCACGGCCTTCAACAACAACTTCAGAGCCTTCTTTGAAGGTATCAGGTGTGAGTCCCACAAACCTTACATTCACTTCTTTGCCTAGGTCTTCGACGACAAACAAATGTGTTTGCCCTTGGTGAGAAAGTGAACCCATTTTTACTTTTCCGGCTAACTTAAGTTTTTTTCCTTCATATTTGCTCTGTTGATCGAAATATTCCGAAACAGTCATATAATATTGGATCGAACCTTCCATTCCTTTCATTGCAAAACCTGCAATAAAAGCTGCAATGACTAATCCGGCAACGATCCAGCCCCACTGAATACCTTTTGGTGTCTTTTCTGAAGACTCTGCTTGTGACATCGACCCCTAGTATGCCATGACATTAGGTGATGCTAAAGTCCAAGAAGCAGAAGGTTTCAAAAGTATTTCCGCTGCCCTCTAAATTAGTCAAAGAAGCTCAAAAATTCGTTAAGTTGGTTCGATCTAGTAAATCGATCTTAATCTCGAGCACGCTTACCTCAGATGGAGACTCGATTGGGGCGCAATTGGGTATCGTGGCTCTTATTCGTGGAATTCAAAAGGGCAAGAAAGCCCAAATTACAATAATTGATCAGACGCCCGTGCCGAGAAGGTACCAGTTTCTTGAGGGTTCTGAGAATATTCTGTCCCTTGAAGATTGGAAGGCTCTTAAGAAGAAGCCTTCTTTTGATCTGGGAGTTGTCTGTGATGGTGGAATCGAAAGAACGGGGGCCGTTGAGGAGCTTTTTAAAGAGATTCCACGTTGTGTTTTGATTGATCACCACGCATTTGGAAGTAATCGCAAATACGATGCCAATATTTTAGATCTCACTTCTTCGAGTTCATGTGAACTGGTTTATCATTTGTTTGAGTATTCTAATCTGACGGTTAGGCCTGCTGTGGCCGAAGCGCTTTATATCGGAATTGTTTTCGATACAGGATTTTTTAAACATTCATTGACAACTCCTCGTACGCATTTTGTTGCGTCTAAATTAGTTGAGACGGGTATTGATTTTTCAAAGATTAGCGATCGCGCTATTTTAGATCGTACTTGGCAGGCCCAACTTCTGCTTAAATCAATGCTTGAGAAGATCGAGCGCAGTGCTGATGGAAAGATCATTTCTTCGTATTGGACTGCAGACGAACTTAGAAAGATTAATTCTCGAGATGGCGATCAAGAGGGAATGATCAATCAACTTTATTATACCGAAGGTTGTGAGGTTGTAGTTCTCTTTGTTGAAAAGGAGGAGGGTGGCGTAAAAATTTCTTTTAGAAGCAAGGGCCTCGTCAATGTTGCCCAATTTGCTCGCTCACTGACTTCTCATGGTGGCGGACATATTCGTGCAGCTGGGTGTACGATGGAAGGCAGCTTGTCGGATATCCGAACTGATGTTCTGCAGAAATTGGCAGCGACCTTAGATGGAGCAAGTGCTTCAGCATCGGCTGATTCTCGAATGAAGAAGTCTGCTCAAGGGTGATTTAGATTTCTTACAAATTTATATTTTCCAAAAAATCGTGAACTGCAAGCATTTGCATACCTTCTTTTGATTTCTTTGCCCGCAGGTCTTTTACAATTTGAAAAGCATCAATCGAGTAGAACCGTGAAAGTCTTCTGTAAAATTTGAATAGCGAGGATGAAAATTGATCATCAGTCGTTTTTACTTCAAGCAGTACTTTGGGCTTTCGATTGATGCTGATGAGAAAATCGACTTCATTTTTTTCTTTATCTCGGATGAAGGAGAGCTCCGTTTTAAGACCTTTTGAGTCTTCAAGAAAATCCAGTTCAGCTCTGAGAGCGCAGGCAACAG
>CAZRLF010000041.1:11731-14621 GCA_964601045.1 uncultured Bacteriovoracaceae bacterium
TATCGTATGGGGAGAGACACTTAAATCCTCAGCGAGAGATGAAAAAGAAATTGTTCCGCCCACTCGCTCTTGTAAAAGACTGACAAGTATTTCTATAGATTTGATTTCACGAACGCGTTCAAGGTCGAGAAGATCGTGTCGGAGAATGGTATCAAAATGTGAGCGTCGCCAACGCGCTGCCTCTTGATCAGAATGACTGAGAAAGGGCTCAGGAAAACCTCCTAATAAAAGAATTCTTTCGAGTGCTTCCTTACTTTTTATTTGTTTCGTGAGCTCTTTCACAGTGAAGGGATGAAGTCTCCAATGATGAAATCGACCTGCGAGAGAGTCTCCACCTTTACGATAAACATCTAACCGTGCTGAGCCAGTGATTAAGAGCTGTGGTTTGATTCCGTCGGTGTCATAAATTCCTTTAATCCAAGACTTCCAATTTCTCATTTTATGAATTTCGTCAAAGATGACTACGTCTGCAGTTCGATCCCACTCTTCTTGTTTTAGAATTTTTCGATCTTTTGTTGAGTCATAGTTTAAATAGTACGTGGACTTAGAAACATCTTTCGAAAGAGTGGTTTTTCCTACCTGTCTCGGGCCCGATAGCAGAACAATTTTTTTTGAAAGGTCCTGCTGAACATAAGGAAGAATGATGCGATTCATGATATGACCATTATGCAGTACACTTCATAAAAGTCTAGACCATTATGCGTCGTGATGCATAATGGTCGATTTTCATTGGGAAAGTCTGAACTTTATTAATACTACGTCGCACCCAACCGTCTTGCTGCACTATCCGGACTATCAATCACGACTCTTTAAATCTTTAAGAATCTTGTTCTCCATGTCTTTCGAAATCTGCGATGGGGCTTCTACATTCATAGGCAATTTTTTTCGACCGCTTCTTCGACTCAACCAGAAAAGAGCAAGGAGTGTAATAACCACGCCGATTCCAATGTAGGGAATACTATACGCTAAGTTTTCTCGGCCGCCTTGGTCGGGGTCCATTCTGAGCTGATTGCCATACTTCGCTTGGAGATCGGTCCAGATGATATCCATTTTTTCGCCATTATTAATTCGGCGGCGAATTTCGTTTCGTAAATCTTCTGCTTGCGAACTTGGGCACTCAAGTAAACTTACTCCTTTGCAATACGGGCTCCAGATTTTGCGAAAAAGTGTGGCGGGATCATTGCTTGAAAAATTTGAGGAGCTTTCTTGAGCAAAAATTTGCCGATCGGCCAGTGCTGCACAAAACAAAACTCCCAAAGCAAAGAAGCTCCATAAAAACTGAACTAAAATTTTCCTTTTTGATTTCATAAGTTACGATCTAGTCCTACAAAATCTTCTCTATATCTTTTTCTAAAGATTCAGGTGCAGAAGTCGGAGCAAAGCGATCAAGGACTTCGCCAGTTTTAGAGACTAAGAACTTTGTGAAGTTCCATTTGATGGCCTCGGTTCCCAAAATGCCTTTTTGTTCTGACTTTAAAAATTTATACAGTGGTGCCGCATTATCACCATTGACATCTATTTTTGCAAAGAGAGGAAAACTTACATCGTACGTCAGTGAACAGAAGTTTTTGATCTCCGCCTCATTACCCGGCTCTTGAGAACCAAACTGATTGCAGGGAAATCCTAAAACTTCAAACCCACGATCTTTATATTTCTTATAAATTTTTTCGAGACCTTCATACTGAGGAGTAAAACCACATTTGCTGGCGACATTTACGATCAATAAAGCTTTCCCAGCATATTCGCTTAAACTTTTTTCAGTTCCATCAATGGATTTTACTTTCAGATCGTAAAGTTTTGAACTCATACATTCTTCTTTTCGGACTATGCGAGCATTGAACGAAGCATCCACGCTGTTTTTTCATGAATGCTAATTCTTTGCGTCAGCAAATCAAGAGAAGCTTGATCATTACCTTCTTCAGCAATCGGAAACGCATCGCGAGCAGTTTTTACACAAGCTTCGTGTCCTTCAACAAGTTCTCGAACCATTTCGTTGGCGACAGGTACACCCTTCACTTCTTTAATTCGGGTGAGCTCAGCAAAATCTCGGTAGGAGCCGGGAGCGGGATGACCAAGCGATCGAATGCGTTCGGCGATATCGTCGACTGAATTCCAGAGCTCAGTATATTGGGTCATAAATAGAGCATGAAGAGTTTGAAACTGTGGCCCGGTCACATTCCAGTGAAAATTATGGGTCTTAAGGTAGAGGGTATAAGTATCAGCTAATAGCCTTGAAAGGCCTTTGGCAATGGCCTCCCGATCTTTCTCTGGAATTCCAATATCTATCTTCATAAGCATCTCCTTAGATTTTTGAGATTACACTTCGCGGTTTTAATGGGTCAAGGTATACACCCCCTTTGAATACTTAGCTATGAGTAGTATTAAGCGAGCTGTAGATCTCTTAAAAGCGGGCCAGGTCGTCGGTATGCCAACCGAAACCGTCTATGGTTTGGCCGCTTCAATCCATGAGCCTAAAGGCTTAGAAAAAATATTCACAATTAAAGAGCGTCCGTTTTTTGATCCTCTTATCGTTCATATCTCGAATTTCTCGCAAATCAGCTCCGTTGTTCGCGAATGGCCAAAAGCAGCGCAAGTTTTGGCAGAAAAATTCTGGCCAGGGCCATTGACGTTAGTATTACCCAAAAAGAATGAGATTAATCCTGTCATTACATCGGGCCTGGATACTGTTGGAATTAGAATGCCCAGGCATCCCGTGGCACTCGAGCTCATTCAAGAACTTGGAACTCCCGTTGCTGCACCAAGCGCCAATAAGTTTGGACGCACAAGTCCAACTAAAGCCGAACATGTGCGTGATGAATTTGGCGATGAAGTCTTCGTTTTAGAAGGTGGCGATTCTGAAGTCGGCTTAGAGTCAACTGTCTTAGCGATT
>CAZRLF010000042.1:0-14485 GCA_964601045.1 uncultured Bacteriovoracaceae bacterium
ACCGGCAACAAACCAGCCGGGCTGGTAACGGCCGTAATACGTGTAGGGGCGATGGCCCTCGGAGCAGGTCCAGCGGGCATTGCCACTGCGTTAGGCCTAGAGAAAGATTATTGTATTTTGGAGAAATCAGATCAAATTGGTGGAGCTTCTCAGACAATTGAAATTGAAGGAGCTATTCTTGATTACGGAGGGCATTCCTTTCACACTCCTCACCCGGAAATCAGAGATTTGGTTTTTAATACAATCCCGATGTTCGAGCAGAAGCGACAAGCTTATTGCTTTCATGATAGCCAGTTTATTCCCTATCCTTTTCAAAAATTCTTCAAAGATTTGAAAAACGAAAAAATAGTCAAAGAATGCGCCGACGGACTCAACCAATTATCAGAACTCACTAAGGTCAATAATTACGAAGAATTTATTATCCAAAGATTTGGAAAAGGTATCGCTGAGCATTTTATGCTTCCTTACAATCGAAAGCTGTGGGGACGAGACCTTAAAAGACTTTCAGCAAGTTGGGTTAGTGAGAGAGTTGCCGCTCCGATTGGCATAAAAGAAAAATTTGATGAGACCGGAGGAAAAAGAAAGCCACTTCAAGATGATACAAAGGTTGCTTACCCTGCCCAGGGTGGTTTTGGACAAATTTTTTCTCAACTTGGAAAAAGAATTCAAAATGTAAAACTTCAGACCAAAATTGAAAGTATTTCTCCGCACTCTCAAACACTTCTCACCACTGATGGAAAGAAAATAAAATTTGAGCGTCTTATTTCGACCATCGCCTTGCCAGAACTTCTTCATTTAATTGAACAAGCGCCAAATGAGATTTTGGCTTTAGCTCGCAAACTTGAGTATCTTTCGCTCAATGTGGTTCTTGTCATTCTCAACCATCCAGTGAACACGGCAATTCAAAGAGTATATTCCGCGGAGTCTAAAATCGCTGCCCATAAGACCGCGATTAATCATAATTCGTCAGATTATTTGAGGGGTCTGCCTCATAGCGGAATTATGGCAGAAGTATCTGTATCGGAAGAAAAGCCCCTCGCTCGTGCTGACCTTGAAGAATGGGTGACAGAGAATCTTCTCGAAATGGGTTTAGTTAAATCAAAAAGTGAAATTATAAAAACACATACCGCAGATTTAAAATACGCCTATCCAGTTCCAACTCTTGATCGAATTACCATTTTGCAAGCGATCAAAGATTGGCTTTGGTCCCATAATATTCATACTACGGGAAGATTTGGCGATTGGGATTATATCAATTCAGATGAAGTTCTCCATAGAGGCATTGTTTTAGGAAGAGCCCTTAGAGAATCGTAATGTTTTCAGTTCCCACAACGAGGTACGAACAATTTCTTTTGTTTGCCCTGTTGGCCATAGTCATTCCTTTCGAAATTCAACTTTCAATTTCAAAGACCATCGGTATTGCCTGGGTTTATTTTTGCGTACTCGCAATGTACGTTTTAACTTTTAGACTCAATATTTTTATGAGAGTTGTTTGTCATCCGCTGGTCTTTTGGCTGGGATTTTTTCTTGTCTCGATATTTATTCTTGAATCAATTATGCCGCTCAGTAATTACGATGATCATAAGCAACTTATTCAAGTCCTCTTCGGTGCAGTTTTAGTTTCATGTTTGGCACGAGACGAAAACGGCACTCGTGCGATGATTTGGGGAGCTATTTTTGGTGGTATCTGCCTTGGTTCATTATTTGTTGCCAGCAGTTATGCAACGCTAGCTGCTTTTAGCAATATCAACCCCCATCTTGCATCTGAAGCTCGAAAATTTGCATTTGCAAAATTAGGAATTAAGGGAAATACAAACTTTATGGCCCTGTATATTGGGCAGGCATTTTTTTCGGGTCTTATTCTTTTACTCTACAGAAATAATTCTAAATTAAAAAAAGCTGTTCTCATTTCAATTTGTGTCCTTACTGGTTTCGGTGTTGCTACATCAATGTCACGAGGAGCTGTTCTTTGCACAATGACGGCATCGCTTTTAGTTCTCGTTCTCCTTAAAAAAATCAATATAAGAACTGTGCTCTATATTAGTATTATTGCAACTGCAGTAACCCCCTTGCTGCCAAAAGTTCTCTATGAACGCTACACCAATATCGATACGAACGTTGGGTCGGCTAGAGCTGAAGATGCAAGAAAAATTCTTTATCGAGCCGCATATAGTAGTGTCTCCGACTACCTATGGTTTGGAATAGGGGCGGGAAACTTCTGGAACAACTGGGGTTTTAAAAATGGATTTTCACTTCTTCAACACGAAGGAAAAGGAGTAATCGGAGCACATAATTCATTTTTGCAAACCCTGATTAACTGGGGAATCTTCTCCGTGATCATCCTATTTATCGCTGTCGTTGCGATGGGCATTATGGCCTTTAATTTGCCGCCATCGCTCACAAGTATTTTTATTAAAGCCTATGGCCTCACGGTGATTATTTCGCTTTTGACGACAACAGGAATGCATATGAAGATTGTTTCGGTATTTATCGGATCTCTATTAGGAAATTATCTAAAAACAAGAGATCAAATAGAAAGCGTAAATCGGCTTAACATCATATCAAGTGAAAGCAATCTAAAAACAAGTGTCTGATCTTCATCAGCTACTTGTTTTACAGGTCGATTTAAAACTTTTTGGCAAACTTCAGAAACTTTTGATTTATTCACTAACTTAAAAATCTCTGAAGAGGATTGCTCTAAAAGACGCTCTTGAATAAGGCCCCTCAGTCCGCCCCGCAACCAATCAAGTTGCGGCGGTTCAAAGCCAATTTTGCTTTTTTGCCATGCAATTTGCTTTGGAAGCTTCGGAGACAAAGCCTTTCGTAACAAATATTTTGTCCATCCGCGCTTCATATTCTGCGCAGGATCAATCGATAAAACATATTCAACAAGTCGAATATCCAGAAAGGGGTAGCGGGCTTCAACGCCAAAAGCCATCGAGTTTCGATCATCCCATCGTAGAAGTCTCGGCAAATGAATTTTTTGAATTTCGGCTAGTCGATAAAACTTTGGTTCAAGTCTCTGCGCCTCATCTGCCCAATTTGATTTAGTGGTGATCTGTTTTAAATCCTCTGTAAGAAGATCAAACGATCGATTGGATTTACGAGAAAGATACTTTTTAAAATAAAGTGGAATGTTTTTTATCATTATCGCATTACTTGAAGGCAGAAGAGAGCTAACAACATCAGATCCAAACCGCACAGGAGACTTCTTAGCCAGCCAAGCAAGATATAAATAGTATGCAGGAGAGTACCCAGAAAAGACTTCATCTGAGCCCTGACCGTTTAAAAGAACCGGTGTCTGTTTCTGCCTTGCCAGTCGATTTACGCAATAAGATGCGTAAATCGACGCGCTATAAATGGGAGCATCATGGTGATAAATTAGATTTTCGATATCGCTCTTAAAATCCTCGGCGCAAGGCTCAACAAAATACCCCTCGCGCTGAGTATGTTTATGCACTTTTGCAATTTGATCTCTTTCGTTTTTCATCCACTCAGGAAAGCATGCTGAAAAAGATCTTAAATCGGACTGAGCTCCAGATAACGAATTCAATTGAGTATAGATCGATGTTGAATCAACGCCACCTGAAAGACAAACCCCCACTGGAACATCTGATCTCAAACGAATGGATACAGCTTCTTTAAAAAGATCTCGAATATTTAATACTGCTTCTTTCTGCGATACTTTTTGAAGAGCAATCTCTTCGGGTCGCCAATATCTTTCTAATCTCAACTCATCGACCTTAGAATGCAGAGAAACCGTCGCTGAACTCGCTGCCGGAAAAAGATTTACACCTTCAAAATAACTTGAAACCAAATCTTCATAGCCATTTTGAATATAAAGAGCGGCTGAATTTTTATTGAGACGTCTTGTAAATTGAGGCAGATCTAAAAGCTGCTTAATTTCTGAACAAAAGACAATTGAGCCCTTCCAAATAAAATAATAAAGCGGCTTTACGCCAAACCGATCGCGCGAAATAAATAATTTCTTTTCTTTCAAATCGCAGATAACAAAAGCCCACATTCCATTAAAGCGGCGAACACACTCACTGCCCCACTCCTGGTAGGCCGCAATTAAAACTTCGGTATCGGTTTCAGTTAAGAAGCGATGTCCAAGAGAAGAAAGTTCAGCACGAAGCTCTCGATAATTGTAAATCTCCCCATTAAATGTAATCCACACCGAGCCATCAGAAGACGACATCGGTTGAGTCCCAGCTTGAGAAAGATCTAAAATTGAAAGTCTGCGGTGTCCAAAAGCTAACTGCGGATTGCGAGTCAATAAAGGTACTTGATCAGCCCTAAAAAAACTTCCTTGATCGCCCTTCGATAAATCAATTGCCCAATGCGCCTGACCGTTCGGCCCTCGGTGAGCAACCCTATGAGTCATTTTTACAAACGCTCCGAGATCAATGCCCGTTAGATCAAACCATGCTAATATTCCACACACAGCGAAATTAGTTTAATCGCGAACCTGCTTCGGCACCAGCAGAGTATAATGAGCCCCGAATACCAAATGAGGCATAAAGAAGAATAAGTCTTTCAAATGCTGCCGCCCAATTAAACTCCTCATCTACCGCTCGACGAGCATTAACACCCATTCTGTGTACAAGATCAGGCTCATGAGCAAATCTGACCATGGCCGACTCCAAATGCTTTGGGTCGTTTGAAGGCACAACAATGCCTCCACCCTTCGCTTCGACAATCTTTGCAACCTCAGTTCCAGCTGTTGCAATCACAGGAACAGAAGCAGCCCAGGATTCAAAAAAACGGTTGGGCAAACCAACGCAATTATTCCGATCTTGCGTATTAAACAAAACAAAACTCGCCCAAGCCTGAGGCAAAAGATCATTAACAAGTCTCTTCCACTCAACTGGCCCCTCAACGAAAACTCTTTGAGAATTTAAAGAACCCGCTCGCTGTCTGAGTTCATCTCTTAAAGATTCGTTTTCAAAACTTCCCCAATAGGCGATCTGGAACTGGCTTCTCGCGCTCAGGTTATTAAACGCTTCAGCAATTTCAAAAATACCGCGATCTTTAAATTGATATCCTGTGCTTACAAACAATGGAGTGCTAAAGCGCTGATCTTCTGCGGCTCTTTTAATGTTTGATAGATCAGGAACATTTTCTAAAACACAGGTCTTTAAACCCAAATCTAAATAACGCCTGGCCATCGTATCGGTGACAGTGACAACCCCCGCAAATCTTTCTAAACAAGATTTTCTCTCAAGATATCCAAAAATTTCTGCGACGAAACGACTAATTCTCCTTATTTTAAATTTATTAAAATGAGAAATAGTTGAGACATAATCTTCATGCGCATCCCATACGATGGGCTTTGATATCTGACTCGCAAGTTTTGCCATCCAGGGCACTAACTCGGGGTCATGAAAATGATAAAGATCGGCATTGATTGATCGAGCAATCTTGATCGCCTGCTGAGGAGCTATAAACTTTTCTTTTACAAAACCTGAATACTTTTTAAGCGGGTGAATATTTACGCCATCAACAACTTCTTCGCGATCGTGTTGAGCAAGAAGTGTGACTTTAAACCCGGCCTTTGCAAGCGATACACATTCTCTCTTGAAAACCCGAGTATCGAATGGCGGATGTCCAGTTGTAATATGACAAATATGCTGCATTTTAAAACTCTACTTTAAAGAGTCTCGCCCACTCGATGGTATTAATCCATCTCCAATAAATAGGATCAAATTTTTTCTTCGCAATAAACACATTCTGCCAATGATCTCGGATTGCCTTTTGATTTAAAAAAGGTAGCTGCTGAGCGAAACTTCCAAATAAAATATTTTCAGCCCAGTTTTTATTGTTTTTGAGCCAAAAGCCTTCAGGAGTGCTGAAGCCAATTTTGTCTTTTCGGTCTAAAATTCTTTTAGGAACCATTCCCCGCATTGAGTCTCTAAAAATGGCTTTTGATCGTCCTCGCCTATCAAGAATATAACTCTCAGGAAGAGATAAAATAAATTGCACCAAATCGGGGGTTAAGAATGGAACGCGATTCTCAAGCGCAAAGGCCATTGAATTTCTATCTGCATACCGCATTAAAGCTGGCAATGAATTGATCTCGATGCTTTGAGCTAAACTCTCAATTAAAGCGTTCTTAGTCAGGGTTTTAAAATGAACACCCTTAGGCAGCTTTGGCATCGAAAACCACGAAGAGCGAAGCCAACGAGGATGGGCTTCTTTACCAGTAAATTTTCGAAACATGGGCTGCAATACATCTGGCAGTATATAGGCTCCAGTAAGGCCAATAAGCTCTAATGCTGAGATCTGCTTTTGATGAATTGCAAAGCGTATGGCATCTGACCATCTTCTTTCTCGAATTAAACTGCTCATCCGAGCACCACAAAAAAGACTATACCCCGCAAGACACTCATCAGCGCCTTGCCCATCGAGAACGACTTTAATTCCTGAAGCTCGCACAGATTCAAATATTTTTCTTTGAGCGTAGATACTTGTACTTCTAAATGGTTCTTCTTGGCTCTTAATCAAAGTCTCTACTTCATCAAGTAAGACTTGTCCTGTCGGAATAATCTTATTCGAAATGCTTTTTGACGTATGAACAATTTCATCAATGTAAGTCTCTTCACTTTCTTGATGCGTTTCGGGAATAAAACTGAAGGTATGTAAATTAAGACTATTCCCTCCGATTTTTCTCATGGCCATCACAATTGACGATGAGTCAATACCTCCAGAAAGAGTTGCGCCCACTGGAACATCACTACGCAAATGAAGCTTAATATTATTCAGAAACTTTCGATTTAACTCTTCGCGCGCATCTTCGTATGAAATCGAAATTTTCTTATCGGCCCTTAAATTAAAATAGGATTCGGATTTATAAACTTTAATCTCTGGAAGCTGAATAATTTTAAAATGTCCGGGCTCTAATTGCTTAATGCTTTGATACATGGTTTCTGAACCCCAGTCAGTCATACCATGCCGAAGGTAATAATAGAGCCGCTCTGGGCTAACTTTGCGATTGACCTTGGGTAAGCAAAAAAGAGTTTCAATCTCACTTCCAAACGCCAAAGACTTCGAAGGTAAATCTGTTGTGTAATAAAGCGGCTTAATTCCGAATGAATCACGACAAAGAATGGCCTGATTCTTATGAGAGTCCCAAATGCAAAAAGCGAACATTCCAACCAGTCTGCTAAAAATATTTGTTCCCCATCGAATATAAGATTGGAGTAAAACTTCTGTATCCGATTGAGAGTGAAACTCAACTCCCTCTCTTTCGAGCTCGTCTCTTAATTCAAGGTAATTATAAATTTCGCCATTTAGAACGATCGCAAATCTACCATCGCCACTCGCCATTGGCTGCCAACCACGATTAGACGTATCGATAATCGAAAGCCGAGTATGAACGAAAGAAAGATTCCAATTTTTTGTTTTGGCTATTTCTATAGAGGCAAGGTCTCGCGAAACCTTAACAGATTGATCACCCACTTTAGCAAAAAGATATCCATGATCATCGGGACCGCGATGAGATAAACTTTTCAGAATTCGTCTGAAGATACCTTGGTCACAAAAATGTGCATCATCGGTAATGATGCCAGCAATCCCGCACATAATATTGTTGCCTGAAAAGTACCACTCCTCTGTGCGCCCGGAATACGACTAAATTTCACTAGTCTTATATTTTAGATAAAGCCTTGAGCCCTGAGATACTGGTAGCGATTAACCGCCACCACACCCAAAATAGCTAATAGCAAGCCCGCGATAAGTCCCAAAAGAGCATTGGCAATTCGTTTAGGTCCAACCGGCGTTAATGGCTTTGTTGGAGGCTCAATGACTAAAAATTTAGGATCGTCTCTCTTGGACTCAATTTGAGCTAATTCGTACTGCTGACTCAGCAAGTCTAATAGTTGATTCAGTCTTAAGAACTCTCTTTTGGCACGAGCGATCTCATACTCCATGCTCTTTCCTTTAGGCCGAAACTCCCCGGTCGTTAAACTGGCCAGATAACTCTCGGCGTCGTCCACATCTTTACGAGCTTCTTTAAGACGATCTTTGATAAAAACCTCTGCATTCCGACTTTGAGTGACAATATTCTCGCTCATAAACTCCTGAACCGCCTCTAACTGGGCGCGAACAATATCTTGAGAAAGGACAGGATCCCATGTGCGTGAAACAATGATCAGGGAGCTAAAATCGGCACGAGAAAATACCGCCCCCCTAAGTTCCCGAACCGCGTTTGCATAATACCTATCAAGATCGCCGCTCGGCGGAGCTTCAAGAAGCCTCTCTCCAATTTTATTTTTTTTGACGACTGTTAAAAGATGTCTTTCACTACGTAAAACTTCTATAAATTGCTGAAGCTCTGAATTCTGAGCACCGAGAGATCCAGCTAAAGAACCCAAACCGGCAGCACCCGCCCCAAGCTGACTGACCATCATATCAAGTGCCGTACTTCGCCCCGACTTTGGCGTGATAACGGCTCTTGATTCGTAAATATCGTTAAGACGAACGTAATTCCACGCCAAAGTAAGAAGCCCTGTCATCAATCCTATACCGAGAATAATAAGAATATGCTCTTTAAGAAGAGAGATGAGATAAGGAACTGTAAGCTCTGAATTGGCTGACCACGTTGTTTCTTGTTCTGATTTTCTATAGGCCATATCATCTCACCCATTACTTTAAGTTAAAATCTGACGAACGGCTCCCACCACATCTTTAATATCAGTCTCCGTCATTCCGGGATAAATGGGCAGAGAAAAAATTCTTTCAGATAGCCAAGTACCCCCATCAAAATCTTCGGGCTTCACTCCAAAATGCCGCTGATAAAAAGGATGAAGATGAAGTGGAATCCAGTGCACACTTGTTCCGATATTACGCTCTTTTAAAGACCGCGTCAGTTGGCTTCGACTCATCCCAGCTTTTTGAGGATCTAACTTAAGAGTAAATAGATGCCACGAGTGTAGTCCATCGGGTTCGACATCAGAGGGTAAAGAGAGGCATTCGATATCACTGAAAGCTTCTCGATAAAAGCGCGAGATGTTCTCTCGCTTTGCACGAAACTCCTCAGCTCGTTTTAACTGCGCCACTCCTAAAGCTGCATTAATATCTGGCATATTATATTTAAACCCCGACTCTAAAACCTCGTAATACCACGAATCCACATCATCGCGTCTTTTCCAAACATCACGGTTCAGCCCATGCTGTCTCATCATTCGAACCCGCTCGGCTACTGCATCACTATTTGTCGTAAGCATCCCGCCCTCACCAGTCGTCATGGTTTTTGTGGCGTAGAATGAAAAACATGTTGCATCACTGACAGAGCCAATAAATTTCGCTCTGTATTTGGTCGGAAACGCATGGGCCGCATCTTCAATCACCTTAAGACCATTAAGGCGCGCAAGATGATGAACGCCTTCTAAATCGGCGGGAAGACCCGCAACATGAACAGGCATAATCGCCTTTGTTCTCACGTTAATTTTTTTCTCAGCATCTTTAAGATCGATATTTAAAGTGTCTCGACGCACATCCACCAATACCGGCTTAGCTCGTAAATACATAACAGCCTCGGCTGTCGCCGTAAAAGTCATGGTTGGAACTAAAACTTCGTCTCCTTCTTTGATACCGAGTGCTTCAAGAGCCAAATGAAGGGCGGCTGTACAAGAGGTTACCGCCAATGCATGTTTAGCCCCCACATATTCAGCAAAATTTTGCTCAAATTCTCGAACTTTGGGTCCGGATGTAATCCAGGGTGATTTAAGAGTTTCAACCACAGAATCAATTTCTGCTTGAGAAATATCGTGCCTGTGAAAAGGAAGAAATTCCGCTCTCATTTAGTTGAATCTGACCGCATTTGATTGGAGTGGCAAATCATGTTCGAGCTCTGGTTGATTAATATTAAAATCTAAACTCTTAAGATAATCCTGCAAAAAATTTTCAGGAGGAATTTCGACTTGGCCACCTCTAAATCGACCATCTAAAGCATTAACGATAGCCTTTAAAACCCGGCTCGCATCGCAATCTATGCGGTCAATACAAAGCCTTAGGCCCTCCATCATCTTTGGTAGGCTTTCAGTGGGAACCTTATTCCTTAAAACAAAGATTTTATCATTTACCGAAGGAGCAAAATCTTCCCCTTTCCAGACAAGCTCTTCTCTTATTTTTTCTCCGGTCTTAAGGCCCGTAAATTCAATTCCAATTTCACGCTTACCTTCGGGGTCTGATAATTTGATCATTCGATAAGCAAGATCTAAAATTTTAACCGGCTCGCCCATATCAAGCATATAGATCTCGCCTGTATTGCCATGAGTTCCAGCATTAAGGACAAGCTCAACCGCTTCAGGTGCCGTCATAAAAAATCTTTCGGCATTTGGATCGGTGACTGTTACAGGCCCACCACTTTCAATTTGCTTCTGAAAAACTTCAACCGCAGATCCACTTGAACCCAAGACATTTCCAAAACGAACCGAAATAAATTTAGTCCTGCTCTTTTTTGACAGTCTCTGAATAATTAGTTCAGCGAGTCGCTTTGTATACCCCATCACCCCTACTGGGTTAACGGCCTTATCGGTTGAAATCATCACAAACTTCTCGACTTCGTAATCACTCGCAGCTTCAGCTAATACAGCCGTACCAAAGACATTGTTTTTAACGGCCTCACGTGCATTAACCTCAGTGAGATGAACATGTTTGTAAGCCGCAGCATGGTAAACAAGATCAGGGCGGTGAGTTAAAAAGGTAGCATCGAGGCAAGGTCGATCTCCAACATCTCCCGTGACCGGAACAATCTCAGCGTCGGGGTACCTTCGTTTCATTTCTTGACTGACACTAAAAAGAAAATACTCGTTTCTCTCAAAGAGAATAAGTTTTCTAGGATAAAATCCTAAAATTTGTCTAACGAGTTCTGCTCCGATCGTACCACCCGCCCCAGTCACCATTACAACACGCCCTGCAATTTCTTTTTTTGTAAGAGATTTATCGAGCTCAATCTGCTCTCGGCCCAAAAGATCTTCGACACGAACCGATCTTAATTTGTAAATATTTGATCCAAGCTCAATCATTTCTGCAATTGAAGGAATAGTTTTAAATGGAACTTTCGCCTCGAGACAAAGATCGATGATCTCTTGAAGTTTTGTTTTTTTGAGACTTGGTATGGCAATAATAACACTTGAAATATCAGCTGTTTTTACTATTTCGGGAATATCCTTAATTTTTCCAAGAACAGGAAGTCCCAGCAATATGGCCCTTTTTTTGATATCAGAATCATCTACGAAACCCGCGATACTTCCTTCAAAAATTTCAGGACGTTTTAAATAGCGAACAAGTGAGATCCCCGCATCTCCCGCCCCCACAATCAAAACCTGCTGATCAGTTCGTCTGCGTCGAGGCGTAAACTCGCGTCCATTTTCGTGATAAAGGCGAAATAACATTCGAGCTCCACCGAGCATAATCAATAAAAGAATGTAGTCGATAATTAAAACCGACCGCGGAAACCCTGGAGTAAGATCTGCCCAGTGTAAGAATCCAAAAATAAGTTGAGCCGCTGTTACCGCTTTAAAAATTGAAACCAAATCTGAGAGGCCAGAATACCTCCACCAACCGTGATTCAAGTTACAAATGTGAAACGCAGGAAGTTTGATAATGAGCGCAAACGCAATATAAAATAAAATTTCTTTATCTAAACCCGCAAAATTAAAATCAAAACGAATGAGATAAGCAAGGCAGCCAGACGCCACAACCATTGCAGCCTGTAATCCAAAAACAACACACTGTCTTACCCGATTATTAGATAAAACTCGTCCCAACATCACTTTTGAAAATCGCACCTGAACTCCCCCTTAATAGGTCGAATCAACAGCTCAAACTAACAGCAGAAAAGAGCGCTGTCTATTAAGCGGTCAAAAAAAATCATGCGATGCGTCAGATAAATCTACTACTGGAGCGCGCAAGCGCTTGATCTCTCGACGCAGAGCTGCGTAGCGTTAGAAGTGAGGGGTCATAAAAATTGAGGAGGGGGAGCCAATGAAATTACTTTCATGGGTTTTTGTGTTCACAGTGTTTGCGCCTGCTTTAGTTTCGGCTCAAAACGATTCTGTTCATCTCAATCTAGAACTTACGCCCGATGAGGAGTCGAGGCTCAATCATTTTATGCTCGTTATTGACGACGCTTTTAGAGATCGCCAATCAAGACCCGCCAGAGCTCCACTTGGTGCTCTCAAGGCCGCCGATGATGTCATTACACCTAGCTCCTCTTTTCCAGCAGATCAAAGTTTTCCAACTCCAGCAAACGAAAACCCCTGGGAGCCCAATTATGACGAATTCTCTCCATTTCCCACAACCATGAGATATGGGTCATCAGAAAAAATTGCTCTCGAAGTTCTGTTTCAGACGCTAAATTTCTATGGCGTCGCTCATATTGTTGAAAAGAAAAGTGCGCAGGTCAATTTTCAGGTCATCAAATCTCAGTACGGATATTTTATGAACCTTACAAAACTTGATATTGCCTATGCGATTCGAGAATTTTCAAGATTCTTTACCGCTCACCTTTGTGGACAGGCGACCATGCAAAATTTCTATAAAGCATTTGCTCAAGTTCCTGCAGAAGAAATTGGCTTAAGATTTAAATACGATATGGCTTGGGCCCTACTTGGAAATTCTTTACCCAAAGAACCCAATCAGGTGCAATCTCTCGGTACCAGATGGAAGGCTCTTCAGCAGATTCTTTCAACAACTACTATTTTAAAAAGCGGAAGTTCATTGCCAGCAGATGGAGATGGACCATCTGCCGCAACCAAGTACCGAGAGCTGAGATCGTGGGCTGGATCTATTAGCGATGTGGTTAATATTCTAGGAAGATTAAATAAACTTATGTGCTTTGTGGATATTCGCCCCAATCCAAAAGAAGAATTAAAAAAGAGAGTCGTTGTCGGAAAAATTCTCGAGATGGATCGCAAGCTCACGCAAAAATATACAGAGTATAAAGAATTGCTCGATCAGGTTCAGAAAGAAGCGCGAGGGTCGTTGCTTGATAGTCTAAGACAACCTGTTGGTACAAAGACTAACGCACCCAAACAAACCGTACCAGCCGAATCCAGCCCGACCGCTCCTGTAGCGGCAGAGGTTCCATTTCCCGAACCTGAACTTCCAGCCATTCCTAAAAAATAAATCACTTAAAAGTTTCGCCTATAAAGTTAAAACGAGGTTGCGCAACTAATCCAGACTGCAATGCTGGTTTAGCAGCCTTCACTGTTTTTGGAATTTTAGGCTTTCGATCATCTGATCTAATCATCATGACAAGCCTCCAATTCTTAAGATCAGAAGTGGGCAGAAGCAGCAAATCGACGCCCATCCAAATGTAAGATTCCTTTATGCTTTTTCGTACATAAATTAACCTTCTCAGTTCCCCAATGTCTTCTGCCGCAAATTGAAAGCTCATTCCCGCCGGATCGCCTTCTTTGTTACTCCAAGAATCTCGAAAGAGCACCCTTGGTAATTTCATATCATAAGAAAAATATCGCCAATCATCTGCAGATTTAGGAGGAGTTCTTGCAGCTCGCTGCATTCGGCGAAGTCCAAATTGTATTCGATGTCCGTTTCCGAAAATTCTATTTAAGAAAGCGTCAGTCCCCAGAAAATAATAGGATGGGATCGCAAGAAAAAGTTGTGCCTGCCACTGAGGATTTGAGGGATCAAAAATGCTATTGGGCAAATTTATAATTCCACTCGCAGCCATAAACCAAAAGAAATAATGACCAAAATTTAGACCTGGGTGGTACTGATTAAGAGATTCTGCATAGGCAGGAATATCCGAAAGAAACTCCTCAACATCGTTTTCATTTTTTTCGGACGCTGAATTATCAAGGACAATGCCTGAAATAAAATCGAGTTTATAATCTTCATCACCACTAAAATTTTTCTCAATAAGCCTGAGCCGATTTGCTAGAGGATTTATAAATGGTCTCGAAATTAAAGAGCCCCCACGAAGATAAGAAAGAAACAGATTAGCTGTTCCTGTCACATCACTTATATTTTTGTTCAAAGTTGAAACGCGAAAACCTCTGAGTGCCGCCACCGCATTTCCAGTTTCGTTGCTGTGTCCGATGAGCTCTGATTTTCTTACGGCCACCAGGGAGGCAACACAAAGATTTACCTTTCTCGGAAGAGCACTGATACTCGCGTCTCCAAATGCGATAAATAGAATCAAAAAATATGCTAATTTTCTCGCGAAACCCGCCATCAATGCCTAACTCCTAGAGGGCTCATATACTCCAATTTGTGCAAAAATTCCGTTAATTTTGTGCCTTTCTGGGAGGGGCTACACAGAACCACAATCACATTATTGCTCAAAACTCGAAGAAGCCGTATAAACGTTAATCTAGATGTACCCATAGCTCAGCTGGATAGAGCATCAGATTTCTAATCTGAGGGTCCCAGGTTCGAATCCTGGTGGGTACGATTTACTTGTACAAAAGCAGAACAACGCTTACAAGTTAGCGGCCTTAAGTTTTTGATTTAA
>CAZRLF010000043.1:0-13378 GCA_964601045.1 uncultured Bacteriovoracaceae bacterium
CTCTCACGGTATCAAGGCCGACTCGTCACAACTTAAAATCAAATGCTCAAATGAATATCGAGAAATATACTGGCAAGAAAACCAGTTTAAGCTTCAAGATCACTTCTACCAAACACTCACTATGATACGCATAAAGATGATTCTATTGTCATACCTGTTTAGAGTACCGGAAGAGTGTGGCTTTAACACATGGTCTCCCTTCATTGATGACCATCTCTCCTGTGGAATGATGGTCTTGCCACCCGATGAACGTCTTAATCGAAAATGGCAAAAGGATTTTCTTATGAAGGAAGGCCTCTTAGTTGAAAATGAAGGCTTAAAGTCTAGAAAATCTAACTATCTCAATTTGATCGCAATTTATAAAAACCCATTGCAACCCCTCGACAATCAGCTGCTGAGCGAAATTTTCAAATCTCAATATATAGACTGGATAAACAAAGAAATCCGAAACTTAGGGTTCTTTAGGCGAACGTCCGAAATTTTGCGCTACAAATTAGACTTCGATCACATTCTTTTGCGCCTTCAGCTGGCTGACCCCAAGCTTCAAGCATACTACGCGTATCTGACAATTAAACCCATTCAAGATCTTTTGCTGTTAAGGCAAAGCTCTTCTAAACAAAGGAAGAATTAATTATGACCGCAAAACTTCTTTTCGCAGGAGATCTTTTCGTTGGAGTGCCCTGTGAGATAAATTTCGATAGTGATCTTCGTCATTTTTTTAGCTCTTTCGATCTCCGTAGCTGCAATCTAGAAGGCCCGATATGCAGCCAAGACAGCCCTCCTATTTCGAAGATCGGCCCAAATATTCGACAAGATTTGTCTGTACTGCAGATTATTCAAGAGCTTGATTTCAACTTCCTCTGCCTCGCTAATAACCACATTTTAGATTATGGGCCTACAGGACTGACAAACACTATCAAACACCTAAAGGACCGTAGAATGGGCGGAGCTGGGACAAGTTTTAATTCCGCCTATCAATTTCAGTTCATTAAAATCAATGATCTCAACGTTTGCATTCTTAACTATGGCGAAGGACATTTCGGCGCTTTAACTGTCGACTGCACTCAAACCTCTGGGTTCGCCTGGATCAACCATCCTAGAGTCGAGCAGCAAATTAGAGACGCCAAAAAGCAGTGTGACTTTTTAATTCTTCAATCCCATGCCGGCTTGGAATGTGTAGACCTGCCTCTACCCGAATGGAGAGAGAGATATAAATCATTAATTGAATGCGGCGTCGATGCAATAATTGGACATCATCCCCATTCAATACAACCCGTTGAATACCACCTGGGCAAACCGATTGTATATAGTTTGGGAAATTTTGTATTTGTCGGAGGACCCACTCCACTCACTGGCGAAGGGGCTATCGCATGCTTAGAGCTTGAAAGAGGAGGAGATGCCAGATTACAGATGCGTCTAATTGAACTTAAGCAGAACATCCTTACCCTTAAATCCGAAAACGAATCTCAAGTTACGTTTGATCGGTTCAATTCAAGATTGGAGGCAGAAGCATACAAAATTGAGATTAATCAGATTGTCGAGAAAGCCTGGGTTGAGCGATATGCACCATTGTATCGAGACGGCGCTCGACTTATTGAAAGCAGAGACAGAATTATGTTACGACTTAAAAACTGGCTTCTAGGTCGATCATCTCGTGAAATTAGTTCTCTCATCTGGATCCACAATCTACGAATTGAAAGCCATCGCTGGACAGTAGAACGGGCTTCTGAGAATTTTGTTCATAGCAGAAAAAAGCATGAATGAACTCAATTGGTTTAGATATTCCTGTCGTATTTATTATATTCAATCGTCCAGATGAAACTCAGCGCGTTTTTGAGCGAATACGCGAGGCTCGACCCAAAGTGCTATGCATTGTTGCAGATGGTCCTCGCACTGATCGTCCGCTAGATTTGGAACTATGTCAGAAAACCCTAAATGCTATTAGTCACATAGACTGGCCCTGCAAAGTTATCAAAGATATTTCACAAACTAACCTAGGATGTCAGAAGCGCATTTATACTGGCATCACCAAAGTGCTAGAAGAATTCGATGAGTGCATCATTCTTGAGGACGATTGTTTGCCAGACCCCTCCTTCTTTCAATATTGCGCAGAACTGTTAGTAAAATACAGACACGACAATGATGTCATGGTGATTTCTGGCAATAACTTTGTTTCAGATACTATGAGATCAAATACATATTATTTCTCTCGATTCAACCACCTCTGGGGATGGGCTACATGGAAGAAATCTTGGAGCCTTATGGACTATGAAATGACTGATTGGCCTGAACTGAAGAAAACAGATTTTCTGAAAAACATATGGCCAGAAGAGAAAGATGCTTCTTATTGGCAAAAGATTTTTGATTCAGCCTTCGAACAGAAAGTTAATTCTTGGGGATATCGTTGGACATATTCTTGTTGGAAAAACAGGGGTCTTTCTATTCTTCCGTGTACCAATCTCGTGACGAATATTGGCTTTGGAGCAAACGCTACTCATACAATTGATTCGAACAGCCCCTGGATTCGCCCTAACGGCAAAATGGAATTCCCCATTAAACACCCCTCAGAAAAAGTTATCGACTACAATGCAGATCTGAAAACACAAAGAACTCTTTTTTCACCCAGCTTTTACCAAAGAGTTAAGAATCGAATTCTGAAAGCACTATCATGAGTGATTGTATTGCCTGTAAAGCTAAATCAAATATTCTTGAAGAGTTCGCCACACAAAAGATCATAGAATGCTACAGGGTGAGCTTAGGAATTGATGTTTCTGCCGAGTTCGAAGGTGTTGCAAGAATGCAATTCTTAAAATGTACTGAATGCGCTCTCGAATTTTTCTCACCTCCAAAAGCGGGCTCAAACAGTTTTTACAATAGGTTGAATTCTAATGATTGGTACTTTACCCCAGATCGAACTGAATTTCTTTTAGCAGCCAAGTATATAAATCAGACCGACGACGTCTTAGATGTCGGATCAGGTGCCGGTACTTTTACGCATTGGATAAACCCCAAGTCTTACGTAGGTCTTGAACTTAATCCTCCAGAAAAAAGAATTAAAAATTATAACCCGATAGCTCAAACACTCGAAGAACACATAAAACAGGAGAAAAAAATCTACTCCGTTGTGTGCGCTTTTCAGGTTTTAGAACATATCAGTGAACCCGGCTCATTCTTAGCACAAATGAAGAGCTGTCTCTCGCCCAGTGGACTTATCATTATTTCGGTTCCCAACACTGAGAGTTTTATGGGGTCAAGCTTAGATTTAGCACTGAACCTTCCTCCACATCACGTCAGTAGATGGCGAAAAGAGACCTTTACCTATCTTTCAAAAATCTTGGGACTTAAAATTATCAAGTGCGAGATAGAAAGTTTACAGAAAGAGCATCAAATTCTGCACACTAAAAATATAATTCAACACTCAATATACAGATTTCTGAGAGTGACGTTGACGTCGAAACTTTTCTCACCACCAATTTCGGCAGCTAATTTCATTGATAGGCTCTCGAGTTTTTTAGCAAAATATAAGAAAATAGATCGTCCCCATTTGATAACCGGTCATACACTAACCATAGTTGCACAAAACAACGGCTAATCAGTTTCTCAGCCTGTAAAAGATTTTTCTTAAAATATTATAAAGCCCCAAACTCGAAAGTATCGGCGTGACCACACCAAGTCTCATAAAATGATAAAGCCTATTTTTCAAGGCCATACCTTTTTCTATAAAATCTAATTTCAATATCGAACTTGCTCTTTTTACTTCGATCGCCACCTCTTTCCACTGATGAAGCGATCTCCCCCCTGTATCGTAACTAGCAAATGGATTCCGGTGAAAAAGGGGTTCTAAACCCACACTAGCCAATCGAACAAAAAACTCATAATCCGAAGCATATCTGTAATCCAAAGACATACTGCCGTAACGTCTAAAAATTTCAGATTTAAACAATGTTCCCTGATGCTGAACAAAATTGCAGCCAAGTAAGTTCTTCTTAAAAATGAAGCTATGCCGATGAACAAACATTCTCTCGCCGTCTTTTGTTAAAAGAACATCCGAGATCAAAAAAAGCTTATCTGATTCCAACAGTTCTTTTAATGCAATCTGAACTTCGTTCAAGTCAATCGCGCTATCGCCAGCATGCAAATGCCAAATCACGCGACCACACGAAGCTTCTGTCCCTCGATTGATTGCTTGGTAAATCCCATCCGCCGGAGAATCAAGCCATCTGAGCCAAGTCAGATCTGAATACTTAACGCGCAAATGCCGATGCACTTCAGGAGAAGAATCTACAATGATCTGCTCAAACTCTCCCTTTTTGAGAAGACCGCTGAGTGATTGTATCGAATTAATCGTTTGATCTAAACCCTGTGCATTATTGAAGGCGATCGTAACAATAGACAATAGAATACTTCTATCTTGATTAATCATTATTCTATGCTTTCATCTAGGTGGAACAATTCCCCATTTATCGACAATCAAGTGGATCAGTTTCAAATAGATTGCCCGCGTCGAAAATTTTGAGATCCACCTTTGAAGTCCCGCCACTCTCTCTACACTTCCTTCTGGCCAATAGGTGCCCATTTTTGCATAAAATATTTTAGGCTGATAAAAAAACCTCATTAGTTCCAAATAACTAAGGGGGCGGGCGAATTCTTTTGATCCGGCTTGACCTTGATCGCCTCGGTAATAGATTTTACCAAATGCTTCTGCTTCTTCGTGAGATGGAGAATTTGCAAACCCTGCCAAAAGTGAAGCAACCGAAGTTCGCAGAAAATCATCTGAACAGTCCTTAAGTATTTTAAGTTCCTCTAAACGAAATTCTTTCAAAAAATCTAGTGCGCCTCGATGTAAGTCTTGAATCAATACAAACTGCGCCCTCTCATCTTCGTTCTCATCAAAAACTGGTTCGATAGATTGCCCAAGCTGTTCATACCCCATAGTTGAAAAAGAATCAGACGAAAGCAAAATTTCCATAAGTGGAATAGTCCTTGCCCCAAGGCCAAAGTATGTTGACCCCAGATCTCGAGAGAATAAAAAAGCTTCTCGAATATGCTTTGGATCCTCCGAGCGCTCAGGAACTAATAAACCAAAATAAAAATCCCTAAGCTCAACATTTCTCTCTGCAATGGCTAAGACGGAACTCAAAGATCCACGTAGACTCCCCTTCCAACCCAGGTCAACCAATCCAACAGCTTCCTGATTGAGAAATTTCTGAGAATCTAAATACTGCAGGAGCAGTGCTCTAGCGCACGAGGCATTAGTTTCTATTAGTCTCCTCCATTCAGTTTCCATTAGTAACTTCTTAAGTTTAGCTATCTGATGTGATGATAGCGGAGACTCGAGGCTTTCAATCGAGGCACGAGCCAAAAGGCCCATAGCCTCAGAGCTCTGTGGGGCTATGTTCAGCCTTCTGAGTACCATTTTCAAAGTCAGCTCACTGACAAAATCGAATATCCAATCAAGATCCTTCATCTGTAAGGTCAAAATCCCAGGCAAGCGCAGAGCCTGACGAGAAACCTCTAAATAGCAATTTTGCCATCTTAAATTTAATTTTTCCTTTAAATGCTCCATGAACTGAAAAGGAAGATCTCCGTCACGAGCCAAAAAAAATACTTTTTGCAACTTCGTCTTTTCAAATCGTTTCATAAGCCAAATACTGAATAGCAAAGTTAAGGGTCCAACCAATGTTCTGCCCAATTCATAATAAATGGATTTCGGAGAAATCGACTGAGACTTCAACCTCATATTTCTAGCTACACCCGCCAGAAGTTCACCAACTAGTCCGCCACTCGTGCGTCTATACAGGCGGCTCTCAAAGGGGTCCGGCCGAGAAATACTAAAATCAAAAGCTCTCAGCCCCTGCTTCTGTGATTGGCTAAAATCGATCTCATAATTATCTCCAATATGAAGAATATCTTTTGGGCTCATCTTTTTTTGAGTGAACAAGCAAGCAAACAAGTCCCCTGAAGCTTTCGTCTTCTTTTTCTCAGATGAAATCCATAACTGCTCGGGTTGAAATGGAATATCAGCCCGTCTCAACAGATCAGCTACAAAACTTTGAGAAAGATAGACGTCGGACAAAAAAACATAGGGAATCCCTGACGAAGAAATATTTTTTACATAATCTCTCATAAGCCCGATTGGCTCAGACATTTGACGTTCAAGGTTTAATTCTATTTCAATAAGGTCATCAATTTTCTCTCTGGGAAGACGAAACACCTTACTGAAGATTTGATAAATTGCCTCGAGTGTGATCTCTTGGTCGGGGCTCAACTTGCGTGCTACAAACTCAGCAAGTCGTCGTTTAAAAACAAAATTCTTAAAATCAAATTGCGGATAGGCGAATGCCATCTCCAACTCCATGAGAGAAAAAATTCCAAAAGGCTTAAATGTTCTTCTGGTAAGAACCGTATCAAATATATCCAGACTAATAAGCTTTGGTTTGTTCAGTTCAAGGCTTCGTCGAAGGTTCTTTAGAATTTCAACCTCACTGTCCACAGCCTCAATTTGACTCTGCTTTCTTCTTTTTAAACCCCCAGGCCACACAAAGTGCCATCAGAATCCAAAAGATCCATGAAGCGGGACTATCGGCGGAATGAAAATTAATTTCAGGAATTTTAAATCCATCTATGACAAGTTTTGCCCCAATCAAGAAGACCAAAAAATAGGCTGATTGCTCAAAGCGCGGAAACTTCTCAAGAATTTGAATAAATACAGTTGCTGCGAATCGCATAAGAATCATTCCGATAACGCCGCCGGTGATAACAACCCAAAGTTTGGGAGAAACTGCAACCGCAGCCAAAATTGAATCAACGGCAAAGGCGATATCAATTAGTTCTATGGTAGCGACTGTCTTCCAAAAACTTGCGTGAGTTTTGGGCGCGCTTGGATCATGTTTCTCTTCTTTCTTTAAAAAATGAGCAAGAGCGACATAGATTAGATAGCCTCCGCCCACGAACTTGACCCAAGTCATTTTCATCAGCCAGCTGGCCGCACCCAAAGCGATAAATCTAAAAACTATCGCTCCTACAATTCCATAAGTGAGTGCTTTACGTTGAAGTTCTTTTGGCAAACGAGCCGCCAAAAGAGCAAGGACTACAGCATTATCTACCGATAGGATCCCCTCTAAAAAGACAAGTAATCCAATCGTGCCAATATCAGCCCAAGCAAAATCTATAGTCACATCGAATAAATAACAGAGGCTTCATACCAGGGTAAAGCAGGCTTCTTATCAGAATGACTTGCCGCCTTGACCTCGATTGACGCCCCCTTATGTTTAAGCTTAAACCTTGCATATGCCACCAGAGAAGGAATCTCGCCTAAATCTAGCGCGAAAATACCGCCCTCAAAATCTCGAACAGGTTTTAGGTCAAACCGTTGCTGTCAAAACCCTCTCTGAAGCTCTTAAGAAAGATCGAATTGCGCCAGCCTATTTATTTTCAGGGCCCCGAGGGACAGGTAAGACCACTTGTGCTCGAATCTTTGCACGGGCCGCTACTTGTTTAAGTAAAAAGGCTGATGAAAAGCCCTGCGCAAAGTGCGCGTCTTGTCTTGCTCATCAAGCTGGCAAATTCATGGACCTTATCGAAATCGATGGAGCTTCTCACACAGGCGTTGACGATGTTCGACAAATTATCGATGCCGTAGCCTACCGCCCCTCTGTCGGAGCTCGTACTGTCTATATCATTGATGAAGTTCATATGCTTTCGAATGCGGCCTTCAACGCTCTTCTAAAAACTCTTGAAGAACCTCCCGCTCATGCGCTTTTTTTATTCGCAACAACTGAACAAGAAAAAATTCCTGCGACTATTCTCTCACGAGTTCAGAGAATAGAACTTCAAAGACTTAAAGAGGCTGAAATCATTCAAAACCTAAAAATGATTTCAGAAGCAGAAAAAATTAAATCAACCGATGCTATTCTTCGCCAAATTGCAGCCGCTGCTGATGGATCTTTAAGAGATGCTCAAACCTTGCTTGATCAGCTCATTTTACTTTCGGGTTCAAAAAGTCTTGATCAAGAGGTGGTTGATTCTTTTTTAGGAACAATCGGAAGCGAACAAGAAATTGAAATTTTAGAACTGATTGCAGCTTCTGCAACAAACGGCCAAAACGGGGCATCGGGCGAAAACGAAATTTCGTCTTTGCTTCGAAAAACGCATTTGTTTTTTCAACAAGGTAAAGACCTCTCTCGATTATTATTTCGTTTACTCTCTTGGACTCGAGGCCTGCTGCTCATTAAAGCGACTAAATCTCATGAAGCGGTTAAAAACGATTTTGCTCCCGAATCACTTGAGAGATTAGAGCGAGCTTTTTTCGCTTGGAGTATTGAAGATACTGATCGACTGCTTGAAATTTTTTGGTCTGGCTACGATCGCATTCGAAAATCTGAACTTCCTCTGATCACATTCGAGACTTGTATAATTAGAGCCTCACGCATTTGTCTCACCGAAGATCTCTCAAAAATTATAGAAAAATTAGAATCAGGAACTTCTGTCAGTGCGCCGACCACAGGATTTCAGGCCACCGCTCACTCATCTATATTTTCACAGTCCGCCCCTAAAACACCAACACTTCAACCACGATCCGCCCCAGCTCCCTCAGGGACCCATTCATTTTCTATTCCTGTAAAAGCCGCGACTCCCCCCCCACCTTCTGTTTCTGGGGGAACAATCGCCACAAATACTGAAGAGCTTTTAATAGAACTTAAAAAAAGACGTGCTAGCATTTTCGCTATCATCTCCTGTGCTGAAGTTAAAGATTGGGCCGGTCAAACCCTTACCTTACAATTTCCTAAGGGACATTTCGCATTCCGACAAGCTTCTGAGAAAATCCTACAAAAAGAACTTACTGAACTTATTTCGCAAATTACTGATGGCAGGTGCTCAAAACTAAATGTTTCTGAATCAGGTAATGCCGCAACTAGAAAATCTGAGAATGCCCCACCAAAAGATTTTATGCTCGAGGCACAGAAGGCAGTGCTCAATGATCCGCAAGTTTTAAAGGCCGCTCAATTTTTAAACGGAAAAATTGAAAGCCTCACTGTTTCTGGAGTGAAAACCGAAGTAAATAAGTAAGAATGAAATACACTATCATCCTAACCGCATGCCCCAATAAAGCTTCGGCCAAAAAAATCGCCCAAAGATTACTTAGAAAAAAACTCGCAGCTTGCGTACAAATTTCAGCCCCCGTTGAAAGCCACTTTTCTTGGAAGAATAAGATTTCAAAAACAAAAGAGGTCATTCTGTCGATTAAGAGCCGAAATGCCTTGTTTAGCCGTATAAACGACGAAATTAAGGACATCCATCCCTATGAAGTCCCTGAAATTCTTAGTATATCTATCGAAAGAGGATCACGGGCCTACTTACAATGGATCGATGAGGTGACTTAAAGATGTCTCAATTTATTCATGTTCCACCAACCGCTGAAATTAATACTGCGGAGTTGGTGATTGATGCGCAAAAAAATCCGAAATCTTTTCCCACTGACATCACGATCTTTCCGGTCTCCAATTTTGTTGCCTTTCCCCATATGATTCTTCCGATCGTAGTGCCCAAAGGAAAACTCCAAGATCTTCTTCATAAAAATGACCCCCCGTTTGAATATATTGGTTTTCTCGGACGCAAAAGAGGTCAAGGCGACGATCCCTCTCCTTCAGACCTTTATGAATATGGGGTACTTGCGCGCGTTTTAAGAATTCTCAGACTTCCTGAGGGCTCCACCAGCATTATTGTCCAAACCTTAAGGCGATTTAAAACCGAAGATATTATTCAATCCGTCCCGGTCATTCGCGCTCATGTAAAATATCTTGAAGAAAAAGTAACCGATCAAAAACTGGTTCAAGCACTCACAAGTTCTGCACAGTCACTGCTTCAAGAGATTATTCAGCTCTCTCCTACCCTTTCGGAAGAGTTTAGTTTAGCCGCTCTTAATATCGATGGCCCCAATAAGCTTTCAGATTTTATTGCTGCTCACCTTAAACGCATTGATCTCACAACCAGACAAGCTCTCTTAGAGCTCACTGATGTGGATGAGAGGCTTAAGCGCTGTATTTTTCATCTTACCCAAGAACTTGAAATTCTTAAGCTCGGTCAAAAAATTCAAGGCGAGATTCAAAGTAAAATTAATACCTCTCAAAGAGAATATTTTTTAAGAGAGCAACTTAAAGCCATACGAAAAGAGCTTGGTGAAGATAAGGACGATCAGTCCCAAGATATTGTTAAACTCAGAGAAAAAGTTGCCTCCGCCAAATTATCTGAAGAAGCTCAAACCAAGGCCGACGAAGAATTAAAACGTCTCAGCATGATGCCTCCCGAAAGTACGGAGTATTCGATCACCCGTAATTATATTGAGTGGCTGGCAAATTTGCCTTGGTCGGTCACCACAGAAGATTCGGTCGATCTAAAAAAAGCTGAAAGTATTTTGAATCGCGATCACTTTGGTCTTAAAGATGTAAAAACCAGAATTTCCGAATTCCTCGCCGTTAAAACTTTAAAAAAAGATCTATCTGGCAGCATCCTTTGTTTTGTAGGCCCTCCAGGTGTAGGTAAGACTTCTCTCGGAAGAAGCATCGCCGAAAGCCTTGGCCGAAAATTTTTTAGACTCAGTCTTGGCGGAATGCGAGATGAAGCCGAGATCAAAGGTCACAGACGAACTTATGTCGGCGCAATGCCGGGGCGTTTAATTCAAGCATTAAAGCGTTCGGGTTCAAAGAACCCTGTCGTTGTCCTCGATGAAATTGACAAAATTGGCTCTGATTGGAGAGGAGACCCCGCTTCGGCTTTGCTTGAGGTTTTAGATCCTGAACAAAACAAGAACTTTTTGGATCACTATTTAGATGTAACCTTTGACCTTTCAAAAATTTTATTTGTCTGTACCGCAAACACGCTCGACACTATACCCACCCCTCTTCGCGATCGCATGGAGATCATTGAAATTTCAGGATACATGGAAAGTGAAAAAGTTGGGATCGCCTCTAAGTATTTACTACCTAAGCAAATAAAAGAGGCTGGTTTAGATCCAAGGTCAGTGAAAATTCCTACAAAGACACTTCTTAAAATTGTCAGACAATACACTAGAGAAGCCGGCGTTAGAAATCTTGAACGAGAACTCGCAACCATTTGTCGAAAGATTGCCACTAAAGTCGCAAAGGGCCAAAAAAGCACCGCTATTGTTTCGCCTGAAAACCTTAAAGAATATTTAAGTGTTGAAAAATTCTCTCCAGAGTCGTTAATTCCCCGTAAACCTGGAGTGGTGATGGGCCTGGCTTGGACGGCCTATGGTGGAGAAGTTTTATTTATCGAAGCCACACAAATGCCAGGAGCAAAAAATTTAAATCTCACCGGAAAATTGGGCGAGACCATGAGTGAAAGTGCAAAGATTGCTCTTTCTTTTATTCGATCAAATTTTGCTCGCTATAAAATTGATTTGTCTCAATTCGATAAAACAGATTTACATATTCATTTTCCGGCCGGCGCTATTAAGAAAGATGGGCCATCGGCAGGAATTACGATCGCAACGGCTCTCGCGTCGCTCTTTAAAAATCAACCGGTTCGTAAAGGCTTAGCCATGACGGGAGAGATATCCCTCATTGGACAGGTTCTTCCCATTGGAGGACTAAAACAAAAATTAATCGCGGCTAAACAGTTTAAATGTAGGGATATCGTCATACCTTTTGAGAACAAAAAAGATTTGGTCGAGGTTCCTGCTGAAGTTAAACGGGGTTTAAAATTTCATTTTGCAAAAACATTTGATGATGTTTTCAAAATTGCTTTTTCATGAGGTTAAAAATCAATGATTAAACGAGCAATCATTTCAGTATCCGATAAGACAGGACTTGTTGAGCTCGGTAAAGCCCTCAAACATTTTCAAATCGAGATCATTTCAACTGGTGGAACCTCAAAAATCTTAAACGAAGCAAATATTCCGACAGTTTCGGTTAGCGACTATACGGGATTTCCTGAAATGATGGAGGGTCGACTTAAAACCCTACATCCCAAGATTTATGGCGGAATTTTAGGTCGAAGAGATGACCCCATTCATGCAAGCGAGGCAAAAAATTATGGAATCGCTTGGGTTGATCTTGTGGTTGTTAATCTATATCCCTTTCAAAAAGTGGCTGATGCTACCAAAAAGCCAACCCTTAAAGAACTCGTAGAAAATATTGATATCGGCGGAGTTACACTCATTCGTGCTGCCGCTAAAAATCATGAACACTGCATTGTTGTGACAGATCCTAAAGACTATTCCAGCCTGATTCAGAAGATGAAAGAAAATCCGGAAAATCCATTTGATGATGAGTTTAGATATTCATTGGCTGCCCGTGCTTTTAGACATACAGCAATTTATGACTCGGTAATCGCCGAAACTTTAAGTCATTACGATTGGAACGGCACCGACTTTAAACGAAAGAATTTCCCCACCTATCATTCGATTCACGGAAAGCTCGTTCAAGAACTTCGCTATGGTGAAAATCCTCATCAAAAGGCAGGATATTATCGTTTAAGTCAACCTTTTGAGAAAACTCCGCTCAGCGAAAGTCTTCAGGGAAAGGAACTGTCTTTTAATAATTTGCTCGATGGGGATTCTGCTTGGAAACTACTTTCTGAACTTCCTCCATCGTCATGTGTGATTATTAAACACAACAACCCCTGTGGTGTAGGAACAGCGGCCACCCCTCTTGAATCTTATAAACTCGCTCTTGCAGCTGATACTGAAAGTGCTTTTGGCGGCATTGTGGCTATATCAGGAACTGTCGACCAAGATCTCGCTCAGGTCTTGGCAGAACCTTTCTTTGAAATTATTTGTGCTGAAGGTTTTTCGGTTGAAGCGCGTGAGATTTTGCAGAAGAAGAAAAATTTACGTCTGATTTTAATTCCTCGAGTTCAAGATCAAAGCGATGCCTATGCTTCAAAATGTGATATCAAAAAAATTGCTGGCGGCTACCTCATGCAAGATGCCGATAAATTTGGTCTCTATAACGAGAATATTTTAGGCCCCGATGCACAGGTTGTAACCAAGAAGCAGCCTTCTGACGAAGAGTTGAACGCCTTACGTTTGGCATGGGTCGTTTCAAAAAACTCAAAGAGCAATGCCATTGTTATTGCAAACTCTCAGCAAACCTTAGGTATTGGTGTTGGACAAGTGAATCGAAAGTTTTCATCCGAATCGGCCGCTTCGCGTGCTAAAAAAGCGAAATCGAAGATTAAAGTTTGTGCGAGCGATGGATTTTTTCCATTCGCGGATAGTCTCGATATTTTGCTCGACGCCGGAGTCACTTCAATTGTTCAGCCCGGCGGCAGTATTCGCGATCAAGAAGTCATCGATGCCTGCGATAAGCGCGGTCTTTCGATGGTATTTACTAAAGTCCGTCATTTTGCACATTAA
>CAZRLF010000044.1:0-12825 GCA_964601045.1 uncultured Bacteriovoracaceae bacterium
TCAGTAATAGAAATTACGTTCGTCGGAATATAGGCAGAAACGTCGCCCGCTTGAGTTTCAATAATAGGAAGTGCGGTTAATGATCCACCACCTTTTTTATCCGATAGCTTACATGCTCTCTCAAGTAGTCGAGAGTGAAGATAAAATACGTCTCCAGGATAAGCTTCTCGTCCTGGGGGTCTTCTTAAAAGCAGTGAAAGTTGTCGGTAGGCAACAGCTTGCTTCGACAAATCATCATAGATAATAAGCGCGTGTCGTCCTGAGTCACGGAAATATTCCGCCATCGCAGCACCAGCATAGGGAGCTAAAAACTGAATGGGAGCAGAAGATGCTGCCGGCGCACAAATGACAGTCGTATATTCCATAGCGCCAAAACGCTCGAGCTTGGCAACAACTTGAGCAATACTCGATTGCTTTTGTCCTACGGCAACATAGAAACAATAAACACCTAAACCTTTTTGGTTGATGATGGTGTCGATAGCCACAGCTGTCTTACCAGTTTGACGATCACCAATAATAAGCTCTCTTTGTCCTCTTCCAATAGGAATCATCGAATCAATAGCTTTGATTCCGGTTTGTAGAGGTTCTTTTACGCTCTGGCGTGGAACAATCCCTGGGGCCTTTTGTTCAATAACGCGACGATGAGGAGTATTAATAGCACCTTTTCCATCCACAGGATTTCCAAGCGGATCCACAACCCGACCCAAAAGAGCTTCTCCCACAGGAACAGCTGCAATCTCGCCGGTTCGCTTGACGGTATCGCCTTCTTTAACAACTTCGTAATCACCTAGAATGGCAACCCCAACGTTTGAACTCTCAAGATTAAGAACAACGCCCTTCACTCCGTGAGGAAACTCTACTAATTCTCCTGCAACCGCAGAATCGAGTCCGTAAATACGAGCAACTCCGTCTCCCGCTGAGAGAACAGTTCCAGTATCCTTTGCTTCTAGAACCCTTTCGAATTTTCTAATTTTAGATTTAAGAATTTCACTTACTTCATCTACACGAATGGCCATGGATACCTCCAAAATAACTTACGCAAGAACCTTTTCTTTAAGACTTTCAAGTTGAGTCGCAACGCTTGCATCAAACACTTTTCCTGGTGCACGAGCAACGAAACCACCAATCAACTCAGCATTAATCTTGGTGTTGAATTTTAATTTTCTCTTCCACTTCTCCTGAAGCAGATTTCGAATATCTTCAATATTTGCATCGCTCAATTGTTGAGCCGATTCTAACTCTACACTGAGCTCTCCTGCTTTCGCTTCACACAGACTTTTAAATTCATCTTCGATCCAGGGCAGCTCAGAAATTCTTCCCGCTTCAAGCAACATATCGATAAAATTAAATGTTTTTGAAAACTTAGTTTTCAAATCAGAAAGCGCCGCCCTCTTATCGTCAATTGAAACTACGGGGCTCAGAAAAAATTTTTCTACATCTGAATTCTTTGAAAACACCTGGTTGAGCGCTGATAGTTCCGCAGCCACTTCAGGATGGTTTTCTGTTGTTTGAAACAACGCTAATGCATAACGCTGGGCAATTTGATTAAGAGGCATAATTCTTTCTTCCTGATCGAGAGCCCTCTTCTTGAATCATTTGAGAAACCCACTCCTGATCCTGCTTTTTAAAATCAGCTCTCAATGCTTCTCTAGCACTTGATAGCGCAGCATCAAACAATTCTCGCTCAAGGCTACGTTTCATTTTTTCAGTTTCACCCTTCATCCGAGCTTCACCGTCAGAGATAATTTTTTGGGTGGCTTTAACGCTATCTTCTTCTATGCGCTTTGATTCAAATTCGATTTCTCGCAGAGTGGTTTGTTTAAGATCTTCAATTTTATTTTGAATATTAGAGAGAAGGCCCTGAGCCACGGCCAACTCTTCTTTGATTTTTCGATATTGCTCTCCAGCTATGGCCATTTCTTGTTCGAGTTTTTTTCTCTCAGACGAAAAATGTGCGCCCATTTTTTTCTTGAGCACAATGGCCAAAACAGAAAACAAAACAATAATATTGATCCATGCAAAAACTGAACTCATAAACTTACAACCCGCGAAGAAACCATAGACGATACAATTTCTTTTTTAATATCACCTGAAAGAACCGAAAATTTTCCTCTTACTGATTTTGCTTCTCTATCAAGCGCGTCAGAATGTTCGGTCTGAGCTTTTTCAGATTTTGACTTAGCTTGAGAAATTCTATCTTCGGCAGCGGTACGAACCTTTTGAATACTTTGCAAACGCTCGACCTCAAGTTTTTCACGAACTTCTTTAAGTTGCGAATCGTAAGTCGCTTTGATCGCAGCAAGCTGCGCTTCGAGCTCGCCGCTTTCGGTGCGTCTTCCCTGCGTTAGTTGCTCGCGCTTTTTAAGAAGCTCTAAAATCGGCCTGAAATAAAGCGTTTTGAGGATGAAAAAAATAGCGAGATAAATCCCCGCTTGAATAAAAATAGTGAAATTCGGATTAATTTCCACGACTCGAAATATTTAGCGAACGAGTCTCTGACAATCAAGAACGCGATCCTGGAGAATGAATATTAGGCTTTTTTTGCAGCGAAGGGGACTATAGCGATATCATCTTTGGAGGTGGTTGACTTAACCGAACTCATTTCAACGGTTCCATCAAATAAGGCCCCTTTATGGACTTCAAATTCCCCGGCGCTAATTTTAGCCTGAACTTTACCCGTAGAATGGATGATAACCCTCTCATTGGCGATAATATTGCCTTTAAAGCTTCCGCCAATTTCTAACTCGCCCACCTGGATATTGGCTTCAACAATAGCGCCATCACCAATAATAAGGTGGTCATGTGAGAAAATCTCTCCCCGAAACACCCCATCAATGCGGACAACTCCTTCGAATGAAAGCTTTCCGTCAAACTCACATCCCTTATCAAGGAGAGTGATCGTTGATGTATGTGACCTTTTAGTTAGCACGCTCATGGTTTATTTTACCAATAATCTTGTCCATAGCCTCACGATCAGAAAAGTTTAATATTATCTGGCCCTTACCGCTGGGTTGGCTTCGGATTTCGACACGCGCGTCAAAGAATTTCGAGAGTTTATCCTCTAAATCTTTAAGTGCCGTAAGCTCTTCGCTCACTTGCTCTGCTGCTGAAGCCTGTGACTCGTTAGTTGGTGATTCTTTAATTTTCTTAGCTAGAGCTTCAATCTGGCGAACTGATAAACCTTTTTCCAGAATCATCTGCAAAAGTTGATTTTGAAGGCTTTTATCTTCTAGAGAAATTAAGCATCGGGCGTGCCCGACGCTTAATTCTCCAGAAGCGATCTTCTCTCTAACTTCCTTAGTTAGCTTAAGTAGTCTAAGAGCGTTGGCGATCGTCGTTCGATCTTTTCCAACTCGACGAGAAATCTCTTCTTGAGTGAGCCCCAAATCGAGAACAAGTTTCTGGTAGGACTCAGCTTCTTCAATCGGGTTAAGGTCCGCTCTTTGAACATTTTCAATAAGGGCGGTTTCTAAAATCTCATGATCCGATAAGTCTTTTAAAATGACAGGAACTTCTTTTTTTCCAGCCATTTGAGAGGCTCGCCACCGACGCTCTCCAGCAATGATTACGTATCCTTTATCTGTTTTCTTAGCCAAGATGGGCTGCAAAACACCCTTCTCTTTGATGCTTTGCGCTAGCTCTTCGAGCTTAACAGGATCAAAATATTTTCTCGGCTGAGCATGATTTGGATAAAGCTCTCCAACAGGACACATAAAGTATCCTCGCTTATTGGATTCTGGCAGCAGGCTTCCTATTCCTCTTCCTAAAACACTTCTCGATGCATCAGTTGTTGTAGTTTCCATAATCTATCTCCCTCCGCTTATACGGTAACCTCAGGTGGACCTTGCTCTGGAGTGGTCACAGCCTCAGTTGGTTCAACTTTAAATTCTGCAACCTGCACAATTTCGACATCAGGTTTTGAAGAGCTGGAGTCAATGGTTTCTGGTGAAACACCTTGCTCAGCGGCCTTCGGCTCTTCACTTATTATGTCACCCATTTGAGGTGAAACGGCCTCAACAGTTTGCTGAACATCAGCTGGCGCCGTCGCCACTTCATTCACAGCTGGAGCGACTTCATTTCTAAGTTCAATTCCATTTCGTTTTAAAAGTTCGGCAGCCAACTGCAGATAGGCTGCACAACCCCGAGATTCTGGATCATATAATAGGACTGGTTTGCCAAAACTCGGAGACTCAGAAAGTTTTACGTTTCTTGGGATCACTGATTCATAAAGTCGCTCCGGAAAATAGGCTTTCATTTCTTTTACGACTTCATGCGTCAATTTGTTTCTAGGATCGAACATCGTAAGAAGTACGCCTTCGATTTCAAGATCCTCATTTAAATCTTCGCGCACAATCTGATAGGTGCTGAGAAGTTGCCCCAAACCTTCCATCGCGTAGTACTCACACTGAGTCGGGATAATAATTGAATGGCTTGCGGTAAATGCATTAATAGTCAGAAGTCCCAAGCTTGGAGGACAATCAAAAATTACAAAGTCAAAGTCTGCCGGAATTTTTTTAAGCGCCGTCTTTAGTTTTTTCTCTCTAGAGATCGCATTAATAAGTTCAACCTCAGCCCCGATCAAATTTTGATTTGAAGGAATCACAAGTAGGTTTGGCAAGAGGGTAGGCTGAATGCATTCTGTCAGTTCTTTTCGTCCAATTAGAACATCATAAATAGTAGCCGAAGAGTGTCGGTCAATTCCCAAGCCTCCGCTTGCGTTACCCTGCGGATCAAGATCAACGAGCAAAACTTTTTGACCAAGATGAGCAAGAGAAGCCGCAAGATTAACGGAGGTTGTTGTTTTACCAACGCCACCCTTTTGATTCGCTACAGAGATAACTTTAGGTTTAGTAAATGATTTCGTCATAGCTATCGTAGTTCCTCCCCAACCGAACGCGGAAGCCTCTCTTCTATTAAACCAAATGATTCTGACGACTTGCAAGAAAGATTCTGACGCTCATGCAAATGCTTTGAGCGCGAAAGATAAATTCCTAAAACCGAAAGACTTGCAGGAGTGATTCCTTGAATTCTTCCTGCCTGACCCAGTGTAAGAGGACGGGTCTTAGACAATTTTTCGATCGCTTCATTTGTGAGACCAGATAGCCTTGAATAGTCAAAATCTTCTGGGATTCTCATATTCTCATTTCGCTCAAGCTCTCTCAGCTGAGAAGAGGCCTGCTCAATGTATCCTTTGTACCGAATTTCAGTCTCTATATAAGAGAGATCGTCTAACGATAGGTCCGCATATTCAATTTGAGTTGTTTTTTTAAGTTGTTCAAAAGTAAATCCAGGTCTCTTCAAGAGATCACTCGCTTTACAAACATTTTTTAGAGGTACAATCTTCAGCTCTTCAAAGATGGCATTCACTTCTTTCGATGGAGAAATCGAAGTAGAGTCTAATTTTGCGCGAAACGAGTTTCGTTTTTCTTGAACTTCAAGAAAAGACTCGTAGTCTTCGTTTGAAATCAATCCAAGTTTATGGGCTTTGGGTAACAATCTTAGGTCGGCATTGTCTTGTCTAAGCTGAAGTCTCCACTCAGCTCGCGAAGTAAACATGCGGTAGGGCTCTTTAGTCCCCTTCGTGACAAGGTCGTCAACCATCACACCCAAATACGCTTCGGATCTCTTCAATATAAGAGGCTCCTTTTGAAGAACGCTTAAACCAGCGTTAATTCCCGCAAGAATTCCTTGAGCTGCAGCCTCTTCATAGCCAGAAGTCCCGTTAACTTGCCCAGCAAAATAAAGGCCGGGAACATCTTTAACCTCTAAACTCGGAAAGAGTTGGGTTGAATCTATGAAATCATATTCAATTGCGTATCCCGGTCGAATAATTTCGACGTTCTCAAGCCCAGGAATACTTCTTAAAAACTTAAGCTGACAATGATACGGAAGACTTGTTGAAAGTCCTCCCACGTACACCTCTTCAGTCCATCGACCCTCTTTCTCAAGAAAGACTTGATGTCGGTCTTTATCCGAAAATCGAACAATCTTATCTTCAACTGAAGGACAATACCTAGGGCCTCGACTCTGGATAATCCCAGAATAAAGAGGAGAGTCACAGAGAGACTCGCGAATAATTTCGTGAGTTTGATGATTTGTATAAGTAATAAATGCGCTTTCGAGATCAGGCCGCAGGGCTTTTCTAAAAAAAGAAAGGGGGCCACAGTGAGTATGAGATGTTTGTTCTTCTGTTTTAGAAAAATCAATGGTCCGCGCATCGACCCGCGGAACAGTTCCAGTCTTTAATCGCCCTATTTTTATTCCTATCGAGGCAAGAAAATCAGAAAGACCTACTGATGGGGGCTCTCCAGCACGGCCTGAGGCAAAATTCATCTGCCCGATATGGGCTTTTCCATTCATAAAAGTACCGGTAGTAATAACAACCGCCTGAGCCAAAAAAATTTGGCCCAGTTGAGTTTGAATTCCACTGACTCTTTTACCATTAAATACTAGCTTAGAGGCCTGCCCTTGCTTCACTGATAGATTTTTAGTGCGTTCAATGGCGGCTTTGATTCGCTGACGATACTCATGCCTATCAACTTGTACACGCGTTGCCCTTACAGCTGGCCCCTTACTTTCATTCAGAATGCGGTATTGCATGGCTGAATCATCGGCCACCCGGCACATTAACCCTCCAAGAGCATCGACCTCGCGAGCAAGTTGGCTTTTGCCAAGCCCACCGACTGCTGGGTTACAAGACATTGCCCCAATCTGGTCGGCGTTCATTGTAAGCAAGAGTGTCCGCAGACCTAATCTTGCAGAAGCGCAACTCGCTTCTACGCCAGCATGACCCGCCCCAACCACAACAACATCAAAAACTTCATTCATAGGATAGTTTCCAAAAGTGTTTCACGTGAAACACACTCAATACCCAGTGTTTCACGTGAAACACTCTTTATTTTCACTAATTTTGGCCACCGCAACTCAGTTTGCAAGAAAAAACCAGCCCTACTTTCCAATACAAAACCTTGAGAAGATTGACCCCAGGACATCTTCGGTGGTTGGGGGCTCAATCAACCGCTTAAGCGATTGACTTGCCATTAAAAACTCCTCCGTCACCATATCCAAAAAATGGCCGCGCTCGAGATGTTCGACGGCTTTGTCCAAATGCCCAACCGATTGACGAACAATCTCGCATTGCCTCCGCGAGGTCAAAGCAACTCGCTCTCCGCCTCCGGCCTCCGTCACCGATGAGTCCATCTCCATAACCAAGCTCTTTCGAAGATCCGCAATTCCAAGACCGGTGGTGACGGAGGTGCGGATTGTGCCAGAGAATGATTCTTCGGAATTCCTTTTGAGATCGGCTTTTGATTGAACAAATAACCAATTTTTGCCCGGGTATTGATTAATAAATGCGGTTGATGGGCGAGTTCCATTTTCATCAACCCAGCAAATCGTATCTGCTCGAGATAGGGCATCCAAGCTTCGCTTGATTCCAATAGCTTCAATGGGGTCGGTCGCCTCTCTTAATCCGGCGGTATCGACCAAAAGAACCGAACGCCCCCCCAATTCAAAGGAGTGTTCTAAATAGTCTCTCGTTGTACCGGGCTGGTCAAAAACAATTGCCTTATCAAGCCCCAAAATCGCATTAAATAAAGAAGACTTTCCGGAGTTTGGTGGTCCTGCCAGAGCAACAACCCACTTATCAAAAATCTGCTTGTGGTTTTCAAAGGCATTTGCCCAGAGATTTAATGAAAGTGAAAGCTGCTTAGTCAGTTTTAAAATAGATTCGGCCTCAAGCTTGCCAACCTCATCTTCAGAAAAATCCAGTTGCGCCTGTGCCAATGAAATCAAATCAAGAAGCTTTGAATAAACCTCGTGAACGGCAGGACCAAGCCCTTTAATCTTAGAGTCAATCGCCAAGCTTACCCCTCGCTCTGTTGGGGCATTTAAAATTAAATCCAAAGCTTCGACTTGATCTAAGCTCATCCGACCATTCGCCAAAGCTCGCATGGAGAATTCTCCAGCCTCCGCAAAACGACATGTTTCACGTGAAACAATCTCGCGCAGCAAACTCTCCACGATAACGGGATTGCCATGACAACTGATTTCGACCAAATCCTCTCCCGTAAATGTCGATGGCCCCTTAAAAAAGGTTACAACCGCTTCATCAAGCCTATTTCCTTTAGAGTCTTTTAGAATGCAAACCTGTGGAGTTCGAACTTCGAGAGATTTTTCGACAAGTTCTTCGACGATCAACTTTGAATTGGGTCCTGAGACCCTTATCAAGGCCAGCGCCGACCGACCTCTTGGAGTTGAAAGAGCGCAAATTGTATCTGCAGCGAAGACAGCCATTGACCAAGTCTTCTATGTCTTGGGGGCAAAAAACTCAATCACACCTTTGCAATTGTCATTTTAGGTAGGGGAAGCTCTCTTTCAAGCCTTCTATTTAGGTAAAACTGCTGTAGAACTGATATCAAGGCGTTTACCAAGAAATAAAGGGTAAGACCCGCGGGCAAAAAGATCATAATGGCTCCAAAAAATATCGGCATCCACTTCATCATGGCCCGCTGTACTTGGGCAGCCTCATTATCCTCCATAACGGGGGGGGTGGTATTAACCTTGGTTTGTTACCACATTAAGACCGTAATAAGTACGGGGGTAACAAAAAGCGGATCATGAACCGACAAATCTCGAATCCACCCAAAGAACGGCGCGTGCCTAAACTCAATCGAAGCAAAAAAGACTCGATAGAGGGCAAAAAATACAGGCATTTGAAGCAAGAGGGGAAGACAACCTCCAACCGGATTAACCTTTTCGGTCTTATAAAGATTCATCATCTCTACATTCATTCTTTGCTTATCATTCTTATATTTATCTCGAATTTCTTTCATCTTCGGATGAACCAATTGAAGCCTTCTCATTGAAACAGCCGACTTAAAAGCTAGAGGAAACAGGCACGCCTTAACTAAAATCGTAAGCAGAATAATGCCCACTCCATAGTTTGCGATAATTTTATAAAAAAAGTGGAGAATAGAAAGAAGCAAGCGGGCAATAGGGCCAATCCAAGTACCATAATCGACAACCTCGCCCAATTCTGGAGAAGCTTTTCTAAGCTCTGGGATATCCTTAGGACCGGCATATAAAAAGTAATTATAAGATGTCGATTCTGATGGGGGTAAAACTCTTGAAGAGAGGTTAAGGTTTTGAATATACCCATCAGACTTTTGATCCTCAATTTTTGCATTTTGAATCGAAATATCTTGAGGAACAATCCCGTAGAAAAAATACTTATCTCCAAATCCTGTCCAAGAAATAGCGCCAGCCTTATCAATTGGCTCAGCTAAACTTCCGAGAAGATGTCTCCAAATTGCTCCTTCATTCCAAAGAATCACTTCATGAACTTCAGCTTGAGGTTTAAAAATTCGAACCCAAAAACTAGCGGGTTGCGGATTCTCAAGGGGGGGTCTATTGAGCTGAATTTTGGATTCTAATTTTAAAGATTGAGCAGAGGCGTTTTTCACCGTGTCTTTAATTCTAAGACCATACTCACCTTTCGCTAGACTAATCGTCCTCTGTACCTCGGAAACTTCGATTTTTGAGTTCAAAACCAATTCACTTTCGGTTTGCGAACTCACTTTCCATTGAGGGCTGCCCTTTGAAGTCTGAAGATCTATGGAATTAAAAGGCTTGGGTTCGAACAAGAGATTAACAGAATTATTCGATTTTAACTCCTGCTTGTACTTAATAAACTCAACTCGCTTAACAGATCCAAGACCATTAAGTTCAACTTCCATTAAGTCATTCTTTAACCAAAAGGACTTCTTCTCTAATTCTGAATTAGCAGTAGAAGTTGCTACAGGAATAATTTGAGAAGTCTCTGCTACTTTAGTGTCTTGCACTTGACTCGCCACAACCGCATTAGTTGCTAAATTTGGATCGTGCGGGGCTGGCTGAAAAAACCAAAAATAAATAAGTATCATCATTCCAAATGCAATTATGGTTCTTGTATCCATCTTATACCTCTACCGTTTTTTAGCCTGCATCGAAAAGGGATGGCAGCTCACTAATCTTAGAAAAATATTCTTCATTGCCGTTAATAGATTGCCCGAGTTTTTAATTTGATCCTGAGCATAGTTAGAGCACGTGACAGGAAATTTACACTGAAAACCCACTCCAAAATGACACGTGAAAAAATGAATTAAGGGAGATAAAATAGTCCTGTATAGGCTTAAAATGGCCAAAAGCACCCATTTAACGCAAAGCATTATTTTACTGTCTCCAGCTTGGGATTCTTTTGAATCATTTTGTAGAGTGGGGCAGTAAGAAATTCATGATCATCAGATCTCGGGCGCGCGACGACTTTTATAATATAGTCTCCCGACATTTCATTCTTATTCATTCGAAAAAATTCTCTAATCACTCGCTTAATTCGATTTCGTTGATTCGCCTTTTTTATAATACGACGCGCAACACTTATCCCTAAGCGCGGGGCCTTCTCAGTATTGTTTCGATAAATAACATAAGGTGGTAGATGCAGAATATTTTTCTCACGCATTGCGCGAAGATGCGCTGACTCAAAAACGGCATCAAAGTCTTCTTTATCGAGAAGACGATCCTTCTTTGAGAATTTGCGACTTAACGCCACAACTTTACTGCAATCTTATTTCTCGTAAACAGAAACTACGAGTCGCTTCCGACCCTTCGCACGTCGTCTTTTTAAAACCGTGCGGCCGCCATTTGTCGCCATTCGTTTTAGAAACCCATGAGATCTCTTTCGTTTCACTCGACTTGGCTGATAAGTACGTTTCATTTTTTCTACACTCCAAAAAAGCTTTGACCAAAAGGGTCAAACAACCGTTACTTAGTTAATCAATTTTAGGATTAACCAGTGGAAGTCTTATGACAGAGTTTCGTGAAAATCAAGAAAGGGAAGGTTCTATTCCTGAGGCTATGGCTTCTGCATGGAGTGTAACCCTACAATCCCTCGAAAAAATCATTCGACCCCAGTATTTTCAGTCTTTTATTCTAACAATTCGGCTGATTGGAACTCGCAATAATACGCTTGTTTTGGGCTTTCCTGACCGTTTTACTCGAGATTGGGTATACGATCATTATTCCACTTTAATTCAAGAAAAATTCGACGAAGCAGCAGATCATAAATTGGCTCTTGAATTTACGATCGAGCAGAGAGCCCATGCACAGACTGAGGTGCCAAAACCTGCTATTTTTCCTCCGATCGACAATCATCCTGTTGAATCCTCGGTTGAACAGGCAAAAACGGGCCCGACAAAGGCTTTGTCTGCAAATGCAAATCTTAACCCTAAATATGGCTTTGAAACATTTGTCGTAGGCTCAAGTAACCAATTTGCTCATGCCGCTGCATTCAAAGTTTCCGAAGCCCCAGGAAAGCATTATAACCCGCTTTTTATCTATGGAGATGTGGGTCTGGGAAAAACACATTTACTCAATGCGATCGCTCTTAATATCCAAGAAAAATTTCCACAGCATCGCATTCACTATACGACGTTCGAGAAATTTACGAATCATATGATCGAAAGTATTCGATTCGAAAAAATGGAAGAGTTTCGTGAACGTTACAGAAAAAGTTGTGATGTACTCATCATCGACGATATTCAATTTATCTCTGGAAAAGAAAGAACACAGGAAGAGTTTTTTCATACATTCAATTCTCTCTATGAACATCAAAAACAAATCGTTCTCTCCTCTGATAGACAACCAAAAGAAATTGAGGGTCTTGAAGATCGCTTGAGATCTCGTTTTGAAATGGGATTGATCGTTGATATCCAAGCTCCAGAAATTGAAACTCGTGTAGCGATCGTTTTCAAAAAAGCTGAGATGAACAAAATTAATATCACTCATGAAGTGGCTTTTTATCTCGCAAATATTTTTAAATCCAATATCAGAGAACTCGAGGGAGCTCTTCTTAAACTCACCGCGTATGCTTCACTTACCGGGCAAGAGATCAGTCTTGAGCTTGCCAAAAAAGTTTTGAAAAAAGATTCTGACGATCAAAATATTGGAAATTTAGATCCTGAAGAAATTATGAAATTGGTCGCAAAACAATTTCAGGTAACCTTAATGGATCTTAAAAGTGAGAGAAAAAATCGGCAGCTCGCGGTTCCTCGACAAATTGCGATGTATCTCTGTCGAAAGCATTCTCACTTATCACTTCCTGATATCGGAACTTTATTTGGCGGCAAGAATCACACAACTGTTCTTCATGCCGTTCGTAGAATCGGAAAGCTTCAAAATTCCGATAATCTTCTCAAAGACAGTATTGCCAAAATCGAAGGAAATCTTCAGGCCTCAGCTCACTAAAATTCCACGTGCACAAAGCCTGTTGATAGACTGACAGAACTACTTTCAGTTTTTAACATATTTTATGCACAGCATTAACAACTTATACACAGCTCTATGCACAGATTTTCATTTTTCTATATCGATTCTAACCACCTGTTATTATTAATTATTTTATAAAAATCTCGTGAGTTATCAACAGCTGTGCATAACTTGAAGTCTGATTTCTAATTGAACCTGTGCATATCTCAGAATACTTATGCACAGCCTGTGCATAAGTATGACTTTCATGCACAAATGCTTGTGAATTCTTATGAACATCCTGTTTATATCTGCGTCTTTTTGTTGATAACCGACTGGCTTTGTTCAAATTAAAGCAAAGCTGTGAAATTTAGATATGTGATTTGGCTGAAGTATAAGAGGCCTTTGAGACTTATCAACAGCTGTGAAGCCTCTACTAAGACTACTATTTATATATCACTTACTTTAGAAAAAACCTTTGTGCATGAAGAGAAAAAATTGGTGGACCAGAGCGGGATCGAACCGCTGACCCCCACACTGCCA
>CAZRLF010000045.1:0-5738 GCA_964601045.1 uncultured Bacteriovoracaceae bacterium
CCGAGTTCATATTTTCTGCCGAAAAAATAAACGATGGTGGCTCAGCGATGACCGCTTGGGCTCGGTTTCAATTCACCGAGATGTCGGAAGAAGAGCGAGAGGCTCTCTCCTCTGCGTTATTAAAGTATTGTGAACTCGATACTCTCGCGATGGTTATGATTTATGAAGCGTGGAGAGAAGAGTTGAGGGGCCACGAATTGGATGGTCATGTCAGAGACGATCTACGCAGGTCGAGGAACGGCGTTCTAAAGTAGAAGCCAATTGCTACAGAATATTATGACATCCAAAATGTAGTTCAAAGCAGACTATTGAAATCTTGAGATCCAAACTAAATTGACTTGTTAGTTATGTATTTAAATTGTGATTTAGCACTTTTAGCCCTTGGAAATACAATGGTTACGCCAAAGACCGGTCCCGCTGCGCGAAGTGGTTCAGTGATTGAGGGCTCAGCCCTTAGTCTTTCGAACTCTTCATCAGTCATATCTGGATGCCAATTAATCGGATAAATAAGCAAAAGGCCTCGATCACTCGGACGGATTTGCGTTCTAGCTAAAACAGATTCTTGGGCTGATTCAGTTTTTCTAGGGAAGGCTTCTGAAATAGTCTTTATATTTGGTTTGAACAGATCTTGAAGGTCTATCAATTCATCATCTGGAGGAGTTAGAGCTCTAAGCTGAACAGAGTCCTCAAATTCTGAAGCATATGATTCCTTAATTACAGATCGCTCAGAAGCATTAACCTTATATTTATCGGCAATTAAAACTTCTTTGCCAGATTTAATACCAATAATTGCAACTGACCAATCATCGAGTTCTCCCTGTGCTGTTTGATCCGTAAGATACGAAATCAAAGACTGACTGGAAAATTTCGTATTTGCCGGACTAAAATTGTAACGCTCAATAAATCGCAAGATAAATTCAGGCTGACACTTTCTAAATAAAATTGAATGTTCGTAATCCTTAAACCCACTCTTTCCTGCTTGTATTCCATGCTTTTCCAATTCCTGAACTAATTGGTCAACGGCTTTGGAGTTTGCTGCCAGAAGTTTTTTGTTTGCGAATTGAACGTACCTTGCTTGGAGCTTTGTGCCTGAATAGGTGAGCCCAGCTTCTCTCGCATTTCTCATTTTATATGAGGAGGTCACACTCATCGAAGGATGCTTGCGAATTCTCAACCCAACGTCGATTGGGCGTTCTTGATTGGCCGCCATGATTTTTATCTCATCTCGAACTTCTTGCTCGACTATCGCTAAATGGAAGAACTTACTCTTCAATTCTGGAGTAACGTAGATCCGAGTCAAATCGACATATCCAGGTCTGAAGCCGAACCATCTTCCCATTTGTAAAAGAGTGTCGTACCCCTTGGAGTTTCTCACAAAGTAGGAGGTAGTTAGTCCCTCGAGGGTCAAACCTCTCGAAAGTGTATTTCCGCCAATTACAATTGCCTTTAACGGGTCCGAACCTCGGAAAGATAAGCGCTCCTCAGATGAAGAGTTCTCAAGAATTAACTCAATCTTTGGAATTAGCTTCAAGACATCTTTGAATACGTTATCAAACGATGGGATAGGAGCTCCTGTAAAGAGGTTCGATACTTTCACAAAGTCATTAATCCAAAGTGTCTCTAGCCTGTCTTTCAATCCAGGAACGTTTTCATCGATGTTGGCTTTCAATTCAAATAGGTAATCATCTAGAACCTTCTTCATACGCTGTTGGTAATCGATGAGGTGGGATGTATGGAGAAGCATTGTTGCATGTTGCTTCCACTGCCCTCGAGACGCTCTTGCTGCGGATGCCAAAATGAAGCTATCTATGGCTTCTATTAGGGACGGGACTAACAATTCAGAATCCGAACGGCTTTGTAGGGCAGCTTTCTTAGTTGGTGCAACGGTAGAAGATTCATGTTCTGGGACATTTCTTATGATTGGGATTCCTGGCTCTGGAGGCAGCCCATTAACAGCGTCTCTTCCAAACAGTTCTTCCGGTCCAAAATAGGTCGGGGGCTTTTCCAAACTGACAATGAAGTCTCGGGGAAACAAATCCGAACCAACAGAAGCATCGATCAGAACATTTGCAAACGGGGTAGCGGTATATCCGACATAACTTGCAACTCTAAACTTTTCGCAGATTGCTCTAATTTTCTCGTTGATTGCAGATGGTTCCTCCTCTGGTTTCTTGGTGTTAACACTGCCCTGATCAGATTCATCGTCGATTATAAGCGTAGGACAACTTTGAATCACATCCTGAGTGGCTTCCGACAGCCAAGAGATAAAATTTCTGAGCACGTAGGTATTTTTCTTAAGTACGACAAGAGTAAAACCATCTTTGGTGCCAAGTGCTCTATTAGCGGTTACTTTTTGTCGTTTCTCGAAATCACCTTTGGCGTCCACACTAGTAAGTGTCGTGCAGGCGCTTTCGTTAGGTCTTACGAGCTCCTCTGATAATCTTTCCTGAGTTTGAAGCCTTAAGTTGTTATGGAGTCCAGATAATACAATCACCAATCGGTAACCTGCATCGATAGCCTTAGCAATCACCGCAGAGAAGTTGGCAGTCTTTCCACTTTGGATGTAGCCCAATACTAAGCCTTTTACGCGGTAAGAACTTTCTGATCTGGGTGGCGCAAGTTGAGCGACTACACTTGTTGAAGAAAAATCTAAACTCCTCAACATATCATCAGACCAGGGAGAAGTTTTTGTTCTCAGAACCGATCTCAGAAGTGACCAATGAGAAGTCGGAGAAATATCTGCCCCAGGGTACCAGCCTTCATATGCGTGGGATTCAGAGAGTACGCTACTGTCGTCCGAGGCCTTTAAGGTATCCTTTTTTAGATGTTGAATTGCAGCATCGATTTGAGAGTCATCAAATTGTCTTCTGAATGATCGACGAACGTCTTCTAAATTCTTTCCAAGTGCTAACTGACCCTTAATGAGATCCACTATGAATTCAATATTTTCAATTACATCTGGATTTGTGATAGGCATTCACCAACCCCCTTTTGATATTGTATCTAAAATTTTGATGCACTGCTCCATGCCACGAATAATTTTGAGACAGTCAAGAATCCGACACATATTGCCGGGGCTCCGAGGCAGGTTCTCGAAACTGCTAGAATTTTAAGAGGATTCTTTAGAATTTTAGGGGGTTTTATGTCAGGTAGCAAAAAGCGCGGCAGGGTCGCATCATTCGATGTTTCTTCTGGTAGGGGTGTCGTACGAGGCGAAGATGGCGAACTCTATCTGCTGCACTATTCATCCATTAAAACAAAGCGGAAATTCAAGACACTGGCACCAAACCAAAAAGTTAAGTTTGTGCTATATGAGCACTTGGATCATTCACGCATTAAAGTAATCGAGCCCTGCTGATGCAAACACAAAGGCACTCACATTTAGGCGAGGACCTTACTCCTCAAGACTTGTCCATTATTGACAATCTCTGGAGAAGCTCGCTCATTGATGCTGCCTACTTGCGATCACAATTGAAGAGGGATTATCAGGCCCATTGGGAAAATGACGAGATCGGCCCGTTTTACAACTTCACCAACGGCTTTCTAAATCTATGTAGAGATCTTAAAGATCGAGATTTCAGTAAATGGAACGAAGCCAACACGATATCTAAGTGGATTAAAGAGGTATTAGAGATCTTAGGGTGGGAAAAAGCAAACTGCCTAGAGCAAGAATCATTTTCTAACCTGGGTAGTAGGTTATACATCCCAGATTTAATCTATCTGGACGATCCTTCGTCAGAAAAATATGTAGGGAAGGAAAAGGATCCGAATAAAAAACTTGGGGAAGCGCGGCAAGTAACTCGATTGGTCGTTGAAGCAAAATATTGGGATCGATTAAATGAATGTTACTTCCAGAATAAGGCAGAGGATCCAAACAGAGTAAGCAAGCTGCAAAACGATTCAGTAAAAAACCTATCTCCCGATGATCAATGTTATCAATACATGGACCTTCTAAAAAAGAATTACGGAATTCTTACAGATGGAAAGATCTGGCGTTTATATCATTTGGAAGTATCTAGCGATCCTTCAGCGAGAAGGTACTATCAATTCGATCTCGGGACTTTAAGAGATCTCTCTTTAGATTGGGTTAACGATCCAAAAGGCTACGAAAGCTTTATGGAGGCTTGTAAGCGATTTTATTTCTTCTTTTCCAAAGAGACTTTGTTAAGGGAGGACGGAAGAGATTCACTCGTAGATGAAGTCATTTCTAAGAGTAAAAAGTTTGTTCATGAGGTCGAAGAGAACCTGAAGGAAAAGTTTATTTCCGCCATGAATATTTCATGTAACGGATTTCGAAGAGCTATTGGTAGTTCAACGCCTCCTTTGGATCTAATTCGAAATGTTTCCGAGAGTCACCTGTTTAACATTCTCTTCATCAGATATTGTGAATCACAAAATATTCTTCCGGTCGACATCGGAGAGAAGTATTGGAACATTTCACTTAGCAAGGTATTTGACCTGATTGATAAGAGCAGGTTTGATCCTGAGAAAGATTCTTCATACAACAATCGAAATCTTGCAAAAACATTTATAGACTTTGCCTATCGGCCAGATGGAACTGAACTCTACAAAAACTTATTAACCCTGACTAAGATCGTACAGTCTGGATCTAATAGTCTTCCAGAATTTTCATTTAGAATACAGGGATTCAAGGAATCGATTTTCCTGCCGAGTGAGTGGGCATTTGCCGAGAGCAGATTTTTAACTAACGATGAAATGATCAGAATTCTATTCCAGCTTGGCTTTGCCGATGCTAAAGACATGAGATACAAAAGATATCAGCAGATTCCTTATACCTCATTTTCTTCCAGACAGCTTGGCTCGATTTATGAGAGCTTTCTCGAATTTAAATTATCCGAAGCTGAATCTGATCTGGCATTTTTTGATAAGAAATGGAATGTCGTTGATGCGAGTCATCCTAGGCTACAAAACTCAGACATCCCGAAAGTTAAGAAAGGCGAATTATATTTCACTGCCAATAATGATGAACGTAAGCTGACCGGGTCCTACTATACTCCGGATTGTGTTGTGCAGTTTATGGTCGATAAACTGATATCGACATCAGTAACAAAGTCCGAACATCCCAACAATTTACTAAACATTAAAGTCTGCGATCCCGCCGCTGGGTCTGGCCATTTTCTAAATGCCGCATTAAATGCCTTGGTAAAAAGATTTCAAGAGGTGTCGGATGAAAAATTCATTCTTTCTCCATATAAAACTACAATGGAATTAAAACAGGAGATTCTTTCCAAGTGCATTTATGGCGTTGACGTGAATCCTCGCGCAGTAAAACTCACTAAAATGGCCCTCTGGCTTGAGACAGCGTTTCGTGGAAGACAACTCGAGGACTTAAGTGATCAGATCAAATGTGGGGATTCTTTAGCTGACTTCCCTTGGGCAAATGAATTTCCAAAGGTTTTTAAGGATGGTGGATTTGATTTTGTTATCGGCAACCCCCCCTATTTAGGTGAGAAGGGTCATAAGGATATTTTTCAAAAGGTAAAGGCTACAAAATTTGGTTCTCGCTTTTATCAGGGCAAGATGGACTATTTTTATTTCTTTATTCATTTGGCACTAGATATTGCCAAGAAGCCTGGTCGAATAGGGTTTATTACAACAAATTATTTCCTTACTGCTTTAGGTGCTCAGAAGCTTCGCTCAGATTTGAAAAGCAGGTCTTGGCCTTCGCATATAATTAACTTAAATGAGCAGCGTGTATTCGAATCTGCTCAGGGGCA
>CAZRLF010000045.1:5748-9160 GCA_964601045.1 uncultured Bacteriovoracaceae bacterium
ACGCCCGAGATCTTTGAGAAAATAATTGCTGGAGATGAAGAGTTTAGCATTTCCTCAAAAGCTAATCGGAGTGAATTGTTTGATGGAAAAGATAATTATATTCGGATGCCATCGGAACTAGATACGATCCTGAGTAAAATTAAAGCAAGCTCCAGTGATCTGCTTGGAAATTTGTGTGATATTGATGCCGGAGTTCAAACTGGCGCGGATAAAGTTTCTCCAAAACATTTGGAAATCTATAAGCGGTTGGAAGCAAAAAAGGGAGATGGGATCTTTGCCCTTTCATCAAATGAACTCAAAGCCCTTAACTTAAATTCCACTGAGAAAAAGCTATTTTTCCCATTTTTTAAGAATTCCGATATACGACAGTTTTTTACGGAGCAAGTCTCTGACGATTGGTTGTTGTACTCGGATCGATCACTTGAAACACTTCCAGAAAAGATTATGGAGCACCTAAAAAAGTTTAAAGTGATTATAGAGAAGCGTCGCGAAGTGGAGAATAAGACTATCGACTGGTTTCATCTTCAATGGCCAAGAAAAAAGAGTATTTTTCAAAGTGATAAAATTGTTTCTCCGCAACGAAGTAGAAAAAATATATTTGGGTATTCTACTGGTAATTGGTTTGCCTCTTGCGATGTTTACTATATTACGAATCCCAAGCCCGAGATAAGTTTAAAATATATTCTTGGGCTGTTGAATTCTAAACTTTATTATACCTGGCTATATCATCGGGGGAAACGCAAAGGAGAAAGTATTGAACTTTATCAAGCTCCTCTATCCGAAATCCCAATACCCTTTCCTGCTCGAGACGCGCAAGCTTCTATCATCAAAATAGTAGATCTTTTAATTTCAAAACGCTCACAGGACAAAGAGCTAGAAGACAAGTTGAACTCCTTGATTTATTCTCTATTCAAGCTTTCAAGCGCAGAGATCAAGGCTGTTAATAATTTCTATTTATCAAAATTTAACAGTCATGAATAATTTGAATGGAAATATTTGATCTAAAGACGATTCCGCCCTTAGGGAGAGAAATTTTTGTCCTTTCGGGGTCGATGGGGCATACTTTCAATATCGGCCAACCCCATTTGGGCTTATCTTGCCATGCCCACACCGATTTTTTATCTACCAGATGCTTTTCGTAATCCTTGTAAAAAGTTTTTGGATTGGGATATTGAAAGCTTTCTCCAAATATGATTTTTGCAATGGCGCGAGCCTTAAACTTCCCATTCTTTCCAGGTGTCTCTATTAACACTAAAGTTCGACCAACATACTTATCCGGAAGTGCATAAGTTCGAGTCTCGATGGTTTTTTCACCTGAGAGAATCTCTTGCGAAATTGGAAACTGAATATTGATTCCGACAAATTCATTGCCCTTTTTCATATCTAAATCCCGTGCAAAGAAGGATCTAGTCTAGCTTTTGAAGTCGGACGAAGTGAAATTATCTTCAGGCCAAGTGGTTCATGCAATCTGTTCGATGTTGCTTCGCCACATTTCCTGCCGGATAAGATCAATCTCTTCTGAAAGGCAATTTCTCTACTGTCAGATTGGAACGTGGGTAGACGAGACTTCACATTACAGCAGTCCTTTTTATTACTCCAAATATCTTGGTCTTTCCAAAAGTGCCCTTCGCCATTCCCGATGTAACAGGTGGTGAATTGGACGCCTCTGGCGGAACATCGACGCTTGATTTGTTCGTAGTAATACCTGATCTCACGATCAGAAAAATGATAATCTCGACGGGACTTATTAACCAAATCTTTTCTGTAAAGTTGTCTCAAGTCAAAGCCAGTAGCGCGTTGTATGCTATTCAAGGAAAATGAGCTGAATCTCCCAAAACCTGTCAGAATAGCTGGGACGCCATGATCGGCTATTTCATCAACCATTTCAAACGAACTAAATTCAAACTTGGGCACCTCTCCATTCCATTTGAAATCGGGATCGGTGAAATAGCCATCGGGGTAAATTGGAAACAGAGGATTTATTCTAACAGTTGTCCAAAGACCAGCCTCCCCCAATTTCTTCAAAGCTGTAAGTCGTCTTTTGGCTGAAGGAGCCCCACGTTCGATCTTCCTTAGAAGCTCTTCATTCGTTGAGGATATGCTAAATTGGACTGCTGCAAGGCTGGGATCCAATAGTTTAATGTACTCATCAGTTGCGATGAGATCCGAGCGGGTAAAGACTACATGTGGATATTTGTAAAAGGAAAGTAGACGTAGGAGCTCCTGAGTAACCTTATACTTTTGATCCATCCACATAAACGAATCACTCATTGAGCCAATTCGAATTGGGATGCGTCTTTCGAGAATTTCTCGCCACTTATTTTTCTTATTGGTTTCGAAAACTGTGTAGAAGACTTTACGTATATCATTGATGTCGACGGGTACTGGCATTGGATTGTTCCAATAGCCATGAACTGTAAGCTCAGCTTTTGCGTAGCAATAAACACAATCATGCACGCACCCTCGGCCGTATGTGTCTATTTCAAAAGCATATAGACATTGTTGGCATGTACTATGTGAATTCACCAGACGAAATGCGGTTTTGAGGACAATGCCACCTCTGATTGGATTATTTGAAAATCGTTGTTCAAGTCGTTTATATACAGAATAATCGAAATGAGATTTATAGCTTGAGAGCTTGTCTAGTTCAGCCCCCTTCTTAACGAGAGCGGTATAAGTAGGTGTTGGTATATGATCATCTGTGGCGATCTCTTCTGTCTCAAGTAAATGAGGCCGTACGAATGGAATGACATTGGAATGAGGCAATGCTGGTCTAACCGATTCTGAAGCTTCTGGGATTAATTCCATAGAGTGGAGGATCTGATAGCACATTGAGAAGGGGATGACGAGGGAGTCTGTGCATTGCAGCCAGACGCCTAGATAACTTACTGAGTAGAATTGCCGTTGAAATTATTGGAGCGATTCCAGGTACTTACCTTTTGTGTCGGTAGGCAAAATGACCTGTCCCCACGTTACCTTGCAGGCCTAAGAACCGCCGTGAATGGGGGCTTTATCGATAGTTGCCTGTAACAAAAAATAGTATATAATTGTTACAACATATGGAGCGTAACGCAGTACAAAGCATTGAAAATGCAATAAAAAACAGGGTCTATGGCCATGGCAGGGGGTGGTGCTTTACGCCTAAGGATTTTATAGGCCTTGGGTCATCTGAGGCCATTCGGATCTCTCTTTTTCGACTCACAAAGGAAGGGCTGATTAAGCGCCTTGCCCATGGGCTTTATGAATTTCCTCGAAAGCATCCGAAGCTTGGTGAGCTTCCTTCGAGAGCTGAAGATATTGCTCACGCCATTGCTCGCAGAGATCATATTCGCTTTCTTGCTTCAGGGGCCTATGCTGCAAATTTGCTCGGACTCAGCGAACAAGTGCCGGCCAAAATAGTTTTTCTTACTGA
>CAZRLF010000045.1:9260-12802 GCA_964601045.1 uncultured Bacteriovoracaceae bacterium
CAAATTTGCTCGGACTCAGCGAACAAGTGCCGGCCAAAATAGTTTTTCTTACTGAAGGGGCTCCAAAAACAATTAGCATTGGAAAAACGAGAATTATTTTTAAGAAAACGACGCCAAAGAATATGGAGCTTGCGGATTCTGTTTCGGGATATGTCGTTCAGGCTCTCAAATTCATAGGAAAAGAAAATATTACAGCAGGCGTGCTTTCCCATCTTAAGAGTCGCTTGAAGGGAGAGGACAAACGTCGTTTGAAAATAGATGCTGCCTTGGCGCCAGCCTGGATAGCAAAGATCATTGAAGAGAATCTTGTGGGGTAAGAGAATGGAATTATTTGCCAAGCTTTCAGACAGTGAAAAGAAAATTTATTTTGAAAAGGCGAGCTCAATTACGGGTCTGAGTACTCAAATCATCGAGAAAGATTTTTGGGTTTCGTGGGTGTTGAAGCGAATGTTTTCAATTCCAGCGCTGCAATCCAACATAACCTTTAAAGGAGGAACTTCTCTCTCAAAGGCTTATGGGCTTATTCAACGTTTTTCGGAGGATATCGATATTTCGATTGATCGCGCAGTCTTGGGGTTTGTTGGTGAAAAAGATCCTGTTGGTAAGAGTCGAGAAAAAAGGGAAAAACTCTTGGCCGAATTGAAGGAAGCATCTCAAAAATTTGTACAAAAAGATTTATTAGAGCAGCTCAGAAAGAGCTTTGAAAAACATTTGGATCCCAGCCAAAAATGGAAGCTCGAGATTGATCCTCAGGATGTAGATGAGCAGACACTTTCATTTGAATACCCTGCCGTCGGATTGGGAGCCTCGAATTCTTACCTGAAGAAGCTTGTTAAACTTGAGTTTGGAACAAGGGGTGAGCGGTGGCCTTTCGAGAAGAGGACGGTAGCTGCTTACGTGGCGAAGGTTGAGCCTTCTCCTATGGAGCAGTCGAATTTTGAGGTTCAGGTTCTTGATGTGAAAAGAACGTTTTGGGAAAAGGCGACGATCTTGCATCAGATTCATTATTGGCCGGAGGATAAAGACATTCCTCTCAGATATTCGCGCCACTACTACGATTTATTTTGCATCATGAATTCAGAGGTGCGCTCAAAGGTAATCAAGGAGTCTGACCTGTTAGAAAAGGTTGCAGAACATAAGCGACTATTTTTTAGATCGGCAGCTGCGAAATATGAATTGGCGAAAAAGGGAACATTAAAACTGAGCCCCACGGAACGAGCCGTAAAAGTGCTTGAGAAAGATTATAAATCAATGGAGGAGATGCTCTTTGGAGATGTGCCAGCTTGGGGGCATATTCTGAAGGAGATCTCTAAATTTGAAGCTGAGTTTAATGGCACGTAACGAATCCAAAGCTTCCAATTAATATTACCTTTACCGTGGGCTTCTGCCCATCTGCTCGCTGCAGAACAACAGAGAAAAATCTAGATTAACAAAACTGGGGACACGGATTATTTCTCGCGTCCCCAGTTTCATTTCAAAAGTGGGGACAAAGTGGGGACGCAGATGTTCCTCTGGGTGCCGCTCGATGCATTTACCTGCAATGAAGATACTTGAGTAACACGTTAGTATTATTCATTTTTTCAGCGATTCCGCTCAGTTAGCATTCGCGCACGTTTGGCCCGCGGTGGGCCCATATAAGCTTCGCCTTTTTCCTTCCAGCTGCGTTGCGCTTCTCTTCGCTCGGTCAACGTATTTTACGATACGCCTCTCTCGCTCATCGTCGCGACGCCTTGCTGGAAGAAAAAATTCTCGCTTCTATTTTTCGGGACCACCGAAGGGGCATGCCGGATCATGAGTTCGAAATTCGGCCGAATTTAAAACTAAATATGGCGAATAATGGGACCTTTTGGCTTGGCACCATGTTTGCATTTTCATTTCTAGAGTGTTCGCGTGTGTCCAGAGTAAGCCATTATTTTCTCCGAGGTACCAGCGACACGAGCCCGAAAAGACGGTCCTCTATAAAGTAGTCTCGAATAATTGGAATACGTTTCTAGCAGATGCGGAGCGAGACACCGAAGGTTACGGTCTTCCCAAATACATTAAGAAAGAATTCGAAGCGTATTTACAATGCGGAATTCTGCAGTACGGATTTCTTCGTGTTCACTGCGAGGCTTGTAAAGAAGAGCGACTCGTTGCGTTTTCCTGTAAGAAGCGAGGATTTTGTCCGTCGTGTGGGGGCAGACGTATGTCAGAGACAGCGGCAAGGCTTGTGGATTTTGTTTTTCCACGAGTTCCAGTTCGTCAGTGGGTTTTGTCACTTCCGATCCCTATGCGGTATTGGCTGAGTTCGAATCCAAAACTTGTGACGTCTGTGCTCGAGATTTTGATGAGGAGCTTGAGAAGTTTTTATCGAAAGCGCGCGATACGAGAGGGGCGCAAAAATGGAGAAACGGGAGCGATTACTTTTATTCAGCGTTTTGGATCGGCGCTAAACCTCAATGTGCACTTCCACATTCTTTTTCTCGATGGAGTTTTTTGTCCGTCTCCTGAGAGTGAGAAGCCTGTTTTTTGGGCTTCGAATCCTCCGACAGATTTTGACATCAAGGAACTTGCTGAAACGATCTTTTTGAGAGTTCGGCGGCATCTTAAACGGAAGGGATATCTCAAAGATGAGGATGAAGTTTCTGGAGAAGGCGAGGATCCGCTTTCAAGGCAGTCTCCACTTCTTGCAGCTTGTGTCGCAGCTTCGGTTCAAAACAAAACGGCACTCGGAGAGCGAGCCGGTCAATATGTGCGCAAACTTGGCGTTCATCCACTTGAAGCTCAAGTGACGGGATATAAATCGGCAGCCTTCAAAGGCTTTTCACTTCATGGAGGAGTAGCCGTAGGAGTTCAGGAGCGAGATAAACTCGAGCGATTGATTCGTTATGTTGCGAGGCCTTCCGTTGCGCTCGAGCGGATGGATATCACCGATAGCGGCCAAGTGATTTATCGACTTAAGAAAACATTTACGGATGGAACGACACATGTGCTTTTTTCGCAGATGGAGTTGGTAGAGAAGCTCATTGCCCTAATTCCACGGCCGCGGGTTCATATTGTTCGCTATCACGGAATTTTAGCGCCGCATGCGGCGGCGAGATCACAAGTAGTTCCAAAGCCAGAGTTGAAGGCAACAAAAGTGGAGTCAGAGGTGGAGGAGGCTGGCTCAAAGGCGAAGCGGATGTCTTGGGCGAGACTTCTTAAGAGGGTTTTTGATTTCGATGTCACGGTTTGCTTCTCGTGCCAAGGAGCTGTGAAAATCATTGCAGCAATTTTGGAGCGGGCAGTGATCATTAAGATTTTGGCTCACGTTAAACTTCCAATTGAGCCGCCGATTATCTCAGATGCCCGTGCGCCTCCGCAGGCGAGCCTTTTTTACGCAAAACTGCCCCATTCAGGCCCCGGCCGACAAAAAAAGCCGTCGCTATCCTACGATCAAGCTTCCCTCAATCAGTAGGTCGTTTACTTGTAATTTATTGGCTGTGCAGTCTGTGACTGGTCGCTACTCAGCTCTACTCATTCGTAGAGTTTTTTACTTTCACGCTTTGTCTATCGTAGTGTGC
>CAZRLF010000046.1:0-9885 GCA_964601045.1 uncultured Bacteriovoracaceae bacterium
GAGATTTGAACGTGGAGCACAAATCAGAATAAAATTAAAGGCTTGCTGCGCATCAATCAGAAGTGCGTCTGGGCGGCGTGTAGGAATATATGGTGTGTTATTCTGTGTGTTATTCCTGAGCGAGTTTGGAATGTTCCGTTTCTATTTCATAGTGCGACAAGTGAGACGTTTCCTCCATTAGGCATTGCTGCATCAATGGCGTCGGAGCATCAAAAAAATTTGTATTATTGGGTCTCGTATAGACAAGTTGAGCGACACTTATATGTCGCATGCGAAAAGCAGCTTCACAGTAGCTTAAATAGTAGTTCCATATTCGAATAAATTCTGCTTCAAATCCTAACGAATATATTTTATCGAGATGGCTATTGAAGCGATATCTCCACTCAGAAAGTGTGGCACCATACTGATCTCCTAGATCATGAAGAGAAAAAAGTTGTAGCCGACTTGATTTTCTTGAAGCATCCGTAAGTGCTCCAATAGACGGAAGAAGCGACCCCGGAAAAATATACTTCTGAGTCCAATCAACATTCTTTCTTAATTGCGGATATCGAGAGTCAGCGCAAAGAATAACTTGCACTCCCATAACCCCGTGAGGCTTTAGACATCTTTCTGCCATCTCAAAAAAGAGAGGTAAATACGAATGCCCCACGGCCTCCAACATTTCAACTGAAACAATTTTATCGTAGAGACCGTCGATTTTTCTGTAATCAATCATCCTCAGTTCTATTTTGTCCTGAAGATTTAATTGGCGAATCTTCTGTCTGACAAAGTCAAACTGTCTTCGCGAAATTGTAATTGTCGTAACCTTCACCCCATATTTTTTTACGAGATGAATTGCAAATGCACCCCATCCTCCCCCAACTTCTAAAACATGATCTGATGGTTTAATATCAATTGCTTTTGCTAGTCGATCGAACTTAGCAATTTGTGCGTCCTCTAGGCTTTTTGCTCCTTGAGAAAAATCAGCACAAGAATAGGTCATCGATGAATCTAAGAAAGTTTCAAAAAACCGATTTCCTAAGTCGTAATGTTCCGAAATATTTCTTCGGCTTCCACCATAAGTGTTTTTTCTGAACAGGTGTTGAAGATGATTTAGAGATCGAAGAAGGCCGATCAACAATGAGCGGTTATTTGATCCGGACATACTTGGATTATTCTCAAAGTTAAGGATCATCCACCGAATAACATCGGTAATACAGTCAGTTACCCACTCACCAGCGGTGAAAGACTCTCCAAATCCGATATCACCATACCAAATACATCTCTTAAAAAACTGAGGCGACAGAATGCGAATCTCGGCACGAATCTCATCTGAACCTATGTGGGGGCTTCCAAAGTTAAACACCTGGCCATCAAAGTTTATAATCTTTAGGTGCCCCGACTTCATCCTCGCAAACGTGTCAAAGATAATTTTTTGATAGAGTCGAACTAAACTAATTTTCGATTTTATATATTTATTCATGATAAACCTGATATTTGAAGATTTGATTTCTCATTTTTTTTAAAGAACGGAATTTTTTTAAAGTAAAGAAAGATCGCCTGAAGATGAATTTTGAGAAAAACACTTAACCCCGTGATCGGATATTTCAAAAGTCGAATAAATAAATTTCGATCATTTAAATTGACCGAAGAGCCATTTAATTGCGCATGAACAAGAATGCGATCGGCATTCTTTGAATCGATTCTAATATTCAGGTGATCGCTCGGGGCAGAAATGCGAAACTCAAAATCCGAGTCTGCTTCTACAAAGGGAGAAACATAGAAATTCTTCTTTTGCGTTTCAATGAATTTATCGGCATTCTTAACTTTTTTGAGAAAAAAAGTTTTTCGTTCAAAGAATGTATTTGTCACTTCGACAATCGAACATAGAACTTCATTTCCTTCTCCATAACAAAAGTAAAATGTAGCTGGATTAAAAGACCAACCCAAAGTTCGCATCTGAGCCACAACTTCAACGCGCAGAATGGGGTCAAGTACGCCTTTTGCTTTTGCGTAAGAAATGATTTCGGTTTTCATCTGAGGAACTGAGTGAGAAGATCTTCCAAATATAAAATCTCTCGTTAAAAATCTGCAAAACCGGAACCTAGATGCTCCAAAGAGAAGTAAATTATTTGAAAGAGCTTGTATTTCATCTAAATCAAGACAGAATACAAAATACGAATATCTAAATTTATGCAAAATAGGGTGAGTTCGAGTGTGCAATACATTGCAATCATAGATTCTAGAATGTAAGCGCTTGTGTTTCATAAGCTTCCTTTGATAACAGAAGCTGCCACTTCCATTCCTGATCTGAATCCATCTTCATGGAACCCATATCCAAAATAGCTGCCGCAGAAATAGATCGGCCCAGATTTATTTAGTGCATCTAATTGGGTTTGAGAATTTGCAGCATCCAGATCATACAAAGGATGTTCGTATTCAATAACTCGAATGATTTTTTCTGACCTTAAAGATTCTCGCCCGTTTATCGAAATAAAATAATTTTGCTTCGTATCGATTTCTTGCAGCTGATTAATCCAGTAAATGGTGCAAGTTCGATCTCCTTCTCTTCGATAATTCCATGCCGCCCATGCCGCCTTGGATTGAGGCATTACAGAGTCGTCAGTATGTAAGACCGCAGTGTTTTTATGGTACTTCCATCGACTCAATAGTTTCTTTTGAGTGGCAGAGGGATTCTCGATCATCTGAATGGCTTGGTCGGCATGACACGCTAAGATGGCCGCATCGTACTCCAGTTCGCGATTGTCGGTATCGCGAACGAAGACTTTATCTTGAGATTGCCTTACATTGATTACTCGTCGATTGACGTGGATGCGATTTCTAAAAGGCGCAATCAGCTTGTCTCGGTAGACTCGACTGCCACCGACGACACTCTTCCATGTTAACTGACCCCTTAGCCCCAAGAAGCGATGGTTTGAAAAAAATCTTACAAGAGTAACGATGGGAAACTGAAGCATCGATGAATGCGACGAACTCCAGACCGCAGAGCTCATTGGAATTAAATAGCAGTTATAGAATGAAGGTGAATATCCCTTATGTTTGCAATAATCGCTCAACGTCATTTTGGAGAAGTAATCTTCACGAAGAACTTCTTCGCATGTCGAATTAAAACGATCTATCTCAAGCAGAAGCTTCCAATGCTGTGGGCGAAATACATTTTTTCTTTGTGCGAAGAGTCCGGATAGACCAGCTCCAGAAAATTCAAGTCCAGTTGACAAATCTTGAACGCCAAATGACATCGAAGCAAATCGAGTTTTAACTTTGAGTTCGTTAAATAGAGCCGACAAAAGAGGGTAGGTTTGTTCGTTATAAACCATGAATCCCGTATCAATAGGAATGGACTTGCTTTTCTCAAATACTTCTATGGTATTGGTATGCCCACCAATGTAATCATTCTGCTCGTAAATACTGAGATCGAATTTGTTGTGGAGTAGGCGTGCAGCTGACATGCCGGAAATTCCGCTGCCGATTATAGCGAGAGTCTTCACGAGTGAACCTTTCTAAAGAGAAAATGACTAACCCCCCACTCTCGTCCCTCATTCCACTTCCAGAGTTCGGAGCACGCCATAAAGAAGATCCTCCATCTTACCCACCAAAGCTTGTAAGACTGACCATAGGTCTGTTTGAAAATCGTAAGAATAGCTTCTTTGTGAGTATCCATATTCTTAAGCCAATGCTCGGCCGTTCGACTGTAGTGCAGCCCCGAGACCCTCCATTCGTTTTCGATCTTAAGATCTTCTTGAAAAGCACTATATAAATGATGGCTGGGCATCATTCCACCTGAAAAAAAATATCGCGACATCCAATCGCTCGAGTCTCTCTGCTCAAAGAAATAAGAAGAGTGAGAATGGGAGAAAATATGAATAAAAAGTTTACTATCTTTCTTGAGCCAAGTGCTAATTCTAGAAAATAAAAGTGGAATATTTCTCATATGTTCGAACATTTCAATAGAGACAACTCGATCAAACTTTCGATCACTAGAAAATACATTCATATCACAAGTCTGAATCTCAACATTCGATACTCCAAGGAGCTTTGCTTTTTTAAGAATGTATTCTCTTTGGCTGTTTGAATTAGAAACACCCAGAATATTTGATCTTGGGTATTTCTGAGCCAAAGAGAGAGTAAGAGAACCCCAGCCACATCCGAGTTCAAGTATGTCTTGACCGTCTTTGAATTCCCCTCGATCAAAATAAAGGTTCAACATTTGAACCTCAGCCCGATCAAGACTTTCTCCCTCAGCTTCAAAATAAGCGCAGCTGTATTTCAGTCGAGAACCGAGAACCTTCTCAAAAAATTCGGCGGGCACTTCATAGTGTTGCTCATTAGCGGCATCTACACAAACAGCTATGGGAGAGTGTTTAAGCTGATTAATAAAATTTACAGAGTCAGAATTTTTTAACTCGCTTAATCGTTTGCTTAAAAGACTACGAATTTTTAAACGAACCAAACAATCTGGAACCAGTCCATATCTAAGAAGTTCTTCACCCCACATGAGAGATATCCTTTCTGTTAATTTTCTTGGGAGGCCAAAGAAAAAATGAACTCGTTGATGTTTTATAGTCTAGATATTCTTCTCCATGTCTTTTAATTGATTGTTTCTCTGAAGGTCCAATGCCACTCACAAAGTTGAGTAAGACGAACATGACAAGAGGAGAGAGGAGCGATAATGCTCCATATCCTGAAGAAAAACCCATGAAGCCAAACCCACACCAGGTTATCCATTCAAAAAAATAATTAGGATGGCGAGAGTACTTCCAAAGGCCTGTGCGACATATGACGTTCTTTGTACTATTTAATTTTTTAAAAGCTGAAAGTTGCCAATCTGCAAGCGACTCGCCAGCGATTCCAAGAATTGATAGAAAAATTCCCATACAGAAAACAAATGTCAAATCGTGAGGAATATTATGGCGCAATAAAGCAAACGGAAGGGGGAGCGCAGCTATCGTTAATGCCTGAAACTGAAAATACGCAAAAGTATTAAGCGCATAACCGCGGTTCCATGAGGCTTTTAAAGTCTCATATCGAGAGTCTTCTTTGGGGTAGAGCTCTTTTAAGCGTAAAAACAAATGAGCGCTTAATCGAATATTCCAGAAGAAAAACAGACCGAGCGCGATAGACACCAGGGTACTGAACGATTGAAGGTTTCGAAAATGCCAGGCGACTAGAGCCCCCAAACCTAAAGACCAAAATAAATCAACGGCACTTAGAAATCTTAATTTTAGCGAAATAAGCCAAAGAGAAATCATGAGGCATTCTGCAAATAAAATGGAGGTGAGAATCAGATCTCGCATATCGAACACAAAAATTCTTATTCAAAAATTTCTCTTATTTTTTTCTTTCGAAACGAGAAAATAGATTCCACATCTCGCCGAACAAATGATCCAGCAAATAATTTTCCAAATAGTCCTGCAGGTAAATCAAAAATAATATCATCTTGAATCAAGGTTCCATCTTTAAATGATTCAAATCGATGAGTGTGATCCCATTTTTTATAGGGCCCCTTTATCTGAATGTCTCTAAATGAATGGGGAGGGGTCCAGCTTTCAATCTTAGATTGCCAATGAACCGGAATGCCGTGAATTTTAAGACTATAGTCGATTAGGGTTCCATTTTGAATTTCGGGAGTGGATGTCTTTCTAATTTTAAAATGAAGCCAATCGGGGGTAATGGCTTCTAGATTTTCTGCTTTGCTGAAGAATTCAAATACTTTGTTGAGATCACGCTTAATAAACTGGGTATAAGAAAGTCTAAACGAATTTGGCTCGACTAAACTAAAAATGTCCTCAAGTGCAGAGGCTAGATTTTCAAATTTGAACTTAAATCCCGAATCAATCGCGCGCTTAGGTAGCGCTCGACAGCTAGACATGAAAACGGAGCTCATTTCGCCAAGTCCCGCTTGTATAAAAATTGACGGCACACTAATTGTAATTCGATCAAGCAATCCGTTTCTATTTTGATTCGAAAGTATCTTAACGAAATCAAGATTAGGTACCGGGTTGGGAGCGCATAAATTATATGCACCTTCTAATGTTTTATTTTCTAATGCGTACTGTACGAAACGAATAACGTCTTGAATATGAACCCAGCTCATCCACTGGCGACCGTCGCCTAAAACGACAGGCTTGATTTGAGCAAGTGCACCGCCGCCAGCGCCAAGCACGACTCCCATTCTCATTTTCACCACACGAGTGCCTAATTCTCTAAATTGATCTGCCTCATATTCCCAAGCTTTGACAACCTCAGCTAAAAAACCGTCTCCAGCCTCGCTGTCTTCATTCAAAATTTCGTCACCTCGATCTCCATAAAAGCCAATTGCGGAGGCAGAAATCAGAAGACCAGGTCTTTTATCGACATCGAGTGCGGCGAGAATCTTTCGCAGGCTCTTCATTCCCTGAACTCTTGAGGTTTTAATTTTTGCTTTTGTGCGAGAGTTCCAGCGACCAGAGGCTACGGACTCGCCAGCAAGATTGATAATTGCATTATATCCAGAAAAATCTTCTCCGGAGATATCGGCGCTGTTTTCGGCAGACCATATGGCAGTCTTGCATGGAAACTCATCTAGAGACTCGCGTGATCGAACCAATGCCAAACATTCATGCCCGGCACGGGCGAGTTCTAAGACCAGTTGACGCCCAATAAATCCCGAGGCTCCTGCAATGATTACCTTCATGATTGAGTTTCCTTTCAAGTTAATTCTGTCTTGAAGCTTAACTGCCGAACAAAAGCAAATTAAGACTATATTCATTATTTGTCAAAGATAGGTAACTATAATATATTTGACAAAACTTAGACAAATGACGAATATCGTCTTCAAGAAGTCTTATTGAAATGAAGAGGTTTTCTGTAAAATCTGTCGCGAGCATGGCCAATGTAAGTGATCACTGCTTGCGAGCATGGGAAAGGCGCCACAATATCGTTCTTCCTGAAAGAAGCGAGTCGGGAAGGCGTCTTTACTCAAATGATGATGTAGAAAAACTCAAAATTGTCTCTCGGCTCATAAAAAAGGGCCACTCGATTGGTGATTTAGCAAAACTTGCAATTGCAGAATTAAAAAGTCTTGAGAAACAATTAGTTCCATCACCTCCTGAATATTCCGATCCTTACCTGTATTTTTCTAGATTGAAGATAGCTTTAAAATCGATGGACCACGAAAGTATTGATCGAGAAATTCTGAAAGCAAGAATTAATCTTCCCTTACATTCATTTATTCTCAATTGCATTGGGCCTTTTCTTCACGAAGTCGGCCGATCTGTATCAACCGAGAGACTCGATATTGCGCAGGAGCATCTTCTTTCTGCGATAATCAGAAATCATTTGGGAGAGCTGCTTTCGCTTGTACAAAAGACATTCTCCTGGAGGCTGACTGAAAGAGATGAACATCCGCGATTTATTTTTGCAACTCCCGAAGGGGATATGCACGAGTTTGGAATTCTAATGGCTGCACTTCTTGCAGGAAGTAGGGGCTTTAAATTTCAGTATCTTGGTCCGAATATGCCTGCAGAAAATCTTGCATCAACTGCAAATCGAGAAAAAGTCGATATTATCGTCTTGGGTTACACTCAGAGCGAGCACTCTGATTCAAACATTTTAAACTATATAAGAACTCTAGATCGAAATATCGGCGAGTCTAAAAAAATCCGAATTTTCATAGGAGGCTTTTACAGTAAAGCCATGAAGGGCTTAAAGCTTAAGTGCAAACTAAGATCTTTAAATACTCTAGAGAAGTTTACTTTAGAGCTCGATAGCTTATAGTTCGATTAAGGCGAATGAGATTTGAAAGAGAATTATATGAGTAAATTTTTCTTAGTGACCGTAGTGATGTGCTTTATGATGAGTGAAACAATGGCCGTCTCAAATATCGAAAAAGCCAAATCGTTTTTTTTAAAACTGAACAAAGACTCGATGTCTCTCGTTGATGATTTTTATCATCCGCAAGTTAAATTTCAGGACCCTGTTCATAAGCTCGAAGGCAGTTTAGCAGTTAAAAAGTATTACCAAAAACTTTATGAGAATGTTGATTCAATTTATTTTGAATTTTCTGATGGAGTAGAATCAGACGATAAGATTGCTTTAACTTGGCGAATGTTTCTCAAATCCCCGTCGATCCAGAGCGGTTCAGAGATTACTGTTGATGGCGTATCGATCATAAAATTTGACGCAGGCGGAAAAGCAATTTGGCACCGAGACTACTTTGATATGGGCGAATTTATCTATGAACGAGTTCCTGTTCTAAAATCGATAATTAAATATATTAAGAATAAATTTGCTCAGTAAATCTTTGAGCCGGCATAAAACTCCGCTTGTACCTATCGCAGTAATTCTAGAGTTAATCTCAGATTCAAATTGGCCTGTGCCATTACAGCAAGACCCGCAACTGAAAGGAGATTGGCGGCGCTGATCCTTCATAGCAGTTTCATAGACTTGCTGCGCTTCAATTGAAAACGCGTAGAGACTCGATGCTATGCTTTTGACGCGCAATGATAACCCACAACTCCCACGCAGATCGCGAGAACTCGCCCCATTGACTATACTCCATTAAGTGGTCTAATTTATGGAGTATGATCCATAGATTACTAAGCCCTTCATCTGCCCGAAGCTTTTTTGTTTTTGGTGCACGAGGAACAGGGAAATCGACTTTCATCAAACATCAGTGGGATCAATCACATTACTACGTTAATTTATTACTTGATCGCTGGGAGACTAGATATTCAAGATCTCCCGACTCTCTCATTTCTGACATCGAGGCTCTCAAGCCAAAACCTAAATGGGTTGTAATTGATGAAATTCAAAAAGTGCCTAAACTTCTCGATATTGTTCATGAAATGATTGAATCAAAAAAAATAAAATTTGCGTTAACTGGATCGAGTGCTCGAAAGTTAAAAAGAGGGGCGGCCAATTTACTCGCTGGCAGAGCATTTCAGTATGAGTTATTTCCTCTCACTCACAGAGAGCTCAAAGACAAATTCAATTTGGAATCCGTCTTAAACTGGGGGTCACTACCGAACGTCTTTGAGTTGAGCTCAGCAGACAGAATTGAATATCTAAATTCTTATACTCGAACTTATCTTAAAGAAGAGATTTTGCAGGAACAAATCGTTAGAAAAAGCATTATCTTTTCTCGTTTTCTTGAAATCGCCGCTCAAGAGAATGGAAAAAGTCTCAACTTCGCTAAAATTGCTAGAGATATAGGAAGCGACATAAAAACTGTTCAGTCATATTTTCAAGTGCTTGAAGACACGCTCATTGGAATGCTTATTCCCGCGTACAACCGATCCGCTCGTAAATCGGTGAAGCATCGACCAAAATTTTATATTTTTGATTTGGGCATCAAAAAGGCCATGGAAGGAAGCCTTGATGCTCCTCTAACAAAAAGAACTAGCGCCTATGGAATGGCATTTGAACATTTTTGTATTAATGAAATGATCCGGCTCAATTCCTATTCACGAAGCGGATATACCTTTAGTCATTATCAAACCACAGCAGGTGGAGAAATTGATCTTATTTTAACGAAAGGCAAAACAATTTACTCAATTGAGATAAAGTCTAGCGAAGCAATAGATCGTGTCGAAGTAAATAAACTAGAACGAGTCGCTGAAGCTCTTTCGCCAACAAGAATTTTCTATTTGAGCCAAGATAAAACCTCATCGAAAATTGGAAAAGTCGAATGTATGCATTGGCAAAGTTTTATGAAACAAATTTTCTAGAAAATTTATGCTTCTATCATCGCAGTAATTCTAGAGTTAATCTCAGATTCAAATTGGCCTGTGCCATTACAGAAATTCCGGCCTGCTGCAGAATTTGTAGTCTCGTAAATTCTGCCGTTTCAACTGCAAAATCTGCATCCATGAGTTGAGAGCGAGCAGCTGATATATTCTCAATCAA
>CAZRLF010000047.1:0-4451 GCA_964601045.1 uncultured Bacteriovoracaceae bacterium
TAACGAGTGGAAGTTTTTTTGACTAAGTGATTTATAGGAAACCCTTCATCAGAATATTGTTCACAGGTTCGCAAAGCGGATTCGAAGATATGCTTTTTGAGCTCAACGGGCTCTAAAACTTTAACGTTCTCTCCCCAACCGAGTACCCAACTTTCAAGTTCGGGTGTAATCGCCACGTGAAGCTCAAGTTTTACGCCGTCGTCTGCTTTGTGGGTCTTTTGGCTTTCATGCCATACAGATTCTTCGATTATCGTCGCAATTCGTGAGGAGAAGTGGAGTAACACCTTCTTGGACTCTCCACGCCAGACGCGAAGAGCTCCCTTGCTGTATGCCTCAAAATCAAATTGAGCTGTTGTAAATGTTTCACCGGACAAGGGTTCACATGACGAGATTCGTGTTATGGAGAAAGTTCGTTGCTCCTTAGACTTTCGATCGAATGCGACTACATACATTGACCCGCTTGTGAACCAAACCTTTAACGGCTCGATGAGCCGCTCTGATTTCGTATTGCTGCTTGCCGAGTGGTACTTGATTTTACAGACTCGCCTCGAAATCACGGCATCATAGAGTGTATCTAATGTCTTACCAAAATCTTGAAGATCAGCTTTGGGGAACATTCCCGCGTGTAAGCTCCGCTCAACCTGTCCTAAATAGGCGAGAGCCTTTGCAGGGAGGATGGCTTTAATTTTTGAAAGAGCAGATTCGATAGATTCATAAAAGAATGTGCCCTTTAGAATCTTCATAAGGTCTTGAGAAAAACTAAGCGCTACAAGTTCCGTCAGCGTAAACGTGGGAGGTAAAGACTCCCTAAACTCTTTTGTGAAGCGATAATAAACACGGTTGTCGCATGATTCTTTTTCAAGGGGGAAGCCCGCATCGATGAGGGCATTTATATCGCGATAAAGAGTTCTTTTATTCCAGTCGCCTTCTTCGCATAGCTCTTCGATCGTGAGTCCACGCCCTCGCTGTCGCTCCAAACGTTTGATGATTTGCCATGTTCTGGCGAGTTGATCCCCCCGAGCCATTTTTACCCCTTTAGCGCAGTCACTATTTCCCGAAGATTTCTAAAAATTATCTTGATTTCGGCCATTTTAAAGAAGGCCAAAGGAGGCGAGTCCGATTTAGACCTATTGCAGGATTCACATAAAGGCAGGGCATTGCAGACTATCCGCCCAGATTTGGTTTGCATCAAGAAACAGCCACCTTTCGATTTTGGAATGAAGAAATGATCAATATCTACTCCGTTGGAATCTGCTGCACATTTGGCGCATTTATTTGCGAAAGCTGCAATTAGCCTAAGCTTAAATTTTTTGAGAAATTCTCGGTCCTTTTGAGATTGACGTTCGAAATCTTCCTTTTCAATTAGGTAGTCAGATTCGCAGAAACTTGGGATGGATTCATCACTTTCAAAATATCGAGAGTGCTTAATTCCAAGATAGTTCCTTCCATCGCTCATTCCCTTCATTGTAAAAAGAAAACCTGTTTTACGGCAGGGCGTCATGAATCCGACACTTTAAGGCCAGCAAGTACCAGACCCCCGGAGGGTGTTTGGCTCGACTCTTTAAACTCCCCGTCGATTTCGACATAAGTACAGGAGCTGTGTCCCCATACGACACACATTCTAAAGCGTGATATTTTGACGGATTCAAGCACGCCATTAAGTAGCGAGGCCCTGCAGTCGGCGGTTATTTCTCCCTTCTCGTCGAAAGGTCGAGGGTGTTGTACAAGGAGGACTCGATCAAAAAATTCAACTCTAGGAGTTCCAACAACAAAAATTATTTGCTTTCGCCCATAAGCAGCTGCCATCCAGCGTATGACTAGATAGGGAAAACGCTTATTTGCTTCGACACCATCAATTGAAAAATTATTGTTCATTAATATCCCCCGATTCTAACTCCACCGCTAGTGCCGGAGGTTCCTGAAGTGTGCGGGCTCTTATCCTTTGTAGACTGATAAAGCTCATAGCTGCCCCAACTTGCAAGAGCGACAAGACCAAGAAAGGTGACCCAATACAAAACTTCCTTTGATTTTTGGGTCGAGACCTGCGCTTGATTTCTTAAAATCATCGTCTTCGATTGTTCGCTCAAATTAAAGTTAAGATCGAGTCGAAGGGGCACGAGCTTGTAATCTAGAACGCCTGAGAGCTCTTCACCATTTGGTCCGTAAGCATGGTACGCCCGATAAGGATGAGTTACATAGGCATAACGAGCCGTATCAGGTCCGATAGTGTGTTCAGAGGAAGTTTTCTCGTCAAAAAATCGAACTCGAATGGGATACAAATTCGACTTAAAGTAGATTCGATCTGAGTAACCATATCTTGGCTGAGGTCTGGCGCTTGCTGGCTCTGAGGCAAAATTGAAATCGAGTTGATTAGCCCCTGTTATTAGATTGATGGAACGAAATATTTCTTCTCGGTGTTTTGATATTGCGACGACGTAGGGCCATGCTTTTGAAAGCAAGATGGATCTACTTAATGGAGACTTGATTGGGTCTAGTTCGGAGTATCTCGAGGAATCAAAGAATATTACAGTCACCGGATACGAGTCCGAACGAATATTAACTCGAATGGGAACGGATGATTTTGCAGTGTTTATCTCTGATGTTGACACTGACGTATCTTTTGGCACCAGATCAAACGTTCGGTAGGTCGTTGAGTTCCCTGCGACATAGATTGTCTCGATCCTTTCGTAATGTTGTGGATGAGAGAGTTTAATTTTGTGTTCACCAGCAGGAAGAGTGATTTGCTTTTTTTGTTTGGGAATTTTGAGGTTGGCGTTGAGAATTTCGACTTGAGCATCTTCAGGAGAGACCGTGAGATCAAGAATTCCAAGTGATCGTTCTAGTGAGACACTCAATTTGGTTTTATCACCTGGGCTAAGGAGAACCTTTGTTTTGTATCGCTCGTAGTCGTGGAGTTTGATTTCCAAATTGTAGAGCCCTTCTTTAAGTCCACGGGCTTCGAGAGAGGTCTTTCCGATAAGTTCATCGTCCAAAAACACCTCCGCTTCGGGCGGGTCAGACTTTACTTCTAGCTCCGCGTTACCGCTTGATTTTCTTCTCTCAAATCGATTGAGCGTTTGAGTAGGGAGGTCGTTCTCTGCTGCTTGTTGTCTCTCAAGTTCCCTATCCCTTTCTTTTCTGGGATATGCGAGCAGCAACCGCAAAACTTTAAGCTCCTTCATGGGGCTCCATTCCTGAGCCATGATCTTGAGGCCCTTTAGTTTTACATTTGAATCCGCGAGATCTAGTTGTTGACTCGCTTGGACGGAGTCGAGGTCCTGAATCACCCGCTCTTGTATCCGCATTTCACGTCCAAAGTGTTCGAGAACGAGAGACTTTACAGCCATTTGAAATGCTTCGTCATGCGCCGCCTTCTCGTCGTTCGAAGGTGAGGAAATTCCCACATAGTAGAAATTCTCCTCATCTTCGAATCGACTTTGCTTCGTCCAATTTTCAGGAGGCGTTGATAGAATCGCTAGAGAAATGATGCCGACGAAGCCCATCATATTAGTTCCCTTTCTGAAGTAAATTTTTGGCGGGTTCTTCTTGCGGACTAGATAGAGCGGTTTGAGCTGCATGGGTTTCAGCACCATCGTTGAAGAAGCGTTCCCACTCCTTATCGATTTTCTTGCGGAATGATTCAGAGATTTGCCCACGCCCTTCAGCTTCGGCGAGTGATCGAGCGATCATTCGCTTCAGATCTTGAGCGTCGACAGAAGCTAATGAATAACATGTATAGCGGACTTGGCTTCCAATTCCGTTATTAACGAGTACCTTGGCAAAACCTCGTTCAGCGATTCGCACATCGCTCATGTGATTGATGTCGGAGGCTTGAGAAATGATGCCATCTAAAACTTGATTGTCATATCCAAAGCCTTCGTTTGCATATTGAAGTTTAGCTGACAGCTTTGTTCGGATTTGCTTTGCGAGTTCTGCCCTGGCTTGCAGATCTGCAGCAGTAAGTCCACGTGAAGGACTTTGATCACCCGAGATGTCAACCACTCCGCTGACGAGGACTCGACCGTTTTCTTCTCGTAGCGGTCGAAGGTACACCCATTCAGGAATCTCGTTCTTCCCGTCCGTAGTTGATAGGACTTTATCTGCGTCTGGTAGCCTTGCCATTTTTGATGAGCAGCCTTGAGCGCTGATAATAATTAACTGAAGCAGAATTGGCTTAATGAGTTTCATGAGATTCCTCCTTTTGATCGATTGATTTTGATTGGCTCGAACATTTAAGTAAGAACGTATAGGTAACTTCCTCAGTTAGACGGATGACGAGTGGGCCGTAAGAATAGTCTTCGTATTCAGGAAAACAGACAGCAACGGTTTGTGCTTCGATATCTCCATTTGCTCCGTCTAGGTCGCAAATGAGTTTTCTTCCAAATGACTTTTGACTGTCGAGACTTTCGACAGCTGTGGCTCTGCACCGTCGTAGAATGCCGAAGTTGGCA
>CAZRLF010000047.1:4461-9700 GCA_964601045.1 uncultured Bacteriovoracaceae bacterium
GTTGGCATCTAGAGCGAGCTCTTCGTCAGTAAGATCAACGATTCGTGAGTAGAATTTATCTTGTCCTTGTCTGCCGTTGATTTCAAGCTGCCAACTGACGGGGCCTGCGAGTAATTCTGGAGTGACGAGTGCCAACCATAGAATTGATAGATATTTCATATTAAGCTCCTTCACTTTTAGGATCCCCTCCAGGTGTGTCATTTGGGGTCACAGTGTTATCTAGAGGAAAAAAGGGCTGTTCTGTTCGATACTTAATGAGGTTTCCGACACGAATTGTTTCAATTTGCGCTCCGGCGGATTTAAGTATCTTAAGGTCCCGATATATTGTTCGTCGCCCCACTTTAAGTTTGGAAACAATTTCTTCGACGCTAAGGCCCGTTTCGATTTGGCATGCGATGAGAATGTGCCACTGTCTTAGAAGCTGACTTCCTCGCTCGTTACTCATGGATATCACTCCAAAGGGGGGACGAGGATTTCAATTTGGCTTTGATGGCCTTCGGCCATTCGCTTTAATAGCCGAGTAATTTTTGAAATCTTCTGAATCAGAGAGAAGTCGGTGGTGTCTATGAGGCGCTTAAATTTGTCGAGACTGAAGTTGAGTTCCTTCGCACGCATTTGGAAGGCGAACAAAAATTCCCACTGTTTTAATTCGGATAGTCTGAGAAAGTGAAGTGTAAAAACTTCCTTAAGGCTCGTCTCATCTTTTAATTTTATCGCGGACGAAAACATATTGAGGAGTGCGCAGGTAAATTGAGGATCGAGCTCGAGACATTTTTTGTATTTTTCGAGAGCTTGCGCTTGCCCATGATCTTTAATTGAAAGTGTGGCATCGGCCATGATGAATCTAGGATCTTCTGGCCATCGAATAAGTGCTTCTTGTGTAAATCGAGATGTGAACTCTCGGTCGTCGACCATAAGAGCAGCCATCAATATTTCATAGGCTTCATCGGCCTCAATTTTATTGTTTTGATCTGAAATCTGGTCTTCTGGCATGAGCTCCTCCGTAAGTTCAGAGTCTCAGGTCGGTGTGACAGGGGAGGTCACGCGCGAGACATTCAAACCACTCTAGCCTTTTAGCTTGTCGAAATTTTGACATACTCCAAATATTGGGAACCTGCCGCTAAAATGAATGCTATTCATATGGGTATTCGCGAAGAAATACTTGTGGCGATATCTCGTGAGTTGCGGGAAGCAAAAAGGCCCTACTGCTATGTCTGCATAGAACAGATAAGTAAAACCGAGAACGAACTGCAAATGCGAATTCAGCCGAAGAGTGCGCGAGATGAAAGGGCCGTGTGGGCTGACTTGATATGTGAGGCAAGCGTAAATCTTAAAAGGTCCTCAGGCAAGTTGAGCAAGCTGGGTTCCATTCAAACCGTCGATCCAGAACTTCTCATATTCTCGATTAAACTTAGGCCAGACGCACAACACGAAATTTCTATTGGCGATGAGCTCTTTATTTTCGAGGTTGCCTACATTGAATCGTTGAAGGAGGTTTGGAACAGCGAACTGGCAGATATAGCAATTCGAAATGCAATTGATTTTCAATCGAGGAAGACGGATAAGGTTCCTTCACCATCCGTAGCTTGTTCTGACAAATCCCTGAATTTTAATCAGATGCAAGGTTATGGCCTTTTGGAACTAAGGCTGGGATTTCTTTGGGGCCCTCCCGGTACTGGGAAAACAAAAACAATGGGACAAATTCTGGCGGACCTGCTGATTCAGACAACCTCAAAGGTTCTGTTGGTGGCGCCATCTAACTCCGCATGTGATCTATTGCTGATCTCAGCCGATGAGGCGCTAAAGAAAATGGGTTATAATGTCGAAGAGCGATCGAAGTTGCTCGTACGGGCTGGTATAAATTTTCTAGAGAAGAATTATATTGGTAAGGAGCATTTGGTTCCTAGGAATTCGGATGGGAACTACATCGGAACTATCAATGCAATTGCAAGGGCTAGATTAGTTGCCCTCACAACCAACGCTGCATTATTTGAGCGGATTCGAAATAGGATTAATTTGGAAGGTCCATTCGACTACATAGTGATTGATGAGGGTTCACAAGTTAACCTTGCTCAGTTTCTTCCTATAACAACACTTGCAAAGCGGGTGATCGTTGCGGGTGATCCTAAGCAGCTACCACCAGTAGCTCGATTTGATGACCAATACTCCAAAACCTGGTTCGGTGAATCTGCATTTAAATACCGAGGCGAGAATTGTGTGCTATTGACTGAACAGTTTCGAATGGCATCTGATATTTGCTCAATTGTGTCCGGGCTCTATTATGAAAGAAAATTGAAAGTCTCTCCAAAGGTCTTAGATGATCCTCAATGGTGTGGGGAAAGACTTCTTAACAACAGGTCGGACTTGCCGCCAGGTTTGAAGTCAAATGTCTGCTCTATTATCCTCGGAAAATTGGAGAGCTGGGAAAAAACTGGATCGTGGTCCCGCAAGATGAATAGCCCACAACGTGAGCGTTCGTTGAAGCTCATTTTGGACGTAGTCAGTAGATTGTCGGAGGTCGAAGATCAGAAAGGCATCTGCATCATTACGCCATTTCGTGCACAAGCATATTTGTTCAAGAGAGAATTGGCAAAGGTCGGCCTAAAAGACGTTAGAATTTCAACGGCCCATAAAGCTCAGGGTGAGGAAATTCGAACCGTTATTTTTGATCCGGTTGATGCGACGAGCGGCTTTCTCAGCCGTGATTTCGGCCCCAATCTGCTTAACGTAGCAATAAGTAGGGCGAAAGCGAGATTCATCGTGGTGTTCACTGAGGAAGAGAGTATCGACTTTTCAAGGCGTCGTGATAACAAGGCAGGGAAAGCAGAATTTCGTCCCATCGAGGATTTATTTTTTCTCATCCACGACAGAGGCTGGGCATTTAGAGATGACTTGATGACCGTGGTAAATGAAGCAAAGACCTCCACTCTATATTTTGAAGAGGCCGTAGAAGCATGTGTCGATGGCAAAGCAGTGTGGGAGTCTCTTCACGGAACAACTTATGAAAGCCTGGTCCTAAATAGAAAAGTCTCTTTTGTTGATTTCAAGTCCTTTCAGAGGAACATCACAGTAAGAGATTCGGAATCAGGGGCTGAGCGCTCCTTTTGTCTGGATACTCTTCTTTCAAAGCTTCGATAGAAGCCTTTATTAGCACTACAGGGCTCAGTGACCTTCAATGTCACACCTAACCAATAGGCTGGGAATCTGGAGGTTTTTCCTATGTGGCTATTTCGCACGATAGTTAAAGTTGTTTTATTTAGGCTTATATCTCGGTCGGTTGCTTGCGTTTTATTGATTGGAACTCTTATCCTGACTGCCCTTATAGTCCACAAGAAGGATATTCCAGGTAGCGTCAAATCTCCAACGGGATCCCCGAATCTAGAGTGGCTGTTAAAATTATTGAACTAGGGGGAAGTCCAGAACCAATGAATTCTCGTAAGCCAAGATATCTTACAAAATCACGATTTAAGTTGGCACGTGAATGTCCGACTAAGCTCTTTTATACGGGTAAGAAAGAGTATGCTGATCAATCGCAAGATGATTCATTTCTACGTGCACTCGCGGAGGGTGGATTTCAAGTTGGGGAACTCGCTAAGTGCTATATTCCGGGCGGACGCGAAGTCAAAACTCTTGCTTATGAAGAAGCCCTCGCAGAGACGAATGAGTTGCTAAAAGCGAACGAAGCCGTGGTGTATGAAGCTGCGGTTAAATTTGAAGATCTGTTTATTCGAGCCGATATTTTCAAGAAGAAGGGCGAGATCATCGATTTGATCGAAGTAAAATCGAAATCATATAGTTCGCAGAAGGACTCATTTCGAAATAAAGATAAAAGCTTCTCATCAAAATGGGAGCCTTATTTCTATGACATTGCATTTCAAACGTATGTTTGTCGCAAGGCTTTTCCGGAGTTTGAGATTCGTCCGTCTCTTTACTTGGTAGATAAGGATTCGAAATGTCCAGTTGAAGGCCTGAATCAAAAGTTCTTCATCGAGCGTGAATCGTCTGGTAGAGGTCGAGCATATCTTAAGGGCGAGATTCCGATCGAGGTAATTGAGAACCCAATTTTAATTCTTGTTGATATGTCGGATATTGTTCAGGAGATTCTTTTCCAGAAAGATTTTGAATCGAATCTTAAGGCATGGGCGCAAAGTTATTCGAAAGATGTGCAAATTCCGCCGCAACTAAGTGCTGCGTGTACCAATTGTCAGTTCTATGCGAAGCCTAGTGATTTCGATGGGAATCTAAAGTGTGGTTGGACCGAGTGTTGGTCGAAAGTCACAGGTCTCTCTGATAAGGCGCTTGAACAACCAACAGTTCTGGATCTTTGGGATTATAAGCGAAAGCCCCAAGCAATAGAGGATAAAAAATATTTTCTCAGTGAGCTCTCGGAAGACGATATCGGTCTAAAGGAAGATGATAAACCGGGCCTTTCGCGAACCGAACGACAATGGCTTCAAATAAAAAAGGCGAAGGAGAATGATCAATCCCCATTTCTTGATCTAGAGGCACTTTGGGCTGAAGAAGCCGAGTGGCGATTTCCGCTACACTTTATAGATTTCGAGACAACTGCAGTTGCGATTCCATTTCACAAAGGCAAGCGACCTTATGAGGGTATAGCATTTCAGTTTTCGCATCATACAGTACAAGAAAATGGCGATGTAAAACATGCTGGCCAATACTTGCACTTGAAGCCTGGGGAGTTTCCAAACTTTGAGTTCATCAGGACACTGAAGAATCAGCTCGATAAAGATGAGGGAACAATCTTTAGGTACGCCGCCCATGAAAATTCATATCTGAATTTTATAATAGATCAGTTAGAGGATTCGAATGAGCCCGACAAGCAACCACTCATTTCATTCATCAAAACTATAGCGAAGCCTACTAAGGCTAGAGCAGGTGAATGGGAGCCGACGCGAGAGATGGTCGACATGCTTCAACTCGTTAAGCGTTACTTTTTCCATCCTGTATGTGAGGGCTCAAATTCGATCAAAGATGTTCTTCCAGCCATTCTAGGATCTTCAAAGTATCTTCAAGATAAATATTCAAAGTCCATATACGGATCGGCTGGTGGAATCTACAGTTTGAATTTCACGAATCATCAGTGGCTAAGGTTCGAAAATGGGAAAGTTATTGATCCCTATAAGCAGCTTCCCAACTTGCTCTCTTCAAGCGATTCGAAATCAGCCGAGTTCATATTTTCTGCCGAAAAAATAAACGATGGTGGCTCAGCGATGACCGC
>CAZRLF010000048.1:0-9437 GCA_964601045.1 uncultured Bacteriovoracaceae bacterium
CTGTACCAAGAGCCATACCTGCAGCATCATCACGAGCAGAATTAATACGCTGACCTGATGCCAATCTTTGCATCGCGCGTGCGAGCGCCTTCGTTGTTGATAACAACGTTCGCTGGCTCATCAGGCTTAAAATATGCGTATTAATTCGCATATTCTTTAACCGGCCTTCTCCATTTGTATGACTAAATTCGTCATCACTTAAGAGATCGGATAGAGTGAAAATTCACTCTGAAGTTGAGTTCATTGCAGAGCGTAAAGGGACGTGAGATCAATGACTTGCTGCGCGTTAGCTCGATATGCGTCTAGACTCCGCAGCATTTTCTCAACGCGCAGAAGCATATGTTTACCTATCAGTAATATTCTCCTCTTACTCAAAACACTTCTTCATGGCCTGAATGTGCCCCGCCTCAGAATCAAATGAGATTTACTTGTCTGTACAAAATGATTTTCGAGCAAAGACTAAGAGAATAACTGAAAACGAACTGAGGGGCATAAAAATAGCACACAAGATGGGGCCAAGATAGCCAGCGAAGACAAGGTAGATAACCAAAACATTGTACAACAATGAAGTAAGCCAGCTTAAAATAAGTGTATTGTAAGCTCGACGAGTGGCTCTCAATATTTTCGGAACAAGTCTTAAATCATGTTTCATCAGATGAAAATCTGCGACCGCCAAATTAGATTCGGCAGATCCACAAAATCCAATCGCAAGTGCTGCCTGCTTCATTGCTAGCGCATCATTGATTCCATCGCCGACGAAAACGCTCTCTGCATTCTGATATTTTGCTTTGGATGCTGGCGTTTGATTACCAATACACCGCTTTGAAAGTTCCGGAAAATATTTTGAAAACTCATCTACCGAATTTTGGTTGTCGCCTGATAGAACCCAAGGCTCGTAGCCATCTTGGCATAGCGCTCTCAGTACTTCTTGCACCTCGGGCCGGCGCATATCCTCAAAGTAAAATCTGCAAAGCTCATTACCATCAATCCAAAAGCTCGTGGTTAACGATTCAGCGTTGTGTGAACTTTTTAGCTCTATTTTTTTTTGATTCCAAAACGCTTCAATCCCCACTCCAGCAATCTCGCGAAGGTTCTCAATTCTTACATCAGTTCGAGTCCTTTCATGAAAAGCCATCGAAATTGTTCGACTGATCGGATGATTCGATAAGATTGAAGTTTCATAGATAAGAGAATTAAGAGTCTCTTGAGTAAATGGTAGCTGATCTTGGTACACTTCCCTTACTAATGAAGGTTTGCCAATTGTTAGGCTTCCAGTTTTATCGAAATAAATTTTTCTAATTTTTTTTGCATTAAAAATTCGAGTCCAGTGAGTAATCGCTATTCCTAGTTTATAAGCTTCTCGTTTAAAAGAAGTCCAAACAAGAGGCTTTGAAAGCTGCAGAGCACATGGACACGACACAATGAGAACTGCGATGGCTTTAGAAAGTGCAGAAGAAAGGTTAAAGATAAACGGAAAGACGGCGAGTATCAAAATTAAAGAAGTAAAAAGACTCTCCCAATCAAACTTATGAACAGGAGTATTTTCTTCACTCGATAAATTCTGAATCAATTTCTCAAACGAAGATTCAGCAACCGTTTGCATAGCGGTATACAAAAATGACGAATTTGCTTGCGCACCCTGCGGAATCACTTGCCCTTTCAAAACACGAACCGGCATCGACTCACCAGTAATTGAACTTAAATCTACCCAAGCATCTGAACTCTCTACTTTTGCATCAAACGGAATGATATCTTCAGCAATCGCATGACAAACTTCACCGATCTTTACTGTCTCAGCAGAAACAATTATGCCACTTTGTCGCGCACTCCAAAAAGGCTTCGTCATCAAATTGATCGCTGTGAGGCGAACTAAAATTCTGCTGCACAAAAGAAGAAAAACAATCATCGAAAGTGCATCAAAATAAGATTCTGCCATCCCCTTATAAGCTGTCCAGAGACTACGAAAACTGCCTATTAAAACGGATAACGATATTAAGAGATCAGATGATAGATGTTTCATCTTCAACCCTAAGAAGGCATTTCTAAAAAAAGGAGCAGCTCCAAAAGTCAGTGCGGGTATCGCGGTAAGACCAGCGAGTAAGCCGATCGATCGTGCTTCGTCCGCTGGTAGGCCTGTTCCCTCAGAGCCAATTAAGATCAGGCCAATGTGCATTGCTCCCGCAGCACTAGCGCCCGAAACACCAAGGCGAATCCACTCTCGCTTTGAAATTTTTGCGGAGGACAAAGTAATTTCATCTGGCTTAAGCCAATAGCCGAGCTGATTTAATGTACGAGCAACTTCTGCAAGAATATTTGAATCGTCTTTCCACTTTAACGTTAAAAGCGACCGACCAAAATCAACTCTACTTTCAACAATTTGAGAATGCCAATGCGAGAGACGCTCAATAACCCATACACATGAAGCGCAATTTAGGCCGTCGATCTTAAAACAGCCTCGTCGATATCCTGCGACTAATGGTGCTCGTCTATCTAAAAAGCTAGTCTCATTAAAGAGTAAAAACATGTTTGAATCGGCGAGCTTTGGCTTTGTCCAACGACGATCCGCTTGAGAATAGATAGCTTCAAGCCCTGCGCTATGAATTAATCGATAGGCTGTTTCACAACCTGCACAACAAAAATCTGACCCCTCTGCGCTAAGCCCGCAATGTAAGCAGAGATTCTGCATTACCAGAACATAAGCATATAGTTTCTCTCACTCAACTTAAACATAAAGTGAAAGTGAGGAATTATCTTTTGCGAAGCAAGAGTAACGCAAATAGTCCAAGAAAGAGAAACGATGAGAAGACCTATAGTTACTTTCTTTGAGTTAAGTCTAAAAACGTTTCGAATTCCAAACTGAAGCAAGAGCAACGGAATCATGCTCATACCCACAAAAAAAACCATCGTTATCGCGCCTGAAAAAGCCGAATGAGTTGACGCAGATAGAGTGAGAGCCCATAAAACGAGACTGCAAGGAAGCAATGAAAATAAAATACCCAGAATAAAACTTCTTTTCCATTTTACAGATCGATACTGATCTGCGACTCGGCGTGAAAGCCATTGCGGCGCAAACTGAAAATAACTTTGAACTTTAGGAAACATCTCTACTAAGAGAAGAAGAAAAATCAAAAATGCAGGAATCCATCCAAGCCATGCAACTGAAGTAAGCGATGCGCCCATCGCCCCGGCAATCGATCCGAAGATCGCATACATTAAGGCTCGGCCAAACTGATAGGTAAAAAATTCTGAAAAAGTTTTTAACTGCAGACCCGAAAGAATCGGACCACACATAGGAACACAATGAAAAAACATCCAGACTAAACCCAGGCTCGCGATCTGCATATAGGGCGGCGTCGCCTCAAATTGAGTAAGACCGTGATCCATACGATAAATTCTCTATTCGAAGATAGGCCCAACGAGTCGGATATCAATAATTGTTTTCTCGCTCTTTCCTTCTTCACTTATTTCAAGAGCGCTATCTAAAAGGCCGTTTTTACCTCTAAATTTCTCTTTATTGACCTTAACAAGAATATGAATAGCTTTCTTTTGAAGCGGTTGCAATTGAATGGGCCCTTCGGGAACTTCAATGGTCATCTGATCTTTGTCTAATCCTTCGATACGAAGATTTATTTCTCTCTCTTGAAGATTAATAATGTTTAATCGATAAGGGTTCGCAATTAAATCATTTTGCAGAATATATAAATCGCGAGACTCGCGATGCAAAGTAGCTCTGAAATCTTTACGTTGAATAACAAATCCAACGAGCGAGGTGAAAGCAAATGCCACAACAGTCAAATAGATAAGAAGCCGAGGTCTCACGATACGCTTTTTCTGGCCCTCAACTTCGCTTTCACTCTGATAACGAATAAGTCCTCGAGGGCGATTGACCTTGTCCATGATCGAATCGCAGGCATCCATACAAGCCGTGCAATGCACACACTCAAGTTGCAATCCATTTCTAATGTCGATTCCCGTAGGACAGACTCGTACACAGAGTTTACAGTCAACACAATCACCCTTGGAGCTGCCTAGTTTGCCCCGAGGCTCTCCCCGCTTTGGATCATAGGCAACAATGAGCGAGTCTTTATCAAGAAGTACAGACTGCAATCGTCCGTAAGGACATATAAATAGACATACTTGCTCTCTAAACCAGCCGTATTGAAAAAATATAAGCCCAGACGACAAGCACATAAATGTGAACGCTCCCATATGAGCTGCCGGTCCCTCTACAATCATAGGAAGAATTCGATGCGAGCCCATAAGATAAGCCACAAACGTGTTTCCGAGAATGAGCGAGATAACTAAAAAAATTGAATACTTAATGACGGCGATTTCGATTCTATCTGAGATCGGCTTCGACAAAAACTCCCTTTGCCGAGCTCCTTCGCCTTCAAGTGCTCGTTCTATCGGGCGAAAAACAAATTCCATGAACACGGTAATTGGACACGCCCAGCCACAAAAGACCCTTCCAAGAACCACTGTAACGAGAAGAATTGAAGAAAAAACAAATAGCAAAAAAAGTAGAATGGCGCTGAGCTCATTGACCCAAAGAGTTAAACCAAAGAAATGAATTTGTCTTTTGACGATATCAAAAAAAACAATTTGATGGCCATTGACTGAAATCCACGGAGCCGCCAGAAGCCAAAGAATAAGCGCTACAGCTAGAAACCCTCTTCTCTTCCACCAAATGCCGAGCACAAACTGCGGAAAAATCCATTTTCTTTTTCCATCGACTTCAGTGGTAGAAAGATCGGTATGCATACTTATTCAAACTTCGTAAGCTCACCCTCGGGCTTTTTAGGAGTTTTAGGTTTAGAACCGTGAAGGCTTCGCACGTAAGAAGCAACTGATCTAATCTCATCTGCTGACATCAGTGCCTTCCATACTGGCATACCTTTTTCAGGCACACCATTTGAAATAACGTTGACCAAATCAGTCATGCGATTGCCATGTATCCAATAATCGTCAGTAAGATTGGGGCCTACGCTTCCTCCGCCATCTTCGAGATGGCAACTTGCGCATTTAGCTTTAAATTGTACAAAGCCTGCATTTAAGACTTCTGGCTTTTTGCTCAGATTCTTAAGCTCCTCTTCACTCAGAGGCTTCACCTCTGCTTCAGCCATCTTCTGCTTTGAGATTTCTGAGAGGTGCTCTTCTCGATACTCTTGATAAAGTGTGCGCCCCGAGTCTTCAATTTCGTAATAGAAGTAATAAGCGATCCCAAACAAAATCGTTATATAAAAAAGGCCCACCCACCAACGAGGAAGCTGGTTTTCATACTCTTGTATTCCATCAAATTGATGTGGTCTTAAAACATCTTTCTCTTGGGGCTGTTTTTGATTTTCATCACTCATTTAACACCTCGTTCTGAACTTGAATCCTCTTCAAGAGGCAATCTGGCAATAGCATCTAAGTTTTTTGCACTTTGGAGTTTAAAAACCCGAAACACGCTAAAAACAAAAATGCTCATAAAGATCAAAATGGCGATGGCTGGAAAAATGCTCAACGGAAAAACTTCTATGAGCTGTCTCATTATTTTGCTCCTCCTTGAGATTGAACTTCAGATTTGGCATCTCGGCCAATGCGCTGAAGGTAAGCAATGATGGCAACAATTTCACGATCAGCCACATTCGAAATACCGCCTTGGCTTTCAAGTCTTTCTGCGACGGCAGCAGCCTGAGCTTTCAGAATCTTTTCAGCATTGTTTATTTCATCTTCTGAGTAGGGCGTGCCGAGTTTTTTCAAGACCTTCATGCGCGCTTTCAAATCATTTGTCTTAAGAGTATTTGAAATAAGCCAAGGATAGTTCGGCATGATCGAACTTGGCGAAGTGGTTCGAGGATCTTGAAGATGTCTGAAGTGCCAGAGATCAGGATACTTTCCGCCAATACGGTGCAGATCGGGCCCCGTTCGCTTTGATCCCCACTGAAACGGTCGATCCCAAACGTATTCAAATGCTTTCGACACAGGACCATATCTTTTGACTTCTTCTAAAATCGGTCGGACTTGCTGACTATGGCAATTGTAACAGCCTTCTCGCAGATAGATGGCTCTACCTTCTAATTCCAATGGCGTATAGGGAGCGACCTTTTCAGAATTAGGAACTTTTGAGGTGGCGACAAGCAAAGGAACAATTTCAAACGCTCCACCAATGAGAATCGCCACTACAGCTAAACCAGCAAACACCAAGGGCCAACCCTCTAATGCTCCATGAATCTTATGGAGAAGAGGATCTTTAGATTTCAAATTCTCTTCAGAAAATAAAGCTTGAGCCTCTGACTCAGGAGTAGATGGTAAAAGCTTTGGGGCCTCAACAACTGGATCCTTAAGGTCTTTAACTCCAGCTGTTGTTTTTAAAATATTGTAAATCATCAAAATAAAACCGACGAGATAAAGTAGACCGCCAACAGCTCTAACGACGTATGCAAATCGAATCGAAACAACTGTCTCCATAAAATCTGGATAAAGCAGCGTCCCATCGGCTCGAGTAGCAAACCACATCAACGATTGGGTAATTCCTGCGGCCCACATACTTACTGCGTAAAGAACAATTCCAATTGAAGCGATCCAGAAATGAGCATTAGCCAAAGACTTGCTGTGCAGTTCTTTGTTCCATAGTTTTGGAACAAGATAATAAATAACTCCAAATGTCATGAATCCGACCCAACCCAAAGCCCCAACGTGAACATGCGCGATGGTCCAGTCTGTGAAATGTGAAAACTTATTTACCGTTTTAATAGACAGAAGCGGGCCTTCAAAGGTCGCCATACCATAAGCCGTCACGCCCCACAGAAAAAACTTAAGCACCGGTTCTCTTCTAACTTTGTCCCAAGCCCCTCTTAATGTGTATAAGCCGTTCAGCATTCCACCCCATGACGGAGCGATAAGCATAATTGAAAAAACCATACCTAAGGTCTGCAGCCATTCAGGTAAAGCACTGTAAAGAAGATGGTGAGGGCCGGTCCAAATATAGATAAAGACCAAACTCCAGAAATGAATAATCGACAATCTGTATGAAAAAATAGGTCGACCTGCTGCTTTAGGCAGAAAGTAATACATCATTCCTAAAAAAGGAGTCGTAAGAAAAAACCCTACCGCATTATGCCCGTACCACCATTGAACGAGAGCATCTTGAGCACCAGAAAAAACAGTGTAAGCTCCAGACCAGCTGTAAGGTATAGCCAAGGAATTTACGATATGAAGTACAGCTACAGCCAAAATAGAAGCCAAATAAAACCAGAGAGCAACGTACATATGCTTCTCTCGTCGCACGATTAGGGTACCAATAAAATTGATCGCAAAAACAACCCAAACAAGAGCGATAAGAATATCGATAGGCCATTCTAGTTCGGCATATTCTTTTCCTGCACTAATTCCAAAAATAAGTGTCACGGCCGCGAGAACAATAATAAGTTGCCAGCCCCAAAAATGGGTCCAACTTAAAAAATCTGAGAACATCCGGGCTTTTAAAAGTCTCTGAGATGAATAGTAGAGAGCTAGAAAAAAGGAGTTTCCGGCGAAGGCGAAAATCACTGCATTGGTGTGTAATGGCCTAAGGCGTCCAAAAGTTAGCCAAGGTAGATTAAAGTTGAGTCTCCAGTCGATAAACTGACTTGCGATGAGAACCCCAACTAAGATTCCAACCAACCCCCAAATAACAGTGGCCCACAAGAAAGCACGAGAAATTTTATCGTCATAAGAAAAACGTTCTAGAGTTGTAGTTTGATTATTTTTCATCAAGTTCCTCCGTGAGTAGGCGTTGAGATGGGGTTTCAAGGTCTCTCCATTGATCTGACCTTATGGCCCAAATGAAAAACCCTAAGAAAATGCCGGCAATCAGAATTGAAAAGGCGATGACATAGTAAAGAGAGATCATATCTCGCTCCAAACAGTAAATTCTTGAAACCAAGTAAGCACCTTCATAAAAAGAGTGCTCGTTGATGAAAATCTATTCAACTGAGAAGTATGACGAATGTTTTCCGTTTACGGCAACTGAAGGACCCGCAATTACATTCGATCTCACAAATGAAAGACCTGCTGGTACACCTTAGAAATCGATAAATATTGAGAGTTGCCACCTTTAAATTTAACATAGAAACTTTAGATCTTATGACCGATCTTGGAGAAATTCACCTGTTAATCCTCATTTCGGCTCTCTTTATAATTCCTAAACTACTTGAACGCGCAAACATACCTTCTCCAATTTCGTGCCTGATTATTGGAATTGTACTTGCGACCTCCATTCCGTTGCTGGCCGGTGACAAAACAATTGGTATTTTAGCAACTCTCGGCATCTGTTCTCTCTTTATGTTCGCTGGTTTGGAGGTAGATTTTGAAGAAATCTCAAAGTACGGAAAACTCATTATTGTACACCTGGTCATCTTTTTACTCTTATTGGTTGGCTGTGTTTGGCTCGTTCGAAGCTTTACTGAACTTGGACTTAGAGATGCAACCTTGTTTAGTTTAGCTCTCATCACACCCTCGGCTGGGTTTATTCTAGAATCTTTAGACTACTCAAAACTTTCTACCGATCAAAAATTTTGGATAAAATCAAAGGCCATCGCCACCGAGATCGCAGCGATTGTACTTATGTTTCTTCTCCTGCAGTCTGAAACTCCAACCCACCTAGCCATCGGATCGTTTCTTCTTATAGCGCTCGTTGTCGCACTACCATTTCTTCTATTATTTTTCGCTAAAATCATTTTGCCTTACGCACCTGGTTCGGAACTGAGTTTCTTTGTTATACTGGCGGTCGTTGTAGGAAATATCACAAAAAGCATTGGAGCATACTATTTGGTAGGAGCTTTTATCGTAGGCATCGCTATTCGAAGCCTTCACCTTCGCTTCGCAAAAATGGAATTTGAAAAAGCTTTATCGGCAATAAAACTTTTTAGTTCATTTTTTATTCCCTTTTATTTTTTTAAAGCGGGAACAAATATTCAATGGAACATACTTTCGTTTGAAGCCTTTGGAATCGCAATTGGATTGATTGTCATTGTTTTGCCAGTTCGTCTTGGTTCGATGGTACTCTCCAGACGTCTTTTGCACTTTGAAAATCTTAAAATCAGTGGCCCCATCAGTCTCTCACTAATTCCGACATTAATCTTCGGACTCGTTATCGCCGATATTCTATACACGCGTTATGCGCTCCCCAATAGTCTCTTTGGAGCCCTTGTCATTTATACACTCGTTGTCAGCATTGCCCCGCGCCTACTAAAAAAATGGGTCGAACAGAGACAGGAACAGGTCGAACCGATTAATGCTATTAAATAAAATTACTTCAGAAGTTCCAATGTAAGTTTCAAATTCAAATTCGCTTGCCCCATTACAGCAAGTCCTGCCTGCTGCATCATCACGAGCAGAATTAATGCGCTGAAGCATTACGGAAGAATATTGACCAAGAGAGGGGGATTCAACCCCTCTCATAAAACTGATAA
>CAZRLF010000049.1:0-2934 GCA_964601045.1 uncultured Bacteriovoracaceae bacterium
TAAAGTTTTGGTTTTAGGCTCAGGCGGCAGAGAACATGCTTTGTGTTGGCACCTCACTCAAAAAAAGGTTGATGTCGAATGCGCCCCCGGAAGCGAAGCTATTCGCGAGACTTGTGCGACCTTTAACTTCAAAAATTTTTCGGATCTTGAAAAAATCATAAAAGATAAAAAGATTACTGAAGTCATTGTTGGTCCAGAAAAATATTTGGATGAAGGCATCAGTGATACACTTACTCCCCTTGGAATTTCAATTTTTGGCCCAACCAAAGAAGCGGCTCGACTTGAAACTGATAAAGCCTGGGCCAAATCTTTTCTTGAAAGACATAATATTGCGACGGCCAGATCAAAAACCATCACAAGCGAATCTGAATTGAACTCTGCGATTACAGAATTTTCGGCCCCCTATGTTGTTAAGGCTGCTGGATTAGCAGCCGGCAAGGGCGTCTGGATTGGAAATGACAAAATAGAAGCTGTTGAGTTTGCAAAAACTCAACTCAAGTATCATACGTCGGTCGTCATTGAAGAATTTTTAAAAGGCGAAGAGCTGTCTTATTTTGTACTTATTGATGGGTCCAAACATTTATTTTTAGGCGCTGCTCAAGATCATAAACGCCTACTTGAAAATGATATGGGCCCAAACACAGGGGGAATGGGGGCCTATTCTCCTGTGCCCATTTTAGACGACGAACTTCAAAGAAGAATTGAAGCTCGCATTTTAATTCCTACAATCGAGGGACTTAAGAAGGACAAAATTCATTACCGTGGATTTTTATTTGTTGGCCTTATGATTGTTCGCGGAGAGCCTTATGTTCTTGAATTCAACTGTCGTATGGGAGATCCAGAGACTCAAAGTTTGATGATTCGGCTCGATTCTAATCTATTAGATCTTATTGAAAGTCTAAAAACCGCCATTCCACATAAAGCTCAGCATAAAGCTGGGGTCAGCCTCAATGTGGTGATTGCTGCTAAAGGTTACCCCGAAACTCCTCAAAAGGGATTTGAACTTAGCGGAATCAATCTGCCCCCAGCCGGCCTCACTGTCTTTCATAGCGGTACAAAAAAATTAGATACCACCTGGACCGCCTCGGGTGGGCGTCTATTTAGTGTGGCCACAATCAAAGAAAGCCTCTTTGATTGTCAGAACGAGATTTATACTTGGATCGAAAGCTTCAAGTTCCAAGATAAAATCACTTACAGAAAAGATATTGGCGTAAAAGCTTATCGACATCTTCTGCAAGAATCTGCCAAATCAAAATATGCCTGAAATTATTCCTTATCGTGCTCTTCTTTACGGAACTCAATTTAGATCCCAGTTAGGTGATCTGCTCTCCCCGCCCTACGATGTAATTTCTCCAGCGCAATTTCAGGTGATGAAGAAGTTAAACCCTCATCAAAGCATTAGATTAGCTCTCAGCGAAAATCCAGACGATCCAGATCGATATGAAAAAATGAAAAGTCTTCTTAACGAATGGAAGCAAGAAGGAGTACTTCAATATTTTGATTCTCCGGCCTTCTATCTAATCGAGGATCAATTTGAGTCGGAGGGAAAACCAGCAAGACGCGTTGGATTTGTAGCACTCCTTGAGGTTAGCTCTTTTGAGAAAAAACAGATTCTTCCACATGAACATACTTTATCGGGACCAAAGAAAGATCGATTTGAACTTCTCAAAACCATGCGAGCCGAAGTTTCTCAGATTTTTCTCTGCTATAAAGACAATGAACTTAAAGTTGAAAAAATATTTGAAGAGCTTTCAAAGACAGAACCACTTTTAGAAGCCTCCGATTCATCGAATGTGAAAAGAAGAATGTGGCCGGTAACAGATCCTCAGTCGATTAAGGCAATTCAGAATTTGATTCAATCTCGACCCGCTCTCATCGCCGACGGCCATCATCGATATGAAACCGCCTTAGCTTTCGCCTCTGAATCAAAATACACTCAAGTTTATTTTACCAATCTCAATTCTCCCGGATTTTCGATTCATCCGATTCATCGATTATTTTCGCTGCCTGAAAATATTGCGATCGATCAGTTTTTAAGAAAACTTTCTGATAAGTTTGAGGTGATTGAACAAAAAGAACAGCCCTCTTTAGAAGTTCTCAAAAAAAAATGTGATGCAAGAACGCTCGCACTTTTTTGCTCTGTTGCTGAAGGCAACCGAAATTATTTGCTCACTAAAAACCGTGATTCAACGGACGATGCCGAAATATTTTCGATTCACAAAGAAATCTTTGAATCCATTTTAGGCTGGGATGTAAAACAGCTAGCCAAGGGTACAATTAGCTATGAACACGACACACACGACTATCTCAATACCCTTAAAGGCCTTAAGCGTGGCATAGGATTATTTCTTCCGCCGACAGACCTTGATCTAGTCATGCGACTTGCCGAACGCGGAGAGAGAATGCCTCAGAAGAGCACCTTCTTTTTTCCTAAACTTGCGTCGGGCTTGATTAATTTTGACTTGGATAGATACTAATTAATCGCTAGCCTTTGGGCACTATGTTTAGAGCTACATTAGTTTCATTTATATTTTTTTTGTCCTTATCAAAATTGAATGCTGAACATCTTCCGGCGAACGAATTTATTCTCAAAGCAAAGCAGGCCATAACGATTGGTAACGAACAAATCAATCATGTGGGGTGGTGGGATATTTTATCTTATGAGCGGGGTGAAGATGTTCCTGTTTATGGAAATATAGATTTGACTGTGAAATATAAAATAGAAGACGGAAAGCCTAAGGTGGCTGATTTTTCTTTCGGCTCCTCAATTTCTTATCCTCAATATAGCGGGACAGACTGGCTGTTTAAGGATGGCTACAGAACTAAAGTACTTGAATCACTTTCATTTAATGATATAGCAGAAATTAAAATTTCTTGGCTGGGCAATATCGTTATAAATGTTTTGCCGGGCCATAAATTTAAACAAATTGTGAT
>CAZRLF010000049.1:3034-9410 GCA_964601045.1 uncultured Bacteriovoracaceae bacterium
AAATTGTGATAAAAATCTAACAGGACTTGCAACTTCAGCTACTTAATTTACAGAGCGATTTCTTCTTACCGAGGCTTCCATGGCCTGACGAATCTGAGATCTTAACTCCTCATCTTCTACCGCTCTTAAAGTCATCTCTAGCCGCTCACCAAGTTTCACAGGTTCAGGTAAGGCTTCTTTAACGATTTCGATCTTAGGAATGACAGGGTCAACTTTTCCAATTTTGAAATGCAAATCTTGAATCGAACTTTCAGGACATATTGTTCGCAGCTTATTAAGAATAGACGGCACTAAAAACTGTAGCTGATGGGCCCAGGCTTGATGGGCAACGGTGACTTCTAGGGTCTTGCCTTTTAAGGCTAAAGGTATTGTTACTCTTGCCAATTCAAGTCCCACAATCTGATGCCACTTCGACCATATTTCGTGATTCTTAAGGTGATCTTTGACTGACTTAGGCAATTTAATTCCGCCTAAAACGTCAGTAAAGCTAGCCATAGATCCGTCGCGTTGGCGCATCTTTTAAGTCTGCCAAATTAAGGGCCGCATGACCAGCGCTCGATAGCAGGCCCCTCCCCTTACAAACTATAGAAGTGCTAAGGATTTTGCTTACAGAGGCCACCATTTCCAGTTTTAATAAGAGCCTATGGTGAGCATTGGACCAAAGAAGGTTTTTGACGTTTTAAACAAATCAATCTTGGTGGATGGCTACGATTTCGTTCTCGACTTTGAAAAAAGCAAAGGGGCGAGAATCTACGATGCAAAGAATAAGCGAACCTTTATTGATTTCTTCTCATTCTTTGCCAGTAATCCGATTGGATTTAATCATCCCCGGATGAATGAAAAATCTTTTGAGCAAAAACTTTTACAATGCGCAAAAGTTAAAGTTTCTAACTCCGATGTCTATACGACAGCTTATGCAGAATTCGTAAATAAATTTCACACCCATATCACTCCGATGTTCGATCGACTTTTCTTTATCGATGGAGGAGCTCTTGGAGTTGAAAACGCAATTAAGACAGCCCAAGACTGGAAGGTAAGAAAAAATATTGCCTCTGGTAAAGGCGAAAAAGGGACTCAGGTTCTTCATTTTAAAGAAGCCTTTCACGGTCGCTCTGGTTATACACTTTCTCTAACCAATACCGTCCCTGATAAAATTTTATATTTTCCTAAATTTGACTGGCCTCGAGTGACAAATCCTAAATTAAGTTTTCCTCTCACTGCTCAATCTCTAGCGCAAACGATTGCTCTCGAAAAACAATCGGTCGCCGAAATTGAGGACGCTTTTAAAAACCGTCCTGACGAAATTTGCGCAATTATTATTGAAACCATTCAAGGCGAGGGGGGAGATAATTTCTTTAGAGCCGAGTTTTTACAAAAGTTAAGAGATCTTTGTGATACTCATGATGCACTTTTGATTTTTGATGAAGTGCAAACTGGCATGGGCCTCACTGGAAAATTCTGGGCGTTTCAACACTATAAAGTAACGCCCGACTTAATTTCTTTTGGCAAGAAAGTTCAAGTTTGCGGAATGGCTGCTCGACTCAATCGTCTTAAAGAAGTTGATAATGTATTTAAAGTTCCAAGCCGAATTAATTCAACTTTTGGCGGAAACCTCGTCGATATGGTGAGAACCTCTCAATTCATCGATATTATTCTTGAAGAGAATCTTTTAAAACACGTCACCAAATTGGGAAATCAAATCAAAGCTGAACTTGAAGCAATGTCAGAGAAGTTCGAGATGATTACAAATGTTCGAGGCCTTGGTCTGTGGTTGGCATTCGATCTCCCCACACCTGAAATCAGGAGTGAACTTATCGAACGATGCTGGAAGAATGGCTTGATCGTCTTATCTTGTGGAAAACAAAGCATCAGAATTCGTCCTGTTCTGAATTTACAAGAAAGTGAAGCCGATGAAGGCCTTGAGATCTTTCATCGCTCATGTCTCGATATTTCAAAAAGCACAAAAAAGAAAGCTGGAGGAAAGCGCGGATGAAAGCAGCAAAATCTCTTCTTAAAAGTACACGCCATCAATACGGTCCCGAAATTATCGGCGGTCACTTTATCGATGGAAAAATAGTGCGTGGAGAAAACCATTTTGTCTCTCTTAATGCTGCCGACCACACAGACCGTGTGGGAACCTTTCCTCGAGCTGCTCAAAAAGATATTCAAGCCGCCATTCGCGCAGCCAACGATGCGTTTGAAAAATGGAAGAAAGTACCTGCTCCGATTCGCGGCCAAACAATTAGCCGCCTTGCTCAAATTTTAGAGCGAGAAAAAGAAGCTCTAGCCAAAATTATTACTCGCGAAATCGGAAAAACTCTTAAAGAAGCTTTAGGAGAAGTTCAAGAAGCGATTGATACCGCCCAGTTCTTTCAATCAGAGGGTCGTCGACTCTATGGACAGACAGTGCCTTCGGAACTCAGAAACAAAGAATTAATGACATATCGCAGACCTCTGGGCGTTTGCCTTATGGTCACCGCGTCAAATTTTCCGTTTGCTGTTCCTTCGTGGAAGATTATTCCTGCACTTCTTTGCGGTAATACGGTGATTTGGAAGCCGTCTGAAGATGCCCCTGCAACCGCTCTCGCATTCGCACTTTGTCTACAAGAGGCTGGGTTTCCGGCTGGAGTTGTCAATTTGATCTATGGCGATGGTAAGGTCGGCGAACAGCTCGTCAGCTATACCGAGCGGGGTAAGATTCACAAAGTTTCGTTTACCGGAAGCTCTGCGGTTGGCAAAAAGATCGGCGAAGTTTGTGGGCGAGCTCTCCAAGTTCCTTCACTTGAACTTGGAGGAAAAAACCCTCTCATTATTCACAAAGATGCCGATCTTAAAAAAGCAATTCCAACCTCTATCGTGTCAAGTTACGGAACTGCTGGGCAGAGATGTACTTCTACCGGCAACATCATTATCCATAAAGATGTCTTTAAAGAATTTAAAACTGGCTTCATGGCTGCGATGAAGAAAATTAAGGTTGGAAACCCTCTCGTCGATAAATCTGTTTTTTATGGACCACTCATTGCTGAGCGATACCTCAATAATTTTGTAGAACATTTAAAGTGGGGCAAAAAAGATGGCGGTACACTATTAGCTGGGACCGGTAGAATTACGAAATCAAATCCATATTCGGCTTTTTCTGGAGATCCCGACAAAGGATGGTTTGTCACGCCGACTCTATGGGAAAACGTCACTCAGGATATGCGACTTTTTCAGGAAGAAATTTTTGGGCCTACAGTAAATTTAGTCGAAGCTAAAAATTTTGAGCACGCCATGGAATTAGCCAATGGACACGCATACGGGCTATCTTCTGCCATCTTTACAAATGATCCATCCATCATGCTCACGTTTAAAGAGAATATTCAGGCCGGTATGAGCAGTATCAACAATTCAACAACTGGTGCTGAGGCACATCTGCCTTTTGGCGGCATCAAAGCTTCGGGTAATGGCACCAGAGAAAGCGGAATTTGGGTGCTCGACTCGTACACTCGATGGCATGCAGTTAATCTCGACCTCGCCAACCAACTTCAACTAGCTCAGATGGATGTTGAAACCGGAGCTTCAGGTGAAGAAGTGCATTTTAAAGACTGGGTGAATGAGAAATAAGATTCAGTCTTTTTCTTTCATTTCCTGAAATGACCCATTTCTGACGATCAAAAGCTTAGGTTCCTTCTTAAGTTTTTGAGCTTCGGCGTAGATTGATCCTGTAACCCCAGGAAAATCTCGAACGCCTTTTAGTTTCTCAACCATGAGCTCTCGAGTCATAGAACCAGGAAGCTCTCTCATTAAATGAATCATCACCATTGCAGCATCAAATGCCTCCGCTGAAAGCCTTGACGGCTCTTTTTGAGTAAGCTTCATAAAGTGTTCTCTAAAAAATCTTACTGAGAAATTAAGAGAACTTGGCAAATAGCCATCTGCAAAAACCACACCCTCAGCTGAATCTCCAGCGCGCTCAATAAGTTTGGGTGAATTATAGAGCGAAAGGCCCACAACCTGAACGCCATAAATTCTTAAGTAAGGAAGAGTGGGAAGCAAGAATCCCGCTGTCTCTGCCCCATCAGGAACAAACAAAACTTCAAAATCAATAAGCGGTTTAAGCTCTTGAACTCTCTTCACACAATTCTCAGGAGGAGTTTCACCCTCTTTAAGTTCTTTAGGACAGACTTCATTTTTTCTAATTCGCGGAATATCAAGGCGAGTCATTTTACGAAGAGGCTCTTTAAAATCTGTGCTCCCTGAACGATAGACTTGCAGTTGAGCTATACTGAGCCCTTTGTTTTCGAATTCTTTGTGGGCCACCTCCATTACATCCCAGCCATAAGGAGAGTCAGGAAGAAGAACAGCCACTCGTTTTGCCTTAAGATCATCCGAAATAAATTTAGCGACTCTCTTCACTTGATCTTCAAGAGTAAGGACTGACCTAAAACTAAAAGTACCAAAACCTTGCAGCCCTTCTCGTGGAGCGAGTGAAACAACTGGCACACCTACAATTTCAGCACGCTCAAAAACAATCTCAGATTCTGTTGACGTCAGAGGGCCAATAATTGCGACCACTCTCTCTTGAAGAGCCAGTTTCTCCCAAGCTTTAAGCAAATCAGCTTCACTGGTTCCGGTATCTTCAATAACAAACTCAACGCCTGCCGCGTAACCTAAACTGCTGGCCACTTGAATAGCCTCAAGAACCTCTTCGGCCAGAGGTCTTAATTCTCCTGAAAGCGGAAGCAAGACACCAATTTTACGCGATTCAGAAACGGATTTGTTTTTTACAAGTTCAAGAAGGTTTTGAGATTTTGCATACAAATCTGTCACCTTATCATCTTCAACTTGTTCCAAACTTTTAAGAGCTGGCTCTAACGACTGCTCTTTTAAAAGATTTTGGTATAAATAAAAATGAGCTATGTTTTTTCCGAGCTTTGTCTGAGCTCCCTGAGTTACTCGGTCTAAACCTTGAACCGACATGGGGGGTTCGTCTTTTACAAAACCAGTTAAATCTCCCCAGAATTCTCGAGCCATTTCAGGAGTCATTCGATTTTTATCTTCTAAAACCTTCATCCACTGATCGAGCCAAAGATACCTTTGAATTCTCTCATCTTCACGCTGTGCGGGATGTTCGCGGACATACTGAAGGCCCTGATTAAGCGCCATAAGTGACGGATCCGACGATAAAGTCGACGCTTGAACCGAAGACGGCCCCTCAGGAACCCCCACGATTGCCTGTTGCTGCTCAGTAATGACCGAGCAGCCAGCCAACAAAATTGAAAGCAAAAAGAAAATCGCAAAACTTACGAGAGACTTTTTACTTTCTACACATTTATGAAGGTTTGTTTTCGCCCGAAGATTGAGCGAATTGTCCGTAAATTTGTTCAGCCATTGCATGTGCTGCTTCATTGAGCTCCTGCCTTGCCGAAGTAATTTGATCCATATCATTGGACTCTAGGGCCGCTTTCGCTTGAGCCAAAGCTTTAATTGCCCTTTCGGCTATCTCAGAGGGTAACTCGTTCTGAAATTCCTGAACAGATTTTTCTGAGGTGAACAATAAGCCTTCTAACTCAATCTTGACCTCGGCCAATTGTTTCTTCTTTGAATCCGTTTCGGCATTTGACTTGGCATCTTCTACGATTTTACGGATCTCATTTTCAGAAAGGCCGCTAGAAGGCGAAATCTTAACTACCTGTTCACGATTCGTTCCTAAATCCTTGGCTTTGACATCGACAATACCATTCGAATCGATCGAGAACGCGACTTCGATTTGAGGAACGCCTCGAGGCGCCGGTGGAATATCGGTCAGATCAAATCGAGCCAAACTCTTATTATCCCCAGCCATATCCCGCTCACCCTGCAATACATGAACGCTTACAAAACTTTGATTATCAGCAGCAGTCGAAAATATTTTCGATTTTAACGTGGGTATGGCTGTGTTTTTTTCAATGATCTTTGTAAAAACACCTCCAGCTGTTTCAACTCCCAGAGAAAGCGGGGTGACATCCAAAAGCACAACATTATTTACCTCTCCCGAAAGCACTCCACCTTGAATGGCTGCGCCGACAGCAACCACTTCATCGGGATTAATCGAAACGTCCCCAGGCTGACCAAAGATCTCCTTCACTTTATCTTGAACAGCAGGCATTCGAGTCATTCCACCCACAAGTAAAATTTTTCCGATTTCGCTGGCCGCTAATTTTGCATCTTGCATCGCTGTTTCACAGGGCACTTTCAGCTTATCAACGAGGTTTTTGCAAAGCTCATTAAGCGTCTTACGATCAATCTTTTCTTTTAAGTGCTTTGGTTGTCCCTGAACAGCTGTGATAAACGGAAGCTCAACCTCAGTTTCCATACTCGATGAAAGTTCGTGTTTTGCCTTTTCGGAGGCTTCTTT
>CAZRLF010000050.1:0-5752 GCA_964601045.1 uncultured Bacteriovoracaceae bacterium
ATCACTGACTGAGTCTCCGGTCGACCCCGTCAACACCTTCATGGGGAGCACCATACTGAACGCTTGCGCGTCCAGTCTCTCTCCGAATTTAATTAGTAGTCGATAAGTCAGTTCTTATCGGTGCCCGTATTGAATAAGTTGCAAATTTTTCGCCGGTTTGCATTTTTATAAATCCTGCTCTGTCGATTAATTTTTGAAATGGATTCGGCCCCTCAGGTAAATGCACACTGCGTGCTAGAATGACGAGCTCTTTAATATGCGAGAATTCTTCGCTGACTTCAAACACCTCGATAAAAAAGGCCGTCAGAATTTTTGATAAGCTTTTTGCCCTTTCAAGTCCGCCTGAAACATTGGCTCCCATTGCGAGAGCCATCTGAGTTTTTAAATCAGTGGCTCTTAAATCAATAATCGAAAAAATAAGTTCATCATTTACTATCTTGTAACTGGCTTGCACTGCAAATGAACCACTTAGATGAACTTGAGTGAGATGATCAGATTGAGAAGACTGTCTACTAAATGCATTTCTTATAAACAAAACTTCTTCATCGTTAATCAGGTCGGTCTTAAGCCAGCGATCTACAAATAATTTTAGTTTTGGCCCTAATTCAACCTTGTTCAGGTAAAAATCTCTAAGATTCGAAATTTTCTGATAATTAAGAGGCAATCTGGTGTTCTCAAGATTGGCAATTCTAACTCCACAACAAGATTCGCAAGCTACTAAAGCGTGAAGGGGAAGAAGCAAGACCAATAAACTTAAAACAATCGGCTTTGTCCCCCTAAACATGCTTAAACTCGAGCCTCCTTACGGACCAAAGTCAATTTTTATTCAATGCGTCAAACCTTTCTTGCCATTTCATTTTTGGGCCGGGTAATTTGCTTATGACTGTATTTTTTAGAGGAGGGGTCATGAATCAACCAACAGTAAATTTACGCGTGATTTGTTTTTCATTTTTGGTGGCGGTATTTTTTTCGCTTCAAATAAAAGCCGAAGCGCTCTCAATTAATTCAGAATTAGATCCCGTCATATCAGCAAAACTCTTAAATCAATCTCAAGCTATTTACGATCGAGCTGCTGAACAAAGCACTACTCAACGCTGGCTCATTGGTCAGCGAATGGAGTTATTAGCTGACCCCCTCAACCTTAAAATTCATAAGATTCTTCGAAAAAGCCCGTTATCAGAAAAATATCTTCCTATTGCGATGAATCAAGTTAGAGAAATTATTTGGGAGAGCAATATTGGTCATCAAGACAGCGGCACTCTCGCAATTCCTGGCGAAAAAGGTCAGCTTCAAGATCTGCTTAAACAAACTCAAGATGTTGCTTCAGTTTTTCCTTTTACAAAAAAAGCTCGTGAGAATGCGATGATTTTCTCACTTCCGGGAGAGGTCAACGCCTATACCTGGAGTGGAGATGTGGCTTATTTGGACGCCGCGTTTTTTGATGCTCTCATAAAGAAGATCAATGATAAGGGAAGTATGAACCAAATCATTGGTCATGAGTTAGCCCATATTTTATTTGGGCATATTCCTGATCGCATTTTGCTTCACCTTATATTCTATGGCACTGCGAAGAATTTGATTCCAAAAGAAGAAGATGGCAATAAGTCTCAAGGTGACCGCAACGAAAAAGATAAAAAGTCTCTTCGATTTGCTCGTAATGAGTTCTTAGATAACGCAGTTGAGGTTTTAGTGCGCGAGGTCATTCCTCATGCAGGTAAACAAGTTGATAAAAATCCTGCGTTTAGAAATCAGATTCGAAAAATGATTGAAACAGTGGGTGATCAAATTGCCCAAAATGAATCTCGCGAAAATTTGATCGCCTTTTCAAGCGATATCATTCGTGCGATTCGGGGTCTTTCTGACGATGCCGAAGTCGATATTTCAAAAGAAGCTGAGAAGCAATTTAAAGAAGATCTCGATCGTTTTAGTCGCTCTTGCGAAACTTCTTGTGATCGAGCGGGGTATCTTGCCAACAAAATTCTTAACGAAAAAGACCACCATCGCTCAAGCGTAATGGCTTACGTGAGGTTGATCGGAAGTGAAAATGCAACCTACGAAGGAACCATGGAGCAAGTTCGACGACTTTACGAGCAAACCTTAGAGCCCGAAAGTCGCGCGCGATTTAGAAATGTGGGAAAATCGCATCCAAACACTTATGCTCGCGCAAAGCAGTTTGATATTTTTAGAGAATCTGAAGCCTTTAGAATTCTTTCTGATCCGTTCTTAACTGCTCTGACTGATTATATTGCATTGAGTGGAGTTATCGTTGATTTGCGTAGCAACACTTTAAGTCCAGACGCTCAAGAGCTTTATGATCGAGTTTCTTCAGAAGTAAATCGCGAGGCCTTAGTACATTTTGTGACCAATCTTAGTTCTTGGATTCAAGATGTAGTTGTTGATGAACTTGAAAAAGTTCAAAGCGGAAAATCAAAAGATGTCTCGGCCACTATCATTTTACTTGAGACGCTTAAAAGGATTGTCGGAGATGGCGCTGCACAAGGATCGATTCCTTCTCTTCGAGATTTAAGAGATGAGCTCGGCCGTCCAAAAAGATTGTTTGGTGATCTTATTGTACGTCTTAAAAAATTGGATGCTGAAGTAAATAAAGTGAAAGGCCCTATTGCTCAACCTACAACCCCGGCTCCTTCGATTCAGCCACATTCAGATTCTGTTAAAGCTATAGAAGAATTTGTTGATGCGGATTCTTCGAAGACTATTTATGCGCTTGTGATACAGGCGCTTGAAGATCGTATGCCGGGCGGTGAGTTTCCGAGAGATGTGCAGACAATTATTTCGAAGGCAAAGAATTGCCGAGATACTTTTAAGCTTGTAGCGCTTGCCGCTAAGAAATAGAGAGTAAGATGAAGATTCGCTTTTTGGTTATAGTTTTAGTTTCGTTGACTCAACTCAAAACGGTCGATGCTAATCCTCGCAGAATGGCCGAGTTGATCGATATTTTAAAAAGACCTGACGTCAAAAAACGAATCGATTCTGAAACGATTCAAGAAAAAAGCGATTTTGGCAGTAAGAAAATTGAGTTTAGTGGAATCTCTCTATCGGACGAAGTTTCAAAAACTCCTATTTTTGTTTACTACAATTTGGTTTTTAAATTTCGTGAAACGAAACTTTATACAACTGCAGATAACGGATCAAAAAATTATTTGATTGAAAAAGGAATCGGCAAAGGCATTGTCGGTTCTACAGGTAGTATTGAAGAAGAAGTTATAGAAAAGCTTTGTCGCGTACCTGTTACCGTTAAACTGGTTGCGGGGCTTCTTGCTGTTTCTGATTTGAGTTCTGGACGTTCTATTATTAATGAAATTCAGATGGGGGCATTTAAATGTGAAGACATCCGCGATCATAGTAGAGACAGCGTTGATGATCTGAAGGGCGAACTTCGTCGAATCGATGCGCAGAATATTATGATACAAGACCCTGCGTATATTTTTGGCTCAAAACATTTGCCTCTTTCAGACAATCAATTTAGCGCTAAATGGGCATGTGAGAAAAAGAAATTTAAAAGAGCCCTTCGTTGGACATTTAAAGCAAGTGGCGCCATGGCAGTTTCACATGATGCTAGTGGAGAAATTGACAGAATTTCACGAGAGCCTCAAGTGATCTCGATTCTTTACTGCACAAACGATTAATCGCTTGGATTTTCTTTTGGTCTTAAATCAAACAGTAAAAATTCTGCGCTTTTACCCTTTGTAAGCTCAAGTTTCGCTTCATTTCTGATTTTGGCTCCATCGCCAGCTTTAAGGCTTGTTCCATTTAAATTGAGTTCGCCTTTGGCGATATGAATATAAGCAAATCGATTGTTTTTTAATTCGAAATCAATTTTTTCAGCTCCATCGAGAAGGGCCGCATAAACTCGAATGTCTTGATAACAGGAGAGTGATCCATCTTCGCCTTCGGGAGAAATAATGAGCTTAAGCTTTCCTCTCTTTTGAGAATCCTCAAAGTGCACCTGCTGATATCGCGGTTTAACAGCTTTTTTATTGGGAACAATCCAGATTTGTAGAAGATGAACAGCTTCGTCGGCAGAATGATTAAATTCACTGTGAGTGATTCCTGAACCTGCGCTCATCATCTGAACGTCGCCAGGATGAATTACGGAGCCTGTGCCCATCGAATCTTTATGTTCAAGAGCGCCCTTAAGAACATAAGTAAAAATTTCCATATCGTGATGTGGATGGGTTCCGAAGCCGCCTCCTTGCTTTACGATATCATCGTTGATAACGCGAATATCCGAGAAGCCAAGCTGGGTGGGGTCAAAATAACTAGCAAAAGAAAATGAATGATAGGTTTTAAGCCAGCCGTGATCAAAATATCCACGGTCCTCAGACTTTCTTAATTCAATCATGCTTTATTCTAAGAAGGTCATGAAGATTGTCTATATATTGCTGATTAACCTTGGGGGCCGAGCTTTCTAGATCTAAGGCTTCAATTCGACTCAGGACTTGTTTGAATAAATCTTCTAAAATTTTCTGATCGATATGGCTGGTCAATGCGGTTTGAGCTGTCAGCTGAACTGAGGGGTCGTTCATTGGAATTTCTGAATAAAGAAGTCGAGCTCGAATCAAAATCTCAGCCATTTGATCAACTGCATAGGGGCTAATCTCGCCAGTTTTTTCAATCGAGGCCAGTGCAGCATCTAAGTTTTGTTTAAGTGCGATCAAAAATTGATTTAACAAATTTCTGCTCATCTGTGCATTCTGACTGTAGGTCGCTTGAGATTTCTTCCAGATAGCTTCTAGATGAGAACTGGAGAGCGGCAGTTGAGATAAATTTGCGTTTTCGCTGAGGCCATAGGCATTTTTTCTGAGACGTGAAAAAAGCTTCTCCCAAATGGGCGCACCAAAAACAATAATTCCGATTGTAGAGAGCTGAGAGACAAAAATTCCCAAAAATTGTGTCGATTGCGGAAGTGCAGATGTCAGATAGCTTGTTGCTGCCGCAGTAGCGAGCATCGTGGTAACTAAAATTCCATAACCTCGCCATTTATAAGTTTGAACTTTGAGATGATTTAAAAGATCTCGGTTCTCCTTCGGCCCAGATTTCTGTGGGCTGTTCAAATCTTGTGCAATTGCTTTTTTGCAGTGATCGGTTTCGGCGATTAATGGCTGACCTAAAAGACTAATGAAAAAAATAAAGAGATTTGTTCGAAAGATAATTTGAGTAAACATCCGTATTTTCTCCTGCTCGGGATATTAAAACCTATCTGGCAGTCGGGCTTACTCATTTGCGAGTTTACCGTTGCGGCACAGCGCTGGATTTACACCAGCTTCCCCAGTTAAGTTCGTCTCTGTTAAATGGCTGATAGAGACTGATTTGTTAAGATAAAGTTTGGGGTTTTTTAGCGATTTATACTGGTATATATGCTGCTGATGAAGTTTTGGGTTTGTTTAATCTTATTTTGGCCCGGCTTATTAGGCGCGTCTGAACCTGAGCTTTATTTAAATTCTAAAGTCAGTATTTCGCTTATTTCGCTGGGCGCAATCGGCGTTGGAAGTTTTACTTTTCTCGAAGATAGTTTAACGCCCGACCATTGCCGCTGGTGTGATACAAATAGTTTTGATACGTCGGTAAGAAATCAAGTTCGATGGTCCAATAAGGGCCGAGCAAGTAGTTTGAGTCATTTGACAGGTTATGCACTGCTTCCACTTCTCGCCTTTGGCTCTCATGCTTATTTAAATTTTAAAGACGATAGATTTAAATCTTTTTATATCGATTCACTTGTTATTTCGGAGGC
>CAZRLF010000050.1:5852-8033 GCA_964601045.1 uncultured Bacteriovoracaceae bacterium
TTTAGCCCCGTACATTTTGAGCGGAGGGCTTCTTCTTGCGTCTTCTACTGCTTATCTTAGGTTGGCGGCAGATCGGCATTATTTAACAGATACTATAGCAGCTGCGGCAGCGGGGTCTCTCATTGGTGTTTCAATTCCTTATTTTCTGCACCGGCCTCAAAGCGACGAAGTTCAAGAAGCTAATATTGATCTCATGATTCTTCCTCAAACAAATGGGACGTCGGTAGCGATAAAATGGAATTGGTAGCTGATTTAGTTAAACATTTTAAGTTGTGATGATACCGGCATCTCCGATGCTAATCGCCCCCATCAGGGGAAGCTGCAGAAGCAAAACTTTCAATATGAAAGTCTCCATTTCTGCCAAAATAGATGGTGCGATCACCTGTGATATAAACCGTATAGGTGGTTGTTCCGGCTAACATAATCTCAGTTAGGAATTGGCGGAAATTTAACTTTCTTTCTTTAATTGCATTAATCGCATCAATAACTTTCTGTTTTGAAAAACGCTCACCAATTTTTGTCTTCTGAATCGAAAGCACTTCGGTATGAGTCTCTCCGTTAGGCATATAAAATGTTTTGATAGCCCTTACGAGGTCAACTGTATAGGACTCAAGACCAATGGCTGCAAGCGTTTGCACAACTTCAGGAAACGTCATGGTTCCAGCAAGAGATCGAGCTGAAGTTTCGTACATTACAGAGGTATTCATGTTTTTTAGACTCACCCAACGAATAAAAAAGATCAACTTTCGTTAATGTTTTTAGATTTGAGGAGGGCAAGGGTAAGATTCGTCTTTTTTGTAGGCCAACTAATCAAAGAGTTCCTCTAATAAGCTCTTTCGCTTCTTGTATGGCTTTTGGTGATGATCCGAATACGAATGATTTCGAGAGTTCTTGTTAATCCGCAGGTCGTTTTACATCTTTGATGCTGTCTCTCTCTTTCAAATCGAGTTTTGGAGAAGCTTGTTTTTGTGTTCTTCGATCAATGATGATCGATGCTGCTATTGAGCCACCAATCAAAGCTGCAATGATTGCTAATGACCAACTAATTGGGAACTTTCCACCGAAGACTTCGTTAAGCCAAACCATCTTAAGGCCTACGAAAACCAGAACTGATGCAAGTCCATATTTGATGTAAGCAAATCTATCCATCACTCCAGCAAGCATAAAGTACATCGAACGAAGGCCAAGAATTGCGAAGATGTTCGATGTGAACACAATCAATGGTTCCTTTGTGAGAGCAAAGATCGCAGGAACTGAGTCTACAGCAAATATAATGTCACTAAGCTCAAGGAAAATAAGAGCCAAGAAAAGTGGCGTCACATAGGTAAGGCCGTTTTTCTTAACGAAGAATTTCTGCCCTTCTATCTGGGGATGGACTCGAAACAATCTCTTCAACTGCTTTACGATAAAGTTGTTTTCTAAATTTTGAGGCTTGGTTCCTGCAAAGAACATCTTAATGCCTGTGAGAACGAGAATAATTCCGAAGAAGATGACAACCCAGTGGTATTGCATGAGGACGGAACCCATCGCAATAAAGATGGCTCGAAAAGCAAGGGCACCTAAAATTCCCCAAAACAAAACTCGATGCTGATAAATTTTTGGGATGCCGAAATAAGCAAATACGACAGCGAAGACGAAGATATTGTCGATAGCGAGAGATTTTTCGACGACAAAGCCCGTTAGAAACTCAAGGGCCGAAGTTTTCGCCTGCACATCGGGGTCAAAGCCGGGAATGGAAGTGTACCGCTCGTGGGTTGAAAATCGATATTGGGCATAAAGATAAAAAAGATAGTTAAATACAAAAGCAAGCCCGATCCAAATACTTGTCCAAATCGAAGCTTCCTTAAAGCCAACCTCGTGCGCCTTTCTGTGAAAGACGCCTAAATCAAGGGCTAGCACGACAAGTACGAAAGCTGTAAAACCTGCATAAAGCCACCAATAGTCATAAAACGGAAACAGTATCATTAAAAACCTCCATATTTTTTCGAGTAGTATCGTCTATAAATCAGCATCTCTCAAATAGATTAAAATCTTGTATAGTATACTTTTAAGCAATACGAAAAAAGTGAGGTAATGTGAGCCCTTCGATAGTGCCTCTTGTTTTTGCGTTATTTACTCTTGATATCTATTACGAAATCTCATCACCTCATCCACATTCCTTTGGAGTTAGTGCAGACGCAG
>CAZRLF010000051.1:0-7656 GCA_964601045.1 uncultured Bacteriovoracaceae bacterium
TCACTGACTGAGTCTCCGGTCGACCCCGTCAACACCTTCATGGGGAGCACCATAATTTTCAACAGGAGGTCTGTGAACTGATTGCGGCGTTCCCGAATACGTTTCATATTTCTATCGAACATCTCGCGATGAATAATGCCAGCCTGTAAGGACTCCAGAAGTTTATCCTCCTCATCTTCCAAATCCTTCAAGGCTTGTTTATAGGAACCCTCTTCCTGTCGGAGCTTAGCCCTCATTTTTTCGTCGTTCCGATTGAGGCCCCGAGAAATTGCTGCGGCGAAATCGTCAGAGATGCTGATTTCATCCAACGACTTGCCTAACTCTGTCATAACCTCGTCTTCGTGCTTATACATTCCCGTTAAGCTCTTGTGCTGTCCTTTTCCATTCGCGCAGATGTAGAGGTGGTAAACCTTTCCACTTTTCTTATGCTTTTGATGGTAGCTGATTTTACAGCCGCATTCGCCACAAGTCAGAAAATCGGAAAACAAACCATCTTGCTTTCTTGGTCTGCCGCGTCCTGCCTTATTGAAAGTGTCTTGCACCAGCCGATAGACTTCGACTGGCACGATCAACTCGTGTTTTCCTGGGAACACTTCATCGTTGAAGCAAACAAATCCACCGTAGAACTTATTTTTCAGAATTTTTTCTACATAACTTTTGCGAAAGCTGTTTTTAGCTCGCGGAGGGACGAGGCCATCCAGTCTGATTCGATCAACTATGGCGTTGTAGCTAAATCCTTGCGCCCTCAATTCAAAGATACTGTAAATAAATTTTCTCTCAGTTTCTTCGACAATAATTTTCTCATTGGAACTTCTATCAGGATTATTCCTGTAACCGATAGGAGCATACGTCGATAGCCATCCTTGGGCTGATCTTTCTCGCATTCCCTTTTTTGCTTCTCTCCCGTTGTTCATCGCTTGGTATTTATTCAATGATGTTACGACGTCATCCATGAATATCGCTTCTGGACTACAATTTTTATCGAAGATTTGCTGTTCTCGGTAGTAATGGAGAATGACTTTGCCCTCAAGGACGAGATGTTGAATCTGCTCCTTGCGAGAATGTAGCCGACCCCAACGATCTTTTTTTTCAACGACAATGTTCAGCGGATTTTTGTTCTTTACCGTAAAGCCAAAAATGAATGCCATGATTTCATCGAACAGGCGAGTCTCTTTATTTTTGCTGGCAGATTCTTGGAATGTGAACTCTCTTACGATGTCAAAGTCGAGCTGTTTGGCAAACTCATTCCCCATTCGACTCTGAGCATCGAGAGAATAGCCATTGACCTGTTCAGCCGATGAAACTCGATTTACGATTATGCACTTAGCCTTTTGCATTCCTTTTCCATCCAAAATAAAAGTTCAAGTGCCTTCATTGCTGCGCTCGGTGAAATTTTATTATCGCTTTGCTGTTCTTCATGACTTGCTAATTCCAGCTTTTCTTTTTGTTCAGCTAAAACATTTTTGAAATCATAAAAGTTTTCACCGATTAACTCCGCGCGAATAAGTAAAGCTTCGACCATCTGCTCGGCCCATCCTTCAAAATACATTGGAAATCGCCAGCCTGGTTTATACATCAGGTCCACTATCATCAGTAGTTCGTCGTATAGCACTATGATTCCTCGGCTACCACCCACTCGGATAATTATCAGATCGTTATCTCGGCCATTACTCTGTGCGTCCTCGAAGTAAATCGTCGGCACTTGTTGAGATATTTTGGTTTCTTTCATCTTCTTTCCTCCATCTTCTTAGGGTTCCAAAAAGGTCTAACCAGGCTGTCTGATCTGTTTCGCTCTGCGCTGAAAATTTCGGCTCATCTTGGGTCTCAAGGTCCATTAGGCACCTTCTTGAACGCTGTTGAGGCAGTGGGATGTCCGGTGCGAATTTCGCGGCTGGCTGTAATCAAACGAAATCTCTTGGGGCGAAACTTCAAAGCGGGTTCGTAATTTGTATTCAGCAAGTAGTTGGCGAGGGTTTTAAGACTTCGCTCAGCGTTGATGACTCCACGGATATGCACGGCATTGGGGATCGAGGTTACAAGGCGACCGAGAATTGCCTTCGTATTCTCTTTGAGTTGCGATGTTCTAATATCAAACGAACAAACCGTGTGGAAATGAGGTGTAAACCCAAAGGTTCCGCCTTCTACACCTACCGCCGCGAAGGATATAAATTTGATGCTGTTTTTCGAGAATAATTCCCGATGAAGTTTGGCTCGAATGCCTCCGAGAAACGTGAGAGCTTCTGTCTTTGAACCCTGAAATCTGAGAAACGAGACTGTTAGGTGATGGGTCCATCTTTCGCGAGATGCTGATTCGAGGAATTGGCGTTTTATAAAGGCCTTTTGACGGTTGAGACAGTATCCGCAGTAGCCAACTCTTCGACATGGCCTAGCGTTCCAGCAAACTGGTTTGGAATAATTAAGCGTATTCTCTTTTAGTAAATAGCTCTCTGCACCTTGCATGGTGACAGAAAATGCGAACGCTCAATACAAACCCAGAAAGGAAATTCTAGTTGATAGTAACTAAATTCTACTTTGTGTTTTTCAGGGCATCTCGGATTGCTCGTTCGATATTATCGATGCTAGTTCCGACTTGTGGTTCTCTGATAGCTGCCCACCTATGTCTAAGGTTATCAATTTCTTGCGCGATGGCAGTCGAATTGAGTTTTGATATTCCTGCCTTTTTCTTAATGAATTTTTTCCCAACTCCATCTTCGGAGACAGACTCGTTCAGAACTTCGAGGGCCGCGCCAAGTATTGCTTCCCTTTTGTTCGTCCAATGACTTCCTCTTTCGTCACTTGTTCTTAACTTCGATGTTTTGCTGAAGAAAACTCTATTTAGTTTCCCTTCGTCCAGGGCTGCTAGATAAAGATCAGCCAAGCTGACGGAGAAGGGACGCTTAATCACAATCTTCACATTTCCCGCTGTTTTATATTCTCCCTCCGGAATTTCTATGGCTGAACTGAAATTGTCCGAACGATTGGATTGGCCTAAATTTACCCATTGGGGGGTGATTTCCAACATATCCTTTCTGTGAGCTGTGCGACCTGGAAGAGGGACATACATCTTTATGAATTGTTCACTGGCGAGAAGAACAATGCGACGCAAATCAAAGTCGGGTTTATTTCCGCGCAAGGCAATGGCTCTATCATGCAGGGAAACAAATTCTTGGATTTGGGCAGCTTTTGCCATTGCTGTGCCTCATAACATGCTTCGAGGCCGCACTCAATGTTGTGGGAGGGGTGTCGTGGGTCCTTTTTCGACTTTTTGATCTGCGGGTCGCGGGGAGCGCGTATTTTCACGAAATATGGTTGTTTGAAATGGGTTGACGGTTGACGATTTAGGTATGGACGAGAGCAAGCTTATGACATTTCGGGGCTACGCTAAACAAAGGGGAGCATCACCAGAGGCGGTTTCCAAGGCAGTTCGATCACAGAGGATTTCGACCATAAGAACACCAGATGGGCGTCGCTTAATCGATCCTGAAGTTGCGGATCGTGAATGGGCCGCAAATACTCGCGCATCTCTCAACTTCAGCGAATCAATCCAGGCACCATCAATAACAGATTTTGATCTCAACGATATCTTGGATATGTCGAGTTTTCCGCCGATATACCAATCGAGAAGTAAGCAGTTAGATTTTATTGCCCAACGGGTGGAGAGGTTAGGGAGGCGATTGCCTCAACTGAAGACCAACGGGGATTACATGATCGTTTTTGATGAGATGCTAAAGCTATTCGATAACGCTCAGAGAAATGAAACTATCTAAGAGTCTCTTAACTAAAATCGAACCCTTTCCGGCTTATCTGAGATAATCTGTCGCGCCAATTCCGCTAATTCTTGTCTCAGCATTGGCATCAACTTCGTATTTTGGTCCAATTTTGAATCGCCATTTCGTGAATGTGCCGCCCAAATTCGAGTGCGTGAAAACAACGACTTCATAAGTTCCGTCAGCCTTCTTTTTTGCAGTTGGCTCACGGATTTCCCCAGCGAGTTTTTTAGGAAGCTTCTTTTTATTGTCTGAATAGCCAGGAATGTATTTTTCTGCGGAGATGGTCGATTGATGAGAATCGAAGGCGAGGTAGGCACGAGCTACTGCTAATGCCTCCTCTTCATTATCGGTCTTATATCCTCGGACTTCCAAAAGTTTGCCGAGGTCTGTTGGGAGTTTGACTGGGGGATAAGAGCCGTCTTTCAAAAGACCAGCACATGTGTCTTCGATTGCTGGTCTAATTCCACAGTCCACCCAAAATAAGTCGATTGAATCTTTGCCGATCAAATTTTCAAGCGCAGATTTCCCAGCATTAGAAGTGTAAACTCGATGATATTTTTGAACCATCCCGCAACACGTCTTCTCTAGCATTTCGTCTCGCTGAACAATTTTGGGGTCCGGCTTAACCGCTTGGGCATCCTTTTGAGGTAAGGGACTAAAAAAGGAAATCACTAGCCAGATTCCAAGCCAAACTAGGACTCCTCCAAACGCAATCCGAAACATCCATGCGTAAAGTTTTTTGCCCGTAGAGGTGAGTTTCATCCCTTTATATTTTGAATAACTGTCTTCTAGTTTCTGTTGATTTATAAAAAAGAGAAAATAGACCCCAACAACTATCGCTCCGATTCCCCCCAAAATTTGGGCCGTCATCAGTATGTCCAAGTTTGTCAGCACATTGAGATTTTTACCGATTCAAGGATTTTTTGAAACTGATAGTTGTAAGAATGAACGTTTCAGCGGGGACAATTTGCTCTTGATTGATTTACTGTCGGTTATGCGGGGGCAGCACACCAATCGTTGATGACGAAATCATTTCCGATTGCTTAGTCCGATCTATCTGAATTTGAGGGGCGGAGTATTTTGTAGAAATTGTAAGTTCCCGCTGGGAGAGATTATACTTTTCACTCTGTAAGCGATCCGGATCGTTTAGGGCAAAATGCCGATACATTCTAGCGTAAAAAAGAAGGATAAAAATTGCGATGACAACCAGAGTAATTTTTAGCCAAGGCTCCTGACTAGCAACGCCACCACCTACTAGAATCGTTGTGCAAATTCCCGTCATCCAGTTGAGTGGCGTCATTACATTGCCCTTGAATGCCTCACCGGAGGTTCGTTTCCAAATTGGTTTCACGTCTTCACCTCATATAGAGAGACGCATAAATTTAGAGTCTTCTTTGAGCTGTCTTGAGGATTAATCAGCGCAGTGGCTGAGAACATAAGTTCCAGTTTTGTATCTCCTATCGAGAAACCCATAGGAGTGTTTGTTCCGGAAGGAAGTGTTTGAGCGAAGTTTAGGAGCTTAATTTCAATTCCATTACCTACCGCGTTTATCCCCTCGGCTTTCGTTGGCTCTCCTTGGCGTTCAGTGAACTGAAACTTAATTGTGATATCCTTCTGCTCACCCGTCTGAGTTTTTGTGGGAATTACGATCTCGGCTCCGTCGGAGGGGACAAGACAAAAGGATTCCGATAGCACGAGTATTCGATTGCCGTTCCGAATTTGAGGGATGACCTTCCTCACTTGTGGAGCTTAACGCTCTAACGACTTAGCTTTCTAGTAAAGAGTTCCAAAATCGTCTCATCAGGAGTAATTTCATTTTACATGAAACTTTCATTCAACCGCTTTCGGTTAATCCTTACGACTTTGTTTCTTCAGCTTTTGTTTGTCGGGAATGTGCTTGCAGATTGGCATGGGCATTCTGAATGGCTCACCTGCAAAATGGATAATGAATGTGTGCTTACCGAAGCGCTCTGCGGTGGGGATTATGCTATTAATAAAAAGAATACTTGGATGCAAAAAAGGGAACCAAAGCGGATTGCGGCATTACACCGGAGAAATCGGTTTCAAAGACAGCCCGTTGTATTGAAAATAAATGCGTCGTGGTTCCAAAATCGTCTAAGCAGCCCTGACCAAGTCTGTGTTTATGCAGCATACGCGAGGCAAGCAGTTCCAAACTCGTCCAATAAGGCACCCCGTTCCTTACCCTGCGCGAACCGGCGTCCTCCACTGTCACAACCATTTGAACCAGAATCGGGAAGCTTCCATACCAGTTTAATCTGCTTGGATTTATGCACCTCAATTTTCGTAAAAATTTCACGTAAGAACTCTTTTTGGCGATCTGGATCTGATTTGATGAGACGATCAAAGATATCTTTCATCCGTTCTTTGAATTGGCCTGGGCTTATTAAATGAAATGAAAAGGGGGGGAACTGAAATCGATTATCGCCCAATTTTTCCTAGCGCATCAACACAAATTCCAGCTGCACTTTTGAGTTTGTCAGTAATAACTCTAACTGGATTTCGGAGATAGTGGCCGGCCAGTTCCTGTTTTAAAATATCCGCTTGAGCGGCTCGATCTTTCATATAGTCTTCTTCAGAAAGAAGCATAAGAGCTTTGATTGCTCCGAAAGAAACTCTCTCTTCCAATGGAGCTCCATGTTCGGCAAAAGACTCGACGACCGATATTAACTTCGTGTCTACAGTTGAAGATGGATCAGATAAAATTGCCGCAACCTTTGCTTTTAGTTTACCTCGTGCTTCAGGCGTGATCGAAACTTCTGAAAAATTCAAAGCGCTATCCACAAGTTTATTTCCATCTTGTTTTCCAAAGGCTGTAATGAAATTCGCAAGTTCGTGTCTTTCGTCAGGTTTCCAAAACGCAGAACCTCGCGAGAATCTTCCAAATTGACCATAGTCGATAGGGAAAATAGTTTTGGTCACGGGATCCACAATAAAATTTCCTGAATGAGGATCAAAATTAATCACACCATATTTTATGAGCCCTCGTATGCTTCCTTGAAAAATAGGCCTTCCGGTAGTGGCTTGAACTTTTGGAGAGGCGCGAAGAAAAGTTTCGCCTGTAGCCCTTTCGACAAACATAATATCGTCTCTCACTTTAAAATCGGAAATAGGTTGAGGAACATGAAATCTCCAACCTCCGAGAGTTTCAGCCATCTCAGTATTCAGCTTTTCAAATACTGCGCCAGCTTCTTTCAGATTTGCAGCTTCCTCGGTCATATGAGTTTCTCGTTCTAGCTGAACACCTAAAGCCTTATACGTGGCGTCTTGCATTTTGGAATCAATGACTATTCCTTCTTCCGCTAGACTTTTTAGAAATCGTTGTCCCAATTCGAGATTGGATTGGTTTTGAGAATTCACATTATCGGGTTGAACAAGCATGACAACTTGCCTTCCATCTGCAAGCTCAACAAGAACAACTGTTTTAAGACTAGCGCTTCCAAGAATTTTAAGAGGTTGTTTTACGAGCCGTCGTTCTTCAGGGCTCAGCCGTTTGTTCATGATCTCCGTTACTTCAGCCATTGTAAGTGGAGTAGCGCTATCTTTTAGGCCTGATAGCTCAGCGGAGAGTGGTTCTCCGAAAAGATTGAATGTTGCTCCGAGTTGAGCGAATTTTTTTCCCACAGCTTGAAAGACTTCAAAAATATCTTTGGCACTCGACTTGTCTTTGCCACTTTGACTGAGAAGATAAGATATTGTGACCGAGCGTTCGTGATCAGGCACGACTTTTAAAAAAGCTCGAAGGAGCTTTTCTTGCTGAGAGCCGGACTGATAGCCCATGAATTCCCTCGCGAGTTGCGACGTGTAATCGGGATTCGTTGATAGCGCTGAATCCCCAGAAGCCACCGCCAATTCGATCAGGGGAATC
>CAZRLF010000052.1:0-7637 GCA_964601045.1 uncultured Bacteriovoracaceae bacterium
CACCCATGGTGGTGGAGTTTAGATCTGAGCTCGACTTGGAAATCGCCTTGCTGCAAATTGCCGAAGTTTTTGGAATTCAAATAAAAGAGTCCTCAACGCCAGACGCATCTCTTGCAATTCAGGATGCAATTTTGTCTGCTCTTGAAAGTTCCAAAACTCCTTTGTTTATCGACAATTTTGATCTCATCAGATCTGGCGATACTCTATTTGAATTCTTTATTCAAAACTTACAGGTTGGAAAAATAATTGCCACTGGAAGCCGAGTTCCAAAAATCGACCCAGCTCTTACTCTCGATTTCAAACTTCATTTTCATACGGGCCTATCTGAAAGCGAGCTAGAGAAACTAATCGCACAATCCAAAGTCATTGGGTCGAATTCTGCGATCGCAAGGAAAATCTTTCTAACAACAGGGGGAAATCCATACCTTGCTCGACTCATGCTCGCGCCAGCAATCCTTGAGAATCGCCCTCTCTCTGAAATAGACTTTGAAAGAAATTCTTTAGATGCCAAGCTTCAACATTTTAAGAAAACTTTCTCGGGGCTAGATGAGATCTCGAAATCATCCCTTCTGCGCGGCGCACTTCTTAAATATGCAAGCCCATCGTTTGAGGCAAAATTACTCAGCAGTCTCTCGCTTTCTTCAGCTTACAGACTGCTTACAGTCGGAATACTCAATCAAACCGAAGAGGCCTTCACTCTCAACTCTGAATCTCGATTGTTCCTCAACAAGCTGCCTAACACTCTTAGAGACAAAATGAGAGAGGAGATTCTTGTTGAGCTGTCTTCTGAATGCTCCTATGAGGAGACAAAGGAAAGGATTTATCAATTAATTCAACTTCATCGGCTTGAAGAAGCGGCAGAAGTATTTAACGGCCTTGCAGATAGCAAGCGAGCCAGAGCCGACCACACAGATATTCTAGAGCTCAGTGAAAGTATCTGGCCGCTCATCTCAGTGGATTCTTTCGAATTAAGATGTGGCCCACTGAGAAACCATGGATTCATTGGCCTTTCAAAAAGAATTGAAGAGGCTTTGGCCAAAAGTGATAAAGCGACGGAGTGTAAAGACAAAATCAAGCTCTATTCAACAATAGCACTAAGTGCAGCTCGACTTGGAAAAAGAGAAGTTGCTGCTGAATTTGCAAATAAAATTGAGGCTCTTACCTCTCATGATGATCCACTCTATATCGAAGCCCTCTATATCAAAGCCGATAGTCAAGATCTGACAAATAGAGACTTCTCCGTAAGCTTGCTCACCCGAGCGGCTGATTTGGCCGAAAAGCTTCCTAAGCCTTCAGACTACCAGCTGGCTCGAATTTTTTCGCTTAAAGCATTTTTCGAAGTAGAATCAGAAAGTCACGAACTCGGACGCCTTTCAGCAAGCAAAGGAAGAAAGTACGCACAGAATTGTGGAGATAAAATCCTTGAAACTTCGGCCCTATGCAATAGAGCGCATGCCAATTGCAACCTTGGATTTATATCTGAAAGTCTAATAGATATTGAGAATGCATTTCAGATTGCAGAACATTACGGCTTAAAAAATCAGTTAGCATACTGTTTAGACTTCAAAGCTCGACATTTTATCTATCAAGGAAAATTTCAAGAAGCGGAGAAAATCTGGTCGCTCCAACTCTTTCAGCCGTCGGAATCTCAATCTCAGACTTTCAATTTCTGGAATTTACTTCAATGCATGCTCTGGGGACGAATAAAGTATCAGAAAACAATTTCTTATTTAAAGTTCGTAAACGACTACCTTGCTCATCCAATCACTAGAACCGATGCCATCTGGTCTGGCATCGCAACTGAGATCAAATTTGCTATCGAAAACATCGCTTCGGGAAGAATTCAGAAGTTTTCTCGACCTATTCCTGAGGAGCTTCTACGAATTCTGAATCCTGAATCCATTACACTTCTGAAATACCTTTATCTGGAGTTAAACTGGAACAATCTTTTATCGTCAAACTTTGAGAAGAGCTTGGATCTTCACTTCTCCGATACCTCTAAGAAAATCGGCTTTCAGCACAAGTTCACTTACCGCTGCATGTCTGGCTTGCACTATCTGATGTATGGCCAAGTTAAAAGGGCTGAGGAAATTCTTTCAGGAACAATGGAGGCATTTAAAAATTCAGGGTATTTTATTTGGGAACTCAGAGCGATAATTGGCCTTTGCCTCATTAATCTAAATCACAATCGCCTTGATGAAGCCAAAATTCGACTTGAAAGAATGGCAGATCTTGTTCAACAGATTGATAATTGCTTAGAATCAGAAATTTTTTATGCAATTCTTGGTTTGTTTTCACTCAAAGACAGTAAAACGGAAGATGCGAAACTGAATTTTGAGAAAATTAATCGCGACAGCCCCGTGCGATATATCTGTCAAATACTAAAAGATCACCTCGGTTTTACTATCGATAACTACACGATTCCCCAGACCGAACCGCACGAACGTTTATTCTGTGAAAGAATCATCTCACTATGTGGATTTCTATCATCCACAAGACTTTTGCTTCGAACAAAGTCGATTTGCACTCTAGAGCTAGAATCTAAATTAAAACCTGAAGAATTTAAGCAGCGCGATCTTGTTTTCGACGAAATTAAAAACGAAATCAGAATAAAAAATAATTGTATCTGTCTTAACGGCAAAGAAGTTTTGGCAGAACTTATTCGATTCTTCTTGATTCACCATGACGAGACCTTTTCAAAAGAAGAACTAACAACTCATATTTGGCACGAACAGTACAATCCCCTTGTACATGATACACGAATATACACGTCTATCAAAAGAGTGCGGAATTTAATTGAACCTTTACTTAGAAAAAAAATTATTAGCACCCATGGAAGTTCGTATGGTCTATCTCCGGATATTGATTTCATCATTGTATCCGTTGCGCCCACCGAAGACTCGCTCTCTGAGAAACAAAAGTGGATTGTAAAATATTTGGAATCAAACGAATCAATTGACAGACTTACTGCTCAGAAACTATTGAAATCTAGCCGAACCCCTATGATGAATGAGTTCAAAGTTCTCCTCGGTCGAGGTGTCATTAAAGTAAAAGGCCAAGGTAAGCTTACAAGATACATACTCGCTTCAAAGTGATTTCAGTTCTAGGGCCTCTCGCCGGGCCCACCCGCATTCGGAGATCCGGATGGAGTTGGCGACGGCACTGCCGTTGGAGAACAGCTCGGAGATGCACTAGGAATTGGATAGCAGATCAATGCATAGGGAGAAGCTGTTGGAGTTGGAGCCGCCTTCACGCCTGCATCGAGTTGAAGACTGCTAAACACGAGCATACCTAAACCAGAAAGTACTAAACCCAGTCTGAGCACCATTTCACCCTCTTCTCCTTAATTGTACCAGCACGCCCACCTGGCAGATAAGTAGCCTAAAGGAGTGACAAAATTTGTCGCAAACATGGGCCTTTTAAAGCAGTAAGTGAGTAAAATGAGCTTCTTAGAAATCTAGATCCAACCCATGGCTAGGACGATATGGAGTAGTCCCAAACCATACAAGATGTATCCAAAAGGTTTATGAATCGCCATCCAGCGCTTAAAAAAGATGTTGGAGATTTCTAAAAACTGAACTTTTTGCGCAATTCGAAATTCGCGCATCACATAACTCGAAGCAAGAAGTGCGCTATCTGTTGAAAGACCTAAATCTTTTAAATTCGATTGCAATCGCAAAGCTTTAAACCAAACAAAGGGAGCAAAAAGAAAATTTCCCATCGCTGATCTTGGTTGATCTTTCGAAAGCATTAGAAGCGAAGTTTTATACATCTGATCATCTTCCATCAGCATGGTTGCTTGCTTCTTCAACTTCTCTTGCTCTGCTTTTAGTTGTTCAAGCTTTACAAGTTCCCCGCGAATCGTTTTAGGAATTTGCGCAGAAATAAACTGACCAATCAAACCCGAACCAATTGCTACAAACATCGCATACACAGCAAGATTTGCGATATTCATTCCCTGCAAATGAAAACTAGTATGAAGCAAAATAAATAAAAAGCCCAAGAATCCAAAGAAAATATGAAGTTGAGAAGAAAACTGATAATTAATCTTCCATTTTAATTTTCGGATAGCCCATTTTGCAAAGGTATGCAGATTGGTGAGCAGAATAAGTCCATATCCAATAATTCCAATCATGATATTAAAATCGGATCCAGGCTTATACGCCTCGACTTTCCAATTAGGATCCCAGTAGTAGACAAAACTAAAATCAGTTTTAAAAAGTCTGGCAAAACATTCAATGGCAAAAATTCCACAGATTAGTAATCCCACGACCCAGAAAAATAAAATCTTTCGCTTACTTTTCTTTTCGCGCGCTTTTTTGGCGATCGACTCGGTTCGTTTCTTATCAATCGCCTCAACCCATCCAACAAATGTTTTATTATTTTCGGGATCACGCAAAAATTCCTGAACGGTTTTAATCGTCTTTGGATCAGCGCTCATCACTTTGGCTCGATCAAAAATTGATTCGTAAATCTCTTCAAACATATCCGAATATTCTTCGGATGCTTGAGCCAGCATCGTGACAACTTCTTTAGGAATAAAAACAACAAAAGTTTTATTATTGGCAGAAACTAACTTAGCAACAGCATCATCATTAATAGTAAACTGCCGACCTAAAAAGAATTCATCTTTGATTGCAACACCAATGGCTTTCGACGCCGAATCCAAAAATAGAATTTCGCCAGATACGACATAGCCATAATATTTAGCAAATTCAGTATTAGCCGGAAAAGAAAGAACCTCATCGCCACTTTCAAAGGCACGTACCTTCATCAGAGCGACAACCCGATCGAATGCTCGATCGGGTAGACGTTTAAATAAACGAGAGTTTCTTATTCTAATTAAATCCGGATTCAAATCTATCGGCTCTTCATTCGTTGACGACGAATACTAGCCGCCTCCTCAGAAAGAGCCCCTTCGCCCCAAGTTTTAACTATATAATCAAAAGTTTCTCGTGGACCTTTTCCTTGCTCTTGAAACTTCTCAATTTGCGCTTTTACAGCACGAGCTGCAGGTGAATCGCATTCGATCAATGCAGCTTTACCGTTACAACCAGCTGGAAAAGCCTTCAGTGCACGAAAGACCATTTCGACCGGCATTTGCATCGCATGAGGAGCAGAGGCGCCCATATCACCATGAGATGGCCCCGTATGATCTGAGCCTTCATCTGATCTGCCACCCTGATATGAATGCGGACTCATCGGCATTGCAGGTCTCATCGCAGTTTGTTGATTCATTCCGGTTTGGATCACTTGAACAAGTAAAAGAACAGCTATGATCACAAGCAGTGTATTTGTTAAAAGATTATTATTCATAGAATCATAATCTTATCTTTTAAGTGGCGCCGTCAACGAAGTGTTCGGAGTTCGTTGGGTTAATCAAGCTTAAGAACTCTTAACGAGTTAAGAAGGACGGTAATGCTGCTAAGAGCCATCGCTAAGGCAGCGACACCCGGATTTAAGAGAATCCCAAACTTTGAATAAAGCGCTCCCGCAGCCACCGGAATCGCAACAATATTGTAACCAAATCCTAAAATCAGGTTCTGTGTAATGAGCCGATTGGCCTGTTTTAAAATTTTAAAAGATTCAGGAATGACCTCTATATCATTACTCAACAAAATTAAATCGGCAGTCGACTGAGAAATGGCAGCCCCACTACCCATGGCAATTCCCAAATCTGCCGCCGCTAAAGCAGGGGCATCGTTCACCCCATCCCCTACAAAGGCGACGTCCATGGCGATAAGATCCATTCCTTTTTTCTTAGGCTCTTTAAGACGCCGCACGATTGTGGCCTTTTCTTCAGGCAAAACTCCCGCATGATAAAATTTGAGAGCCAAATTCTTTGCAAAATGTTTTGCGACGATATCAGAGTCGCCAGTAATCATTCCGGTTTGATAACCCAAATCTCCAAGATGCTTTAACATTTCTTTGGCTTTAGGCCTTAACTGATCTTCTAGAAAAATAACTCCAATGATTTTTTTGTCCTGTGCAACCCAAAGGGAAGTTTCATGGGTTCCTTCAACGTCCCAAAGTAAATCGGATGGAACTTGAGTTGAATCAACTTCATTCTCGTAAAGCCATACTAAATTACCAACAAGAATTTCGGATGTTTTCGAATCTTTCTCAACCCTGCCGCTCACACCCTTACCGGGCGCCACTCTTAAATCTTTAATTTTAATAGGCAATATTCTTTCAGCAGCTGCTCGCTCTCGAATAGCGAGGGCATAGGGATGCTCTGAGTGAGCTTCAACCGATAAGGCCAATTGCAGAATGTCTTTATGAGAGACATTGTTAATAGACTTTATGCGCTGAACAGCGGGTTTACCCTGAGTCAGTGTTCCCGTTTTATCAAATGCGATCATATCGATGCCTGAAGATTTTTCGACAGCGTCGAGCGATTTAAGAAGAATTCCCTTTTTGCTCGCCTTTAAAACTCCCACTAAAAGTGCAGTAGGGGTTGCAATACCCAGAGCGCAAGGGCAAGCAATGACGAGAACCGAAAGTGGAGCCAAAATAAAAACATCTGAAGCAGGATCATGATGATACCAAAACCAAGCCATACCAGCAGCGATAACAACAACAAGGGGAACAAAAATCGTCGCGATAAGGTCTATTTTTTTCTGAATCGGCGGGCGAACACTAAGGCTGGCCTTTACGGCAGAAACCATTTGTTCATAAAGAGAATTCTCGGACGTTTTTGTCACTTCAATTTCGATCGGCTGATCAATATTAAGAGACCCCTGATGAACAATCGATTCAGCAGCGCGAACAACCGGACGAGATTCTCCTGTGATAATACTTTCGTCAAAACTTGCCGATTGCGAAAGAAGTCTGCCATCAACTGGAACCCGCTCACCGATAAAGACGCGAATACGATCTGCAATCCGAAGATCTTTTAGAGCAATCTCTACCTCACCTGAACTTGTGATTTTGCGAGCCGTTTGCGGAAGCAATCCAACCAGCTTTTTCATATGGGCCTGCACTTTATTTGCAACAAGAGACTCAACCCATTGCCCTAGCAAAATGAGAGCGGCAATAAAGGCTGCTGAATCAAAATAGAGGTGCTCGATCTGTCCGCGCTGCCAATTATAAATAGAGAGCGAAAAGGCTGCGACAATACTGATTCCCACCAGGGTATTCATATCGGAGGAGCGAAAAATCTTGGCGATCGAGGCAATGAAATGACGGCCAAAAAGAATAATAATGATTAGGGCAGACGTAGCCGAAAGAGCCGCAAAAAGGTTTGAAGGATGCCCACCCCAATGATGAGGCATAGCAAAGGCCATTGAAGCCACGGCTAAAATAAGAGAAAGACTGACTGAAATGAGCCGATTTGATGGTTTGGATGAGGTCGGCGCTTGGTGATGCGCATGCGAACCCTGATGGTTGTGATGGGAGGGTTCTGGGCCAATATCCTTAACTGCGCAACATGACTCTGACATTCCCGAATAGTAGTACATTGAGAGCCAAATATGTACAAAGATCGATATATTCTTCGCTGTAAATTCTGATGCAAAACCGCCTCAATTCGTGTTGTAATTCGTGCCTGATATTACATTTGTGCATTGGCATAAATTGATCGTCGCGAGGGTGTGCTGCGGAGGCACGCTTGAAGAGAACTTTCCTACGGAAAAGTT
>CAZRLF010000053.1:0-6706 GCA_964601045.1 uncultured Bacteriovoracaceae bacterium
TAAAAACTCAATTTCTCTCTAAAGAAGTTCAGACAAGAAAAATTGGAAAACAAGTCTCGATCAGAAAGACGCTCCAGCTTCGGCTGGAGAATTTTGCCTTTCTTCGTTCCCAAAATCTTCACTGGGCGGAAGCTCTTCTTCTCTCTCATGAGGAGAAGGCGATTTCGGTTAAGGACGTGGAGGTTAAGCTCTTCGAAGGTGGCAAAGAAGTGAGAGGCAAATGGGTTTGTCAAAAGGATGAGATTGAACCTCTTTCGGGAAACCCCTGCCGCTTGTTTTTACCCGGACCCAGTTCCAAGCGATATGTGCTTAAGATCAAGTTCGAAAAAAACCAAGCGACTCTTTCGTTTTAATTTATGAGTGCTGAAAAAACAAAAAAACCAGGACTCCTTTTGCGAGTCAAAGCAAGGTGTAAGAACCTAAAAGATTCCTTCTATATTCTGGATGGACAGAAGAAGCGGCTCAACAAGAAATTCATCGCTCTTGTGACGATTCCATTGATCGTCATGGGAGCCTTGATCAATCTCTTTTTAGAGAAACAGGATACTAGTTTCTTAAGTCAAAGCTCTGATCAGCCGAGTTTAAACCAGCCGGTAGAAATGGTTCCTGATCCAAACTCTAACCGGGCTTCCGCTTTGATCGCAAATGAAAGCGCAGGGAAATCACCTACTCAGGCTCACGGTATCAAAATCAAATATTCTGCAAAACAAGTGATTGATCGATTCTCTGGAATGCCCGCAGGAACGAACTTCATTGGGAAGTTGCTTAGCGGAATTGATACGAGAGAGCCCAGTCAAATCGTCAAAGTTGCTCTTCCTTATGGAGTAACCTATCGGGGAGTTCGAAATATTGAGCGAGGTGCCATTCTCTTGGGATCAGTCCAGTACAGCGGAAACGGCGATAAGGTCTTCTTAAGATTTAACCGTCTTATTAATACTGATGGCACGGAGTATCCCCTCCAGGCGCAAGCCTTAAACAGTAAAGACTACACGCCGGGCATTTCTGGAGAGATTCACTCGCATATGGATTCAAGAATGATGGCAGCGGTTGGATTAAAGATGCTCTCGGCTGGATCGGAAGTTTTGGTTGAAAAGGAAGCTTTGGGGGAAAGCTTTGAGCCGACTCCCAAATCAACACTTAAAAATGCGGCCATCGCAGGCTTATCCGAAGCAACTGAAATGGAAGCTGAACGCAGACTCTCTCAAGTGGAGTCCTTAGAGGACTTCGTCGTTGTGGTGCCCGGCGCTGAAATGATTGTAAGTCTCATGGAAGCTTTTCGCGGGGAGGCTCGCCAATGAGAGAGAATCTTAAAAAGGCACTTCCCCAGATTAAGCGAATATTGTCTGCAGGACTCGCGGGCCATGGAAAGGGATACAAAAGATATCTCCTTCTCATTGCACTTCTCGGGGGCTTAAGCATCTTTGCTTTGAAATACGGAATGGAAATGAGCTGGCTCTACTGCCACTCGAACTACGTGGGCCTTCTGGAAATTCTGTGCGTAACCCAAGGATGGCTGTTCCCATTACTCATAGCTTTTTTCGTCATGATGGGAACCTTACTTGGTTCTTCCTTCATTGCAGGGCTTTTCCACATCAAGCGCGTGTTAAAGCTTATGAAGTATCAGCGCGCCTTTGAACTGATCGGGCTAAAAAATTCGAAAGGAGATTATCCATATACCGTGGATCTTTATACCAAAGAAAATGATTCCGAGTGGCTGACTGTAAAAACAGCAGGCATTGGAATGGATCGATTTCAGGAAAAGAAAAAGGATCTGGAGTCGGCTTTGGGGCTAAGTATTGACTCCATTGAGCAAGGTGTAAATCCAAGTTTTGTTCGGCTTTCGCTCTATGGATTTTCCATTCCAAAGCTTTGTGAATTTGAGAAACTGAAAAACGCACTCAAGGTTCCCTACACTTTTTTGGTGGGCGAGAGCGCACAGGGGACTCTGATTCAAGACATTGCGTCCCTTCCTCACCTTCTCATCGGAGGAACAACGGGTGGCGGAAAGTCCGTCTTCTTTAAGCAGGTCTTACTCGGACTTCTTTCTTCATCACCGAGGATTCAAATGTATCTCTTCGATTTAAAGGGTGGCGTAGAGATGAATGTCTTCTCCCGTCTTCCGAACGTCGAAGTCTACCGAAATGTAACGGATTCCATCACTGCCCTTCAAGTGATCAATGACGAGATGGATCGAAGGCTTAAGTTTCTGGTGGACCACGAATACTCAAAAGTCGATTTCGAACGCGATCAGCTCGACATGATCGTGGTGGGTGTCGATGAAGCGTCAGAGCTTTACGGAAAAACCTCCAGCAAGAAAGAAAAGGAAATGGTGGAAAAGGCACGAGAGTTGACTGACCGAATCACAAAACTTGCGCGCGCCACCGGGATTCATGTGATCCTAGCCACTCAAAAGGTCGTGAAGGAAACGATTGATACCAAGATTCAGGAAAATCTTGGCGGTCGCATGTGCTTTAAACAGAGTACCCTTCAGGGCTCGATGACTATGCTCGGAAATAAAATGGCTCTTGAGCTTCCAAAAGTTCCCGGTCGTGCGATCTGGGGATTCGGTAGCACCTTTACAGAAGTGCAAGCTCCGTATCTTTCTGATGAGGATCTTAAAGCAAGCCTTGAGCAAATTAAGGAGGACTTTAACGAAAATCTTCGAAAAAACTTCAAAAGCATCGTTTCGATTGTGACGGCGGCGCCCGAACTTCATGTGAAGCCGGAAGATATCAGTATGTTTGAGAAGAACTTAAATGGCGGATAGCTTTAGCTTTGTTTCGACGGAAAAAGAGCGGAGGATTTTACAGTTTCTATTTCAGGTAAAGGTCGCGACCTTCAAACAGATTCATGATCAACTTTTTGGAAACATCGCAAAATCGGCGGTCTCTAGGCGTTTGGGGCGATTATTAAAAGCCAAGCTGATTCAAAAGGCGATCACGGACTTTCAGGGAAAATACACGCAGGTGTATCTTCTAAAGGCAGAAACCGTTGATCTGCTCTTCGATGACTCAGCCGGTGCAGTTGAAAGGTATCAAGTTCAAAGTGGCGCGATTGATCACGACTTGATTCTTTCTGACATCCGAAGTCATCTTTCCACGTATAAGAAAGTGAAAAGGTATTGGACCGAAAACGAACTTCAGTGCCTTAAAGAATGCGCGAGTAACCCAAAGCTCTTGCCATTTGTGCTTCTACGCTCCGATGCTGTTATGGAAATGAGATCCGACGGACAGGACTTTGTAGTTCCCTTGGAACTCGAAGTTTCTCGAAAGGCTTATCAGCGATACGCTGAAAAAATTAAACACTATTACGAACGAGGAAACTTAATGAGTGTGCTTTTTATTTCAGGTTCAAGCGAAATTCAAAAAGCTGTGATGGCTGTGGAAAAACAAATTGCCGATGGAAAACGACTCGTCTTTTACCATCAGCTCTTAAAGGATGTGCTTAAGTTCGAAGAGAAGATGGAGTTTTTCAATCTCAAGCAGGACAAATTTATTTTGCAGTAAGTGTAAATTGAGCCTGTTTTCTCAGGTGTGAACTGGCTGTGAACAGTCCGAGAACGCGTTCTCAGCTTATTCACACCCCCGACTTTGCAAATCATTAAAATCAGGAAGGTTTTTGAGTTCGAATTTTTCAAACTTCGGACTCAGTCAGGGATTTTACGAATTTATGTTTTTAAGGAGAATTCTTAGATGAAAGTACGAAATATAATGGTGAGTTCGGGACTCGTATTGAGTCTTTGTGGTTGTGCAACAACAAGTAAATCATTGCTTATGGGAGTAGGAACTGGAGCGGCTGTTGGAACAGCGGCTGGTGTCGGATTCTCGTCCCATGATCGTGGAGGGGGCGCATGGAAAGGGGCTCTTATTGGAGCAGGCGTTGGACTTGTAAGCTCTTATTTTATTCATAACGGTATGGAAAAGAGAGACGCGGATGTCAGACGCGAAACGCTTCTAAATTTGGAGCGCTTTGGCGTTGAGGGGATTCCCTCCTCTTCTCAGATGTATCCAGAGTTTTACGAATTTGGAAACCGAGGCAGTTTATTGAATACCGATAAGAAGAAGGCCCGCTAATGAGAGAGGTTTTTAAAGGACGAGTGAATCTTTCTGAGAAAGCATCTCAAGCGGCATTTTTCATGGTGCATGAGCTGACAGAGGAAAACCCTCATGTTCGGATCAACCCTTCGAAGCTTTGCTCTTGGATCATCGAAAACTATCTTCGAGATCATTTCTCAAAGGAAAAGGAGCGGATCGTCCAGGAGCATTTTAACCCCCGACGCTTTTTATTGGAGAGTCTTAAAGACGTGCAGACTGGAGAGGATATTAAAAGCCTCTTTAAAACGGCGCTCGATAAGATGGATAAAGGGCCTCTGGCGTCCAGTCAGAAGCGGCGTCAGAGAATAAAGAATGGGCCAGGTCAGGGCATTGAGACCGTAGAAAGGCCCCCTCTTGTTGGCTCTTGACAGAATTTATCTTTAGAGATAATAACTAAATGGATATATATAGAAACGGTATGAGCGTAAAGCGAATTGCACTGATAAACGTCGATAACATTAAGGATGTCCTAAAACGGGAGATCACCCTCTATATGAAAGAGAACGACTTGAGTCAGTACGGCGTCGGCAAGATTTGTGACCTTCCGACACCTTATATTAATCAGGTGCTCGGTCCGGAGGAAAAGCCCGTAAGCATCGCCAAGCTTTGCCAGATTGCCACAGCAATCGGCATAAAGCTGACGCTTCTGATTGAAAAGAAATAGGAGATTTTATTTTGTATTTATTTTTGGAGATAATTTATCGATTTAACCCAAACGGCGAGTGTCCGGATTGGAGATCAAGAACTTCCCATTCACATCAGCACTTTGAAGTTAACGGAGGAAGCAAATGAAGAACGGCTCGACAGACTTGCGACGAAAATCATCCGGCTCATGGAGGAGTCAGGGCGTCGGACGCGAAGGTCTCAAGAAGCGAATCGAGATTTCGGGTCAGTCTTCGAAGACTCATTCCAAGGCCCAGGTTAAGTATAAACTGGGTGCCTATATTCGCCTCTCCCCTTCTTTCGAAATTCGTGAGGAGGGGAGCTTGGTTTCCCATCCCCAACGGATTCAGCAATATGTGGATATGCGTAACGCCCAGTCCGGTGGCGCATGGGGAGAAATTATTGAGTGGTATTCTGATAAGGAACTTTCGGGTGCAACTGTTCATCGCCCGGCCTTTCAGCAACTTTGTCGCGATTTAAAAGAAGGAAAAATCAACTCCGTGGTCGTAACGGAAATTTCCAGACTAAGTCGTAGTGTTAAGGATTTCAGCAATTTTTGGTCATTTCTTGAATCCTGTAATGCTAACTTTTTTAGTCTCCGGGAAAATTTTGACACCGCCACACCTGCGGGTCGCGCCATGGTCTATACCTGCGTGAGTTTCAGCCAGTTCGAGCGCGAGAATACAGTTGAACGTATTCGTCTTGGAGCCAAGGCTCGTGCTGAACGAGGTCTTGCCAATGGAACTCAACGCATTCTCGGATATGACCCCCATCCCCACAAAAAGTGCCATCTGGTGGTCAATGAATCTGAAAGCCCCGCAGTGAAGCTCATGTTTATGAAATTCTTGGAGCTTGGAAATCTTAGAAAACTCCAGATTTTCTTGAACAATGAAGGTTATAAAACAAAGGAATATATAACTAAGGAAGGAAAAAGGCGCGGCGGCCACCGCTGGACTCTTTCAAGTCTCTTTCATGTCTTAACGAATCGGGCATATATCGGTCAGCGAGAATTCAACAAACACAAGCGTTCGATGGATCAGTCAAAACTGAAAGAACTGGATCGATATTTTTATGCCCCGGCCCAGTGGGAGGCCATCGTCGATGAAAAAACATTTACTCTCGTTCAAGAAAGATTGGAGCTGAACAAAAAGCAAAAATCCCGTCATAATCACACTTTCCGATTAACGGGACTTCTTGTTTGCGGACACTGTGGTAATGCTCTGGTTGGGAAATCGGGGACCAGTAAAAGTGGGGCAAAACATTATTATTACGGCCACAAGCGAAAGATGCTTATTCATGGAAATCGCCATTTAGAAAGATGTGTCCATGAAAATCTCCCCACATTGGAGTTGGAAGAAAGAGCCATCTTAGAAATAGAAAAACTGGCAAATGATCGAACTTTTTTACAAAAGATTATCGAAAAATCGACTGTGATTCGGGATAAGTCAACATCACACGTTAAGAGCCTCCTTCACTCCCGTGAGCAAACAAGGCGGGATCTTCAGTCTAAAGTGAACTCTCTAACGGACGTTTTGACCGAGGCTAACCAACCAGGAGCCAGGGCTCCTATATTGGCCAAGCTGGAAGAGCATCACGATACAATTGAAAAAATCAGTCAAGAAATCGATGGGCTGAAAAGAGATTTGTCTGGAGAAAGGGGTCAACTGATTGAGGTGGGGGCGGCATTTAGATTACTTCGATCTTTTCGGGAAAAATTCAATTCGTTCACTGTGGTAAAACAAGTGGAAATTCTGCGAGAGGTGATTTCAAAAATCACTCTTTTTCAAGATCGAGTAGATATGGAACTTTATGGGGTCGACGCCCCGGTGGTCTTTGACCCCCCAAAAGTTTCTGATGGTTTGGGGGTCGAGCGGTCAGGTGTTCGCCCGTTGTTCAATTTGGTCGGGGCGAGAGGATTCGAACCTCCGGCCTCTTGTTCCCGAAACAAG
>CAZRLF010000054.1:0-6105 GCA_964601045.1 uncultured Bacteriovoracaceae bacterium
CCCTTTCGAGGCCCAGGATTTTAAGTCCTGTGCGTCTACCAATTCTGCCACAGAGGCCAACGCGCGACTCACAGTAATTTGAAGGACTAATGGCTGTAAAGATGAGGTTTGTAAGATTTTTTTACCTGTTTTTTACCCTCAACGGCCCTCTACGATTGCCTATTTGATCTCTCCCCGTATAGCTTAATTCCGGGTGCACCCAGAGGTGGGTGGGAATGGATAAAAGTGGGTAATTCAGCGAGTATTTTACTTTTTATAAGATGGCTTGGCTTTGTTTTCAGCTTTTCCACTGCCATTCTTTCTTATTCGCCCCTTTTTGCCGAACCTTCCTCCGAACTCATCAACTTAAATTCGACCGAAATTAATGCCGATCAACTTCAACGGGCCATTATCGATCGACTTAAACGAGTCAAAGAATTTGCGTTTATTCGCAAGGAAGCTGAAAAAATTGGGGTTAAAGTTTTTATTTTTGGTGGTACGGCTGCAGGTTTTGCTCACTATGTAAAATGGGACCTTCAAAGAGAAATGGGAGATAATCAGTTTCCTGCACTCAAATTTGACTATCACTTCACTCATATTTATCGCGCCAATCAAGATATCGATATTGTTGTCGATGGCTCAGCTGAACAAGCCTATAAATTGCGAGAAATCATCGCGCACTCCCCCTATAATTACGTTCGAGGGGCAAAATCATCTTGGGATATTCGACTGCTTAAAACTAAGTTTGAAAGCAGACTCGGCCTTCTCGATGATTTTAATTTTTTGAATCAGCATTCAGACTCTAACTCGACCGGACTTATTGAACTCACCAAATCTGACCCAGGCTCATTTGCGATTCGAGATTTAAGAGACTGGTCGAATCCATACTCTAATTTTATTGAAGATGTACGCCTTGATAAGATTCATTTTTATTTTGCATCAAGACATGAAGAAACTGAACTTTATAGAACCGGCCGAAATCCCCCTATATTTTCGGTCATTCGATATTTTATAAAAGCCTTTCAATACCAACTTGCAACTTTGCAAGAAGATGAAAAAAATATTCGCTCAATTATTGATGCCTTTGAGCCAAGGGCTAATCTTAACTCCCATATCGATTACTGGATTGCAAAGAATGCTCCTAATCTTTTTGCATATTCAGCCAATGTTGAATTTGCGTCTAAGACACTTGAAAAATTTGGACTAAAAAGAAAACTAATAGATTTTTTTAATGCTAAAGGCCTTCAAAAAAACGCTACTGAGCTACGTCGAGTTCCACTACCCACATTAGAGGTAGGACTCGGAACTGGCGCAACAGCGAAAGACTTAGGAATCGACATCGTTGCGCATGAAACAAAATCGTTTGAGGCTTACGAAAACATAACTCGATCGCCTCGAGGAGAACCTAATGTCTTTATTTCTCGTTCTTCTGCTACTGAAGAATGTGCAACATTCGGCAATGGATTTTACACAAAAAGAGGAACTGAAGGGGCACGAGGAACTCGCATCACCATCCGATACAAGGTAAAATCTCACGCTCGAGAGGGCCATGATTTCTTCATTCCCTCGACCGAAAACTCCTTTGTCATCTTTCTGAATAAGGCCGCGTTTACTGTTATTCCTGAAGGTTTTGATATTGGACCCAGTGAATATCTCGCGCTCATTGAAAATAACGACAAAATTCTTAAAGACCAAGGGGTTCTCTATAGACTCAAGCAAAGACTCTCTAACGATCTAGCATTACTTTCTGATGAAGAGTTCAAGAACTTCGTTAATCGAATTTTTAAATTAGAGAACACTGACACTATCAATTTACTTCTAACCAATATTGCCCATCTCGATCGATTACAAAAAATGGCATATGAAATCGACTACGCAAAAATTGGAGCAAGACTTAAAGTTATAGTTCGCTGGATCAATGAAAACCGAAAAGAAGCCGAAGTATTCTTAAAAGAATCTAGTTTTTATGATTTGACACGAGATAATTTTAGAGATCTTTTCATGCGATCTCAAACACCCGATATTAGTATTACTCCAGATGAATTTGTAGATTTATCCAGAGGACCATATCTATTTGATGATAATTTTCACCGACGTCTTTCTAAGAAAGTATCAACAGACCTTAGTCAACTTTCTGAGAACGAACTTCTTTCATTTATTGATCGTTCGTTGAGAAAATTAAATCTTTCTTACCCAAATCCAGCATCACTCCTATATTTTGTAATAAGCCTACCTCTAAAAGAAAGCGTGGCTTATAAGATATCCGCTGTACTAAAAACTCTTCTGTCGGGCACTCCGACATTCTATGGAAATGAAGATCACCTTAGTAGAATCTTTCAACTCATATCTAAAGTAAAACCAGCCCAACGACTCCAATTTATTAGATCGGTAGTTTCTGAAGAATCCTTAAAGTCATCATCGTTTAACCAATTACTTGTAGAGCACACAAAAATTTTTGACGAAAAGCCTTATTCAACACAACTAGACAGATTCGCAATGCAAATTTTAAATTATCCAAGATCTGCGCAATCGTCAGTAGAATTGAATATTAGAATGCTTCAGTACATTCTTTCGCGAGATAGAAACCTGGCTTATATCGTCAGAAGAATTGTTCAGAATTTAAGCATCTCCGACTCCGGCACTCATATTATGATCCAAGAATTTTTTTCAAAACCTGAATCCGTTCGATACGCAAGTATTCTCAGAGATCAGTTAATTACCAAGAATAATTGGATAAATACTGATTATGCGATTGGCATTCTCAATCATCTTGTAAAGCTTCCCCACGCTCATCATTTTGAATCTGCCTTCACTGAAATCGTCGCCATGAATATCAATTCTGTAACTGAAGCTTTAATCACCAAACTCTACAGCCAGCCCTTAGGCCTTAAATACAAAGATGAGCTCTTCGCTCTCATCAAACAGAAACAATCCATCACGAAGTATGAGCTGATGATTAAAAATATTTTTACTCAACCTCATGCCAAAGACTTGACCGCGCATTTAAATGAAATGCTTGAACAAACCAAATCTATTGATCAGTTTCTTTTTTGGGACATTGAAGACTCCGATACAATTCAAAGACTCTCCTCTGATTTACCAAAGTCCGAAGTCAGTAAGTATTATGTTGAGGTCTTTGCAAAGCTATTAGCTCATAAAAAAAAGAGTTTTACGGCCGCTCTGCGTGCCCATCTTCTCAACCAACCTCATTTTAAAATTGATCCCTATCGACCACTTCTCGAAATTGCAAAAATATCGAGCAGAAGGGCTCGAAAAAAAGCACTCGCTAAATTTGATTCTAGCGAGTGCTTAAAAGCTATTATCGCGTTAGAGCAAAAATGAAGTAATTCAACCCTAGGAAATTTTATGCTTTATTGAAGATGAACTGTCTGTATCAGAAGGTACGGCTTCAAATTCATGAGGATAATTTCGTTTAAAAATCGCTAAGACAAGAATTTTTAAATCTTCTGCACCCGTGTTTGAAAACTTCTGGAATTCAAACCCAAATCCCTTTGCTCCTGAAAGAGAATCTTCTGTTCTCTCCCAACGACAAATGGCTGAGGCCCGAATTGTTCGACTAACCCCCTCTTGAAAGGGAATACAAACGTCAATGATCATTCCTACTTTAAGTGGCGCATTTCCGACTCCACAAACAAAAAAGCCCCCCTGACTCAAATTGTCTAGAGTTGCATCGAAGGGCATCTCTGAATTTGCAAAAAGATCAATGCGTAGCGCCTCTCTCACTCTTGGGTACACACGTTTATGAATTCCATTATCTTGATTTGAAACAAAACGAACAAAAGAAACTAAATCTCGAATACGAAATGGCTTAGTAAAAACTCCCGAAGCTCCTGCGGCCAATGCCCAATGTTCAGAAACATCTGAATATGCCGAGATAAAAATAACGGGCATGTTGTAGCCTTTCTTTCTGGCTTCTAGAAGTAAATCTCTGCCAGACATTGCCGGCATACGAACATCACTCATTAGAATTTGAGGTTTTCTTTCTTCAATAAGCAAAAGAGCTTCAGCTCCATTCTTCGCCTCAATGACATCAAAGCTGCCAAATTCGAGTTGCTCACGCAGAAGCTCTCTTAAATCCTGCTCGTCTTCTGCAATAAGAACCAACGGCTTAGAACCCACAGTATCCATGAACAGACCTGCTCCTTTCATTCATCGCACAGACTCTCTCGATGAGTCATCACATTGCACCACTACACCGTGACACAAGGATACCGCGTTTACAATATTATAAATAAAATATGTTTAGTTCTGCATGTCCCAAAATAAAATTCCGCGCTGTTCTGACAGATGGTGTTAGAAGAATATTTGCTGTGCTTCTAAGATTTCTCGTCTCCTGCACTCATTTTTTCTAAAATCATCAGTGGGGGGGGGAATCTTATGAAATCACAAGTACGCTGGGGCATTTGCCTCATCGCTTTTATTTTCGTTTTTAATTTTGCATCAACAAGACTAGACGGATCGAGCTTTGTTGATCCTCAACTTAATGCGTGGCTTGCAATCAGTGCACAAGGTCAAAGTCTTGCTAAACCTAAGCAAGACGTCGTCGTCTATCTTAAGGCACCTGCTTATAAAGACAGGTCAGGCCTGACGCGCGCCCAGGCATTATTTGAAGAACAGTCATTCTCTGAATCTTATTTAAGAGATGCGAGTAAAGAAATCGTTACTCTGCTTCCATTGCAGAATAAACGTATCGACTATCTCTGGTCGTCAAATGCAATGATAGTTCAAGTGGATCGAGATGGACTTAGACGTCTATCACGTCATCCATTAGTCGATGGTATCATCTCGGATTATATTATTACCCTTGATGATCCAAAAACCGACGATAGTTCAACAAAAACCGATGAAACCAAAACAACTTATGGCCTTCAACTTATTCATGCGAGCAAAGCATGGGATCAAGGAATCACCGGCCGAGGCGTGACGATCGGAATTATCGACTCTGGAATCGACGACACTCATCCTGACCTTAAAGACAAAGTCATCCTCAAAAAAGATTTCACTGAAGAAAATAATAATGTTGATGGGCATGGTCACGGCACACATGTAGCCGGAACAATTGCCGGCGGCAATGCAAGTGGAACGGCAATCGGCGTGGCTCCTGAAGCAAAGCTAATCGTAGCGAAAGGTCTCAACAAAAAAGGTGGGGGATCACTAGCCGGCCTTCTAAAGGCTATGGAATTTATGTTGAATCCAGATGGAGACCCTCAAACGAACGATGCTCCTAAACTTGTCAGCAATTCTTGGGGAGCTTCGTCGCAATTTACCTATGGATTTCGAAATATCATTCGCACGTGGCGACGATTTGGAATTTTTCCAAACTTTGCAGCAGGAAATTCTGGTCCCATTCCTTTCAGCGCGAATGCGCCGGGCTCTTACCCATTTAGTTTTGCAGTTGGCGCAGTTGATGAAGATGGAAAAGCAACTAGCTTTAGTAGTAGAGGGCCAACCATCTGGTGGAAAAGCTTCTTTCCTATTTTTGTGACGAAACCAGAAATTGCTGCTCCCGGTCTCAATGTAAAATCCTCCATGCCCGGTGGAAGCTGGAGAACAATGTCAGGAACATCGATGGCCACTCCACATATCGCGGGGGTTGCCGCTCTTGCACTGCAAGTGAATCCCTCTCTGACAGTAGAACAGCTAACAGAAGTTCTTAAGTCCTCTGGACTTGATCGAGGAAGAAAAGGTAAAGATAATCGCTACGGAAATGGAATTGTTCAAGTAGATCAGGTAATCGAGAAAGCAACTCAATGGCACAGCGGCACGTCTTTATATTTCCTGGACAAGGATCCCAGTTCGTGGGAATGGGATACGCCTTAGTCAAAAAATTTTCTGATTTTGAAAATATTTTTGCTGAAACTTTAAGAGAAGCCGAGGCCCACCTCGGCTTCTCTCTTTCTTCCATTTTAAAAGATGGTCCAGCCGAGAAATTAAAAGAAACTGAAATTACTCAACCAGCGCTTCTGACCGTCAGCACCGCCATGGGACGCTGGCTAAAAACAAAAGGCATTCAGGCGAATATGGCCTTAGGTCACTCTCTTGGAGAATATTCTGCTCTTGTCTATGCAGAATCAATGGCCTTTGCCGATGCTGTCAAACTAGTAC
>CAZRLF010000055.1:0-5065 GCA_964601045.1 uncultured Bacteriovoracaceae bacterium
GCCTTGTAAATTCAGCTGTCTCCTCTGCAAAATCTGCATCCATGAGTTGAGAGCGTGCGGCTGATATATTCTCAATCAAATTAAGTGCATTGTTCTCGGCATAATCGAGTCGAGACTGGATGGCTCCGATATTGGCGCGAACAGAATTTAATACTTCGAATCCCTCATCTAGAATTCCCAAGACATCCTGAGCAGCTGTCTGCGTAAGAATATTCAATGTCTCACTAATATCAACTAGTCTACTGCCCTGATTTAAGATCGAGATGGTATGAGATGTCTGATTGCTGGTGAGAATATCATTGAATCCATCTCCATTAAAATCACCTACTAAAGGCTCACTTGGCCCTCCATTTACCGTTAGTGTTTGAGGAGACATAAATGTTCGATCGCCATTGTTATAGTAGATGTCTACAAAGTTTGATCCGGGGCGAGTGATAACTATATCATCATAGCCGTCGCCATTGAGATCGCCTGCCGACGTACGTCTTGTATTCGTACCAAGTGCTTGATCTAAATTAACTCCTACGAATGTTCCGTTTCCATTACCAAAGTATACTCGAGGGGAACTTGAAACATTAGGAATAATAAAATCAAGATGCCCATCTAAATCAAAGTCACTTACCGAAACACTGTCTGCACTTGAAGCCCCAAAGGTACTCACCGTCTGAAACGTTCCGTCGCCATTTCCGAAAAGTAGACCATGCCCCCCGGAGCTGTTAGACGACACTATGTCGAGATTTCCGTCTTCGTTGAAATCTCCCACATTGATACCTTGTGATGCTCCTCCCAATGAAAGAGTAATTCGACCTTGAAAAGTTCCATTTCCGTTTCCTAACCAAAGATATCCATCAACAATAACGTCAAGATTAGAGTCATTGTTAAAGTCGCCGAGCGTAACGTCTTCAAGGAAAATGCCTGAATCAAAGTTCACAAGTGCGCCAAACGTTCCATCTCCATTCCCCAGTCGAGCTCCTAATTCTCCAGCTCCAAATGTACCGACCATGACTAGATCTTCATAGCCATCATTGTTGATATCACCAATTGCTAGTTCCGTCGCATTATTAGGCGCAGCAATCACACTCAATGCTGTAAATGATCCATCGCCATTATTCAGAAAGGCTTGGGATTGATCTGCGCCTTGATTAACTGCGACAATATCTAAATCTCCATCTCCATCGAGATCAGAAGCCGTCGCATCATTAATTTGAGATAAAGAGTGAGAAATTTGTGATTCAGAAAATAGACCAGAGGGCTCATAAGATTTAAACAAATCTCCAGCCCGAGTAGAAGAAATAGAAAATTCAATTTCTTGGCCCTTTTGAGGTCCAACTTGCAAAGATTTTGTGCCAAAATTTCCATCTAAGAGCTTCACTCCATTAAATTCTGTCTGCTTTGCAATTCGATCAAACTCACTTACAAGCTGCTGAAGCTCGGTATTTAAATATCCTCTCTCTGTATCAGACAGAGTTCCGTTCGCTGATTGCAGCGCTAGCTCTCTCATTCTTTGGATGAGATCCATCTGTGCTGCGAGTGCTCCTTCGGCGGTAGCCAAAAAGCCTCGTGAGTCATTCATATTGCGAACGGCCTGAAGCATTCCGCGTCGTTGAGATTCAAGCCCTGTGCCGAGTGCCATACCGGCTGCATCATCGCGAGCAGAATTAATACGCTGACCTGATGCCAGTCTTTGCATGGCGCGAGCGAGTGCCTTCGTTGTTGATAACAACGTTCGCTGACTCATCAGGCTTAAAATATGCGTATTAATTCTCATCTCTTCTTACTTACCTTCGCGTCCCTTTCTTAACGCCTTGCTTCTACTTTTGCTAAATTCTTCATTCTCACTCTCTTCTTCGTTTAATTTCGTAATGACACCCCTGCAGTTTTTTTATCTCGCTATGCTCAATGTCTAAACTTTCAATACTTTGGCTCTGCAAAATCTCTAAAACATAAAGATGCTTCAAGCACTCTGCTTCATAAACCTTCTCGCCTCGAAACAGCTTCATAAAACTACAGCTCTTCATCAACTTGATGATCGACTTCGATTAATTTTTATTGCGATTTTTAAATTACTTCGGTGCAGCAAACCTTAAGATCTCAGTCACTTGCCGCGCAGCAGGCAAATGCGCATCTAGACTCTGCAGCGCAAATTTATACGCGATGCATCTGTAACTTCCATTAAACAACTTTGGCCGAAAAGCCTTATACATATATATGTCTATTTTTTATCGTACTATAAAATAGACATGTCTAATTTTTAGTGATATAAAAAATAGACATGAGGTTAATAAACCCTTTTATCCTGAAAGATCTCAAGAAAAAGATGGTCTTTATTTCTGGACCTCGCCAATGCGGTAAAACCACTTTAGCAAAAGACATTCTTAAACAGACATCCTCGGGACTCTACCTCAATTGGGATGACCCTGATCAAAGAAAAACTATCTTCACAAGAAACTGGTCTGATCACCAAAAGCTACTCATCTTAGATGAACTTCATAAATTTCCTAAATGGAAGAATTGGCTGAAAGGCACGTACGATACTCAAAAAGAAATACACCAATTTATTGTTACAGGAAGTGCGCGACTTGAAACTTTTCGTAAGGGTGGGGATTCCCTCTTGGGTCGCTACCATCTCTGGCACCTACACCCTTTTTCTCTTTGCGAAAAGCCCGAGAAATTAAGTCTCGATGAAACTCTTAATCGTCTTATGACCTGCGGTGGATTTCCGGAACCTTTTTTAGATCATGATGTGCGTGAAGCTCGAAGATGGCGCCGAGAAAGATTTGAAAAAGTGATCAAAGAAGACATTAGAGAGCTTGAAAATATTCAGGATCTGCAAACCCTGGGTTTACTTGTTGATCTCTTACGATCACGAGTGGGAAGCACGATTGTTGTCTCTAATCTAGCCGAAGATCTTCAAAAATCTCCCGTTACAATTAAAAAATGGATTGATCTTCTCGAAGCCATGTTCGTCATTTTTAAAGTGAAGGTGTACACGCATAATCTTGCACGCTCTGTTCAGAAGCCGTTTAAAGTTTTCTTTTATGATAACGCCGATGTCGAAGGAGATGAGGGCGCCGTTTTTGAGAACCTAGTTGCGACCCATCTTCTTAAACAAATTCAACTGGCTCAAGATTACGAGGGACATCGCTTTGAACTAGCCTTCGTTCGTGACAAAGAACAAAGAGAAGTTGATTTTATTATTCTAAAAAATAAAAAGCCCTTTGAATTAGTCGAAGCGAAATGGGGATCAACCGAAATCTCTAAACATCTTAGATATTACGCGGAGAGACTTCACCCAGAAAGGGCACGACAAATCACTCAGCTCAAAGACTTTAAATTTAAAAAAGGACTACTCGAGATTACAGACGTGCGAACCGCGCTTTCAAATCCTCGATATTACTTTGACGCTTAAACATTTCTTAAAAGATCTAATACCAAATTGAGATTTAAGTTCGCCTGTCCGAGCACAGAAATTCCAGCCTTCTGCAAGATCTGCAGCCTTGTAAATTCAGCTGTCTCCTCTGCAAAATCTGCATCCATGAGTTGAGAGCGTGCGGCTGATATATTCTCAATCAAATTAAGTGCATTGTTCTCGGCATAATCGAGTCGAGACTGGATGGCTCCGATATTGGCGCGAACAGAATTTAATACTTCGAATCCCTCATCTAGAATTCCCAAGACATCCTGAGCAGCTGTCTGCGTAAGAATATTCAATGTCTCACTAATATCAACTAGTCTACTGCCCTGATTTAAGATCGAGATGGTATGAGATGTCTGATTGCTGGTGAGAATATCATTGAATCCATCTCCATTAAAATCACCTACTAAAGGCTCACTTGGCCCTCCATTTACCGTTAGTGTTTGAGGAGACATAAATGTTCGATCGCCATTGTTATAGTAGATGTCTACAAAGTTTGATCCGGGGCGAGTGATAACTATATCATCATAGCCGTCGCCATTGAGATCGCCTGCCGACGTACGTCTTGTATTCGTACCAAGTGCTTGATCTAAATTAACTCCTACGAATGTTCCGTTTCCATTACCAAAGTATACTCGAGGGGAACTTGAAACATTAGGAATAATAAAATCAAGATGCCCATCTAAATCAAAGTCACTTACCGAAACACTGTCTGCACTTGAAGCCCCAAAGGTACTCACCGTCTGAAACGTTCCGTCGCCATTTCCGAAAAGTAGACCATGCCCCCCGGAGCTGTTAGACGACACTATGTCGAGATTTCCGTCTTCGTTGAAATCTCCCACATTGATACCTTGTGATGCTCCTCCCAATGAAAGAGTAATTCGACCTTGAAAAGTTCCATTTCCGTTTCCTAACCAAAGATATCCATCAACAATAACGTCAAGATTAGAGTCATTGTTAAAGTCGCCGAGCGTAACGTCTTCAAGGAAAATGCCTGAATCAAAGTTCACAAGTGCGCCAAACGTTCCATCTCCATTCCCCAGTCGAGCTCCTAATTCTCCAGCTCCAAATGTACCGACCATGACTAGATCTTCATAGCCATCATTGTTGATATCACCAATTGCTAGTTCCGTCGCATTATTAGGCGCAGCAATCACACTCAATGCTGTAAATGATCCATCGCCATTATTCAGAAAGGCTTGGGATTGATCTGCGCCTTGATTAACTGCGACAATATCTAAATCTCCATCTCCATCGAGATCAGAAGCCGTCGCATCATTAATTTGAGATAAAGAGTGAGAAATTTGTGATTCAGAAAATAGACCAGAGGGCTCATAAGATTTAAACAAATCTCCAGCCCGAGTAGAAGAAATAGAAAATTCAATTTCTTGGCCCTTTTGAGGTCCAACTTGCAAAGATTTTGTGCCAAAATTTCCATCTAAGAGCTTCACTCCATTAAATTCTGTCTGCTTTGCAATTCGATCAAACTCACTTACAAGCTGCTGAAGCTCGGTATTTAAATATCCTCTCTCTGTATCAGACAGAGTTCCGTTCGCTGATTGCAGCGCTAGCTCTCTCATTCTTTGGATGAGATCCATCTGTGCTGCGAGTGCTCCTTCGGCGGTAGCCAAAAAGCCTCGTGAGTCATTC
>CAZRLF010000056.1:0-4885 GCA_964601045.1 uncultured Bacteriovoracaceae bacterium
ACGTCACGATAAGTTCGACGTGAAAGGTGTAAGCATTACGAATGAGTGAGGAAAATAGCGTTTCGAACTAGGCCTCAGCTTTGCACCGAGTGCTTTGAGTTCGTGTACAAGTAGATCCTTATTCGCCCTCATAACCACTCGAGCCCTTAACTCTCTGAAAATCTCCCTAAATCGTGAAATCTCGTGGGAGGGAAATCGGCGCGGTATCACCAGCAAGCCTTTTTTACGCAAAACTGCCCCATTCAGGCCCCGGCCAACAAAAAAAATGGGATTTAAAACGTATCGTCAAAAAATAGGCTCGCCTGCGGAGGCGCACGGGCATCTGAGATAATCGGCGGCTCAATTGGAAGTTTAAGGTGAGCCAAAATCTTAATGATCACTGCCCGCTCCAAAATTGGCACGAGAAGCAAACCGTGAATCAGGGGTGGTTAGTCTTTGGGTAGGTTTAATACGGCGTCTCTGCATTTCGACGCAATCCAAAGCGGCGTTTGATCAATCGAACCATACTTACCGTGGTCGGTAGTCTCCGCGAATTTCCCGAGGTCAAATTGTTCGGTAAGGTTTTGGTCTTGAGACATCATTTTCTTTAAAGTTTCTTTTAATTGTGAGTATCTTGGATTTACTTCTACGGGATCAGCGAATCCGCTCATTGCTTTCGCCAGAGAAAACTTTGAGTGTTCAGCTAAATCTCGAACCCTAAAAAGCCTTCTTTGAAAGTAGGTTGATAATGCAGAAGTAATATTTATTCGATCGATTGGTAGACCATTGAGAGCCTCTTTCGATGCGCCCTGAAGAGCAATTCCATGAACCGGAATGTCCATGCCCTCTTGGGCAAGATGTTTACTTAAGTAATGAAATGTATTTCTTATTGTTTCCCCGCTTTCTGCATAGTCAATGAAGACAACTCTCTCTTTTCCTTCAAAGATGTCGTTTTGGAGAAAGGTTCTAAAGTGCGGGCTGAGTTTAGCATGGGCTTCTTCAAGTTCTAGTTGGGGTCCACTTGCAGATAAAGGCAGATTGATCGCAGTGACTTTAGAATCAACGAGTTCGCTGTAGTTTTGTAAAAATGCAATGATAGTTGTGGGAGAGGCGCCAATGCCTACATATAGGGTGGTAGCAGGATTGAATCGATGAAGGAGATATTGAGAGTATAGCTTGGAGGCGTAATAGTCGATCGAACCACTAATAGAGTCGTCGGCCTGCAGGTCATAACCTGAGGGGAGCGCAAATAGAAGGCAAAATAAGATAGCGAGTAGGCGATTCATTATTTTGATTATGGTGCAAGATTTATACCAATAAAGAATGTCTGGTGGCACCATCGAGCCGGCTCAAATTAAAGGTAACCGAGGCCCCAAAGGACCTTTCATAATCACCTTACCGAAAAGTTAACTTTTAGAACCCACAAAGGGGAGGTGGAATGAAATGAGCTTTGGGGCAAAAAGAGAATATCTGAGGGAGATTTGGCAGCGCTATCAGAAATCGACAAGGAATGAAAAATCACGGATTTTGGATGAATTTTGCGAGGTGACTGGGTTGCATCGCAAGTATGCGATACGGATTTTAGGGGCCGCCGTGCCCACTTTCGGGATTCCGTGGGTCACCTCAGTTTTTGGAAATGATAACGAGAATTTAGGTAGCCGCACTTCTGTAGGATTTTGAGGATGAAGTATTGCATGTCCTTGTAGCCATAAGCTTGCCATTTGAGTCCCTTGATTACACGATTAATTCCCTCAGCCACTCCGTTGGTCACTCGGTAGAGGAAGTAATTCCAAAACCTCATATCTTTGCCAACCGATTTGAGCCAAGCGAGAATGCAGCGAGCATTCACTTGAGTTGCCCATTGAATGCAATCGTCAAAGAGCACCTGAGCTTGAACCGAAGTCTGGCATTCAAACATTTTGTAGAGATGTTCCTTGATGATTTCCATCTTGGAAATCTTTTCATTAAGCTTTGAGATTTCGTCGATGTGAGTCTGAGCTTTGAGTGATCGATTTTCCCTCTTCGTTACGAATTTGAATTTATGCTCTTTAACCAGAAAGTGTTTTGATATGTCGCCCTCAGCATGAAGACGCCTCAGCTCCTCCTGTCGATCGAGATCCAGGGCTTCATTGAAGTGCTGAACCAAATGAAATTTATCCCAAACAATTTTCGCCTGAGGGCAATACGTTTTTACGGATCGAGAATACTCTTCATGCTGATCGCACGAGACGACTTCGATGTCTTTGCACATCCCTGGTCCAATCAATTCAAAGAACTCATCCAAAGCTGCTTGCCTTCTGCTCTGTGAAACCCAAATGACTTTACGGGTTTGAGCGTCAATGATGACGGTGAAAAATAAATCATCTCGGTTTTCCCCTTTTTTGAGTTGCTCACGACTTCGGGCATAAACCTCATCAACGGCAATCGAAAAGATCTTCGGAATTTTGTAACCCTGAAGAAGTCTGGTGAGAATATATTTATCGACAGCGTAACAGGCATCTTTGTCGATGGATTCAAGTTTTGAAACCGCAAGCACCGAAGTAATTTCGGTCAGCCGATTGATCCACCACGCAAGCTCCATGGTGAGATGCGGTGACGTCGGACACACAAAACTTAGATGCTCGGATCGATCTTTCTGACATTCCTCGCACCAGTACTTATGCCGATATAAAAAAACTTCGACCTGCCAGCCCATCATTCGAAGATGCTTGAGCGTGAGCGGATGTTTTGTTTTATAAGTCCCGAGGCGGCAGCCACATCTTGAACAATGTGGCTTGCCGTCCTCGGCGTGCTTGAGATGAATCTCCATTCGATGCTCTAAACGAAATTCTCTGATATCTTTGACAACAAACCCTTGAAAACTCCGAAATGCTTCCGGAATATAATAGTCGAAGCCCATACTCCCTCCTTGGAAATCAAATTTCTTGAACAAAATTCAATTTCATCAAAGAGGTCAGTGGGGCTTCAATTCCTCATTTTAACGCTTCGCATCCCCACTTTTTTTAGAAAGTACCCCGCCGTGCCGCAACGAGTGAGGCGACCGGGTCCGAAGGCGATTTACGATGGAGCCTTTGTGGAAGTGCTTTTTGAGTTGTGGCAAGCGATGCGAAGAATGTGTTCGGAGAAGATGGTGAAGGTTATGCCAGAATGGTTGAAATATTTTCATTCAGAAAAGATGACGGAAGAAATTCGGCAGAAACTTCTCAGTGTTTCGGCATCGAGTATTGATCGCTGTTTAAAATCATTTCGAGTGCGTCGAGGTCTAAGTACGACGAAGCCTGGGAAGTTTTTAAAATCGAAGATTCCACTGAAGATTCATCAGGAGGGCGTAAAAGCTCCCGGGTACTTACAGGGCGATACGGTGGCTCACTGCGACGACGATATTCGAGGCCCATACGCTCATTCGCTCACAATCACCGATGTCTGCACGTCCTGGACGGAGAATCGAGCGGTATGGACAGATGATTATTAGCACCATCAACTATGGGGATCTCGCCGAGAGCATAAGGATCAACACCCTCTAAACATGAGACATTGAACCCATACTGGTTTCGATTTGATCGTCGAAGGTGGTGGGTATAAATTCCGCAAATGGAGCAAAAATAGTGTTTCGCCGTCATCGTATTGAATTGATAAGAATTTAACCGATCGTTCCCCCTTAAAACCTTCAACTTATTGATCGAAACAGATGCGACGACATTCTGTCGTCTCTTGCACATCGAACAGTTACAACGCCGCAATTCTTCAAAACCATTTTCAAGATCAACTTCGAATTCAACAGCGCCACAATGGCAAGTTCCTCTTTTAACTTCCATCGAATCAAATCAGCCGAAAAGTTCTTAGGTGGCGATATCATTATAAATGTGGCCCTAGCTGAGGCGACGAGAACGAAGTATTGCGAAGAAAATCGAAAAATGGGTGGATACTTGGACGATTTTGGAATTGCTTGCGCTCTGTGGGCGGCTTAAAACCGCACTTCGTCAGGGCTGATGGGACGAGTTTGGAACGAACGAACAGGTCGCTAAAAAGATCTACTTGTATGCAAACTAAGCCTGCGGGTGCAAATCTGAGGCTGAGTTTGCATACAAGTAGATTCTTAATTGCTCAGAAAATAAATAAAATGAACTGCTTACCCAATTTCGTCGTTGCAAGTAAATGCAACGAGCGGCATCCAAATGAACTTTCGCGTCCCCATTTTTCAAATAAAATCGGGGACATGAGAAATAATGCGTGTCCCCAGCCTCTATTTAAAATGCTCTAAAAACCTTGATCAACACAATATAATTATTCAATAATTATGATATACTTATGACAGGCTTTACATGGGATCCGAATAAGAACCACCTCAATCGCCAAAAGCATGGTGTTTCTTTTGAGGAGGCAAAGACTGTCTTTTTGGACAGCCGCGCCACTTTAATCGGAGATCCTGACCACTCAATCCACGAAGATCGATTTATTCTTCTTGGGATCAGCTGGTTGGGTAGACTCATTGTGGTCCACCATGTTTATCGAAAGAATAATGAGGTCATTCACATATTTTCGGCCAGAAAAGCAACAAAACGAGAAATGAGACAGTATATGGAGAGAAACTCATGAGAAAAGAATATGATTTTTCAAAAGGTAAAAAAAATCCTTATTACAAGAAACTTAAAAAACAGATAACCCTTCGCTTGGATGTCCAAGCGGTAAACTATTTCAAATTTCAAGCTGAAGAAATGGGCATACCCTATCAGAATCTCATTGACCTTTACTTAACTGAGGTTGCGCGATCAGAAAAGAAACCCACGCTTCAATGGCTCAAGTGAACAATAAAAAGATCTACTTGTATGCAATGAGGCAAAAGCCAACCGCATCGGCATTGAGCCAAGAGAAGCGCCATCAGATTTTGCACCGATTGAGCCAATTA
>CAZRLF010000057.1:0-4531 GCA_964601045.1 uncultured Bacteriovoracaceae bacterium
GGCGGTTCGCAATATGAACGATGCTCGAGGATTTTTGTCTACAGCAGAAGGAGCACTCGCAGCACAGACGGACCTTATTCAAAGAATGAGGGAGCTTGCGCTTCAATCAGCTAATGGAACAATATCAGATATTGAAAGAGGCTATCTCAATACTGAGCTTCAGCAGTTAAAAGCAGAGTTTGATCGCATCACAGATCAAACAGAATTTAATGGTGTAAAACTTTTGGATGGCAGTTTCTCCACAAGAGATCTACAGGTTGGTGTAAGCAAAGGACAGACTCTCTCATTTAATATTCAAAAATCTGAAATTGATTCGACGACGATCGAGACTCAGGGAAGTAAGCAATTTAGTGCAGGCACGAATGGTCCAAACTCTTCATGGCCAACGGGATTTGCACTAAAAGATTTGAATAATGATGGTCATATCGATTTAGTACAGAATTCGGGGGGCAATGATTCAGTCTACTTAGGCTCGGGTACAGGAACTTTTACATTCCTACAGAATCTCAACGCATTTCAAGATACAAAAGTGGTGATTGAGGACTTTAACGGGGATGGAATTCTTGATGTATTAAGAGCTCATGGTGTGATCTATTTACATTTAGGAAATGGAAATGGAACATTTGCGGCTCGCAATACAGTTTATACTCCTTCGGCAGGAGATTCTCTCAATAATGCGACTGCTATCGATTTTGATAATGATGGAGATTTGGATATTGTCGCGAGAGAAAGTGCTTCAGATAATGTTATTTATGCACTGACAAATAATGGTACCGGCATATTCTCACTTGCGACAACAATAGCCAGAAGCAATGTAGGTGACGATCTTGCTGTAGGTGATTTTAATGAAGACGGTATAGATGATTTTGTTGCTGGCGTATCGGGAATTTCGGGCAGTATTTATTTAAGTAATGGAGATGGAACCTTTGTAAGTTTAGGAGCTGGTGGAGCTATAGACACTGTATCGGTGGGAGATTTTAATGAGGATGGTCATTTAGATATCGTATCGGGTGGTTCGGCTAATTCAACTGCGGCATATCTTAGTCTTGGAAATGGAAACGGAACTTTTGCAACTCGAATTACGCTTTCTGCGCCGAACTCAGGAAACAGTGGTGACAATGCTAGAATCTCAATTGCAGATATTGATGGTGATGGGCATCTGGATTTCATGCGGTCGAATGGAACCTCTCAATCTGTTTCACTCTTTTACGGAAATGGAAACGGAACCTTTGAGAATCGTCAGGATTTAGCAGCAGGCATGGACGTTGACCCCTCGGCTTTAGCCGATATCGATGAAGATGGATTTGTGGATATCGTCATTAAGGGGTCACCCACCCTAACGTTTCTGCAAGGTAGCACTCAAATTGAAACTGAAGTTCCACTTTCAGTTCTTACTCAAGAAGAAGCTCAGGATCTTCTCGATATTCTCGATGAGAATCTCACAAATATTACGGAGCGGAGATCAAACCTTGGAGCGATTCAGTCTCGTCTCGACTACGCTGAGAATAACGCTCTTAATCTCATCGAGAATATATCTGCAGCGAGATCGCAGTTAATGGATGCGGATTTTGCGGAGGAGACCGCGGAGTTTACAAGACTGCAGATCTTGCAGCAGGCTGGCCTTGCAGTAATGGGGCAGGCGAATTTGAATCTGAAATTGGTATTGGAGTTATTAAATTAGTTCTACCATTTTAGCTTTTTAAGAGATCTAAGCGCTGAAGTGCATAGTTGATAGCCCTTATAGCTTTTTGGCTTCTGACTAAAGGCAGTGTTTAATCCTCTCACTATGCGATCAAGCGGAATGCGATCGAGTGAATTCAGCAAAACCAATTTTACTTTTGATCGAATATTTTCATTAGAGGAGATTTGGCGAAGCCAATCTGGAAAAAATTGATTGTTGTTAGACGCTCTTAATACTGACCAAATGCTACAAAAAACTAATCCAAAAAAAATAGGAGCATAAAACTTATAAAAAACAGTTTGCAGATTGCTAAATGTGGATGCTTCTAAATCGTCAAAAAACCTAATGAGCAAAGGGAATGCAGTTAGAGCAATCATTGGACTTACATGAAGAGCAAATTGAATCCAGCGGCTTTTTCGAAATTTATGATTCTCGTTCATTATTGCAAAGGTCAAAAAGTGGCTAAAACTCTTTCCCTCTCTTCGAAGATATTCTTGATTCAAAATATCATAGATTGTTTCTTGAATCGAAAAAAAATCAGGATGCTTAATCGACATTAACGCAAGCATGCTTTCGTATAAGTTTTCTGATTTTATTTCTGCTGCCATTTGTGAAAGGAATAATTCAATTTCTTCTTCGTCAATTCGAGTCTTGCCCAATTTAGATCCAGCTAAAATTAATTTATCAATTAAAAATGGATCTTTCTGAATTGATTTCGCCAGCGGAAGAAGGCCTGAAAGGGGTAGACTGGTTTTGCTTTTATTTAGATCAATTTCAAAAACTTCACGGTTAAATCCCAAAACTATTTTTCCGAGAATTGAGTTTACAAGTTCAAAATCTTCTCCTTCTTTAGCGATTGGTTTGATAGACATCACAATATGATACGAGAGTGAATTTGGATGAGTTCCTCTCATGCCTTCAAGTGCATAAAAGCCAGATCCATAACGAGCATGCTGACCATTGTCTTCAATTGAAATAAAAAAATTAGCTCTTCCAAACGGATTACCAGTAATTTGTTCAAAAGCCTCTAAGCTAGATGTTTGATGAGTGATTGTTGTTAAGCTCAAATCGCTCGCCGTTTTATTAGTTTTTTTCGAATATCTATTGAGAGCCGAAATTTTCGCAGGATCTGAGGGGAGGCTTAACCTTGATAATATCCAGTCCAGCGACCCAACTTTTTTTGCTTCGTCATCTAGGGGAGCAAGTTTTTCTCTTAAATTAAAAGAGTTTATAATCGTGTATGCTCGCTCTAGATCAACTGTCTGAGAAACCATTTTTCGAGTATTAGCTTTAAGCCAATTTCTTAGGTAATCAATTTTTTCGGATCGCAGTAAAAGATTTGGATCAAAATCAGAAATGATGTTTTGAATAGTTGTTTGATCTTCTGGCAGAAGTTTTAAATCGTATCGAAGAGCATTAACAAAATATCGAATCACGGAGAACATAGCAGGATTAATGCCTGCCCTGCTTCGGCTCGAATCTGCATGAGTTGCAGATTCTAAAAATTTGATTTGGCCAAGAGATAGATCTCTTAAAAATAGAGCTTCTTCTGAGGCCGCGCTTCGTAGATCCATAATTTCTGAAGACGATGTGAGTTCGATGAGGCCTGTCGATACTGAATCTCCATTCTGAGAAATAAAATCTGAATTTCCCAAGAGAGAAGGTCTTTCTTTCTTTTCATAATTTACATATGGACCATTGAGGCGATGAATATCGATTCTTAAAGCAGGAAACTCTTCAACTAGAGCTTTTTCAAATTGTTCAATATTCTTCTGGTTATCATTTTTTTCGTCGAAAGCTGAGACTGCCAAGTCTAAATCTTGACTTGATTTATAAATTCGATCCCAATCGTAATTAAAATACACTTCTTTAAGTTCGGATCGTCCGTTTCTTCGTTCGAGATCCCAGCGTACGTAATTGGCAAAACTACTGGCTGCTCCACCAAATAGAAAAACTCTTAAACCATAGTTTCGAGCCATTTTTTCTATTCGAATAAATTCTGAAACTTTTGATCTTCTGAAGAGAATCTCGTTTCGTAGCGTTTCTGCTTTTAAAAATGAATGATTCGGTTCGGCATAAAGTGGGCCGAACAAAAAGAGAAAAAGGATTCCCAGACCGATATTCAGGCGGATATTCAAAGCACTCATTCCAATTGGGTTATAAGCAATTTACGTGCCAGACAATGAACAAGGATGGTGCGGGATGAGGGACTTGAACCCCCACGGGTTACCCCGCCAGCTTCTAAGGCTGGTGCGTCTGCCAATTCCGCCAATCCCGCGCGTAAGGTTTGAGAATGTTGTAATTTTTTCTTCGATTAGTCAAACGAAACGGAATTGATATACGCTTGACCTATGAAGCAGTCAGTCGTCGTTTTAGGTGCTAGTTCTAATCCCGAACGTTATTCGAATAAGGCGATCAAACTCCTCTTAAAACATGGGCACGAAGTCTTGCCTGTACATCCCAAAGAAGCGGAGATTGAAAAATTGAAAGTTTTGCCAAAGCTGAGTGATATTAAGGTTAAGCCCGATACGCTTACTTTGTATGTGGGGCCTGATCTAAGCAAACCTCTCATACCCGAGATCATTAAACTAAAGCCTGGCCGAGTTATTATGAACCCCGGCACTGAGAGCGAAGACGTTAAAGCTGCCTTAAGGGAGGCTTCTATTCCATACGAAGAAGCATGTACTTTGGTTCTTTTGCAAACCAACCAGTTTTAAGAGGCTTCTACTAGCCATTCACCTTAAAACACGGTTATTTGAGGGTCACGCCGGGGCGTAGCTCAGCCTGGTAGAGCGCTTGTTTCGGGAACAAGAGGCCGGAGGTTCGAATCCTCTCGCCCCGACCAAATTG
>CAZRLF010000058.1:0-4101 GCA_964601045.1 uncultured Bacteriovoracaceae bacterium
TCGGGAGTAACAGTTGAGGGCAGCTTTCGACGGGCGAACCCATCTTATATTTTTCACCCTTTCTCTTCTGATTATTCTAAGCTCTCCCTACCTTTTATATCGATGTAACGTCTTCAATTTGCAAAATAAATATTCGTCAGGCTCTGCAAAGTCAGTAGAAACTGGATTTATCTATAAAGAAATTACTGAGGCAAAAGAAGATGTTGATATGCTAATTCTTGGGCCCTCTACTCTTTGGGTAGGACTTAATGCATCACTGGTTCAAAAGGCACTTTCTCAGAGGCTAGGCCGACCAGCGGTCGTGTTTACCTTGGGTCACAATTGGCGTGGTGATGACCTTGATTATATTTTCCTGAGGGACATCAGCTCACAAAGAAAAATAAAATCGCTCATTCTGCAAATGCCAACTGAAGATCAAACAATGCTTTATCCTCATGCTCATGCTTATAAATATTTCTCGTTCTTCGATGATTACGGTGACGTTTCTGAGCTTCCCTTCTATCACAAATTCCAGCTCTATGCGGGAACCATTTTAAATACCCCCAGACAAGCCTTGAATGTTTTAAGGCCAAATAAGATTGAAAAATCTTCGGTCGAAATATTTTTTGGAACAAAACGAAAGATAGAAGAAACTGTCAAAAATGTACCTTCATCAATAGAGTCCCTGATCCGTAATCAATTTTCGGCGGCAGATTCAGTGTATGATCCTTCAAAGCAAAATCAATACCGATTTACCCATACTCCGATGACTGAGTATCAGACATTTTTTCTGAAAAAATTGACAGCTATGGCAAAAGATAAAAATATATCTCTCATCGTTCTCAATATTCCAATGCTGCACGAGGCAGAAGAAAATCAAATTTCAGAAAGAGAAGACTGGTCCAGATATTTTGGCATCACCCTATCAATGGTAGGCATGTCTCCGGCAAAGCTTTTTGGCGGACTTAAAATTGATCAAATTAAAATTTTTTATTCAGACGATCACCACCTTAATCCTAATGGAACCGACTATTTTACACAGGCCGTTATCCCGGGCATTCTTAAATCTTACGGAAGCAATTTGTGAAAGCATTGCATATAATCAGTTTAATTTTATCTCTTCTGGCATTGAGCCTCTTCTTAAATCTTTCCGATAAAACGCTAAACACAAGTGTGACCTACGAGGGCTTTTAGGTGAATTCGTTATTCATTTTCATTGCGGCTCTAGCATATATCTTGCTGAGTAGGCTGAGCCTTCAAATTAAGAACCCATTATCAAAAGAGCTGTCTTTAAGTGCACTGAACATCGGGGCCTGTTGGTTTTTAGTACATTTCAAAAATGGTACAAGTATAATTCTTTTTTTAATTTACCTCGGCTTTGTTTTAACTCAGTATTTTTTTCTCCCCCGTCATAGTCAAAATAAATCCTATCCGTATCTTTCCTTCTTTTTTCCAATCTCATTCCTCGTAGTAGTAAATTATATTCTTCCGGGAGTTTTGAGTTATTCGGCTGCTTCATTTGCTTTTGTTGGAATCTCATTTATGACCTTCAGATTGAGCTATCTGCCCCATGAAATAGTTTCTAACTCTATTGACCGCCCCCCCATCCTTCGCTATCTCGCCTTTGCCTTTTTTCTGCCCACTCTGCAAATTGGTCCAATAAGCCGCTATTCGTTCTTTGAGATGTCATTGAAAAATCCAAAGCCCATTGAGCTTGCACCCCGGGCTTTATTTCGGATTGTTGTTGGAGCAACTAAATATTTTGTTATTTCGAATCTCTTCGATCAACTCTCTCTGAATGGCTTATACTACGATGGCAATCCTCATTCCTTTCTAGATATCCTTGTAAGTGGAATCGCCAGCTATATGTATATGTATTTCAATTTTTCGGGCTTTAGCGATATTGCCATTGGCCTCGCCTGTTTGTCGGGTTTTGAGGTTCAAGAAAACTTTGATGCTCCGTTTAAAGCTCGCTCTATTAAAGAGTTTTGGAATAGGTGGCACATGACTCTTTCATCTTATATGCGTGACGTCGTATTTACTCCCCTTTCAAAACTTCTAATCATCCGCTGGGGTCCACCCGCACATAATCATGCAATCGCAGTGGCCGTATTTACGGTATTCATCCTTGTAGGTATTTGGCACGGATTAGGATGGAATTATGTTTTGTTCGGAGTCATTCACGCGACTGGGTTGGTTATCAATCATTATTATGGAATCTGGCTTAAGAGAAACTTAAGTCCTCCGCAATTTCGTGCGTATAATAAAAACCTCCTCGTTAGATATTGCGCGATCGCCACAACATTTCTCTACGTATCTCTTTCATTCGTTGTTTTCTTTTCAAAATATATCACTACTGAAAGTTTACTCAGAAAAATAGGATTCTAAAGTAGAGGTAAATTTCCGCCAGCAACAACAATTCTTTGGCCTGTAATAAAATTAGACTGATTCGATGCTAAAAAAGCCGCAAGATATGCCACATCGGTGACTTCACAATTTCGCCCCAATGGAGTTTGCAATTTCACTGATTCAATAAATGAAGGAGACAAATTTCGAGTCAAATCGGTTTCTATTAAGCTTGGTACAATTGCATTTACTTGGACATTATAAGGAGCAAGTTCGATAGCTAAACTTCGAGTTAAGCCCTCGAGCGCAGTTTTCGCTGTAATATATTTTGTCTGTCGAACGACTGGAGCATCTGTAAAAGTTGTTGAAATTTGAATTATTTTTCCGCTACCCTGCTTACGAAAATACGGTAAAACACTTTGAGCAGCGTTAAAACTGGATTGCAAAATCATATCCAGATCGTCCTGAACATCTTCCCACCTCGTCTCTTCGAACGGAATTGGACGAGTATCGCGGACGGCATTACATACGAGAATATCGATCCGTCCAAATTTGGAACTAGCCTGCTGAACGAGATCATTCACACCCTCACGGGTCGAAATGTCGGCCTTCACAGCGATAGCTTGTGCTCCGGCCTTTTCGATATCAGCTACAACCTTCGATGCATCAGCTCCGTGATTCAAATAATTGATCACAATTTTTGCACGATGAGATGCCAATGCTTTAGCTATTGCAGCACCTACTCCCCGACTTGACCCGGTTACAATAGCAACCCTACCTTTCAAACCATAATCTATTTGCAAAGTATCCATCATCACCGTCTCCGCTTTAGGAGAAGCAACCTTTGCAATTGTACTAGCCACTGCAAATTCATTCCCCCCTTCATCTGTTATTTTTAAATCCTCAGTCAACGTTCCTGTCGATTTCGACAATACTGAAATTCTACCAACGAGCTTATAGTCACTTCGAAAGAATATTTGCCTTTTGAACTGAATATCTAAACTTAAGAAAGTCGTCCAACGCCCTGGAAGGCACATCCCTACAAAGGTAGACAAGCTAGAGACAAATAAAAATTCAGGAATCCAAGATCGAACGTGCTCATCAATTTCAAAATCAATCTTTCCAAAAAATTCAAAACAACGGTCCACTACGGAGCGGCCCAATGAAAAATGGCAGGTCTCTGTTTGCCCCTCTTTTAAGTCCGCTAAATGACAGCGAGATTCGGATAGTCTTTTCGTAATTAAACTTGGTTTTCCCTTAAATTCACCTCGGTTAAATGGGGCCTCACTCACACTCAATGTGAAAGTGCCTCTCGTGCAGACGGCTCTCTTGTCAATTTTAATTATCTCGAATGTACCTTTTGTTTGCTCCGGATTTATTCTGAGCGTGATATCCAGCTCATCTCCAGCAAATATCGGACTTCTAAACATCACGGATAATGAACTCAATTGACTTCCTTTTGGAAGTCTACAAAATAAAAGGCTCAGCCCGATCACTCCGTGCGCAATATTCCTCGCGTAAGCAGAATCCGCTGCAAATTGGGGATCGATATGTTGAGAATTGAAATCCCCTGATATTTCAGCAAATTCTCGAATTGTTCGTTCGTCTATTCTAACCCTCATTGTTTAGCACTCATTTAACCATACACACAAAAGTTGAAAAAGATGAGATTTTCTGGTCCGGAATGAAGGCATCGGATAGATTGCCGCAATGAAACTTGGTAAAGTTTTGGTTTTAGGCTCAGGCGGCAGAGAACATGCTTTGTGTTGGCACCTC
>CAZRLF010000059.1:0-3608 GCA_964601045.1 uncultured Bacteriovoracaceae bacterium
ACACTTCTAATCGAATCTAGCAATGATTTGGGGCAAGCCTGTCGCATCGCAAATACCTCGGGGCTATAATCATTTAGAGTATGGATTCAAATATCTCAGACTGAATCGTCAAGGCCGCAAGTGCCAGACCTAAACCCGCAAAAATTTCATAGAGGGGCGTATTTAAAGCACTTTAAGCAGGATTCAGATGGCAGCGAAATTGCAATTTTAAAGAGCGATATCGCTATGAGCACCTTAAGAGCTAAATTCTCTGCCATTCTATCTGTACGTTCTGTACGTTTGCTCGTCTCTGTCGCGTCATTTTTAATTTGGAGCGGCTCAGCTTTTTCACAAGAGCAATCCGAAAGCCAATACCTCGAAAAAGTTAAGGAAAAATTAGGAGAAATTGTTTCGGTCGAACAAGCTCCACAACTTTATAAAGAACTACAAACTCTTGTCCAAAATCTCGGCAAGGCTCAAAGCGAGATGGCAGGAAACAGACATCTTTTTCTGAATAGCATTTACGTCGTAGATAGTCCGAAAGTTGAAGCAACTGTAACTCAAGTAAAAAATCAGGAAGCATCTGCGAACTCAACGCGAAACGTTGTCATCATTACAACGGGAGCAATCAAGGCATTTGCTGAGACAAACCTAAGTTCTTCTGACCCAAACTATCTTAAAGAACTTACTATCCGACTCGTTGGTGTCGTGGCACACGAACTGGCGCACCCTCTCGATTTCATCGATCAACAGGGATTCACTCAACGCGGCCCTCAAAATAGTCAGTCGCGAGAGTACCGAGCCGATATTGAAGGCTCAATCTTAGCCAAGAAAGCTGGTTATCCTGCCGATTCAGTTTATCGGGCATTAGATACTTTAGCTCGTCGCTTCCCCGCTGGAGATGAAACAATGTTGAATGCGGCTGGAAGCACTCACCCAGCATGGCCTGCAAGACTCTCCGCTCAACGATTATTCCTAACCGTTTCGCGTTACCAAGTGGGAGCGGCAGAACCAATTTTCCCTAAACCGCTTAAGCCAACTCTGAAACAAGAGATCAAACAAATGTCAGAGAGAAAGTCGAAATGGGATTTTAATGAACCAAAAACATTTTCGGAGGCTCTACGTAGAGTCAATACACTTGCGGCAGCTAAAGGCGAACAATTTCAAGAAACAGTCGAGCCTTGGGGTAAATCACATTTAGAAATGATGCGCCTTCTTGATTTCATTGATCATCAACTTATTGCCCATGAAAAAAATATTTTTATCTCTGCTAGTGAGATCACTCAGTATTACGATCTGCTAAAAGCAATGGTTCAAGAACCTGGCAGATTTCCAAAAAGATTATCCTCTGCAGAACTTTCAGAATTTTCTAAGAAGAATGGTATCCAGGGAATATCTGACGGAACAAAAACACGGGTGCAAGCAGTTCGAGTAAGCTCCGTTTACAAAGATCCCGCATACCTCAAATGGGTGAAAACGGAATTCAAGGATCGACTCGCAAAAAATACGATTCAGGATGTTAGCAGTACAATCCGAATACTGGAGGAACACGTTCCGGCGGATTTTCTAGTCGCCCTCGTTAAGCCTTCACTCGTCGAAGTTTTAAAAAGGGAATTTAGCGATCCTGCCTCAATGAAAGAACCTGCTGACGGAATTCAGAAAAAAATTGTCCAGCAACTTTTAAGTGGCCTGCCCGATGAGTTAAATCTTCGTCTGCAACATTCTATTCTTCACGATGCTTTTCCGCATTTTAGTATAGAAGGCAAAGCGTTCTATATGCGTTGGTCGACTGAAAACGGATTTCCGTTTCAAAAGGAATTGAAAGACGGCCAGAAAGCACTCGACGAGCCCAAAAACTTGCCAGAAGATTTGAAAAAACTTTATCGAGAAAATGCAAAAACAATGTGGGAACAGAGGGGTCGTTTCGCCACGATGGATTTATTCAATTACAATGGTTCGACTCATTGGGAACAAATCTTGGTTACCCTGGAGATCAATCCCCAAGAGGGCCGAAAACAAATACGAGACGCCGTTAGAACCTTTACTGCTTCTGATGAGTACGCACAGCTAGTTGAAGCCACCTCTAATTTGGGATGGAACAACCATAAAAGCGGTGAATTTAATAAATCTCCAGATTGGTGGGATGAAAGTTTAGGAAATGCCATCGAAGGAAGAAATAATTCTAAAATCAGTTCTTCGCCTCAATTATCTGAAACTGCCAAACACGTTTTCGCGGTTCCTTATTACCAACATAATCGAGATGCAGGGCAGTTTCGATACCAAAGTGAATTGGTCCATCAATTAAATTCTGGAATTCCAGTTACAAGTGAAACTTTTTCTAAGTTAGATAGAGCAGCTAGAGAAGCATTTTTAGGCAAACAAGATAATCGCGACTCTTATGCTGATAAGCTCGTTTGGGCTCGATCTATAGATGCCTGTACGTTACCTCCCTCACAGAAGAGGGATTTACTTTCGCGCCTTTTTCAAACTCAACCTGAATTCTTTACTCCGTTTGATCCCGATGATCATTACTTTAAGGCACCTCCGATGGGCCCTGAAACATGGGCAGACGTAAGCAAGAGAAACCGCAACATAGAAATTCTAAAAATTCTTCAAAAGAATGGGGCCGCTGGAAAAGCAATCCCGATGCTTGAAAGTCTACTTGCAAACAAAGGGTACAGGGGCGCAAGGCCGAAGTTCGGTTATACATCTTACTTCCAAACGATCACTTCTCTCTTTCCAGAAGTTCAACGTGAACTTACAGAAACTCTCGCATCTCTTGGTCCTAACGATGGAGCAAAATTGGTTCAGCTCTCAAAAGTTCTGGCGAATCCTAAACAACCAAGTCAAAAATACGAGGGTATCGCTCAGGTCAAGGAGTTGAGGCAGCTCAAAGATGCAATAGCTCAAAAGGCCACAGAAATTCGATTCAAGAATGTGGACGAAAAAATTGCCTGCTTAAGAAATCTCACTGAAACCGGCACTACAATGACCACCGATACATTTTTTGAGGAACAGATATTGCCAGACCTCAGTAGGCCACTGAATGCAGGAACTCATGCTCAAATCGAGAGACTTCTTGCTGATAGCAGAATCCGTTCTGAGGCTACTCGCCTCGATCTTGTGAAAAGAATTGTTTCTCCTGAGTTGCCAGCTATTGCTCGACTAGAAGATCGGGCCGAAGCTTTGACCAAACTTATTATACGAATCAATCGCTACCTTCCCGAGGGATCGAAAAGAAAAGATGAGTTTTTAGAATCAATAGCCTGGAAGCTCAAGCTTAATGAAAGAGATCTTTGGACTCTCATCGAAGAAAATAAATCGTATCAATGGCGTAAGGTCAATCCACTTTGGGCAAAACTTGGTTCATCCGCCTCTCTTCACATTAGCCAAATGACTACCGAGGGTCGAAAGGCCCTGATTCAGCATCTACTCGATCCAGATAGTCACGCCTTTGCCGACAACTTAGTTCGAGAAATCCGCAAAGCAGTTGAAGTCGAAGCAGATAAAAATAATTTCAACCTGAGTCATCCTTATGTTCAAGATGGCATCGACAGAACGACGGAAGAGACTGTCGCAAAGCTTGAAGCATTTATTTACGATGCTACACCGTTTGAAAAGATTCCCCT
>CAZRLF010000060.1:0-3438 GCA_964601045.1 uncultured Bacteriovoracaceae bacterium
AGCGAACGTTGTTATCAACAACGAAGGCGCTCGCACGCGCGATGCAAAGACTTGCTTCGGGTCAGCGTATTAATTCTGCCCGTGATGATGCGGCTGGTATGGCACTCGGCACAGGGCTTGAATCTCAAAGACGCGGAATGCTTCAGGCTGTTCGCAATATGAATGACTCACGAGGCTTCTTGTCTACAGCAGAAGGAGCGTTAGCAGCACAGACGGAGCTTATTCAAAGAATGAGAGAGCTAGCGCTGCAATCAGCGAACGGAACACTTTCAGATACCGAGAGAGGATATTTGAATACGGAGCTTCAGCAGCTTGTAAGTGAGTTTGATCGAATTGCAAAGCATACAGAATTTAATGGAGTAAAGTTACTTGATGGAAGTTTTGCGACAACTTCGCTTCAAGTTGGTGTACAGAAGGGGCATACAATTGATTTTAATCTTACGTCGACTACAGCAGAGGTCGTTCTACGTGCAACATACAGTTCCGAGCCGTATACAGCTGGATCTGCTGTATTTACGAATTCGATTATTGCGGCCGCAGCAAATCCATATGATGTCAATCTCGTTGATCTTAATAATGACAGTAAACTCGATCTGGTTACTTCCGATTATGTTGCGGGAACTATTTCGATATTTATGGGTAACGGAAATGGAACCTTTCAGTCGCGCACGACGCTCTTAATAGGAGACGACTCGAGAAAATTATTTATCGAGGATTTTAACGAAGACGGGATTATCGATATAGTCGCTTCCGAAATGAATAATTCCTATGCGGCATTCTATATCGGAAACGGCAACGGAACCTTTCAGTCTCCTACGACCTTCTCGGGTCTAACGGGAATTTCATTCGGCGATATGGGAGATTTTAATTCGGATGGCATTGTTGATTTAACTTATGGGCTTCGTACATTTATTGGAAATGGCAATGGCACCTTTAGTCCAGGGGCTACGTTATCGGGATTCAATAACCCAAGTGGAGTAAGTGTGGGAGACCTCAATGAAGATGGACTGCTAGACATTGTCTTTATGAATTCATCACCGAGTTGGTTTGCAATTATGCTCGGTAATGGGGATGGAACATTTCAAGCTCCTACGACCTCGTTGGCGGGGGGCGGATCTAGAAGAGTTGATCTAGCAGATGTAAATAATGATGGTCGACTTGACGCTGTTTGGAATGACGATACTGATCAGACCGTTTCAATTGCGTTTGGAAACGGAAATGGGACTTTTCAGTCACGGATAACACTACAAAGTTCGGGATCGTCGGTTGATCTTATGGCAACTGATTTTACGGGTGATGGAAACATTGATATTGTCGTCGCTGATCCAAACGGAGGCTCCGGAATTGTTAATTATTTTGTTGGAAATGGAAATGGAACATTTGCGGCTCGAAAATCAATTTCTGTTTTTGGCTGGAATCACTCGTTAGATGTTGGAGATATTAATGGGGACCAGGTTCCCGATATTGCGTCGTCTGGTTATGGTCTTACTCGCGTCAATCTTCTCACGCAAGGTACACAGCTTACCACTAGCACAACTGAATATGATCTTAGTGATGTCGATATTTCAAATCAAGCTTCTGCACAGGATGTGCTTTTCATACTTGAAGCATCGCTCGAGAACTTAAATGGTCTTCGCGCAAATATTGGAGCGATTCAATCAAGACTCGACTACGCAGAAAACAACGCTTTAAATTTAATTGAAAATATTTCAGCCGCAAAATCGCAATTAATGGATGCGGATTTTGCGGTTGAGACGGCAGAGTTTACAAGACTGCAGATCTTGCAGAAGGCGGGTCTCTCAGTGATGGGGCAGGCCCATTTGAATTTGAGATTGGTTTTGGAGCTGCTTAAGTGATGCTATAGTGTTTGCTCGATTAAAGTTTACTAAAGTTTTTTAGGAACTCTCTCCAACTGAGACACTCAACAGGCCCAATTCTTTGATGGGTTGTATCGTTCGAAATGTAAAAGGCCCTTTTTACCTTAGGAAAACTTGCAATGATTTCTTTCATCGAATTCACCTCAGTTTCATCTATTCGAGAGTTGGATTTGATCTCTAGGAGATAGTGAGAACTTCCTTTAGTAAGGACTAGATCGATCTCTACATTGTTTTTTGTTGCAAAGTATGACAACCGAAATCCCTTTTCAAAGTATGAATTGAGTCGAACAACTTCATTAATTATAAAGCATTCAAAAAGTTCCCCATAAACAGAAGTTCTAGGCGAGACTTCTTGATCTAAACTCTGTTCGAGTGCCTTTTTTACTCCGGTATCAAAAACATAGAATTTAGGGCTTAATCTCTGACTTTTTCGAATTGATAGATGAAAGGCCGGAAGATAAAACCCGAGAAGGGTGTCTTCTACAATTTGAAAATAAGACTGAACGGTAATACTTGAAGTGCCGATTTCTTTTGCAATTTTATTGTGGTTAATAACTTTTCCTGAGACTTGGCCTAATATGGGCAAGAAAGCTCGAAATGGATCTAGCCTTCTAATAATCTGTTCAGCGCGAATCTCCTCGGCGAAGTAGGTCTGAATGTAGGCGTTGAGATAGGCTTTCTTTTCTCTATTTGTTTTAAGCGAGAATATTCTTGGTAGGCTTCCCCATCGTAAGATTTCTTCGATTTTAAACTCATTCAATTCTTGAATCGTAAGGGGATACAGATGGTAGATAAAAGCTCGCCCTGCCAGTAAATTTGCTGCACCTCGCTTTAGTTTTCGGGCGGACGAACCTGTAAGAATAAATTTGAGATTTCTGTTTTCGATCAGTGAGTGTACTAAGTCTAATATTTTGGGAGCTTTTTGAATTTCGTCAATGATGATCCATTTTGGCTTAAAGTGTAAGGCGTCTAATTCTCCTACGAGTGACTGCGGAGAGACGCTATATCGCATTTCGTTTTCAGGCTTTAGTAGATCAATGTAGAAAGAGCGCTCAGCAGAAAATTGCTGTTTGATAAAAGTTGATTTACCTGTGCCACGAGCTCCAAAAATGAAAAAACTGCTAGTTCGCAAAGGGTTTAATAGTCTTTTAAACATACTTAATAATTGTCTGATAATTTTTAAGTATAGTCAAAAATCTATATTTAAAACTCTTCTAGCCTATCTCATTGCTTCATTAAATTGACCCCGTGCATATAAATTTTGATGCAGAGTCTAGACGCGCATTCGTTTGCTGCGCAGTAAGCGATTGAAATTGTAAGTCTTGCGGCGCCGTATCGATTTAAGAATCAGAATAAAAATGAAACAAAGTCGATCATCAAGTTGATGAAGAACTGTATTTATTGGAAATCGACCCGAGAAGAGAAGATTTATGAAGCGGTGTGCCTGAAGCGTTTAATGTCTCAGCATTTATCGCTCCGCCAAAGTATTGAAAGTTCAGGCATTGAGCATAGCGAGATAAAAAAACTGCAGGGGTGTCATTACGAATTTAAACGAAGAAGA
>CAZRLF010000061.1:0-3359 GCA_964601045.1 uncultured Bacteriovoracaceae bacterium
CGATAAGCGCGGTCTTTCGATGGTATTTACTAAAGTCCGTCATTTTGCACATTAATATGAGGCTGGGGATCAAAATTGAGCTAGCTTTCAAACGCTTATTTAAACTATTAATATTTTTGATAGCTTGTTTTTTGTGTTTGGAACTCGCCGTAAGGTACGCTCCATTCTTCTCGCATTACTTTGTTGAAGTTCCGCCCATCTTTACGGCGGATGACTATAGAGGTTATCGCCTTCAATCTGGGTTGAATAAATTTTGGCGAGCTGGTCGCTTTAAATCTCATGGAATTAGAATCCAAACAGATTCACTGGGTAATCGCGAAACTCCTCAATCAAGTGCCTCAAATCCTCTGCAAAAAATTCTGTTCATCGGAGATTCGTTTACCTTTGGCTGGGGGGTCTCCGAAACAGAAGTATATTGTAATCGAGTAAGAGAAATTCTGGAAGAAAGATTTCCCTCTTATTCGATTCAAATTATGAATTCCGGCGTGCCTGGATATGGCACAGAAAACGAATGGCGAACGCTTGACGAGCTTTATCCAAAGTTCAGACCAGACCTTGTAGTTATCGGTTTCACAGAAAACGATTTTGAAAATGCAGAACAGATAGATAAACTTTCAGTCTACAATGGCCGGATAACTCCTCGAGACGTCATTCCCACTCTTATTCATGATGGTTATTTAAGCAAGTTGAAGAACTGGCTGGTGGATCAATCGAACCTCCTCTATTTAATATCGATTATTAAAGAAATGAAAACGCTGAGCCCTCATAAGCCACGAAAAGCAATTCCATTTACAAAGGCAAGTCTCGATATGCTCGATGCTAAAACCCCCCCGGAATCAATGAAGGCATTCCAACAGACTTCTCTTAGCATGCAAAAAATTAAATCGTTTTTGGCAGCACGAAAAACTCCACTCTTTATATTGAGTATTCCACGTTCATATCAATTATTTCCTGAAGAGTTTAAAGGGCGACTAAAGGCAGCAGGCCTTTCTGATGAACAGTTTTCAGCAAATCGACCTACTCAGCTTTTTGATAAGCTCTGCAGTAATCTATCCCTACACTGTATAATGACTGAGCCGGCGCTGGAAGAGGCGAAGACAAATGGATTGGCTCGCGATCAGCTTTATATTCCTCAAGACGGGCATTGGAGTGCCATTAGTCACAATATAGCTGCTGCCACGCTTGTAACGCATATAGAAGCTTTCTTAAAACAAGCAAAATGAATGCTGGAAGCCATCAGTTAAGTTTCGGTATTCTCTTTTGGGGACAAGCTGATGCAAGAGCTAAAGATCTTACTCGAAACTCGTAATTCATTATTTTGGAAAGAACTCGAAGCAAAGACAAAAAGCGCAACTTCGTGCCACGAACTTATTCTTCTTAATACGTTGAGAAAAAAAGCTGCAAAACAGAACTTTGCCAGAGAAGGAATATTGAAAGAGAGATTAAAGATTGCTTTGCTGAGTGGTTACAGCACTCACCCACTTGATAGCATTATTGAACACCTCGCGTTCATCTCGGGAATGGAGATTGACTTGTTTTTAGGTGATTTTAATAATTTTCACTCAGAGATTTTGAACGAATCGAGCCTGCTTTATAAATTTAGTCCGGAAGTTACAATACTTTTACCGGGGCATACTCATTGTAATTATTTGGGCCAGCTCACAGATACCCGCGACACTCAAGAACTTCAAGCCATTCAGGTGTGCGAATCTATTTTGTCGCTTTGCAGCACGCTTTATACTAGAACCAGATCGGAAATTTTATTAGGAAATTTTCTTTTACCTCGAGGCTTCGATTTGGGTTCATATCGAACCAAAACCTTGGGTTCTTCTTGGAGTTTTCGAAAGCGGGTGAATCTCGAAATCGGCCTTCGATCCCCGTCTTATGTGCACATCTGTGATTTAGAATTCTTGGCGTTTCGACGGGGGGCACTTCAAACTTCCGACGATCGAGGATGGTATGAAAGCAAACAGATAGGCGCGCCGGATTTCCTTGTAGATATTGCCAAAGAATCTGTACACCTCGTCCATTCTTTAACGAATCCTCCAAAAAAAGTTCTGGTGGTAGATTTGGATAATACTCTGTGGGGTGGAGCGATTGGAGACGATGGGATTGAAGGTATAATTCTTGGAGATACATCCTCGACTGGCGAAGCCTTCAAGTCTTTTCAAAAATATATTCTATCTCTGATGGAGCGCGGAACTCTCCTTGCAGTCTGCAGCAAGAATACAGAGGTAGTTGCGAAAAACGCATTTTTGCAGCATCCAGAGATGGTATTAAAGCTAAATCATTTTGTTTCATTCAAAGCCAATTGGGATCCAAAATCTGATAATATCCGACGCATAGCAGAGGAGCTCAATCTTGGCTTAGAGAGTTTTGTTTTTATTGATGATAATCCTGCTGAAATAGAAATCGTTCGTCAGTTTCTTCCACAAGTTTCAACCATACTTCTTGGAGATGATCCGTCGACCTTCATTTCCAAATTGGAAGATTCACGATATTTTGAGCCTAAATCAATTACGAAAGAAGATGCTCTTCGAACGAAGCAGTATCAAATCGAAACCGAACGAAAATTGGTTGAAAATAATTCGACCGATATTCGCACGTATTTGGAATCTCTACAGATGAAGGCGGTGGTGTCTGAATTTACATCTGTCGATATCCCCAGAATTGCCCAACTTATAAATAAAAGTAATCAGTTCAATGTTACGACAAAGCGAAGAACTGAAGCGGATGTTTTAAATCTTTTGAAAGATAATTCTAGACGGGCATTTTCAGTTCGACTTTCCGATAAATTTGGAGATCATGGGTTGATATCAGTGGTCATCTTAGAAAAGAAAAATGAAATCATGGAAGTGGACACATGGTTAATGAGTTGTCGCGTTTTGAAGAGGCAGGTCGAAGAGGCGGTAACAAATGAAATTATTCGCTTGGCCAAAATTGAGGCGTGTGAAAAAGTTGTCGGCCTCTACAAGGCAACACTCAAAAACGAAATGGTCAAAAATTTATTCCTCGATATGGGATTTATATTAACTAAAGAGAATGAAACAGCTCGGACCTTTGAACTTGATATTTCATCGTACATAGAGAAAACTACGGCCATCGACGTGGAGAGGAGATTTAGTGGAGCAAGCAACGGTCATTGAAAGACTTCAGGAAATTTTTGAGGATCTGTTTATGGAGGCTCCTAAACTAACCCCTGTCTTATCGGCAAAAGAAGTCGACGAATGGGATTCGTTAATGCAAATTTCAATCGTCGTAGCAGTAGAAAAAACTTTTTCTATTCGGTTTAGGGTAGGAGAAGTGGAGGCTGTTAAGAATGTTGGAGAATTTGCTGATCTTATAAATAAAAAGTGTCT
>CAZRLF010000062.1:0-3193 GCA_964601045.1 uncultured Bacteriovoracaceae bacterium
TGACCCCAAGGATTTGGGCGCTTCTCAATCACTTGATGACTCTTGCTTCCAGAATTTTGAGAGTAATAGCCATGATCTTTAAGCTCGGTGACATCATTTCCAAACGAATAGGCTGTCGTCGTTCCCGCTCGAATCATATATTCCCACTCCGCTTCTGTCGGAAGTCTCCAATCCCACTTCGCATCGACCTCACTTAAATCTTTTAAGATTTCTCGAGCTTCTTCCCAAGTGATTTGCGTCAACGGATAATTATTTGTTTCATGGGATTTTCGATTCTTAAAAATTTCTTTATAGGGCTTTCCAGTCGCATCTCTGACCATCTCAAGTTGGCCCCACGTAAAATCTGTCGTCTGCATTTGGAAGGGTTTTGTGAGGGTCACTTCGATTTGATTTTCATGATCATATCGTCCCGGCTCCGTCGGTGAACTGCCCATCATAAATTTAGCTCCACCTTCAGGAATAGGCGCCGATGTGAATTCAAAACTTTCGACGAGTAATCCCTCTGGCTTCGCCACAGGTTTTGCTTCACCAGCGTTTTCAGACTTCCTTGCAAGAGAGGCAAACAATCGATAGGAACTAAATTCATCCATAGCATTTTCCACTTCTGGCCTTTGAGAAATCGGAATTTTAGAAAGTAATTCATTGAAGTCCGCAGATGTAAAACTCATTCCTAAAAATCGTGCTTTCGCCTTCGCTGATCCTGAAATATCTAAAAGCCATCGATCTCTGGCTCGCTCAAATGAAAGCCCTTGAGTTTCCATCACTCGAGCGATCTCTTGAAATCCTCGAAGCATCTGAGACTCTCGCAGCGCAGGTTGTTTGAGCGCTGTCAGTGCAAAATGAGACTCACGAGAACTTAAAGCCGAAATCAATTTTTTCCCAAGAGCTGTGTCCGCTGTATTCATTCGGACAAACACGAGAGGAATCGCATCGCGTGCCCATCCCTCTAAACTCGTTCCTTCAAATTGCTTTTGAAACGCAACTGACTTCGCAAGATCGCCTTCTGTAAGGGCTGGCTTTAGAGCTTCAAGAAGTTTAAGTGTCTGACCATCGGAGAGATCCTTCGCCTTTAAAATATTTCTAATTTCTTCTGGAAAGGACGATCCATAAGCATCTATGAGGGCGTTGATCGCTTTGGGACTACTTCTCACTTTATGCTCGGTAAATAATTTGGGTTCTTCTCGATAAAGAGCCCGAAGCGTCGTTGCACGCGCTGAAGGTTCAAGCTCCAAAAGATTTTGAAGATTAAGTCCAAGTTCTTCTTCTGCCAGTCGATATTCTTTGAGCGAAAGAGTCCGAGTCGTAGACAACTCTGTCAAAAGACGCGCCGCTTGAATCTGCCCTTGAGTGAGATTCAAAATTCTCACAATGTCATCGACCTTCACAAATTTTTTATTATCACTCAATGCTTGCACACCCAAAATCGCACGTTGCATCAGTGGAATTTGAAGAAGGTCTTTGACCTCTTGATATCGAGGCCCTTCGTTAATTGCTCCGCTGGAAGTTTCTAAGAGTCGTGGCTCTTCAGAACCAATGGAACTTAAATAAGCTTTCTCGATATCAGGCCCATAATAATAATTGGTGTAACCTGAAACTTGATTTTCTTTCATATAAGCATCCACCGTTGACCAGCCGGATGGAAAAATCACTTTGACAGATTTTCTCTTGCTCAGGGTCATCCCTGATCGAGCCGCCTCCGTATTCACCAAATTGGGATGGGCTTTAAAATCCGGAAGCACGACTTCAGTTGTCTGATACTCATCCGCGATCATTCGCACGGCCATCTCGACATCCACTTGAGTAAGCGTCACCCCGTTGATCGTGAGAATATAAGGAACTGTTTTGCCATTTACGGTGACGGGAACACTGATTGCGTAGCCTGAAGGTTGCTCATTCGTATCATGAGTTTTTCGAATAAAGTGAGCCTTTGTTCCCTTCACGAGAGAATAGTAGGGAACAGAAAGAATCGAGCAATCTCCACCATAACATCCTCGAACTGGTGAAACCCAAGCGGGCAGAGTTTCGAGACTTAAAGCTCTTTCTTCTGCCACTGCTCCGTCCCGACCAATCGGGGTAAGAGCCGAACGCAAGTCTCTATCTAAGAATTGATTTTTAATATTCTCATAAAGAACCTTAACCTGACCTAATCCTTCTTTACGACCCGTTTCAGGATCTCGATACTCAGCAATAGCTTCAATCTGCTGTTCAAGATGTTCTTTGAGTAAATCTCCATAACGGTTTTCTAGTTCTTGTACAGTGGCCGAGCGAATTTGAGTCATCAGACCTTCACGATCCTGAGCCCATCTTGAAAACTGTGGCTTTCCTTCTGAATCAAAAATGAAAGGAACCACCTGAAGAAGTTTACGAACTTTCTTTGTAAATGCTTTCTCATCAAAAACTTCGCGTCCCTCTGGGCCGACCGAACCATCGGGCTTCTGGTCATTTGGCGTACCTGAGGTGCGACGAGAGTTCTGCTTAAATGAGCGAATCTGAGTGAGTAAATCTCCACCATCGACCAGTTCCAATCCCTGTACATCGACGACTCGCGCCTCCAAAAACTTTTCGATCGCTTCCGTATTATATTGAGCTTCGCCTGATGCTACATAACGAACGCGACGAATCGTAGGCGTCGCCGTTTCAAAACTCGCGGCATCTTTTCCTAAATGCTTTTGAAGCTCAGGAACGTGCGCATAAGTTTCAAGCAGATTTCGCTTATACGAAAGGTTAACCGTCACGATATTCGGATGACGATCGAGCAAACTCACAAGAAGCTTCAGTCGATCTTCAACGCTCTCGACCTTTGCAACCCAAGTGAGTGCTTTCGCACAATCGACCGCCTTCGTATTGGGCTTATTGTTTGCTGCAAAAGCGCGATGTGGTAATAGGAAAATGAGGGCGAGCGATAGCGATGAAATTAACGCTACACGAATAGACTGAGATCGACTCCGACTGCTCAAACGCCACTCTCCTTGCCAATTCCTTGCTCCCCAACAAGTTTTTCATTCTACAAAATCCGTAACTCTGGAAAGCTACGTATTCCTCGCTTTCCAGTCCTCATTGCACTCCCCCCTCATCTCGCCCCCTTCATTTATATGCAATTTTCAAGCCCAAAGGCCCCGAGTCTTAAGCTGCTTTAAAACACTTCTAATCGAATCTAGCAATGATTTGGGGCAAGCCTGTCGCATCGCAAATA
>CAZRLF010000063.1:0-2976 GCA_964601045.1 uncultured Bacteriovoracaceae bacterium
TTCACCAGCGAAAGTTTAATTAATCCAGCGAAACTCGCAGACTATCTCTATCTTGTATTCCCTTATAAATCCAAAGGGGGTTCGATAGTGATTCCTAATTCAGCCATTTTCTTTGCGCAGAATTCAGGATGAAGCGTCTGCTGATTCGTAAGTGCTCTGTTTATGAGCTTATTCACATAAGGATGAGTAGACTTTTTTGATTCTGGGATCTGGTTCCAAACTTCAATTGACCAATCTGGGAGGATGGCGAGCTTTTGTGCGATACTCACTAGAATCTGAAAATTGGAATCAATCATAAGTTCAGGTATTTGATCCAAGACTTGAGAGGGCCAAATCGCTTTTTCAGAAAGGACTTGAAGCGTATGAAGTCGTACTATGGAGTGTTTGTCCCGCAAAAGATTCGGAATTTTCTTCCACACTTTTCGAGGCCAATGTTTTTGATAAGAAAGTGCCAGGATAATATCATCCCTGACTGAAGTTTCAGGGTGTCGCATTAGTAAAGAAGCCTGCTTCCAAAACTTCTCTGGCCACTGCCTGTCACCTCTAAGTGCCTGGGCCATTTTGAATGTGGCAAATTCGTAAAGCCTTTTTAATGTTGCTGGCACCTGATCCCAGACTTCTTCTGGCCAATGAGGTTGCCAGTACAGTGCCTGAGCAATTTCGGCTCTAAGGTTTTCGTCGAGGTGATTCATCAATCCAGGGATTTTCGCCCAAACTTCTTTTGGCCAATCTTTTTGATGTTTGAGAGCAGATGCTATGGATAATTTTACAGAAATGTCGGGGGAGTTCATGATCTGGGGTATTTTACTCCAAACATTTTGTGGCCAGTAAGGTCGAGATTTTAGGGCAAAGGCAATACGATCTCTTACAGATGACTCGGAATCAGTCATTAAAGACGGAATTTGAGCCCAAACGCCTGAGGGCCATTCAGGCTTAGATTCAAGGAGTAGAATTAGAGTCCACCTTACGTCCGAATCAGAATCTTGCAATAATTGCGGTATCTGATCCCAGATTTGTTGAGGCCAATCTATTTGTGCGCCTAGAACTTTAGTCATCGTCTTATTCAAAGCTGAGATTCGCATTTGTAAAATTTCAGAGATGCGGTCGTAAATATTTGATGCGAATGAGTTCTTAAATAGTAAATTTACCAAATGATGAGTATTAAAACTAAGCTGATCGTTCAGTAATATAAAATTTTCTGGTTTAAATATTTCCTCGATAGTTTCTTCATTAAATAGTGAGACCAGGTAGTCTTTTTCTGATGGCATCAGAGGGGTTACTGAAAAATCTTTTAAAATTGAAAGAATTGTTTGAATGCTTTTTGTTTTTTTTAGAAGGGCGTTCGAATTTTTAAACTCAGTTACGAGTTCAGCAAAAAGTCGAGGGTTTTTAAAAACTCCTCTTCTCGAAACAATCATATCGGCGTTTTTGAGAACAAAAGCTCTATTGGTTTTTAATTTTTTATCTGAAAAAGGGTAGACGATAATATCGGCGCCAAAAGTCTCCGCAAAAAGGTCGTAAATACTATTTTGTACTCCGGAGTCAGTAGATTTAAATTTTTCAAAGAGAATTTTTCCTGCACCTTGAGTTATATCAATAATTTTAGTTTCAGGTTTAAGCTGAAAGGCGATAACAACATCATCGGTCCGAGCTAGATTTTGAGACCATCGTTTTGCGAACTCAAGATTCTCGTATGCTACTCCGTACAAGCCTCGTCCCGCCAATTTACTTGAGTCTGAGGGGATGACGCCTTGATTAATGATGCTTCTAAAAGCTAATTCGCTTCCAGTGCCATGATAGATTTTTTGATCGGGTAGGTAGTAATCAAGGGGCTGATAAATCTGCTTGGGAGCGACCCCCCATTTTTTAAAAGCTTCTGCGATTTTTTTAGGATCCTTTTTAATTTTTAGAAGATATCCAAAAATAGATTCTATTTTTTCGGGAAACAATTCAATGAGAGATATTACCCCCATTTCTTTCATAATTTCAAACGCAGCCGTTGCATTGCTATAAGATCGAAAACTTTTTTGAATTGAGCCATTGAGCCATTTGAGACTCTGTTGATTATTTAAAAGCTCAATGAATTTTGGATCATGTCGTGCAGATTTGATGATTTCTTTAATTTTTCTAACTGTTGCTTGGTCAATTGCAGAGAGGAGTTGTTCGCTACGAGGAATTCCATCGCCGTGACGTTTAAGATAATCTTGGGCTACAATTCTGAGGTGCCGAAGTGCTAGAAGAAGGGGATGGTTCAGACCCCTTTTTGCATAATGCGTGTTCCAGAATCTGTGTTCGTCTGCAAAATGAACGCTGATCTGCCCAGAAATTAAATCACGAAGGCCATTTCCGAAATGGGGATCTATAATAATTCCATTTTGAGAAAGTCGCATTTTTTCGACAGGAATATAACCTTGATTAAATTCGCTCTGACCTTGTTCGTGAAGAGGATCGAGTCGATCGAAATTAATCAAATCGAGTTTTCTAATTCCAAACTGATCACCGTTTAATTGTAAAAGTTTGCTGAAGTCCTGACTGAGAATATCAGCATCAGATTCCTGTCCGACCATGCTTCGAATCTGAATAAATTTTATCTCTAGAAGCTCTTGCTTCTTTTTTTTGATCTGTTCACTTGTATTTAGATCTTTGAATTGACCGAGAATCCAATACAGATAATCGCGCGTCGTCCCTGCATAAAATTCTGCTGTAGGATCTCGCTGCCAGACTTCTCTGAATAGGTCGACTTTGGGTGAGAGCTTGTGCGCGAGATCTTTAAGTTCATCCTCAGAAATTGGAAAAGAGCTGTCCGATTGTAAGTTGGTTGCAGAAGTGAGAACACCATTCTCTGAGCTTACTTCTGCTGCGGCGCATAAAGAGACATGAAAAATGCAAAATGACAGTAAAATACAAGGAACTAGCCACTTTTGAAATAACTGAGCCACCCCCGTCAAAGAAGCAAGAACCATGCCGTTGTTTTTA
>CAZRLF010000064.1:0-2525 GCA_964601045.1 uncultured Bacteriovoracaceae bacterium
TAATTGGCTCAATCGGTGCAAAATCTGATGGCGCTTCTCTTGGCTCAATGCCGATTCGGTTGGCTTTTGCCTCATTGCATACAAGTAGATCCTTCACCCTACGGAATAATACTGCCCCACACTGTACTAAATTTGACTCATATATAAATTAGTTTATACTTTTTTTGACACTTGTAGAAATAAGTGAGATCATCGTCTTATGGATCGATATCTCAAGAAACAAATTCTCAAAGATCTAAATGAAAAAATGGTTTTTGTGGGGGGTCCACGTCAAGTGGGAAAGACTACCCTGGCACTTTCTCTATTGAATACAGATTCTCGCAAGACTTGTTATTTGAATTGGGATATTCCCCCCGACCGTGAGAAAATTCTGAGGTTTGAACTTCCAAAGGGCAGACTCCTAGTTTTTGATGAGATCCACAAATACAGAAAATGGAGAAACTTTTTAAAGGGCTGTTACGATCGTCCGGGTAGAGAAGAGAAAATTCTTGTAACGGGGAGTGCAAAACTAGATATGTACCGACGGGCAGGTGACTCGCTTCAAGGACGTTATCACTATCTGAGAATGCACCCGCTCAGTTTTGCCGAACTTCCATTGCCTGATTCAAAGGTACTTTTAAAGTTATTTAAGCTTGGGGGATTTCCGGAGCCCTATTTTTCAGGCTCTGAAGAAAAGGCGAAGCGATGGAGCCAAGAATACCGCACTCGATTGATTCGAGATGAGGTGACGTCGCTCGAACAGACGCAAGATTTGGGCACTATGGAGCTCTTGTTTCTCAGGCTTCCAGACGTGATTGGAAGCCCACTTTCAATCAATAGTTTGAGAGAAGACCTGAATTTGAGCCATAAAACCGTTTCAAGATGGCTCGATATCTTCGAAAATCTCTATGCCATTTTTCGGGTTCCACCTTTTGGTCCACCGAAAGTCCGCGCCGTAAAGAAGGAACAAAAGTTATATTTATTCGATTGGACCTTAGTGACCGATGAAGGCGCTCGATTTGAAAATATGCTTGCCTGCCATCTGCTAAAATGGATTCACTTCGAACAGGACACTAAGGCGAGATCCCTGGAATTGAGATATTTTCGAGATGTCCATGAAACTGAAGTCGACTTTGTCATTCTTGAAAACGGCAAGCCGATTCAATTCGTCGAAGCAAAATGGAGCGATAAAGATATAAATAAAGGCCTCCGCCTGTTAAAGGCTAAATACCCCAAGGTCCCAAGTTACCAAGTATCCTTTCAGGGAAAGCGAGCCGGAGTGAGTCAGTCTGGCGTGGAATGGATCGGTGCTGAAACGTTTCTAAAAGGTCTGATTTAATTTCTTCCGAACAAATGAAAATTTCTTTTTGTCGGCCGGGGCCTGAATGGGGGAGTTTTGCGTAAAAAAAACTCGCGGGTGGTACCGCGCCGATTTTCCTCCCACGAAAATTCAGATTTTGAGGAGATTTTTGGAGAGGTAAAGGTTCGAGAAGGCATTGGGGCGCAGGAGTCGTATAAAGAGGTCATAGTTCGCTGCCAGAATTGGCCTTTATCCGTCCTATCCGTTCAATAAGAGCGGGGTAAGATTCGATTTTTGCATTTGCGTCTTGCGCGATTGCCGGTGTTAACAGGGTCAAAATCCACGACGCCAAAGATGTAAACACGAAGGTGGAAATGCCCAATTTCATGCAGTCCTAATACCACATTTATTAGAAAGATAGCGCGTTTTAGATGATATTTTCCAGTCCTTGTCCTAATGACAGGAGAAACACTATTCTTTTGTTATGCTGGATCACATTTCATTAGGAGTCGCTAACTTAGAACAAAGTAAAAAATTCTATGACCAGGTTCTTTCATCATTAGGATTAAAGTGTTTGTATTCCGATGCTTATTCCGTCGGTTATGGCCTTGAAAAGGCGTTCTTTTGGATTTGCATTCCATTGGATGAGGAACGAGGCTGTTCATCAGCTTCTAATGGGTCGCATTTTGCTTTTGCGGCAAAGGATCAGGAAGTAGTTAAAGAGTTCTTTAAAAGAGCTGTTGCTGCTGGTGGAAAATCTGATGGCGCTCCAGATTTTAAAAAGGATTATGGAAAGAATTATTTTGCGGCCTACATTTTTGATCTGGATGGCCATAAGATTGAAGCTGTGAATCGAGGAATGTGAAATGGGGCATACCGCTCCTTCTAAACTTGCTGATCTGAAAGATATTCTCACAGAGGTTAAGAGTTGGGAATTTATCAAACAGAAAGGAATAGGAATTTTTTATTTTCGGTCTGTCCCTTTTCTTCATTTTCACGACAAGAAAGGCGAGCGATGGGCTCATGTGAAAAATGGCATGAAATGGGAAACTGTGAGTCTTCCTTTTCGTGCGAAACGAATCGAAAGGAAGGATTTTCTAAAACAAGTCAGAAAATACTATGATCAAATCTCGAAAATCAGGCCGACGACAGCGAAAATACAAAAGAGACGGTCCTAAGGATTACTGACGTGGATCTACTTGTACACAAACTCAAAGCACTCGGTGCAAAGCTGAGGCCTAGTTCG
>CAZRLF010000065.1:0-2424 GCA_964601045.1 uncultured Bacteriovoracaceae bacterium
CCATCCGGTTCTTTTGATCGGTGAAACGGGAACTGGAAAATCGTTAGCTCCCATGCCACATTGCCTTTTTGATTCAACAAACCGATAATGAAGGCCATGCAAACAAAATTGGTTGGATTTGTTGAACTTGCAAAACAACAAGAAGCAAGTGATGTTCACCTCGAACCGGAATGTCCAGTAACCCTTAGAATCAGGGGACAGCTAAAGACAATTTCAGAAAGAATCTCATCGGAAGCTCTATATCAACTGGCTCAGGAAATTTTGGGGAGTGATCGATGGAAGCTTTTCATGGAAAGACGTTCTTTCGATTTCGCGAAGACCATATCGGGAGTAAGAACTAGGATTCATCTGCTGCAAACGATGCGGGGGGTTGGACTTTCTATTCGATTGCTCTCACCTGTACAAATGACACTTGCATCATGCAATCTGCATCCTGATTTAGTAAATTTGCTCAATGAAGAAACTGGATTAATTCTGATCACGGGACCCACCGGGTCAGGTAAATCGACCACACTTTCGGCATTTATACAGGAAATTAATCTTAACAAGAGCAAGCATATCATCACGCTTGAAAGTCCGATCGAATACATACTTCACCCTAAAAAATCTCTAATAAGGCAGAGAGAAGTCGAGCACAACACGCCCTCATATTATCAAGGCCTTCTGGACGCAATGAGGGAGGATCCGGATGTTCTTGTGGTCGGTGAAATGCGAACACCTGAAACCATGCAGCTTACACTTAATGCTTCAGAAACTGGGCATCTTGTTTTTGCGACCATGCATTCGGCCAACTGTGTGGATGCATTGAATCGGCTGACTTCTTCATTTCCTTCGGAAATCCAGGATGGCGTTAGAGCGCAACTTGCTGATACGTTAATTGCAGTAATTTCTCAAAAACTCATTTACTTGAAAGATCATAAAATGATCGTCCCCTGTTGCGAAATTTTGAAGTCAGTGCATTCCATGAAGAACCTCATTCGGACTGGTGAGTTTTCAAAACTTGTTAATGTTCTTCAAGCGGGGGCTGAGGAGGGCCAATTCTCTTTTGAGAGATATAAAACATGGATGGACCGCAAAACGTCATGGCATAGGCCGCAGAATCAAAACTACTCGCCAACTTTAGAAGACCGAGTTCCAGATGAGACCGCGATACTCTCGCCTGAAAAATTGACTCGAAAGAACCAACAGTCGTCTCACTTACGAGATACGAGAAACACGGGTCTGACGAAGAAATCAGAGGCGATTCAAAAGGACGAAATAGCCGATGCCTTTGTCGAAATCGATCAGGAAGATGTTGAAGATCTTGACTCTTTAGTCGATCAACTTGAAGAAAAGTATAGCAAACCAGAATAGTTAAAGTGCGGTAGCTTTTCGCATTTCAATTTCGTATTTCCTTTACTAGTTTCACGAATTCTTGAGCCAGCATATTAGTTGCATCTGCATTTGCTTTCCACTCCTTTAGAGTTTTTCGAGCCGCTTTCACACTAGAAAAATTCATCTCAGTTGCAATGGATTTTTCGTTCAGTTTCATCACTTTTTCTTTGGCTGAATCAACTAGCTTGCATTTCAACTCAGAGAGTTGTTTTAGCTCGCAGGCTTGCTTAACAAATGCTTGGGCAGCCATTAGAGTAATCAATTCACCCGAGACGCACTCAGCAGTAGCTAGCACGGAATTCCAAAAAGTCTCTAATGCCAATTGTTTTGTTTCTACAGACCAATTCTTATTTGCGATTCCGTCAATGAGAGCCTTGGGAAAGCCTAACAGATCAGAAAAGTCACCTTTGAAGCGTGGCTGCTGTTCAGAGCAAAATCGGTTCTTTTTTGTCTCACATGCCTTCTTCTCTTTAGGCGCCCCGCCTTTATCTTCAGCAAGTGTTGTGGCTTCAACAAGCTCTGGCAGCGCTTTGGCGAGTTCTGAATCTGGAAGTTGGAGTAATTCATCCATCGCCTTTTGGTAATCCTTCCATCTTGCTTCCCATGCGCGGGCGATAACCCATGGATTGTATTTCTCAATCAATTGAACGGTCTTTTTTTCGTCCGAAAAGAACGCACATTTACTCGCCTTTTCGCATAGAATAACCTTTCCCGACACATCCTTGTGTTCAAAGGCAGGTTTGATTACCTCTTCATGTTGTTTTTCAGCTTTCTGAATAACATCTTCAGCTCCGGCTTCCTTGCGCAGCTGTTTTGCTCGCCCTTCCCACGATTTGGCAGAAGATTCGTTTGCAATTAGCAAAGAAAATGGTGCCGGTAAAAAGGTAAAAAGAAAGAAAGCCAAATGCTGATGTTTCATAATGTGGTCATTTTGCACAAAAAAGCTTGAGAGGAATACTGATAGTTGTGAATGTAGAAAGCAGCCGCGAGATCTCGATTTACGCCCAGATACCCGCCAAAAAGATGGCGCAATAATTGGCTTTGATTTAA
>CAZRLF010000066.1:0-2169 GCA_964601045.1 uncultured Bacteriovoracaceae bacterium
ATAATCAGGTGTCCCCATTTTGAAGCTTGAGATTCCTTCAGGAGTTGAAGCTGCGCCAGCCTAACCTGATAAATAATTTTTGGAAGCTGACCTGCGCTGGCTGCCGCGATTGCTAAGACGATCGCTATTTTGCGGACAACAACAAACTCTTTCGGGTCCACAACAAGGTGGCCGTCCAGCCATACCCGTAAGGTCTGGCACCGGGTCGATTCCCCTGTGTCCGTTGAAGTTTTGTTATTAAACCAGATGTAAAATTTCGAAGGACAAAACCCCTGTCGATCAACATATGACGAATTGTACTCTTGGCGACACCAGTGCGAGATTCAATCTCACGAAGGGAGAGCCCATTCTTATAAAATTCGATGCATTCGGAAAAAATTCGATCTTTGGTTTCGACGAAAAACTTAATGGTGTCATGTGGATAAGCGAGTGCGTCTGGTTTTGCTCCGCCTCCAAAATTTTTTTTAGGTTCGGTCCGATTTCTAATGAGACATCGAACCAAATTCACTAACAATTTCAAATAGCTAAAATATGCCACAGCCGGTTCGATGTTGCTCAAGCGGAAATATCTAGCGAGTCCCCTTTACGGGCGATTTATGCTACAGAGTCCTCCAAATGCGGCGGCTACAAAACTCCATTCTAAAAATTCTTCTTTGCACCTCATTCTTTAACTGCCCACATTTGATCTACGCCGAAAAAACGGGAGAAGAACGGAACCGCGATGAAGGCGTTGATTGGCAACAACTCGATCCCACAAAATCATTGAAAATCACCTTTCCGGAAGGCCAAGTCCAAGTACCAGCCTGGAATGGAAAAGGAGAGAAGGGCGCTGTTTTCTCCGTAAAAATAAATGGCCGACCCTCAGAGGTCTACGGCATTTATTTTCGCCGATTTGATCCCGAAGGGGCTGTGTTCGATGAGTTTCTAGGTGAAAGCCAAGGCAATCGACACCCCGTTCCTGTGAAGTTCATTTTGCAAAAGAGAAATGCTGACGGTCAAGTTGAAGACGAATTGAGCCTTGGACAGTGGACTCACGTAACTGCAGAAGCCGTCGACCTCGATCGAGCGAAGATCGTTCAGTTTATCCCTTACATGAATAAAAAAATTATTGAATTTTCTGGGGGTAAGTTAACTGGTGCACTCGTTCGTCAGGAAATAGACGCCCACCTGCATAGTAGAGACTCCGTTCGCTTAATGTTCATACCACGTTATTTTGAGTTTGCTCGGCTACCTAAAGTTTTGAAATTGTATCCCGCAGTCGAAGCTACTATTGCAAATACAACTAATGGTGATACTAAAATGGCTCAAGAAATCAGACGAAAGATTCTTTCGGAACAAGGTCCAGCTCCGAAATCCCCAACGATTCCGCTCGTTTTTGCAATTCAAAAGAGATGCGCAAGATTGATCTCAAATCTACTTAGTCACTTTTAGACCTTCTAATTTTTAAACCCCTCTACGCCGCCAATAGCACCGGAAATACCGCCCTTGCCTCAACCGAAAACTGGAGAACAAGTTCAGGACCAACCGCCCCCCGCCTCCAAAAGTATTGAATATCGTATGCGGTATACAGGAACTGGATCTGAATTCAGAATGAGATCCAGAATTTAAATTCTGGCTGAATTTAAAAAGCGAAGATCAGAAATTGTCAGTGTTTGAGAATAAGATGTGCTCACATTTCTAGTGGTTTGGCCTGAGCCCCTACATTGAACAAGAGTGTGGAAAGGATAAAAGGTGATGCGGGAACACTTCCCCTCGAGTTATTGAATGCACCGCTTTTTTTGAAGATCCTCAATAACCCGATAGATCAATATAAGGGCCCGCTTAGAAGGCATGTCTATCTTCATATTTCCATTCGACAAAAATGCGGCCGGCCTGCCTAGTGAATAGTCAGGAGTCTCATCAAATTGATTCTTCGTAATATCAAAAATTCTATTCGTGTGACTGTCACGAAAAAACCAGTGAGATCCCTTCATAACATGAGGAACCATGCCAGAACTCTTACCACCTCGAAGATGATAAAAGGCTTCCGAAGCCATCCAACGTAGTCAAATGAGTTGGCAGAATCTCGGATAATGCCTAATGAATTGCGCCCTGGGGACGAGCCGAAAGAAAACCTGCGTCTGCACTAACTCCAAAGGAATGTGGATGAGGTGATGAGATTTCGTAATA
>CAZRLF010000067.1:0-2057 GCA_964601045.1 uncultured Bacteriovoracaceae bacterium
CTCGATTATGCCGAGAACAATGCTTTAAATTTAATTGAGAATATTTCAGCGGCGAGATCGCAACTCATGGATGCAGATTTTGCAGAGGAGACAGCGGAGTTTACAAGACTACAAATCCTGCAGCAGGCCGGACTTGCTGTGATGGGGCAAGCGAATTTGAATTTGAGATTGGTATTGGAATTATTGCGGTAAACGTGTCAAATGAGATCAGAATTCTGGTCAAATCTATTGTTGATTCTTGATTTTCACATCTACTAGCTAAAATCTAAGTCTGAAAGATACTTCAGCGCATAAATCACTTTTACACCGTCGCGACTTTGAAATGTTTTTTTAAAATTTCGAACAAGCTGAATTTTTTCTGCATCTCGAAAATATTTTTCAAAAAGTTTAAAGCTTGTACTTACTTCTGATTCGCTCAGCTTACACTCGATAAGTCTGGGGGGGCGGCCGCGTTGAATAACTAAGAAGTCGATTTCTCTGCGCTCTTTATTTTGGAGAAAATAAAGACTCCCTCTTAATCCTTGAGTGTCTTCATGAAAACAGATTTCTTTCATTAAAGATAGAGCCACAAGGTTTTCAAATTTCTGAGCCTCACCCCCTGTGACGGCAGCGATATCGTAAAAATAATACTTTCCTGCTTTTTTAATTCCACGCGTTATGTTTTTAGAATAACTCGGCACTCGAAATACAATATAAAGATTCTCAAGTATTTTAAGCCATCGCTTAACTGTCTTATCATCTCGGTCGAGATCTTCAGAAAGTGATTTATAAGAGACAGTCGATCCTACACGATCAGATAAGAGTTCAACCAAGGTCTCGATTCCATCGAGATCACGTGTTTGCTCTAGACTAAGAAGATCTTGTCTTAAGATGAGATCTGAATGAGAACGTCTCCAGAGAAGATAGCCCCGCTCATTATTTGCCAAGAAAGGCTCCGGAAATCCACTACATTGAAGTAAGCGTCTATAATTATCTTCGAGCATTCTGGGTTGATTGATTTCTTTTAAATCTAAAGGAAAAAGTCTTAATGACAAAAATCGACCTGCAAGAGAGTCTCCCATTCTTTTAGCAATGTCGAGGCGAGCGCTGCCGGTTACGAGGATCTTTTGTTCTAAGAGATGGCCCGCATCGTATATTCCCTTCAGCCAAAGCTTCCACTTTTTCATTTTGTGAAGCTCATCAAAAATAACCAGTGAGGGGTGATGATTCCAATTTTGATTGCGCAGAGTCTTTCGATCCGCAGGAATATCGTAGTTGTAGTAGGCGGCGTTAGGATAAAGGCTTTTTGATAGGGTCGTTTTACCAACTTGTCTCGGGCCGCTCAGAAGTACGATTTTCTTGTTTAAGAACTCCTGAATATAGGGCGAGATCGCTCTTTTCATACTTGTACCATTATGGATTGTATGCCGGAAATGTCTAGACATTTCCGGATTATATAACGGAAATGTCTAGCTATCTGAAACCGGTCAATATTGATGGGTAGTTGCATTGTGCAAAGCGTTGGGGCTGGTGGGGCATAGCGTAGATGCACTTCTGATTGATGCGCAGTAAGTGATTGAGATCTTAAGGCTTGCTGCACCGAAGTAAATTAAAAATCAGAATAAAAATTAATCGAGGTCGATCATTGAGTTGATGAAGAACTGTAGTTTTTGGAGATTGATTCGAGAAGAAAAAGTTTATGAAGCAGAGTGCCTGAAGCGTTTGTATGTTTTTGATATTTCGCGGAGCCAAAGTATTGAAAGTTTAGGCATTGGGCATAGCGAGATAAAAAAACTGCAGGGGTGTCATTACGAATTTAAACGAAGAAGAGAGTGAGAATGAAGAATTTAACAAAAATAGAAGCGAGGCGTTAAGAAAGGGACGCAAAGGTAAGTAAGAAGAGATGAGAATTAATACGCATATTTTAAGCCTGATGAGCCAGCGAACGTTGTTATCAACAACGAAGGCGCTCGCACGCGCGATGCAAAGACTTGCATCAGGTCAGCGTATTAATTCTGCCCGTGATGATGCCGCTGGTATGGCACTCGGCACAGGGCTTGAATCTCAAAGACGCGGAA